>DAOSEK010000006.1:0-59006 GCA_035363095.1 Candidatus Woesearchaeota archaeon | reverse complement strand
ATTGTTTATCTTATTGTTTATGTCATTGTTTATCTTATTGTTTATGTCATTGTTTATCTTATTGTTTATGTCATTGTTTATGTCATTATTGCCTTTTCTATTACAATCATTACTATTGCAATTTATATTCTTGATATTATTACTATTACTGTTACTATTACTCTTATTGCTATTACTACTATTATTAGTGCTATTATTACTAATCCGTCTAGCTATTAACAACAGAGGATTGGTGTCTATATTAATGTTGTTTCTTCCAATATTTCTACTATTATTTCTATTGTCATTGATACCTGCACTTAAAAGTGTCTCTTGGAAATGCTTTGGAAAACTACGGTTATTACTATTATTTCCATTATTACTATTGTTACTAATCCGTCTAGCTATTAACAACAGAGGATTGGTGTCTATATTACTGTTGTTTCTACCAATATTTCTACTATTATTTCTATTGTCATTGATACCTGCACTTAAAAGTGTCTCTTGGAAATGCTTTGGAAAACTACGGTTATTACTATTATTTCCATTATTACTATTGTTACTAATCCGTCTAGCTATTAACAACAGAGGATTGGTGTCTATATTACTGTTGTTTCTTCCATTATTTATATTGTCATTTCTATTGTTATTACTACTGCTACTACTGTTACTACTGCTACTACTGTTACTACTGTTACTACTGCTACTACTGTTACTACTGTTACTACTACTACTACTGCTACTGCTGCTACTACTGCTACTACTGCTACTACTACTACTGTTACTACTGCTACTACTGTTACTACTGCTACTACTGTTACTACTGTTACTACTATTACTATTGATAATATTGTTAATATTATTGTTATTAAAACCCATCATTTTACCTAAGATAACCCTTCACCTCAATCACTCCAAAACCTAAGCTATTGTAATTAGACTGGTTAGATATCAAAACAGGAACGTTTAACACATAACGTGTTTTATAACCTTGCGGATTTGTTGAATTATAAAAAGTAAAGTTAAAATCAATAGGATATGTTGAAATAATCCTAATCTCACTATCCACCCCTATTATCGTTCTTAAAAAATTCCTATAACTGCTATTTGTTTCAGAAACCTCTTGTATTGCAAGAGCCTTTTGTAAATCCACACAATAGTACTCATAATCCATACTGCACTTAAAATCAGGTAAACTCAATACCCTAAAAACACCTGCTGATAAAATCTCCTTTGCAGAATCTTTTATCCTCGACTGCGATTTGTTTATCTGACTGTTTGCAACAAAAACCCCCACCAAAGCAAGTATTATTATGATAAATACAAGAGCCATTATTGACTCCATTACCTTAAACTGAGCTTTTTTAAAGCTTTTATGATTGAATCTAATGATATCAACTGATTTATTTTGATCTTTCATTATTTTCACAGTTTCATTTTTTTGATACTTAATTCTTTTCTCTAATAGATATTAGGACATGAATACCTTGTAGCATTATAGTTTAACTCAGATAACAAAAAAATAGATTTTCTTATATCTTTAAGAACATCAAGAGTAATTGTATTAGGATTATAATCGTCATCTTGATTTACTAAATCATCCAATAATTTTAACAACCCCGCATACGCGTTTACAGAAGATGTATATATCTCTTTGCAGTTATCATCAGTTGAAAATGCCCCTCCTTCAAATTTTAGTATCTCAAGACGTTTTTTGTTTACAGAGCTTATCCTATTAATCCCAAAAAGCATCTTTAAAAGGTTACAATCATACAAACTTGCATTATCAGATAGTAATGCTCCAAATAGACTTTCTTCACCTAAAAAATACATAGTATTCCCATTAAACGAAACAAAACCAACAGGATAATCATGACGATTAGAATACACTAGATTTTTATAAAAATCTTGAAATTTATAAGAGTCATCTACTTTAATTTCTTTGCAAATAAAATAATTACATAAATTTTCAGGTGCATTTTCATTATCAGGATACACCAAAATATCTGATTTTTTAATCTGTTTAATCTCTTCATTAGTTAAATCAAACTCTTTTCCTATTATCTTAATCTCTAAAACGTCCTTAAACGAGGCAAGTTTAGCAGGCTTAATTGACCTTGAAAGAAGATAGAATATATCAGGCACATCTAATGGATTATCACAATCCTTACAATAAAGATAGATTTTTGAAGGAGGATACAAATAGACCACATTGCTAATATAAGTAGGCAATAGAATCTTCTTTGTACTAATGCCAAGTGTATTAGTTTTTATCTTTCCTAATGAAAATACTGGATAATTGTAAGTATCAATTGAATTCTCAAGAAAACTTATCTTATCACAGCTTTGACTAAAAATCATATTTGAAGACAAAGGGATATAATCGCTCTCTCCTCCCTGATTTAGGTTTGAGCTAAATTGATTTGTGATATATGTTTTTAATTCAAGGGATTTCTCAGCTGTCGCAGTCTTAGTAATTGAGCTGATAACTCCAAAAGCAATAGTAAAAATCACTACTGCTGAGATCATTGCAAATATAAAATTAAAAGATAATTCCAAAGCACTTTTTCTGTTCATATCTACCAAAACCTAATAGCTTATACACTTACATTAAAAAGCTCTATATTTAAAACTTATTGATTTTATGAAATCCTCTTTCATTCGCATACTTTGGTCTTGAGGTTTATTCTTGGGCCTAAAGTTTGAATATACGGATTCACATAACGATTAACCTAGACAATTCGCGAGATAAGTCTGCACTTATACCGAGTTTTTTCAGTTCATCAACTCCTCAAACATTTTCCATAGTTTTTAATCTTTTAGCGTAGTCAGATAAGACCTTGCAAAGAAAAGTATTAAAAAAGACCCTAGCTAACAAACAGAAATTTATAAACTAATATTCTTAAGATAAAAGAAAAATAATTAAAATTCATCCTCTTAATTGTTCGTCCTATCCCCTACCTAAAGTTGCGGGTATTTACGGACTCAGTGATTGAGGATAAATTTTAAAATTGAAAATCTCACACTAAAGTGAGGGCTATTAAACCCCTAACAAATCTCACATTGTGAGATTTTCAATAAATATCTGAATAGAATAAATATAGGGCGTAGAATTACTCCCAAAATAGAATAAATATCCAGATAGAATCAACAACCTCACCCTAAAAGACGAGGTATGTTGGTAATATAGAAGCCTGCGCTGTATTAAAGCGAGGTTGTTGATTACAAAAAAGCGTACCAAGTCCTAATGTTGAAACACAAGGTATGCTTTTCTATTAATCAATATATAAAAAGAATTAATATCTTTAGCTATTTAAATATACTTAAAAAATTTTTAGATTAACATCCATTTCAAAGAACTTATCTTGTAGAAACTCACATATTTGAGACTTACATACTTACTAATAAATATTAATACTTTTCTTTGTTTAAAGGAACTTATTTTGTAGAGACCTTGACTTCCTGTTGGTCCTGTTGGACCTAAAGCTCCTATTTAAAAGAACTTATTTTGTAGAGACCATAACACTTCTTCCCATATTTGTCAAAACAAAACTAAAGTATCCAGCGTTAGACTCAATGCAAACAAACCCCCCGCCATTAATCTCCCCTAAAGAAACATCTAAATTATCTTTAATTCCATCATTATCTGAATCAACTGAAATCTCGCCTAGATTATAGTAATTCTCACTTCCAATAGGAAAAACATTATTTGTTTGGCCTGATTTAATAATCTGAAAGATATTAGAATCAAAAAAAGACTCTTGATTAAAATGATTTGCTTGACTAATATCCACAAAACAAAGCCTTCTTACCTTGCCATGACCTTTAATTGTAAAAGAATCAGAGCTTAAATAACCCATACTCCTTACGTTTTGAAATGATGCATATAAATTATCTTTAAACTTAATCTCTTGATTTGAAGAAAGCATATTTGAAATAGAAGAAAAGCCTTTCACCCCTAAAAAGATTATAACTACCATAATAGCAACAGCTATCATAATTCCAATTGAATTCTCCACAACTGCGCCTTTACCCATAATTTACACCAATGTTTACAACTTTGAAAAAAATATTGATAAATAAATAAATAAATATGTTTTAGGTTTTGCCCTCACAATATCCTCTCGCAAGGTTTTAAATTGGACCCTTTGCTAAATTCTTAATATCCTTATCTTGCAATAAATCCCTTGTTACATTTTTTAATAGCTCAATCTTAAACATCTCAAGATCAAACTCAGACAATCTTGCAATGACTTGATAGCTCAATCTTGAACTAGTTTAATCTTGCACTAGTTTATTAGTCCAGCAATAGTTTAATCATGCGTTCAAATCTTTGTCAAATAAAATATATGTAAAATATCTGTAAAATATCTGTAAAATATTTTAATAGTCTAATCATGCCTTTAGATTATTTGTAATAATATTTCATTTCTTAGACTTTGAACCTGCTACACTTTTTTTTGAAGAAGACCCTTTTGAGTAGGATTTGCTTTTTGAAGTACTTGATTTTATGGCGACCTTTTGTTTACTTTGGCTTTTAATGTTTTTTATTTTACTGCCATCACTCTTTTTGCTTGGAGATTTTTTTAAATCAAATCTGTTTTTTGTTTCAACATCCTCACCAGTTGATAGGCTTGATAGCCTTTCAAAATCATCTAATTTTTGTTTTGGATTTTCTTTTCCAACAACCCCTTCAAGTTTATTTATTACCTTTTGTTTCTCGCTATCATACTTTTCTGTTTTTTTGGATATATTCTCGCTACCTTTAAGGGTAGGTGTAGGGATTATCTTCTTTAGCTCTATATTTTCTTGACCCTTTATGCCTTCTTTATCAGCAACAGACTGCTCTTGCCAACCGATTTTTGGATTATTTGGATAAGATTTTCCTAAACTGCCTTGGGCCTTGCCACCTAAATCCTGCGATTTTAACCCTTGTTCATTTTGACCTTGTTCATTTAGATTTTTTTGACTAGCATCTTTTTCTTCAAATGCTGAAAACACATCATTTCCTTTTAGAGATGACTCTTTTTTAATTGGTGGTCTCATCGCACTTGACAAAGGACCAGGGCCCATACTTCTCATTCCTTGTCCTTTGAAAGGTTGTTGCGATTTTGAAGTTGAAGAGGTCATACTCCCTTGATAACTTGATCCATCGGATTTTTTCTTGTTTGAGCTTGTATTAAAAAATAGGAAATATACAACAACACCAATACCAATCAAAAGTATCACTAAAATAAAGATCAGGAATCCTGCTCCTCCCTTTTGTTCATCTTCTGGAGGTGTTGGAAGGGTTTGTTGTTTACTCTCGCATTTACCACTGGATGAACAATAACTACTCATACAATCACTTGCGCGCATGCAATTATCTCCATTTATGCATTTAGCAGGACAATCTCCACCACAATTATTACCAGTAGGCGTACAAGATTTAACCGTGCACACTTTTTTAAGTAGTGATGGATTATATAAACATTCACCTTGAGCGCAGTCTTTGTCATTAAAACATATTTTTCCAACAGCGCATTTGTTTCCCAAATCCGCACAATCTCCACCGCAATCAACATCAGATTCCTGAGAATCATGTTTCCCATTTGCGCATTTTTGTTGTAATGTTTCTTCTTTTGGCGTAATTGTATTTTCGATACATTTACCCAATGCGGTACTGCAAGCACCCGATTTACAATCAGTATTTAGCTTACAAGTTTTGTTTAGTTCGCATTTATCACAATATTCTCCTCCACAATCAATATCAGTTTCATAGTTATCCTTAATATTGTTTTTACAAGCATCAGTTATGTTTTTCTCAACCTTCTTTGTACAGTTTCCATAGGTGTATTGATCTGTGGAATTTACTGCTGTGAAAACGCAATTGCCACAAGAACTGCAGACCTGCTCAGTACACATCTCGAGTATGCCTCTGCCACAATCAGCACATTTACTACATCTTGCGCAGAACTCATCTCCTGAACAAACACTAATTGGATATCCTTCACAACTTAAAGGACATCCAGGGTATAGGTTTGAAGCGTTCTTATCTACAACACACCCTAAAGGAGTACTTTTGCACATATCAATTGCATCACAAACACCATCATTATCACTATCAATTGCAATTCCATCAGCAGATACATATTTTGCAACCCAACGATTATTGCCTCCACTGCACTCTACGGATGTAAATGCTTGTTTATCCAAATGGTTGATAATCCCATCGCCATCTTTATCATTATCAAATCTATCAGGACCACACCTGCAATCAGGGTCATATCCTGGCTTATTTGAACAAAAACAATCGCAGTCAAGCAAATCCGAATCAAAATCAGCACAATCGTTTGGCACTCCTTCTATACCACAGTTACAAGGATATATTGGACATCCAGGGTCCGCTAAATCTATTTTTCCATCACAATCATTATCTATACCATCAAAACAAAGCCCACCTGCTACGCCATTAACAAGAGTTTTGTAGCTTTCATTAACACCTGGATTAATATGAGTGCTATTATCATTACAATCCCCCCCTTTCAGAACACATTTGACATTTCCAATTGTAGGAGGGGTTTCATTCAAAAGCCAATATGTTGCAGACCTTGATGAATTTCCATACCCGTCTCCATCAAAATCAAAATAGCATGTAACAAGTTCATTAGTCTTACAAGTTCCATTAAAGCATTTGCCTGATAAACAATCAGGGTCTACCTTACAAGTTTTATTCAAAGCACACCTTTCACAATAAGGACCGCCACAATCAATATCTGTTTCTTGATTTAAGGAGTCTTTCTTAAGGTTTGTGCATAAAGATTTTAGATAATCACTACTAACGCAAGTATTATTTTGGCATATACCTGATAAGCAATCCGAATTATTCGTGCAGTTTTTGCCTGAAAGACAACTCTTGTTAAACTTAAGACAGATTCCGCCACAATCAACATCGGACTCAAAAGTGGCATCAAATTTTTTGTTATTGCACATCTCTTCCCAATAGGTCTTGTTATCACACTTGCCTTCATTGCAAAAGCCAGTAATACAATCACTATCTTCAATACACTCCTTCCCAACAGAACAAGGATCGCACACACATCCTCCACAATCAACATCTGTTTCACGTACAAAATCATCTTTTTTATTATTACTACAATACTGACCTTTAAAGATACTTCCGTTATAACAATATCCAAATTCAATGTTTCCAACAGAAATCATAGTTCTATTAAAAATACAGCATTGATCCTCTCCACAGGCATTCTCACAAATAAGTCTTGTACAATAATTTGGATTGCCACCTCCACATTCAGGACAGCTTTGACATGAGAAACAGTCAGGATCAAACGAACATATAGAACCAAAATCTGTACAATCTTTAGGACAACCGGCCCTTGGATGACTCAAATTGGTTTCCACAGCGCAACCAGGGATAGTGTTAGGACATTTATCTGCAGCATCGCAAACACCATCTCCATCCGTATCAAGTGCCTTGCCTCTTAAGTCTATGAAAGGGTTATTTGGCGCATTTACAGGATGATTGCCCCTACAACGCTTTGGAGTTAAAGGCTCAATATCTAACCAGTTTGGAATTCCATCTCCATCTATATCATTATCAAAATGGTCAGGACCACAATTGCAACTTACATCATTATCACAAAAACAAGTACAACCTACTAAGTCTCCATCAAAATCAGCACAATTGTTAGGTGCACCATACAAAGGGTCACCACAATTACAATCAAAGGAAGGACATTTGGAATCTGCTTTATCAGCATACCCATCACAATCATTATCTATACCATCAAAACAGGAGTTATCTTTTGGACCTTCATATGCACCATAATAAACTAATGGGTTAGTATCATTACAATCAGAATTGGCCTTACACGAATCATCTAAAGAAATGCAATTTTGAGGTTTGTCTTCTATATTACAATAAGTCATCACTTTTAAAGGATCGCCCTGCCCATCCCCATCTTCATCTAAATAGCAGATTTTTGCAAGTTCCTCATCAACTACGCCATCGCAATTATTATCAAGCCCATCACAACTTTCCTCAATAGCTTCGTATCCTGACAATGGATCTTTTTTAAATGACTCAAGTGCGCCCTCACATGTATTTACAAACACATTACCTTGACACGACCTTTTAACACCTGAACAAATACCCTTATATCCGCAATCAAAATCAGACTTGCAGGTTTCAACACCTGTCAAATCTACTACCAACTCATTGTATTTCGTTTGATAATTTCCAGCAGGGTCTAAAGCATAATATTTTATTTTGTTGTTTTTTCCATATTCAAAATAACCTTGGGCTACTAACGGCATAATGTTACTTATGTAACCACCCTGATAATTTATTCCCTTTGAAGAAATGCTAGGCGATTGTCCCATACACAAAGGTAGTGAATTCCCTGCACTATTTTGTTCTTGTGCACAAAGATATAAACTGTATCCTTGACTTCTAAAATCACTTATATCCTTAGGAGTATTATCCAAACCAGCCCTATCTTTAACCGAGAATGAAAGATTCATACCAAATAGATTATTCTTTGACCCCACAACAAAAATGTTTGAGTTTGGGGGATATATGTCCCCTTCACATTCGGCAAGTGCTTCTCCTGTTAGCCCTTCACAATCATGTTTTTGATCGTCATCTAAATCCTTTCCACATAGATTATTTAACCAAATACAATTTGCATTTAAACTGCATTCATCGGCAGTGCAACGATATTCATCCTTATAATCTGCACATGTTTTAATATTATTTTGAAAGCAATAATTTGTTTTAGCGCACGTAAAACCATCAACTGATAGTAGGCTTAATAATTTATCATTGCATTTAGAAAATAGTAATGAATTCCCTGCATTAGGCTCTTTTGATGAAGGTACTATTGTTGCAAAAAGGTTTCCGCAATAATTACAATTGTCTTTATTGGAATCAACACAAACGCCTAAATCTATTCCTAGACCACTTGCCAAAGGTTTCCATGTACACCCGCTAGATCCAACGTTGCAATTGTCTTTCTCACAAGCTGTTTTTGATTTGTAATCATAACATTCAATGAATTTATTATTTATTGAACAATCATAACAGTATTTAATTCCACTAGGTGCTTTATCAGCATAACAATAATACTCATTTTGTTGAGTATCGCAACTTGCACTATACATTCCTAATCTTCCAGAAGAATCAGAACAAAAAGAAGCTTCTAAATTGCATTTTTTGTTATGGTTTATTAAGGTATTATCTGCCTCACAACTAAATATTTTATCCTCTTGGCAAAAAATACTAAAAAGTTTTTTGTTTTCACATATTGCACTTCCAACGCAATCATTTGCCTTTTGGCTAAACACCTTTGTTTTTGAAGCTCCAGTTGAATCCTTATAATCTATTGAGAGATAATAAGAATAGCATTTCCCAAATGAAACTGATGAATCCTCATAAAAACCAACATTAGCAACAGGAAACTTGTTCACTTCATTTAAGCATTCATTATTCCTTCCACTTGTCTCACATTTGTTTATATTAAGAGAAACCAATTGAAAATCAAAAGGGATTTGTAGATTCCAAGTGATAGCTATTTTTCTTTTAGAATCTATTGTATCCACATCAAAATTATTAAGTATAACCTCTCCTTGAGGAGAAATCGTTTGAGAGGGACTTGGAGAAGGTAGTGCCTTAATGTTGCATTGATCCAAACAATTATCTGCAGGTTCAAGAATTCTCATTTTTAAAATATTTTCAATCTGTTCATCTGTAAAGAAAGTTTCATCATGCGTTTCAAAAATCTTTGATAGGCATACTATCTGATACATTGTTTGAATCTGAGTATAATAATCAATACAACAGCACACCTGATCACAAAAACCCTGTTCTTTTGCAACCTCGCAATTTTTATCATTTTGATCAAAGAAATTTGCAATGCATTCCAAATCATCACCGCAACAATCCTGTGCAGTAATATCAACATTTGGAGAGGTATATGCCCTGCACACATAATCACTATCAGGATTTATGCAACATGCAGAAAAAACAAGCTCACTAAACAATAAAATCATTACACCAAAAACCACCAACAACCCAATTTTATTAAAAATAGCTTTCATCTATGTCCTCTCCTGATTGCAGTATTTATATATTTTTCTAAAGCACTTCTCACAAACCCTTCAATATGAATTATGAATTCAATTGATTCGAAATAAATCATGCACTATATAACCTATGTTCTCCTTTGCCTATGTTCTCCTTTGCCTATATTCTTTTAATATAAAAAAACAATTGAAAAAATCACTGAAAAAAGATTCAAATATTGCCATTATGGGACTTTATCGTTATCACTTTGTCACATTAAACAAAAATCTTTGACTGACACAAAGTGGCTCCTCATCACATGCTGTTATGTTTACCTCAAAAAGATTCCCAAAACTTGTGAAATTTGTTTTGTTTGTAACACTTAATCTATCTTCTTCTCTATCAAAAACCTCAAAAAGATTACTACTGTTATGTATCCAATATATCATATATTTCCTAAAATCTTCTAAATTATTTGAAAAAGTTGCCTCATCATCAGGATAACCTTGCAACCTATTGGCAGGATTATCGTCGTTATAATCTGAAATCAATTTATTAACCAATATTGTACTTAAATTAATGGCCAAAGGTTCATAAAATGGATTTAAGTTATCGGGGTTGTTTAATTGTGGAAAAAATACTTTGCTTGGAGAATAAGAAATTATCGGATAATTGTTTTTTTTTGCTACATAGATCTCAAATTTCTCTCCATCAATATAGCTTTGAATATCCTTAATAGAAATAACATCATCATTATTAGACGCATTTCTAAAAATATTTACCACAAAACCATCTCTTGAATGCTCTATAGGATTAAAACTTGCATCAGAAATCTCTTTTTCCATAACCTCTTTTAAAAACTCGTAATGTTCTCTAAGCCTTATTTTTCCATTTATTTCGATTGGTGCAGTTATCGTCTTTACAAGTTTTGAATCCTTTGTTAATTTTAAGGCCCTTTTAACTTTCAAAATCACATCATTCTTTGAGAAAATTAACTCAACTTTTGCATTTTCATCAGATTGTAAAGAGTATGGATATATCTTTGAATCAATATCATAACACTCTTCAAGGGTACTATTAATATAATGAAATATATTAGTTTGAAAAGAACGCCTAGACATTTCACTATCAATATCAGCAAGATTTATTATAATTGAAGTCTTATTTGACCTAATACACCCATTTTTAAGAACTAAATTATTCGAATCATCAAAAGGATATAATCCAATAAAATTTTCCCTCTGTTCTGTTTTAGGAGTACCTGGACAAATATAGGGAAAATAAAGATTTGATTCATAAAAAATTCTTGGCTCGATATAAGGAAGCGAGTAAGGTATATAATATTGGTCATTGTAATTTAGATTTATTCCTTGTAGTTTATTTTCGCCACCTTGAAAATTATAAAGTAACCCTGTTTGTTTTCCTGAGGTTAGAATTGAGTATTTAAGTTTGGAGTCAAGACAGGTTTTAATCTCTCTTAAAACAAGCGCATCATCTATTTTAGAATCAGTTGTAATAGGTTTTGAATTTTGCATGATTAGTACACCAAGAAAAATAGTAAAAACCAATATTACCCCTAAAATCACAAAAGCAGTAACCTGACCTCTTTTTAGCATCTTGTATCATCAAATATTATTTAAATTTTTATTTGAAAAAATAGAAAAAAACAAAACCTATGTAAAAAAGCTATTAAACACCATCAAACTATATTCAGGCCAATGTTTTTTGTATATCTCCTGATTAGAATCACTTGATGTTGAAAAGATATACCCTGCGTTTTGGCTTGATATGCAAAGTGAGTTATCTTGGTATTTTGCTTTTAGTGTTTCACAAATCGTTGTGATATCCATCCCTTGGAAAACAACCCCTGCATAAAAAGATGCATTAACATTTAATCTTTTACCCATTGATTTTGCACTAGCCATTTGGTAAATGAAAAAAGAATCAAAACTTTTTGAATTCTTAAAATCGTTATTTGAAATTATACTAAATCCATTCATTGCTGATGATGCTAATTGTGTATTTAAACTTGGGTTGAATAATTCCTTGTTTGAGTAAACCAAAAAGTTTGAATCCCCATTTAAAAAGAGGTTGTAACCTTGTAATGGAGGTATCTTCTCGTATCCCGAAGTATTGAACCAATCAGATTCTGGCGGGGTCTTTGTAAAAATATATGATGGGAAAAAATCCTTATATGCCCAAGAATTTTCTGTTGGCTTGCACTGAGCGCTTATTGCTAGAAGTATTGCGCTATCATTTTTATCATTTTTGTAAGCGCAAGCAAAATCAGTGCAGCTTGTAAGCATATTATCAACATTTTTGAAATCCTGAGTATTATAATTGACTCGGTTAAAGACCTCTTTAGGGTTTCCGCAATGAAGTATGTAATAATCATTTGGCGCATTTGGAAAATTCAAAAGAAGGTCGTTTACTGCCAATAGTTTTGTTGATACCCATTCTCCATCATTGCATATAAAATCTCCTCTTTTATTTCCGTTTTTAACGCATTCATGTCCAGTTTTAATATAACAAGCTTTCTTTTGGTTATCATCATTATAATAAATAGAACAATAACCCTTATTATTATTCCAATCAAATAGTTCTATGCAATCACTATCTTCCTCATCTATTTTACCATCTTGGTCATTATCAATTCCATCCATACAAGATATTTCTATCTGAAATTCACAATATCCTATTTTGTTACAATCTCTATCTTGGCAATCTGTACAAGTGCTTATGTTTCCATCAAGACAGTCTGAAGCGTTATCAAAGTAATCGTCATTATTGATTCCATCAGAACAAAATAGTGTTTCATTCTTTGGCTTCTCAACACAAGCGTTCTTATCAATTGTACAATCAGTTTTACACAAAAGGTTGCCACTTCCAAATTTCTTATCAAGGTCTTCGCAATTCTTTAAGTTTCCAAAATCAGACCCATCGCATTCCTCAAAATCCTGCTTAATTCCATCCCCACAAAGGTCGGCTTGGCTATTGCATTTGCTAAAATCAAGTCCACATGTCTCTTTTATACAGCCAATATCCCCACTAACCCAAGGAGATTCGCCTTTATTTAAACTAGGGTTATTAGCACAAGAATTGTCAATATTTAAAGGGGATATGAAAAGTGCTTTTCCAGATCCATCATAATCGCATAATTCGCCGTTATCTAATTCATTGTTTTGACAAGTTGATTTAAACTCTACACAATTTCCTGCATCGCAAAATAATGCCTTGCCGTTTTTTTCACCACAGATAGTACCATCCGAAACACCAAACCAATCTACATATTTTTTGCTTGCCGAACCTTCAGAACAATATTCATTATAAAAAGTTAATTTCTCAGTATTTTTAAACCCGTCTGTCCTTAGAACCGCCGTACATCTAGGATTTTGTTTTTCAAAACTAAACGAAGGAGAACCACTTAAATCAAAAGCACATATTGAATATTCCGTACCTTGTTTATCCTTTATTTTCGGACATACTGAATACATTGAGATATCGTTTGGTGCAGAACCATCGCAACCATCCCCAATCCAAATCCCTCTGTAAGCGCAGTTAGAAAATAATATATCATCAAATAAGTCCTGAGGAAGGAATCCAAACTTTTCATGGAAATTATAAGCGCCATCAACTCCTGTTATTCTAAGCACTACCTCTCTTACAAAATAATCAATAAGCTCATCTGAAACATAAGCATTTCCATCGCCTTGGGATTTATCGAATTTTTTGCTTTGGGCAAAATATATCTCCCTTTTGTCTTTGTAATGATTATTATCAACTACTGATGGAGAATAATAAATTACATCCTTATATAATGCACCACCTACTCCCCCATTGCAGTTAGGTTCTTTTTTATCTTTGCACACCCCTTTAATTTTGGTAATCCCATTATAACAAACATTCTCAACAAAATCAAGATAGCTATTTAAACCTAAAGAAGTGCTATATTCACATACGTTAGAAGGAACACTGCATTTATAAGGGTCACATTTTTTTAGCACCCCAAAATAACCTGTATTTCTTTTACAAGCCAACTCGAAACTCTCTGGAAAAAACTGATACCTTCCAACTTGAGTTACATCGCAGGTTTCAGTTGGTCTATCTATTTTGTAGCTTGAAAATCCACAACTTTGAAGATAACAAATACCTAATTTATCATCACAAACACCAATACTTTTTCCATCACTTGATACGCAGTTGCCACAACTATCGCATCCGTTAGATCCACATTCTCTTCCATTACAGGAAAAATCAGGAATACATATTTCTGGAGTGGGGCTTGGACTAGGAGTGGGAGTGGGGCTTGGACTGGGAGTGGGATTAGGCTCTGCTTGCTTACAAATTCCATAATCACAAACGTATCCTATACCACAAGGATGTAACTCAGAAACAACCTGATTATTTTCACAGTACCATTCTTTTAAAACATTATTTGGCTCACAACTATCAGTTTTTGTAATTGTTCCCCAAGTGGTTGTTCCTTTCACAGCGTAATTTTTCCCGCCATCACTATCATAACAAGTTTGTTCTTTAGGCGCACAACCTTTACCATCACCTGCCCATTGATGATCAGGAGAAACACATATGCAAGTAGGAGGGACCATGTTTATGTCGCAGTGTGCAGCAGTGATGCCTGAACCACCACAGCTTACATCACACACCCCACAGTTGAAATCAGAAGAAATCACTTCGCAACCATTATTCCAATGGTTATCACAATTCATATATGTTCCAATACAATAGCAAGTGTTTGTAATTGTGTAGCACCAAGCATGAGGCCCACACTCCAAATTAGAATTACAAGTATGATCCTGAGATGCCCCTAGGGGTATAAGAAGATACATAAAAATAAACGCAAGAATAGCAATAACTAAAATCAAATTATTATTCTTCATCATAAGGGCACCACCAAATCAGGCATTAATTGATTCATTATCATAATCCTTCCATAAAAATGAAACGCAAAAGTCTATAACACTAAAATAACTCATCCCAATCATTTCTAACTTATCTCCTTTACTGATGAAAGTATATATATAATTTACTATTTTGAACCATTCAAAGATAAGTTATCCTAAAAAGCAAATTATTAATACTCTTTAAAAAAAACATCATCTAAAAATGCAAAAAAATAATACAAATAAATCACAATTATTAATAATATTACTAATATTTGTAATAGCATTCACTTCAAGACTAATACTGCTTGACTTAAGACCACTTCATCATGATGAATCGGTTAATGAATACTTCCTATCTAATTTAATAAATAGCAACTACTACAAATATAACCCTGACAACTATCATGGTCCATTCCTATATTACATCACGCTACCATTCACGTTTCTAAAAACCACAGAAATCACATTAAGACTGCCACAAGCATTATTTGGTGCTCTTCTTTGCCTGCTTCCTTTCCTAATAAAAACAATATCCAAAAAAGCAAAAATAATCTCCTGTATTTTTCTTATGCTTTCTCCTTCACTTTTCTACTATTCAAGATATGCAATACATGAAATATTCTTCACTTTTTTCACTTTTCTTGCAATAGTATCCCTAATAAACCTTTCAACAAAAAAATCTAAAAAGATCTGGATTTATGGGCTAATCATTTCATTGTTTTTAGCGTATTCAAACAAAGAAACTGCAATAATAAATGGTTTTTGCATCGCAATTACACTAATAGCTATGCTTTTTTCAAAAGAAAAAAGGGAAAATATCAAAGCAAATCTAACATCTGAAAAAAACAAACATCTGCCATCAAAGCATATACTCTTTGCACTGCTCTTAGCAATACTCATCCACATAACATTATTTAGTTCATTCTTCTCAAATCCATATGGAATATTAGACTCAATAATAGGACCTTTCAACTGGAAAACAAGAACACAAGAACACGCTAAACCTATCTATTATTTTGTTGAAATACTGCTAAAATTTGAGCTTCCTATAATACTCTTATCAGTTGTTTTTTGCTTTTACTCAGCTCAACAATTAATAAAAACCAATAAAAAATATTCAAGTGCGTACATTCTTATTTTTGGGATTTTGCTTCTAACAACATATTCTATCATTTCATACAAAACGCCTTGGCTTATAATTAGTTCAGTCTCTATCCTTGCCTTATCTTCAGGAATATTTTTATCTTTTATAAAATCAAAAAAACTTCTTTTAGCGCTCTTTTTCTTATGCATTACTTACCTAACAATACAATTAGTGATGACCTCATTTATCAATCCTGCAAACGATAACAAAAATCCCTTCTCATATGTCCACACTGATATCAACTTAAAACAAAATCTTGGGTTCATAACAAAAAACGATATACAAATAGAAATCATTGGCGAAGGTGCAGATTATTGGCCATTGCCTTACTATCTAAAAAGAAACATAATTTCATACAAAAACACTGATGAGTTTATTAATTCAATTCAAGATTCTTTTGACAAAGATATTTTAATAAAAGAACAGGATTATGAAAAGATAAAAGACACAATCTTTGAAAAATACAAGGCATCTCAAAATAAAACCATAAAAATCCGCTCAGGTTCAACCTATATATTTTTAAGATTAGAAAAAAATCCTAGCTAAAAGTGTTAGATACTTCTAAAAAAGAATAAACCCCTATTAATAAATAGATAAATTTATGGTGTATATTACTACTTTTAGAAGCGATTGAAAGATGCGTATATATTTTTTATTTTTGTTTCTTAGTAATTAAATCTTAAAGACCAAAGTTTTAAAGAATAAAGTATCTAAAAGGATTTAAGGATTTCACAAAAATGAAATATAATCTAAACATTAATACCCTAAAACATTTTGCATCATACATTTTACCTGATAGTTAATAGCAGGCTGATAGTTAATAGGATATTATTCTTAAAACATTTCTTTGTTATTTATTATTGTGCTATCCTGAAACTATTTCCCTTCAATGAAATATTTAAGGTTCTCATTTTTATATTTTACCGCATTTTTTTACTAAAACTATTAAGATTATTAAGTCTGCAAAATGAAGAATTTTCGAAATAAAACCATATTAAAAAGCACAAATTAGTTACTTCAGAGAAGGGTTGAAATAAAAGAAATTGTCCTCTTTGAAAGCTTTGGATTTTTTGTGATCGTAAGCAAAAGTGAAAAAAGCTCATCTTCGTTTCTCATCTCAAGTGGATCGTTTGCATAACTAAATATACAACAATCAACATCGTATTTATTGCAAAGATATAGATTTTGTCTAAGCCTTGATATTCGTTCCTTTGATATCAAATATTTTGTACATATCCCAAAGATATTTCCTCTTTCTTTCATTATCTTAAACAATATATGATTCGCTCCGGCATTTCTTTGTTTATTGAAATCTTTATTCTTAGAATTTTCAAAACCAAAAAAAATCACATTAGTTGATTTTTCGATTAAGTTCCTTGATTTATCAAGTTCTAATGAAATATCAAATATCCTTAAGCCATTATCAAATCCCAGACTCTCTTTTGATAAAATAATATGAAATTTTTCTTCTTTTTCTAAGTTTATAAGACTAGAGATCTTATCTTTTGAGATTGAATCATAAACAAAAGAAATCCCTTTATTTCCAAGTCTTTTTGATTGTTTTATAAAATCAACTTCATTTCCCGATGGTCTTACAATATCTATATGCATTTTATATTGATAAAGATAATAAGTTTAAAAACCTATCATTTTTTTAAGTTCTAACTTTTTTTATCTCGTTTTGTTTTGGATACGCAGATCGAATAAGACAACAATTGCAAACCTTATTAGATGATGGCTCTTTGCATACATCACAATATAACATCTCAAAACCCTTCAATAACTGATTTTTATTTTTTATAAACAGTTCTTTTAATCTTAAAAAGAGCTCTATTGAATTCTTTTTTGAACCTAGATGTCTCATTTCATATTCATTCAAAAGTGTCTTAAATTTAGATCTTAGTGCAAAATTTGAATAAGGGCATTCATTATAACTTAAATTAAATTTTTTAGCAATTGAATATATTAAAATCTCCTTTTCTTTAATAAAATAAAAAGGCTTAACCCTTTTTGTAAAATCCTTAAAATCTATAGCGCCTGAAATTATTCCTTGTCTCATCATCAGCATAATATCAGAATTAAAAAGATTCATAACAAATCCTTGCGATTCATCATCCAGATTATGTCCCGTAACTATAGTATCAAAACCTTTAGAGTACTTATTTAAGAGATATCTTCTTAATATCCCGCAGATAGTGCAAGGCTTTGATTTTACTTTATTCAAATATTCATCAAGTGAAAAACCAAATTCCTTTTCAAAAGAAACAATTCTCAAATCAATTTTTTCAAGAGAGCAAAAGCTCTTAAGATCTTTTAAAGTTTTTTCTCGATAACCTTTTATTCCCTCGTCAATAAGTAACGCAATTGGTTTTCCCAATTTATTTTTTTGCATGTACTTTTTTACAATGTATAAAACACTTGTAGAATCCTTGCCTCCCGAAGTTGCTACAGCAATTTTTTTGCCTTTGATGAGATTATATTTTTTGATTGTTTCAAAAGCCTTCTTTTCAAAAGCATCAATAAAATGTTTTTTACAGTAGCTCAAACTATCAAAACACGCCATTGATTTTTCAGAGCAAATACTGCATTTCATATCAAATCACACTCAAAAGTCCCTTAACGACCATAGTTTAATAATAAAAATGTTAGCAAGATTAAAAAGAGCATACTTACACTAAATACTATTTTTAATAATTTTAATACGGCCAATAAATTGCCATAGCCTAATAAATGCCCATAATATATCCTCTTTTAAAAAATTAAAAGAAAAAAATAAAAAACTATCCATCCTTTTATCATATGAAGTAGGCATCAGCGGGTGTTCACTTCATCATTTGTTTTCAGCAGTTACTTCCGTTCATCATTTGCCTAGCGTATTTGCAAATTTTTTTTATTTATAAATCTTTAGTTGACCATGAATTAAATTATTTTATTATCATTTTATCGTCTATAATTAATTTATCGTCTATAATTAATTTGTCCTCAAAATTTGTCCTCGATGAAATGTTATTACAACTGAAAAACCTTTAAAGCATAAATCTCATAATTTATCTTGTGAGATTTTAGAGAATATTCCTAAGTGCATTTACATTTTTTAATCGTTTTATGATTCGTTTAGTAAATACATCTCCTCTTACTAACGTCTAAAGACCAAAGTATGCAAATGACGAACTCACTAAATTAAAAACCTCAGGATAACATTCGACTTATCTCGCGAGTATTAGAGATTTTTCGTCCGTGAACCCATCTATTCTTAATTGTGCTTAAAAATACAAAGTATGCGAATAAAGAAGGATTTCATGAAATGAAAAACCTCGATAGAAATGCTGAGGTATCTCTTGAATAGTCGAGGTTAATCCTTGCATAAATCCGTCTATTCTTAATTTGGCTTGAAAAATCAACAACCTCGTTCTACAGGTTGAGGTATTTTGGCAATATAAAAGCATGCCTTACATTCAGCGAGGTTGTTGATTACAAAAAAGCGTACCGAGTCCTCGTGTTTAAACATCAGGTATGTTTTTCTATTAATCAATCTATTTCACCAAATCCCTCAAATAATTAGATTACACAAAATAATTAAGGATTTGACAAGATCATTATTTAGCTGTAATTTAATGTAATAGGAATCAATTTCGCAAGCAATGTCTGGAAAGAATTTCTTATTTAAACCCAAAAATAAGCGAAAAGTATAAAAACAAAGCTACTTAAGATATGATTAGTTTGTTATCAGTTGTTTTATAATTTAACATATGGATTAATAATCTTTTATTGAGAATAAGGGTGGTTTTAACATGAAAAGAATAAAATTATCAATTGTTGCGATTCTATTTTTTATAACGATTAGCTTAGTATCAGCACAACCAAGTGATTGTGCGGGTTGGGGTGGAGTAAAAGTTGATGATGAGTTTGTTTGTTGTACTTGTGCTGGAAATGATGGATTTTGTCCAAACAAGGTAATCGCAGGAGTGTGTATATTTGGAGATAGTGATTGTGGAAATTGCGATATTGGACCATTGGGAAATCCTACACTTCTCATAGATACAATCTCTTGGACATCCAAGGTTTATGATACATCAAATGTATCAAATCCAAAGGATCATTTTTTCACGTATTCTAATCCTAATTACCCTTCATGGATAAGAGGAGAATCTGTGTTGTTTAATGGAACAGGAACTGATAATTCGCCTTCTGATATTACGAGAGGGATGGATAAGTCATCTTTTATTCTGTATATAAACAACACTGCACATCCAATTCCTTCAGTTCAAACCTCAGGAAATTTGGGAGACAAAACTATTAAAGCATGGTATTATGTAAACACAACGCCATTAATAGATGGAGGTGTATACGATTTCCAACTTTATGGAATGGACTTAGCAGGCAATCATCCATTTGATAGTATTTCTCCAATTGTCTCTACAAAGATTTGTAACGACCTAGACCTTGATGCTTGTGAAGATGCTTGTGTTGGTAGTGGCTTTGGCTGGAATCTAGGGGGTAGCGTGCCAGATGCCAAAAAGTGCTGTGGCAATGATATGCCCCACGAACCTGAATATATGATTCTTAATGCAGGAACTACTGATGATTTTGCTTGCTGTAATGACACTTGTGATTGCGCAGTAAATGATATTTGTTTTCCAAGTGGAACTGAAATCACAATAGACGAAGTTAGGTATGAGTGCAAAAAGTGTCCTGTACCTCCTAGACCTGAACCCGTAGAAAGATTATGTAATAGACCCTCAGATGTGGGAAAAGTTGATGTGTTTGGTAATTGCTGTTCGTTAAAGATGAACTCAACATTAATATCAGAAGTGTTTCCTGATAATATAGACATTACTCATATAGAGGGTAGGGTTAGTTATTTCTTGAAAAACAAAAGTGAGATTTCAAATGATGACGAAACATTTGGAGGCAAGGTATTATCAGGTTGCTTTGATGGTCTTGATACAACCTGTAGCTATTACGATACTATTAATGATAAAAAACCTGCAATCTGTCCATATGAAGGAATGTATTTAGATGATAAATCCATAGATTTTGATGACTGGCAGAAATATTATGAAGACTGGGTATACTCTGATGTTCCTGATTATGATGTAGACGTTGTTCGGGATAGAAATTGCTTAGATGGTCTTAACAACGATGAATCTTGGGATATTTCAATACCTGGATTTTGTAAAGACGAATCCTATGATTTTTATAATCATCCGCCTAACAGGAATTATTGGGATAGGAAATGCTCTAATGAGACTGATGATAATTATCCACAATACATGTTTGATTTACTTGATAATGATTGCGATGGCTATATTGATTTTGGAAGAGTGCCTAACCTCATAGCAGGCAAACAAGGTGATTTTGAAAGGAGTAGTGCTTATAATCCAGATTCGGCAGATTGGATGAATTCAATTCAAGATAGTGAACTCTTTGAGGATAACTCCAAGGTAAAACTATATGGAACAGTGGAAACATCTAACAAAGCTCCTTTAAAAGATGTAATTGTCATTGCAAGACTCTCTCAAAATGATTGGTACCCTGCACTTGATTCAAGAAATTCAAGCGTAACAACTAATGTTCAAGAAGCAGTACCGATTACTTATTTCTCAACTATAACAAACGAAGATGGCGAATATGAAATGTACATAAACAAAAAGACTGCCTATAATCTTTACGTCAATTTCTCAAATCCAGAATATGAGAAAAATTATATTGTCCCTTACAAAACAATAAGAAGTACAGAAACAGAGATGACCTTTAGTAACACGGATAATGAAATGAACAGAGATTTAATAGCTTACGATGCAAAACTTGTAAGCTGTGATGGATGCGCACTTGCAGGAACAAATAGGTGTTATGCAGGTTGTATGAATAATGCCACAACTTGCCCATTCCCTGAAAAAGATTGGGTTAATAAAGAAGATTTTATATTCGCTTGTTCAGACCTTCCAGTTGGAACCCTTGCGTTTTATAAAAATCAGGGCACTGACGCCAAATATGTTCTATGTTGCAATGGAAGCTCACTAATCAGCTTGCCAAGTTCAGTAAGTCCGACAACTGTACTGCATTCAGACGTAGAAAATGCAGTAAGATACACAAAAGCAGTAACACTTTATGGTGTTCCAGTAAAAATGAGGGTAGTATTAATAGAGAAATAAATTTAATTTTTACATTTAATTTTTATAAAATCCTCAAATCATTTTACAAACTGTAATCTTAGAACATGAATAAAAAAGGACAGACTAATACAAGGAAAAACCTCCAAGTGTCTAGCCAAATAACTTCTAACATTGGGCAATGTTTTTCCTTTTTTTATTTTTCATGTTATTGTGATAAAAATACAAAGATCAATAACATCTAAAATTTGATTAAAAAATATAAAATACTATCCAAACATAGTCGCGTATTCATTATCAATACTATCTTCAGATTGAAGCTTTTTAACCGCCTGATTAAAATGTTTCATAAGAACACAAGTCTTATTCGAACGAATTGTAAAATAACCTGCCTCTGTACAAATTGCTCTTATATCTGCACCTGAAGAACCTTCAGTAACCCTTGCAAGCTCTTTTATATCAACATCCTTAAGTTTCATCCTTTTAGTGTGTATCTTAAATATCTCTTCTCTTCCAATAATATCTGGCAGTTTAATCAGAATTTGCCTATCAAGCCTACCAGGCCTAATTATAGCATCATCCAAAATATCTCTTCTGTTTGTACAACCGATAATCTTTACATTGCCAAGATTCTCAAACCCATCAATCTCTGCTAAAAGTTGCATAAAAGTCCTTTGCACCTCTCGTTCTCCTGAAGTGCCAAGCTCAATCCTTTTAGCAGCAATAGCATCAAGTTCATCAATAAAGATTATGCTTGGAGCTTTTGAACGTGCCAACGCAAATACCTCTTTAACAAGCTTTGCACCTTCACCAATGAATTTTTGCACAAGCTCTGAACCTACTATCTCAATAAAAGTTGAGTTTGTTGAAGCTGCAACAGCCTTTGCCAAGATTGTCTTTCCCGTTCCAGGGGGACCATACAACAAAACCCCTTTAGGTGGCTCAATTCCTACCTTTCTAAAAATCTCAGGCTTAAGTAATGGAAGTTCAATAACCTCTTGAATCTCTCTAATCTCATCAGACAATCCGCCAATCTCACTCCAAGAAATCTTTGGCTTTTCCAAGATTACAAACTTGCTGGCCTCAACATCAAAATCAGTTGCAATGATATCAATAACATTTAGATTCTTTTGATCAACAAGCACATTATCTCCCGCCTTCATTGGCTTTGATTCTGAATTTACATTCACCAAAAATTTACTGCCATTAGGAATTCGTATAATCGCTTTATTTTCAGGTAAAACATCAGTTACCTCGCAAACCATTAAAGGAGTTGTCCTCATTCTTTCAAGCTCCTTTTTAAGTTGCATAACTGTAATTCTTAGAATCTTATTCTCCTCTTCAAGTTTCTTTTGAGGGTCTACTCGCCCATCAACACTATACGAATACTCTGGAACCGAATCATCACTACTTATTTTCATCATAAAACACCTTATAACCTTTGTATGTTTGGTATAAATCAAACTTTGAAGAGATCTCGCAAGGAGAATGCATCCCCAAAAGTGGAGGACCCATATCTATTATATCAATTCCATGCTTTGCTAAAATCATAGCAATTGTTCCGCCTCCTCCCTCATCCACTTTACCTAGTTCTCCTGTCTGCCACAAAACCTTGTTCTTATTAAAAATAATCCTTAATTTGTTAAAGTACTCTGAATTTGAATCATTAGAATAATATTTCCCTCCAGCTCCACCTGATTTTTCAATTGATACTCCCCGACCAATAAAACTTGCATTTTCAGAATCGTGAACCTCTTTGTATATTGGATCAATTGCACCGGTAACATCAGCTGAAATCCCCTCTGATTCAAATAACGCCTGTGCTCCAGTAATCTTTGAACCCATTAAAGCACATACCTTATCAGCAAAATGGACAATAAATGCAGATTGGGCACTTGTATTTCCAACCGAACCTATCTCTTCTTTATCAACAAAAAGAGCAACATTTATCCTTTGTGAAACCTTACTATCCAATAATGCAACAAGAGAAGAGTATGCACAAATCCTATCATCTTGACCATACCCACAAATCATTGAACGATCAAAGCCCAAATCCCTAGCCTTATCATTTGGAACAAAACAAATCTCAGACACGCAAAGGTCCTCTTCACAAAGCCCGTATCGTTTAGTTAGTATCTTTAATACGTTTCTTCTTATCGCTTTTGAATTATCCAAATCTATCGGTATATTTCCAACAATTACCTGCAGGTTTTCTCCTTCAATAACCTTATCAGCTTTTTTATCAAGTTGCTTACTTGAAAGATGTGGCAATAAATCAGATATAATAAACACCTCTTCATCCTCTCTTTCACCTAAAGAAAATTCAATCTTACTCCCATCTTTTTTTAAAGCAACCCCATGCATTGCAAGTGGCCTATTTACCCACTGATACTTCTTAATGCCCCCATAATAATGGGTTTTAAAAAGCCCAAGCTCACAATCCTGTGTTAATGGAAAAGGCTTAATGTCAAGCCTTGGAGAATCAATGTGGGCTCCAATAATATTAAACGATGGTTTATCACCTATAACTGCCAAAATTAAAGCCTTGCCCTTATAATCATAATATACCTTATCTCCTTTTTTCAGATGATTAAAAGAGCTTAATTCCTTAAAACCTGCTTTTTTCGCTCTAAATAAAATCGTATTAACCGCTTCTCTTTCAGTTTTTGAAGAATTTAAAAACTCCTTATACCCTTTTGAAAAATCAAAAATTCGCTTTTTTTCTTTCTCATCTATACAAAGCCATCCAGACTTTTTTGTCCATTCACCATCTGATTTATTAGCAGTGGATTTAACCTTCCTCTTTACCGATTTTTTTGATTCCATATTAACTAAAAAATCATCAACTATTTTTAAACTTATTGAAAAAAAATGTTAAAAAGATACAATAAAAAACTAAAAAAAACTAAAAAAAACTATGGACAATAGCAACATCATTAGGAAGGATAAAAAGAATAAAAACAATGCGTATTATGAAAAAAAACAAGACTCACACCAAAAATAGTTGTTTTTTTGTTTTTGTTAAACTAATTGCCTTTTCACCATCAAAATAACAACTATCCTCTATCCTTATCCCATATTTTCCCTTAAAATAAATTCCAGGTTCTATTGTAAATACTTGGTTTTTCCTAACTTTATCCTCAGAAAACTTTGAAAAAGAAGGTGCTTCATGAGCATAATACCCAAGTCCATGCCCTAATAGATGATTAAAATTACCCTTATAGATGCCAAAAATCTGTCGAGCATAATAATCAATCTCCCTATACAAAATATCTTTTTTAACATAAGCAAGTGATTTATTCTGAACTAAACAAACCAGATTAAAAAGCTCTCTTTCCCTAATAAAAGGAGTCCCAAGATAAATCATCCTGCTTAAATCCGAACAAAAACCTTCATATTTTACCCCTAAATCGACTAAAACAAACCCTTTCTTAAATGGCTTTTTAGAATGAAACAGGTGATGAATATTTGAAGAATTAGAAGAATTTGCAATAATTGGCGAAAATGCAGGTTCCAAACAAAGCCTTTTAAGGGAGTAGTTTATAAATTCATAGGCACCATGTTCAGACCCCACTTTTCCTTTTTTTATGGCAAGATAAAGCCTTTTAAACAAGAGATCTGATAGCATTGCCGATTTACTAATTTTTGCAAGGGAATCCTCATCTTTTACCGAGAAAAAATCGTCAAAATAACTTGTTATATCAAATAAAGGAATTTTAATCTTTTTTTCCAGAAATTTTGATATCTTTTCATACTCCTTTGCATTCATTCTTTCAAACTCAACGCCTAAAGGATTCCTAATTGAACTAATACAATCATAAATACTAGCCATATCTTTAATTGAATCTATTGAAATATAGGGATTTACTTGGGGTGGGAAAGGCACAAAAAGTGTTATAGAAAACCTATCTTTTTCTTCCTCACATTTTTCATTAATATTACTAGATTCAAAATCACTAGGTTTTATAGTCATATTTTGTAAATCACTACGCCCTGAAGCACTAGGTTTTACACTCGGATGTTGTAAAGCACTAGATTGTAAAGCACTACGCCCTGAAGCACTAGGTTTTACACTAGGATGTTGTAAAGCACTGGATTGTAAAGCACTAGACCCTGAAGCACTAGGTTTTACACTCGGATGTTGTAAAGCAGTATTTTCTGAACTAATAGTTATCTTATCAACAGATTGCAAATCAAAAGTATTTAAGTTTTGATAATCAATTAAAAGAACAAAATCCTCAAAAAGTGAAAGTGATTTTGAAAGATATTTATTCTCAAGTTTTGATGATGAGAAAAACATAAGAGAGGATTTCAATTTTTTAGCTAATTTTTTTGAATACCCAATAAATTCTTGAATAGAAAGTTGAGGATTCGCATTTTTTCCAATAGATTTCATTTTCTTTCTTAAAGAGAAATTTTTATTTGCTCATATTTAAACAATTGTGTTTGATCTAAGTATCTTTCTATAAGAAATTTAAATTTTATGTGCAATTCAAGAAGTATTTAGAGATAATCGAGCAAAATTTATTCTTCGATTTTGCAGGTATACAGGGGATTTGAGTGTAATGAGCTAGCGATAGCTCTATTCAATTTTGAAGTAAACGAGAAGAGAAACGTATCATTAGGGCAATTTGCTTTAGAATATTTGCAAGGTAAATCTATATGTGACTTTAAATAGTGGTTTGTTGTGATTATAAAAACGAAGTTGAGCAGAACAATCAAAGATACTAACTATTTAAGGAAGCTTTATATAACAAAAATATAATCATTATTTGATTTCATATGTCATTCGCAGATTTTAGTATTTAAGGCTCCTATGCAAGAAGAAACGGATTGTAATAAGAGACAAATATAAATTAAAGATACAAATTAAAGGACTAATGAACAAAAATATATTGGTAATAATACTTAGACATTCAAATTTATTGAAAGATATCTTAAAGCAGTTATGTTTTAAAGAATTTTCATTCAAGGACTAAAATACAAATTGAATATAAAATGATAGAAATTATTTTTTTAGGGACCTCTGCAATGGCGCCAACTAAAGAGAGGAATCACTCTTCAATTTTTTTTAAGTACAAAGAGCATTCATTTCTTTTTGATTGCGGAGAAGGAACACAACGTCAATTAAAACATGCAGGATTAAGTGCACAAAAGATATCTAACATATTTATTAGCCATTGGCATGGAGACCATGTATTAGGTCTTCCGGGGATGATGCAGACAATGGCTTCTAACAAGTATGTTGGAGAGTTAGAAATAATGGGGCCTAATGGTACAGCTCAAAGAATGAATAAATTGCTCGAAGTATTCCCTTTTGAATCACCTATTAATTTCAACGCAAGAGATGTCTTAGAAGGAGTAATAGTTGAAAATAGCGAGTTTAGAATAATTGCCAAAAAACTAGCACATTCAATTGAGTGTATAGGCTTTCGTTTTGAAGAGAAAGATAAATTTAGAATAGATAAAACAAAAATGAAATTGTTAGGGCTTAAGCAAGGCCCTCATCTAACACAGCTTCTTAATGGCAAAACCATCTCTAATTTAGGAAAAAAGATATCCCCTAAAGATGTTTGTTTCATAAAGAAAGGTAAGTGCATTGCCTACATAGCAGACACAGGCATTTGTGAAAGTGCAAAAGAGCTTGCAAAGGATTCAGACCTTGTTATTTGTGAGTCAACTTATGCTTCAAAACATGTTGAAAAAACTGACAAATTTCTTCATTTGACAAGCGAACAGGCCGCAATGATAGCAAGCCAAAGCAATGCAAAAGAGCTAATACTCACACATTTTTCACAGCGCTATAACGATATTTCTGAATTATTAAACGAGGCAAGATGTATTTTTCCTAATACAAAAGCCGCATTTGACCTTATGAAAATTAAATTATAAATTATATTCAAGCCATTAAAACTTAAATGAAAAACCTCGGCATAAATGCTCCAGTTATCTCGCGAATAGTTGAGGTTAATCCTTGCATGAATCCATCTATTCAAACTTTGGCTTGAAAGACCATAGTATACAAATGTTCAGGATTTCATGAAATCAACAACCTCATCCCAAAGGGGGATTATGTTGGTAATATAAAAGCATGCGCTGTATTCAAATAGGTTGTTGATTACAAAAAAGCGTACCGATTCCTCCTGTTTAAACACAAAGTATGCTTTTCTATTGACCCAAGTATGCGAATGACGGATTCATGACATCAAAGAGATATTAAAATTAATTGCCGGAATTTGATGGGAATTTAGAATTTTTCTAAACGAAAAAGATATGCCTGAAAAGAATTAGATTATATTACAAACTGGTTTTAGCAATAAGTTCTGAGAATAATAGGCCTATTTGTTTTGCTTTCTCAATATTTATTGAGTGTCCTTTTTGAGTAAGGGTTAAGTCTTCAGGATTAATAAAAAGCCAATCAAGTTTTTGAAACCTTACTGCAACCCATGCCTCTGCTCCAAATAATCTTGCAAATACCAATAGATTCTCAATCTCTTCATTCGGAAAATATTTCGAGGAAGAATTTGTAATCTTTACCTCTATTGCAACCTTTCTCACATTGTTTCCTGCCAAAATATCTGGGGATGGTGTTGAACAAGAACCAGATCCTGCAGAGCGAATCGCAGCCCAGCCATTATCCCAAAACATATGAATAATATCCCTTTCACCTGCTGTGCCCTTCGCCTTTTTGTTTATAAAAGCCCCTCTTCCCATTTTTAATATATTTTTACTGCTAGCTAGTATAAAAGGCTTTTGCTAATGCACTTAAACAAAAGAATTAAATAAAACCCTCTTTTTCTTTATTTTAAATGGTACTTGGAATACTGCCCTTAAACGCAATGGGAAAGATTATGAGAAAGGCGGGAGTGAAAAGGCCCTCTCAATTAGCTATGGAAGAGTTAAAGTTTATATTAGAAAAAAAACTTAAAAGAATAGCCTTAATATCAAATGTTTCGGTTAAGAACTCTAAACATAAGACGGTACTTAAAAAAGATATAATTTTTGCAATTAAACAAATAGGTGAAGAAGATGGATTATGAATCAATGCTCGATAAAGCAATATCAGAACTGCCAAAGAAAAATGAATCTCAAGAAAGATTTGTGATACCAAAAGTGATGGGACATATACAGGGAAACAAAACTATAATCAGTAATTTTCATTCAATTGCAAAAACCCTTAATAGGGATGTTGAACATGTTCTAAAATACATCCTAAAAGAGCTTGGTACGCCGGGAGAACTTACAAGCAATTCAATGATTGTAGGTTCAAAAGTATCCGCAGCAAGAATTAATGAAAAGCTTACCGATTATGCAAATGAATTCGTGTTTTGCCCTGAATGCAAAAAGCCAGATACTACGCTTTCAAAAGAAAAGATTGCAACATTTATAATCTGTCAGGTTTGCGGTGCTAAAAAACCTGTTAAAACAATAAAATGAAATATTTTGTTTCCCTAAAAGAGGATAATGGAAAGGTTTTTCTTTATGTATGTGATAAAGAAATAAAAGGGAAAAAAATTTCTCAAGGGAAAAAACAGATAGATTTAGCAAGTAATTACTATGATTGGAAAGAACTTGATGATAGATTGATTATCCAATTAATTAAACGATCAGATTCCATAACATTTTTTGGTATCAACTCAATAAGATTTGGTCAAGATCTAAATCTCTTGGATATGAGTAATGCAACTTCTATAAACGATGTTCCATATTGTTCAGTTATTTTAAAATAAAATGTTTATATTTCTGATAGTTTATATTTATTTTTTCAAAAATACTTTTCAACTGAAATATATAATTAAATACATAAAGATTTTAGAATTTTTTAAATGAAACACTTTTTAAAAATTAAAAGCTATATTAAAATCTCTTTTATCTCTATTTTGTTTTCGGTTAGTTTTCTTAAAACTCTTATGCTCTCTATTATTGAAATTCTTTGAAACCAAGTAAGTTTTGTCTTAATTGGCTTTTTTTTCGTAACGAGCTTAATTTGAGCCTTGTAGATGTTTTTATCCTCTATAATTCTAAAAAATGCATAAGAGCAAAATGAATAAGGCACATATATTGCAGGAAGTCCTATCTTTGATTTTACCAATGCATAGCCCTTACTAAATTGCCCAGTATTCACACAAAAACTATTATTATAATATCCATCCATTTTTGCCAAGTGCGTATGCCCATAAAAATAGAAGTCAACTTTATTTCCAAAGGATTTAATATTGCCCTTAATCATCTGTTCTTCCAAACTAAATTTTTTATCCTCAATTGCTCTTAAAACCTTAAATTTGTCCCAAAAACCAAACTTAGCCATAAACTTTTTAAAATCTTTTCTAAAGATAAAAACTACTCCGCCATATATAAAAAAGGAAAAATCTATTAGAATAAGAAGTGCAACAACACTAAAAACAACTAAGGATTGCTCTGATAATTTTAAGCCTTGAAAAAAGAATAGATAAATCAAAAGTAAGGGGATAATCTTTGCAAACAAAAGATTAAATGTAAAAGGGATGGTAATCAGCTTAAAAAGCCTGCTTGTTTCCTTATAAAAAAAATTAGAAGCAATAAAAGAAGGTACAGAAGATATTGGGTTTATTTTATCAACATCATTTATCCAAGACTTTTGTCTTTTAGATACAATATTTCCAATTGCGTTCTTAATATAGTAATCTCCAAGACCCAGCTCTTCACTATCATAAATATCATTATAGCTACTTAGCGGGTCATATTGATTTCCATGCTCTCCAAAAACCACTATATTTTTTTCTTTGATAATTAAATTTTTTTCATATTCAAAAGGATTTTTAGGAATATTTATGCAATATTTTTTCAAGATAGATAAAATCTCTTTTCGGTGGATAACATTCTTATCATGGTTTCCAAGTATATAAGTCACATTTGTTTTTAGAGACAGCTCTTTAAGTAAATTCAAAAGCTCAAGGTAAAAAAGATCTGATTCAATTCTTAGATTAAATTCTGTTTTTAACAGTTCTAAAAAATCCCCAAGTATTACAAGTTCGCAATCCCCTTTAGAAATAAGTGCCCTTAAAAGCGCTTTAAATTCATTAATGATAGGGATCTCATCAAGAGCCCTAAAACCCGATATATGCAAATCGCTTACAAAGCATATACTGCGATAATTATCTTCTATATTAACACCCTTCATTTTTTGTTTTTTTAAAAATTTTTACCTGACAATTTTTTAGTAGGTGAATCAGTTCTTAATATATTTTACTACTCTTGAGGAGTTTTTAAAGAAGGGTTATAAAAATCATATAAAAACTGTATAGAGATTGTGTGGAAATTATGTTGAATTTTTATCGAGTATTAATTGAATATTTATCAAATATTTATCAAATATTTATCGAATGTTTATCAAATGTTTATCAAATGTTTATCCAGATTTTAAAAAGTAACTAAAAACTAAAAAAATTTATCAATATGGGAAAAATTTAAATAATATGAGAAAAAAAGTAAACTAATGCAAAAAACGGATATCCCAAATATAAAACCCAAAACTAATGTTTTAGAAAACGTTATTGGCAATACAAACAAAACCGCCTTAATTGAATATTTAATTCCTATAAGCGTTTTTTCAAACAAAAGTGCGCCATTGCAATCACTGATTAGATATCTTAAGGAAATTAAAAAAGTCAAAAATTGTGATATTGCAAAAACAATAAATAGGAGTCAAAAAACTATATATTCCAGTTACATACAATCAAAAGATTATTCCTTTAATGTCAATAAAAATGATTCTATTAAAATCCCCCTCTTAGAGCTTGCAAATTCAAACTCAACAATATCTGAAAATTTGATTTATTTTCTTAAATCAAAAGAAAATTTAAAAACAGTAGAGATTGCAATAATCTTGAAAAGAAGTCCTTCGTGTATATCTCAAATACACAAAAGAAGTATCAAAAAAAGATATTTGAAATAAAAAACGAAAATGAATAATCCTAACTCATTAAGGGACTATGAAGAACTTATAGAAGATATACGCAAAAATCCGACTAATTCAAAAGAGGAACAGATAAAAAATATTGATAAAACAATTAAAAAAATAAAAGAAACTTTCTTTAAAAGTTACCTTGATGGCAATCTAACATATGTTGAATATAAACAAAAAATTCATTCATTTTTTAAAGGGGAAAATCCTGAAAAAATCATAGCAGAACTTCATAAAAGAAAGCATTTTAAAGAAAACGATTCACAAGATTCTCACGATTTAAAAAAACTGATCCTCAATAAGAATCTAAAGAAAAGAAAAACAAGTATAATAATTATTTCTTTGATGGTAATCGCACTAATGGTGTTAAGCTCCTCATTTTTTCTAAATTCAAATAATAGCGGGATTACAGGTTTTTTTGCAACAGATGTATCATCTATTGATGAAAATAGCGACTTAAACACCGGTTTTGAAGATACAAACGATTTAGTAATTACTACAGACCCTCAGTTCACAGATACAAATTATCCTGAACAGATTATTGAAAATCCTGATATTTTCATTGAACAAAACCCTGAAATGGATATTGAACCCTCAGAGAATGTTGATAATACACAAGGATTCATTTCGAATAGGGATGAAATTGAAATAATTGAAAATCAAACCCAAGAAGAAATTGATAATATACTAGCAATACAAAATTCATCTAATCAAACTCAATCAAACCAAAGCATTCAACAAACAAATCAATCAGAAGAAAATCAAGATCAATTAAATGATCAAGAAGAAATAAATGAACAGGAACAGCAGATAAATATTGATGATGAAATCGAAATAATTGGAAATCAAACTCCGAAAGAAATTGAAGAAGAGGATGATGATGAAGAAGAGGGTGAAGAAACAGATGAAGAAGAAATTAGTATTGAAGATGATATAGAAGAACTATTTAATCAAACAACAAACCAAACTATTTATTCAAACCAAAGTATTGATGAGATCAACAATCAAACACAAAACTTCACAAACGCTTCTCTTGAAAACCTAAGCGATACAAACATAACAATATCCCAAATAAACCAAACAGGAATAACATATTCTGCACTTGCAATTAAAAAAGAAATAACCCATATTAATTTAAACTCCATCTTGGGAAGAAGTTCAACCTTTTTGGGCGTAGGAACAAATAATACGGCAATAGTAATTGTTAACGATGTGCTAGAAATTATTCCAATAAATGATATAGAAAATGACATCATTAAGATTAAAGAATATCATAACTCAACGATAACAGAATTTTTATTAAACATTACATTCGTTGATAAAGAGAGATATTTGGAAAACTTAAAAATTTATGATAACAACCAAAGTGTAATTGGAAATGAAACTGCGATTCTAAACCAAAGTCTTGATAACAAAACAAATTTAAGCAATCAAACCAAAGATAGTGAAAACTTGATAAATTATCTTGCACCTATTACACTAATCCCCTATCAAGGCATAGAGATTGATTTGATAAATGCTACAAATGCGGATGATAACAACTATGGATTCTTAGAAACTAAAGTGACAGGCATTAGCACTTCCATAAGTAATAATATATTATTTATCTCATATGACGAGCCAAATAAAACTCAGAATTTCTTAGAAACAATGAAGATTTATTTAATCAAAGAAGATACTGTTGATGTATTTTATCTAAACATAACCCTTAGAACAACAGGTGTTTTCAAATCAAAGATTCCCTCTATAAAAACATTTAACACAACAGCATACATTAACGCGTTAGATTATATTGAATCAGATAGCTGTAATATTGAGTGTATTAACGATGTATTTAATGTAATAAGCCCGACTAGATGTAATTTTATAATTGAAAACAAAAGATCCGTTCCAATAAACGATTATTGTTATTTGGAATCTGAATTTGAAGGAAATTACTTAAGACAATACTTCGAAGTTGCACTTTTTGTTTCAGACCAGAATTTTTTTGATACGCAGATAATTTCTGATAATGAAACATCCAATGTATTTGAAGAGATAAAATATACAAAAGAACTTTCTCAGCCAATAATTTTTGATGAATTTAGAGAAATAGTCTTTAATGAAGAGCAAAACACCTTATCATTTGATACCAAAGTAACCCCCGACTACTATCAAATAGTTTTATTATATGATGATTATATTAATGAACAGAATTATCAAATTATACAAATAGCCCAAGAAAATGATTTAAGCTCAAATCAATTTGGAATAACTGGGGCATTTATTGGAGCTACAAGAATTTTTAGTTCTTTAGGTGACTTTTTAACTGGAATTATAATGTCTGTAATAAGATTCTTTGAAGGTGGTATTACCGGCAGGATTACACAGGATTTGGAAGAAGGGGATCTAAATGAATTACAAAATGAAAATCTCAAAGATGCAACAAACCAGCAAAATAATCCTGCTGAAGAGGAAAAAGAACAAGAGGTAATTGATGAAGAAATTATTGATAGCATACAAACAAATAATCTAAATACAAAAGATGATAATAATCAAGCAAATATTAACGATGATAGCACAACAACACAATCAATAGAAAACAGCGATATAACTACAATAAATGAAACACAAGAAGAAAATGAGAACACAACAACAAATAATTTGCCTCAAACTAATATAACTGATAACGAAAATAACACAATAAATCAATCCATAGAAGATACACAAACAACAACCCCTTTACAAAATGATAATAACATCTCAAACATAACCCAAAATGAAGATATAATGGATGGAGAAGAACAAATAAAAGATAACACTTCTAAAGAAATAAACACCACGACAGAAATAGACCAGGGTTTTGTAATTGAAGACAAAACTGCAGAGCAAAATGAAACACAAAATCAAATTGTTTCTAATGACTCTAATGATTCCATCATTCAAAGCCCTTCCCTTCAACCAATAGACCCTAATCAAACCATCGAATCTGATCAAAAAGATACGCAATTAAATTTAACTAATATCACTAACCAAACAAATGCAGAAATTGAAGATATAAAAACAAAACTCCTAAAAATAATTGAATCATTAAATATATACTCGAGATATGATTCAAGAACCAAAAAAGTTACAATATATTACACCAAGATTTCAGATTTTGAAGAACTTGACACATCAAAACTAAAAATAGGGATTAAGTATTTTGCAAATAAAATAAGTTATACCATAAATATGACATCTTTAAATGAATTTGTAGATCAATACGTCATATCAATAAAAAACCCCTATATCTTTGACTTTGAAGGAATGCAACTAACACTCTCTTTGAATACAACAAAGAGAAAGTTTTATTCAAAAGGCCACTTTGCCAAAATAATGTTAAATCAGGATTTTGAAAAAAGTGTATTACTAAATAACATAAATCTTCAAAGAGGCTCTGATAACATAATCATAATGGATGCATCCTCTCCTACATTTGAATTTGAAAGAATAGATTTAGGAGAGATAACAAAAATCAATATTTTCAATTACTCTAACCAAACAATGGATATAACATTTTCAAACTATGATGAATCAAAAGAAACAACAGCAATCATAAGTTGTAATTATGATAATTTGATTTTTGATAATAATGAGATGAATTCCTATAAAATAGATCTTGAATTATGCCTAGGTTCAAATCTAACAATTACTGCAAACAAAAAAGAATCTAAAGGGATGTATGTAAGGCTTTTAGGATACTATACTTATATTGATTTATCTTCAGTGATTTTAAAAGTACCAGAAAATATTTATTTAAGGAGTGATTGTGATGATTGTGTGGTTGAAAGTCTTTGCAATCCAATAACATTTTGCCCTCAATCAAATGTAGGTCATAAAGATTGGAATTTTGTAACAGACCTTGAATTTGATATCTCAGATGCAGAAGATATACTTTTAAATAGTGCCATTAAAAGTGCCCAGCTGTGCATGTATAATATATATGCAGGAAATCTTGATGGAGATATTATATCTATTGGTTTCACAAATAATACCCAATGCTCAGTAATAAATATCCAAAAAGAAATAAAAGAAATACTTAAAAAACAGACATCTAAAGAAATTAAAATAACTCCCTTAGTAATAAAAAGTGAAAAAGATACAAATCTAACGAAGTGGATTTGTATTGATATAAAAGAGGTTGCTTCAGAGTACATATTAGGTGGAAACCAACGCTTTGTCACAAGAATTGTCGGATCAGACTTAGCATCAAACAAAGCTTCATTCACCTGTTTTGATTCTGGAATTCTTCCAAGTGAAAAGTGTAGTGAGTTTGGAATAAACGGATGCAAACCTTATCTAAATATCACTTATGAATATCTTGATTAAGATTTAATTTTAATTAGAATTTGATATTTTGAGTATTGCTTTATTGTTTAACATACCATATTTTACCAAAAGTTAAACGTGCTGTATCTTTTCTCAGGATTTTGAGTACATTGTTAAGAAAACCATTTTTTAACACAAGCAAAAGTGCTCTATTTATTCTCAGAATTATAAGTACATCGAGTACATCGTTTAGAAAACCATCCTTTAACTCAAGCAAAAGTGCTCTATTTATTCTCAGAATTATAAGTGCATCGAGTACATCGTTTAGAAAACCATCCTTTAACTAAAGCAAAAGTACTATAGCTTTTGTCAGGATTCTAAATATACTATTTTCCAAACCATGAAGAGAGACTTTCCTGTTTCTCTATTTCCTTTCCAAACATACTTTCTACCCTTTGATTAGTTAACTCTAATGTTTGCTTTAAATATTGTCCAACATTGTACTTTTCAGAGAGGTCTAAAGAAGGCTGAAGATATTTTATTACTGAACCTTCAGAAATAGTAAATATAATCTTTCCACCACATTGCGTGCAAATGCCCCTTAAAGGTGGTCTTCTAAAAATTTCATTGCATTTAACACATCTAAAAGATTGTTGTGAGAATTTTCTCAGATTTCCCTTAAGGTCTTTTAGAAAATGCTTCTCAATTACAAGCTTTGCAACATCATTTTCATCAACAGCTCTGATTTTCTCAGCTAAAAACATCTGTTTTTTCATCTTGTCATCCATTGTAGGAAGTATTTTATATGCGGATATCAAAACCCCTGCATTGAAATTTTCTGTGTCATGTGTGAACCCAAAACCTTCATATTGTTTTTCTTTTCCAAGCCTTTTTCCAATAGTATCAATAGATAATTCTCTTGGGTTTTTGTAATTTTGCGCAGCATTATATAATTCAATAGGATATGAATATTCTACATCCAAACCCAATACCATATCATCAACTTCTGAGGGGTCTAAAACTGAGGTAATAACCAATGGCGCATCCATTGACCTTCCACCTCTTTTATCAGGCATATACTCTCTAGAAAAATTCAAAAAAGCGTCCATAAGCATCAAAAGACAAGCCTCATCGCCATCACAATCTCTTCGTAGTGCAGCATGAAACATTGGCGAGCAAAAAAGCCCTTGAGTTTCTGAAAATCCAATTATTCTACCGACCATTCCACAAGAAATGTGTGGCGCCATTCCTAAAACCAGATGCCCTACTAAATCTTCTTTTGATTTTATTTCATAAAAAGGTTTCATGTGATATAATTTCTCAAGTAATAAATCTATAAAATTGCAAACCCTTAAAAGAATCATATCAGCACCTTCTTCAAAACCTTCTTTTATACTTGGAAGAATAATGTCTTGAGGTTTAATCTCTAGAATTTGGTTTTCATCTGTTAAAGGATTTCCATATATATCTAGAACATAACCTAATTCCTTTAATTTTTTAATTGAGGTTCTTATCTCTTTGGGCTTAAAATGAGTTAAAGGAACCTCACTTACATCATAACGAATAGTACCATCTTTATTTACAGCAATCTTAGATTTTGCCCTTAAAAGCCCTTTTGCAAAATGTTCTGGAATATGATTTTTGCTACTTGTTCCTCTTACGCCTTTTAATATTTCAGGCTTACCAACACCCAAATGTTTTATCCACGCATTATAAAGTTCTTTAATCTCAATTTTTTGCGGGCCATAAACTTTTTTCTCACCGTGTTTTTCGCATTCTTTTTCCATGCCCCAATCCTTACAAACTGGACAATAATACATCTGTTTAGTTGGTTGAAGACAAAAATCGCACATCCCAAAAGAAACCTCTTTTTTGCATTTCTCACAATAATGCTTAGGAATATCAGCTTCAACAAATCCAACATTTGATGCCTCTTCAAAACTTCTTAGCCTTCCACCTTGTGTTCCAACAGGAAAAAGGGTTTCAGGACTTCCTTTCAAAGTTCTCATCTTAGCTTTCTCAGGTCTGCCCATCCTTGCACCAATAAATGTACCGGATAAATCCATTATTTTTACATTAGATATTTGTTTTATTACATCTAATCCTGATTTTAAATCATCTGGGTCTTTAGAAATTAACCCTTCTACTTTTGAAAATATCTCAGTTATAGAAACCTCATATTCATCCGGGCTTGTTCCCAGATTACATAAAAATGCATTAGTATCTGAATCATTTAAAACTATGTAATTATTATTCACATATGAAAAAGGAACTCCTAATATCTCAAGTGTTCTTTTTGCACATACCAAATTTCCATCACTTTCATTAATCATAAATACGAGCTTGACCTTTTCGTGCTCATTTTTAACACTTGAATACTTTGAAAGCATCCTCAAAAGATTCAAAAGATCTTTTGGACATATTTCACTCCAAAAATAAATATAACCAGGATGAAGCGGGATATCAAGTTCTAATGATGTTTTTTTTGCATGGGCAAATGAAGGCTGAAATGTTGGCATATTCTTGAAAATATCAGGATTTTCAAATCCCAATTTATTTTTAATTACATTAATAATCTCTTTTTTTCCTACCTCTTTATTATCAAAATATTTTTTTTTAATTGCCTCTTTAAGTTCGCACACCCACCACTCAGGACAATATCCAACAGGTACGAGCACATGTCCGTTCTCATTGAAATCCCCATAATTAAATAGAATATCTCCAAGATATATTATCTCAGTAACTCTTTTTTTAACCGCTAATGCCTCTTGAACTGAATTAATCTTCAATACTGAGCCATCATCAATTTTTACAATAGGACCATTAACAGAATCGCAACTAGTTATTGCAGCAGCCTTTCCAGGCCTTTCAACTTTGATCTGCGTACCTATTGCAATAAAATTCTCACAAGTAATCATAGTTGCAGGATTAATCGCTGCTGATGAAAAACCACTAGTTCTTGAACGGCCATATCTAAGCCTAAAACCGCCAGACCTTAAAGGATATGAAAAAACAGGCCTTCCTGCAACAAGTTCACTTATGTATGTATAATTGGGCGTTAGCTTAAAAGAAGAACTTTCCTCATGCTTGCCTTGTGCTTTTTCCTTTTTTTGAATAGCTAAAAACTCATCAAGCCAAAGCCAGTTTAACTGAAACTCCTTTCCCCACACACTCAGTCTTTTCCACACTTTTGGAGCTTTTAAAGCAACCATTGAAAGAACTAAAGCCATTCCACCCCTTATTTGATTAGTCTCTATTCTTTCAAGATCTTTATAGTTTGAAACTTCTATTTTCTCTGTAGGTTCTCCCCCTACCTCTACAGGAATGTGGGAAATAAGATAAGCTATTTCCTTTTCACTAGGATGGTACTGTAAGGGAGTTACCCTGTCATTATAATCATTAATTTCTATAATGTATCTACTAATCTCATCATCGCTTGGATCGTATTCTGATAAACCCATATTAACCCTTATAAAATCAGCAAGTATAACGCAAAAAGCAGCCGCAGTCCCTCCTGCTCCCCTAATGGGCCCTGAAAATTTAATACATAAGTACTCTTTACCATCCTTGGTTTTCTTGATATCAACCCCGGTAAATCCTTCAAGAGGAGCAGCCACTATCCCTACTGTATGGTATGCAAACCCTGTTCTAATCCCTACCTCTATAGCCTCTTTTAATGAAGAAAACTTTCCAAACTTTTGCTCAGCAACTTCTTTACCAATTATCAAAGCAACCTTCCAATCTAATGGGCCATATAATAATTCAAGCTCTTGAATCCTTTTAATAAGTTCTACATCATTAATTGCGTCAGTGGCAGTAGATATAAGACCTACAACCCTTTCTGCCATGTTTCTTGCAATTTTAACCTCGACTTTTTTTTGAGGGTCATAGCCTTGTTGCCTTGCCTTTGATGAGATATCAAAACAATGTTGAGTCCTTTTTTCTATACTCTCAAAATATTTTAGCATCTCTTTTGTTGCAATTACCATTTTATTACCTTGAAAAATTAAGTATCTTTACCTCTCTAGTATTAAGATTTACAATAGGAACCCTTGATGGTTCGGGATGGTGTCCTACTTTTTCCTGAAAAGATGTTCTGCCTTGCCAACAACTTCCAGATATCAGTGTAATTCCCTTATAATTTGAAACAGATGTTTTATGAATATGTCCTGTTACAAAAAAATCAGGCACTTGTTTAATCATTAAAAAATCGTCTCTTGTTTCAGGCACATACAATGAAGAGGTGTGTGTTGGTGCAAGATGTCTCGTATGTAAAAGAAATTTCATTATCAAATCAGCTCTATCATAGCCTCCCTGTCTTCTAATTGTATCCACATTTGCAACATAATAATCAAAGGAATATCCATGGTACATCAAAACATCAAAACCTGGAAAACCAGCTTTTTTATGAATCCTTATTGATGAAGGATTTGTAAGAAGAGTCACGTTAGGAATATTATAAAAAGAGGACGCATAAAGTTTTGATAATTGTGGTTGAGGTTCGGACAATCTTAAAGCATCATGATTTCCAGGAATAATAAAAATATTTTTTTCAATAGGAATTCTTTTAATAAATTCTGCTGCTTTTTCGTATTGTTTGTAAATATCTTTAATATCAAGTTCTTTCTCTTGTCCAGGATAAATCCCTACTCCATCTACAACATCCCCTAATACAAATATATATTTTACTAACCCTGCAACTCTTTTTTGTTCCTCACTTCCACTTTCTTGATTAATCCATTTCAAAAATCTGTTCAAATCCTCTTCCAAAAACATATTTGAACCAACATGAATATCAGATAGAAACAAAGCGTATACTTCATCAGGAGATTTTTTAATGGTTGCTCCAAATGGGATATCAGGTTTATATATTCTTGTTGCATATATCATGTGTTTTGATAAAGCACCTTCTATACCTATCACCTCATCTAAAACAAGATCTTCGCAAAGTTCAATTAGTTCAGGATTATCGCTACTCACCATTACATTTATTGAACCAGTAGGGTCTTCTACACTAATTATATAATTCCCTTTTTGGGTCTTAGAGATTGAATTGATAAGCCCTATAACAGCTACTGATTCATTACGATCATTTGTATTTTTAACAATTATTCTTTTAATAGAAACTGTAGAAGAAAGCTGATTTCTTGAGGATAATACCCCTTTTAAAAATTCGTATCTGTGTTTAAAAAAAGAAATAAAATCTCCAATCTCCCTTTTTTTGTCCATCTCTTCGTAATTGAATAAAATCTCGAAGTTGCCAAAATCTGGCTCTTTTAATTTTATCTGTTCCAGATCATAATGTTGTTCAAAATTTTCATGTTTGGTATTACTACAAGGATTTTCTACTTTTTTATAATGTAATCCCTTTTGATTTGTTATATCATCTTCCAAATTTGTATCGCAATTGCATTCAGGATTGTTTTCAGGATAATTATTTACGTTTAGATTATTCGAAGAATCTAAAGATTTAAATTCTTTTTTGTTAAATTCTTTTTTGTTAAATTCTTTTTTGTTGTTATCAATGTAATCATCATGATTATTTTTAATATCGCTATTGTTATTCTTGTTTGAATTATCTTTGTTGTAATTCTCGCTATCCCTGTTGTTGCCATTATTTTCATTATCACTATTGCATTTGTAGTTATTCTCATCATCGCAAAGATTGTCACTATCGCTTTTGTTGTTGCTGTCGTATTGGTTTTTGGATTTGATGTTTTTGATGTTTATTTTGTTGCTATCGGTTTTGTTGATTTCAAACTCTTTGCTTCTAATGTTATGATTGTTATTATTGCTATCAGTAATATTAGTGTTATGAAAATCATCAATTTCTTGAATATCATTAGTATCATTAATTTTGTTAAGTTCGTTAATATTGTTAGTATTATTAATATCGTTAGTATGTGTAGTTTTACTTCTTTCACCTTTTTCTTTATTTTCGATGTTTTTATCATGACCAACATTTTTATCAAAACCCTTAGAACTAGACGCCCCTGAAAGATTATGAATTCTTTTGTCAAGGTTTTCTTTTGTAGGTAGTCTTTTTTTAAAACTTGTTTTTTTATTAAAAGAATTTTTTTTAAGTGTATTTGAATCAATAAAATCAATAAAAGTTTCGTACTTTTTAGAATTACTATCGAAATCCTTTTCCACTAAAGAGCCATCGAATTCGCTCCAGTTTATCTGAAAATATTCTGACTCTTCTATCATGTTAAATATATCAAGATTCATAATCACGCAGTTTTTTATATCTGCACTTGTAAGCACTCTTTCACATTGTTTTGGATTAAATTCTTTTTCTATAAGATAGTCCATTAAATCCTGAGAAATGAGTATCTTTTTAGATATGAAAAAATTATATACCTCATTTGAATTTCTGAATGCCCCCTCCATAGAAAAAGTGATATTTTGAAAACTATAAAAGCCTTATCTTTTGAAGATGTTAGGTTTTTAAAATATATTTCAGAGTGCAAAAAATAAGTAGCTGATAAGGATTATAATATGCAAGTATTCTTATAACCCTAAAGACTTTTTTAATATTTCATATGTTTTTCCAAGAAGTGAATAAGGAATTGAAACCTTTAGTTCTCTTGTCCTGCCAGCTCTTCCTTTTGAAACAACCTTAGAATTGATAAGTCCAAGCATCTCAAGTTCTGCCAAAATGCCTGAAACCCTTCTTTGGGTTAAGGGCCTAAGCCCTGTTTTCTTGCATACATCTACATAATAATCATAAACTGAACCAGTACTTGCAACAGATGATTTTGGATCTGAACACGATATTACACTATAAAGTACACATTGAAAGTGTTTTGGCTGAGTTGAAACCATATCTAATGTCTTATCTGATTCAAGCTTATTTTCAGCAATATCAATATAATCAACACTCACTTTCTCTTTATTATCCCTTTCAGCAAGCTCGGCAGCGATTCTTAATAAGTCAATTGCCCTTCTTGCATCTCCATGCTCCCTTGCAGCAAAGGCTGCGCATTTTTCAATAACACCTTCTCCTATAACCCCTAACCTAAAAGCAATCTTTGACCTTTGAGATAGTATGTCTTTTATTTGAGTAGCATCATATGGTGGAAAAACCATCTCTTCTTCTCCTAAAGAAGATTTAATCCTCGCATCTAGTGTATCTACAAACATAAGGTCATTAGAAATTCCCACAATAGTTATAATTGATTGCTTTAGCTCCGAATTTATCCTAGTCAGATTATATAAAAGCTCATCACCTGTCTTTTTTACAATTTGATCAATTTCATCTAAAACTAGTATTAAAAGTACCTTCTTTTTTTCTAAAATATCATAAAAAATTCTATAAACCTCATCAGTTGGAAGTCCTGTAAATGGAATAGTTACATCATCAAGTTCTTTAATTAGGGTAGAAACAAGCCGATATTCTGTATCAGCAACTCTTTTAAGCTTACAATTTATGTATACTGTTTTAAGTGCTATTTTTTGCTCATTTGCCACAACAGTTAACTCATCAAGCGTATGTCTTACGCTCACAGTTTTTCCTGTTCCAGTTTTTCCATATATGAAAATATTAGATGGCTTTTCAAAGTTTAATGCAGGGGCCAAGATACTTGCAATTTGATTTATTTGTTCATCCCTATGTACCAAACTTGGTGGAGAATAATTTACCTGAAGCACTTTTTTATCTACAAAAAACCTTTCCTTGTTTAAAAATCCTTGAAAAAAACTCTTGAGATTTTTTTGTGCCATTTTAACATCCATAACTTTTTTATTAATTCCCTCAATTTTAATTAATTCGATTTCATAAAATCCAGCATAATTTCCCATACTTTGGTCAATTGAAAAGCATACCTCGTGTTTCAACAAGAGGACTCGGTACGCTTTTTTTTAATCAACAACCTCGCTTTAATACAGCGCATGCTTTTATATTACCAACAGGCCTCGCCCTTTATGGTGAGGTTGTTGATTTTTCAAGTCAAATCATGGATAGACGGATTCATGCCATGATTAACCTTGACTATTCACGAGATACCTCAGTATTTATGTTGAGGTTTTTCATTTATTTTGATAACTTTAGTTTAATATATGCTGCTCTTTTTTTAAAAATATTTATTTTAGATAGATTATCGCATGAAGGGCTATATAAATAGTCGTATGAATCACCAAATAAATGATCTTATAAATGACCTTATAAAAATAAACACAATAAAGTAATCTCATAAATATTTGAAGACTTCTTTTTTCACAACATCATTACAACTTGTGATTTGCTGTTGTTTTTAATAATGTTTGCTATTTCAAAATATTAGTTTTGAATATATCTTTTCATATACCTTATTAAATTAATCATTTGAACATTTGTCCTCTAGTACATATCTGAATAAATAAAATTTATCCTCTTGATTGTTCGTCCTATCCCAAACCTAAAGGCAGGGGTATTTACGGAGTTATTATTGAGAATAAATTATAAATTATAAATCATAAATCATAAATTTTAAATTATAAGTTTTAAATTTTAAAATTGAAGATCTCACAATAAAGTTAGCGGTATTAAACCCTATTGAAATATGACATTGTGAGATTTTCAATAAATAAATATAATCAATCTCTCTCCTACCCCTTAATTTCGTCTGGAAAAATCAAATGATGAAATATATCAGAAATGCGTATATTAGAAATATGTATACCTGAGAATCATGTATTAGAAATAGGTATATTAGAAATCCATATACTGAAAAATCATATGTTAGAAATATGTATACCTGAGAATCATGTATTAGAAATAGGTATATTAGAAATCTATATACTGAAAAATCAGATGTTAGAAATATGTATTCCTGAGAATCATGTATTAGAAATAGGTATATTAAAAATCCATATACTGAAAAATTAGATGTTAGAAAGATTTATGCTTGAAAATCAGTTATTTAGTTATCATATTATATATATCGTATGTTTAATTATCAAATCATATATATCCTGTGTTCAATTATCAGATTATACTAATAATAATAGAGTTCTTGTAAAATTTTATTTTTATTTATTAACAGTTTTTATTTATTAACAGTTTTTATTTGTTAACAGTTTTTATTTGTTAACTGGTTTTATTTATTAACTGATTTTATTTATTAACTGGTTTTATTTGCTAACTAATGTTAATTGTGATAGAGTTCTAGTAACATCATATTTTTAATTGTTATATGATTATTACATATAGTTTTAATTATTACATAGAGTATTAACGGCACTATATTTCCGATAATACTATGTTCTAACTTGTCTAGTAGTAGTAGTAGTAGTAGTAGTAGTAGTAGCATTATATCATATATATTATATATTTATTTTCAATATAGAAAACAATAATAAGAATTTCGAAAAGAATTTTTGTTTTTAGTGGAAATGAAGGGGTGCTCCCTGAGAAATAATGTGCTTTGATGTGTGTCCTAAATCAACAACCTCACCCCAAAGGGCGAGGTATGTTAGTAATATAAAAGCATACGCTAAATTCAGCGAGGTTGTTGATTTCATGAAATCCAGTTCATTCGCATACTTTGGCATTTCAAGCCAAAGTAAGAATAGGTCGATTCATGCAAGAATTAACCTTGACTATTAACAAGATCCCTCAGCATTGATGCCGAGGTTTTTTATTTTTCAAGCCTAAGTAAGAATAGGTCGATTCATGCAAGGATTAACCTCGACTATTAACAAGATCCCTGAGCATTGATGCTGAGGTTTTTTATTTTTCAAGTCAAAGTAAGATTAGGTCGATTCATGCAAGGATTAACCTCGACTATTAACAAGATCCCTGAGCATTGATGCCGAGGTTTTTTATTTTTATGAAAACTAGCTCATTTTGTATACGTTGGTCTTGAGGCATAAAGTTTGAAAACACGGATTCACGCAAGGTTCAATCTAGACTATTTGCGAGATACATCACCATTTATGCTAAAGGTTTTTCATTTCAAACACAGTCTTTTCAAACACAGTCATTTCAAACACAGTCATTTCAAACACACTATTTAATTCGATAAATATTTAAATGAAAGTCTTTATAAAAAGAATCAATGGTAATGGAAGCGATGATCTCAAGTGAGTCAGCACTTGATAAGCCTTGGCTCATATTCTTGATAGGAATACTGTACGGAGTGCTCTCAGTAGTTCTTGCAAGAGTTATTTTCAACGATTATGTAGGTCTAGTTGTCGTAATTCTAACTGTATTATTCAGTCTTCCCTTAGTGTACACAATCATCAAAAGAGAAGCATATAAGGGCATTGAAATAGCAGATAGAGCTTCACTACTAAAAGAACACAGAAAAGCAATAAGGATGTTTATGCTACTATTCATGGGTTTTACAGTTGCCTTTGCAGGAATTCATCTCGTATTATCAAACGAATTTGTTCAAAACACATTCTCAGTACAACTAGAAACACTTTCAGCAATAAACGGAAAAAGCACAAAAATTGCAAATAATCCTTACGTAGAATTCAAAATCAATTCAATGGTAACAATAATCTTAAACAATGTAAGAGTACTTGTATTTTGCATACTATTCTCTTTTATATTTGGAGCAGGATCATTATTCATACTAAGCTGGAACGCATCTGTTTTAGGTGTTGCAATGGGTAGCTTTGTAAAAGAAAAAATAGGCTCAGTCCTAGCAGTAGGAGGCGAAGCTGGTGGACTTACATATGCAGGCTACGTAATACAAAGCATTGTAAGGTATTCAATCCATGGTATTCCAGAGATTTTAGCGTATGTAATCGCAGGAATTGCTGGAGGAATAATATCTTTTGCAGTATCAAAACACGGAGCTTTTTCCAAACACTTTGAAAACATTTTAGTAGACACAGCAGACCTTTTATTAATAGCTGTAGGAATATTGCTGATTGCAGGTGTTCTAGAGGTATTTATCACGCCTTTTTTCTACTAAGAAAGAAAAATATATTCATAAAATCTTAACAGAATCTAAAAACCACTTTTACTTTATCATAATATCTTTACTTTCCCTGGTTTTGATTGATATATTTCCCCTTCTTTAATAAATCTATCAATTATCTTTTCTGCATCAGTTATACTAGATTTTTTAATAATCTCATCAATGTCTGCCCCATCGCCCAAATCAAGTTCTTTTATGAGATCATAGATTATCTGCGCAGGAGATTTACTTTCAGAATTATTATCCTCAACTATTTCCTCATCACTAATAGTTTCTTCACTAACAACTAATCCAAAATCCTCTTCCTTTATTTGTTTAACCTCTTTAGTGCTTTTTTCAAATTGCACCCTATTCATAGTCTCAGTTGTTATATTTTTTACTTCTTCAACACTTTCTTTCCCATTTTTTTGTTCATGTTCACTAGGTGATAAAACACTAAGACCCTTTTTCTCAAACAATTTTTGCCGAAATGTCAACCAATTATTACTTCCAGAATTACAATCAACTTTTCTTAAAATTTCAGTTAAAATATACCTTTGCCCTCCAAACTCCCTAGGTTTTCCTATAACTATTACAAAATCTCCAATTAAAACATCTAAAAAAATCTCTGGCTTATCAAAAGTTCTCAAAGGCATTGTAGAAAACCCATCATCTATGCTAACCACATAATTGTCTGGAGAAATCTGATCCTTAGAAACCACAATCCCAATAACATTAACCCTATATATCTTCTCATTTAATACCTCAATATAATTTGGATTCCAACCTTCTTGTTTTAGATATTTAGCATTTTTAATATGACTTAAAGGTAATATCTTGGCAGGTTCTCTTATAAATCTTGAAGCGTCATTATTTTGACTTTCATTTAATTCAACCATTTTAATCATTAGTCCTTACAATTTTTGAATAAACTCATTTCTAGGCTCAAAAATTTCTCCTGAGCGTTTAAGCTTTTGGATAATCTCTCTTGCCTCATCATTTGCTATATTTTCAATCTCACAGGCTTTAAGAATATCTTTCATCTGAATCGCATTAGTCCTCCCAATCTTTTCTTGCAAATCATCAATTATATTTTTTACAACCACAATCTTACCCCTTTCGCTTGCAGTAACACCTGTTGTTATCCTATCAATATCAATCTTTCCTGTTCGAGGATCAGTTCCCACATCATGAAGACAAAACTCTAATATTTCAATAGCTTTTTTAGCATCCTCTTTTGTAACCTTTTCTGATAACCTTACCTTTGCAGATGCCTCTGAAAGCCTAACTAATGCTTCAAGTTGTCTTGCAGATATTGGGATTGGTTTAATCCCTTCTTTACTATTACTATCTTTATTTCTTAACTCGATAAAATATTTTTTTATTTCCTCTTTGGCAGAATCACTTAAAACGGGTTTAATCCTTTGTTTCGCATAAGCAAGATATTTTCTTATCAATTTTGTATCAATTTCAACCTCACCAATATCAGGATTTTGATGAAGTGCCAAAACATGTTCTGCAAGAGCCGAATCCCTTGTTTCATCGGGTAAATCTCTAATAGTAAATATTAAATCAAATCTGTTAATTAATGCAGGAGGCATATCAATTTGCTTACCCAACGATTCATAAGGGTCAAATCTTCCAAGCTTTGGGTTTGCTGCTGCTAAAACTGTAGTTTTTGCCATTAAGGTAGCCTGAACATTTGCCTTACTAATACTTATTGTCTGTTGTTCTAAAGCTTCGTGCATCGCACTCCTATCATCTGTAGTCATCTTATCAAGTTCGTCAATAATACACATCCCGTTATTTGCCAATACCAAAGCGCCTGCTTCTAAAGCCCAACCCCTTAAAAATTCATCTTTAACGACTGTTGCGGTAAGACCTGCACCACTAACCCCTTTTCCTGAAACATACCTTGCTTTTGGAGCAACAATACTAGCTCTTTTAAGTAGCTGTGACTTCCCTGCACCTGGATCTCCTACTAAAAGAACATGAATATCACCCCTTGAACGTATTCCATCAGATCTAACCTTTTCAACACCCCCTAACATTTGGAGTAAAAGAGCTTCTTTGATCTGGTCATATCCATAAATAGAAGGAGCCATTGCATCAATCATTTTTTTTAAAATATGCTTATCCTTAGAAATCTCAAGAATCCTCTCTTCTTCCTCTTCACTGATCTCAATCTGATAAAAATCCTCCTGCAAAGGTTCTATATAATTCGATTCTAGATATATATCAAACTTAGTCGAAGTTCCACCCGTCTTCAAAAGAATAGGAGTATCTCTAACAATCCCCGTAACTAAAACCTTCGAACCTGGATTTGTTTTTCTCTCACTAATCGGGCTTACCAAATCTTCTGAAAGTATTATACCTATCCTCTTAGGTTGATCAGCCCCTTCTAATTTCTCAGGAATTTCTTCAATAACAATCCTTTGAACATCAACAAGATTTTTAGAAATCACATCAAAATTTGTCCTATTCCCACAACCACACCTAACAGGCGTCTTAAACTTAGTATCATTTTGCAAAACTACTAAAACCTGACCACAACTTTTACATCTAAATCTTGCGGAAACTGCCTTTGGTCTCACATCTGATTTTTGTCTGATTAATCCTTCAAAAGAATACATCTTTGATAAGTGGATAGATCTAATATCTCTTATCTGAAGCTTTCTTGATTCCGGCGTAGCCTTAAACCGGACATTAAAGCCTGTCATCCCTTGTGGCAAATCAAAATTCATCACAGCCGCATTTGCAGCCTCTAAGGTTTTTGTAGGCTCTTCTAATAAAATCTCAGAAAGCTCTAAATCATATTGACTTAATTTATTAAAATCTACAACAACAAATTTTTTATCGTTTCTTACATTATTAAAAATCTCTGTTTCATAATAAGTCTTAAAGAATTCAATGAACTTATCTATGATTTCTTCGACCTCCACTTAATTTACGCCCCCATCAAATTCAATACCCTCAAAAAAAGATCAAAAACAACAAAAAAATAAAAAGCAAAAGCAATTAAAAAATCTTTCCCATCAAAACATGTGAAATCTTAGACTACTTTCTTAAGGTTTTCTAAAAGCTTTTTAGTTGCCAAATGTACTTGATCCTCATTCTTTGTTCCAGTACACACAATCTTTCCATTTGAAAACAAAAGGAATGTGGCAGAAATGGAAGGGTCTATTAACTTGTAGACAAGTCCTGGAAACTGTTCAGGTTCATATTCAGTATTTCTTAACTTCATCGCTAATTTATTAAGGTTCAAATCAAATCCTATTGCTCCTGAAGCAACAATATTTTGAACAGTTATCTTAGGTTTTATTTTAATTTCTACATTAACTTTTTTTAAATATTCAATAATTCTTTGTATAGCCTCTTCAACCTTTTCCATTGACCTTGCTCCTGTGCATACAACATTTCCTGAGCTAAAAAGCAAAGCAGAAGTCTTAGGCTCTCTAATCCTTAACACAAGTCCTGGAAACTGTTCAGGGTTATATTCCGTATTAGAAAGTGTCGCCGCCATCTTCTCAAGAGGTATGTCGTGCTCAAGGGAAGTGCTAACAACAATATTTACAACCTTAATATCATTCTTTTCCATGGTATATCCCTCCATCAGGATTATTCAAAAAATCAAATCCCTATTTATAAAGGTAAAGTATCATCATTTATAAATGATGTGGTATGATTAAACTGATAATAAAAAATATAACATAGACACACAAATACCCCTGCATTTCCACTGCAAACATCAATTTAAACGCGTAAAAACCACAAATTATCAAAAATCAGTTTTTAGAATATGTTCTTCTTACTAGGAATCGCACTTGGACTTCCCCCACCATGCCACGTTGTTCTTGGTCTTATCTGTGCAGAAATAATCCTTTCATTATAATCATCAAATATCATCGCTGAACCCTTTGTTTTGGGCACATTACTTACAACCTTATCAAGTCCTTCACGCATATAGCTTTGCATTAAAAGAGCCAACGAATCTACATCCATTTTGGCAGTAAGTCTGTGAGATATAACCACATCTGATTGGGTCATAACATCAGTATGTATCTTTCCTGGTTGTTGTGTTGCAAGAATCAAGGATATCCCTGGTTGCCTTCCTTCTCTTAGAATAGTAATAAGAGAATTCATTGCTGCAGTCTTTCCTTTATTAGGTAAAAACTCATGCGCCTCATCAATTACAATCCAGACTAAAGGCTTTTCTTTTGTCTGCTTTGCTTGTCCTGAAGAATAATAATGTATAGAACTATTAAGCTCATCAAATTCTTCTGCCCTCCTTGTTTCCATTCTATCTAAAAAAAGCTTTTGGGCAACAATCCCTATTGCTAGATTTTTAACACCTTCGCTTCCAGGCATAGTAGCATAACAGCTAACATCAATTATTGATACACTCCCTGCCGAAACAATAGAAGATAACTTAGTACCTTCCTTAGAAAAAAGCCCCCATGATTTTGCACCTTTAAACCTATTAATAGCAGAAAGTTTTTCTTCATGCAACACTTCCTGATCTGATCTTATATGCTCAATAATATCCTCAATATCATAAAGAGGATTTAATGATTTCATCTCATAAATCGTCTTTTCAATAATAACGGCGGTAGGTTCATGTTGATTTAAACCAAAACAATTGCACCAATCCGCAGCAGAAAGCTCACTTGGAATTATCGCAAATGGAAAATCCACAGGCACCCCCTTTTTCTTAAAAATATCATAATAACCCTTTGGAACAAAAACCTTAACATCATATCCTTTTCCTTCCAAATCCCATTTCGATAAAAGTTCCTTGTCTTTCAAATTAGGATACTTCATTGTCCAATAAATTCCCATAGTATCTAAAATAACAACACTGAGGTTTTCCCTAACCTTTGGTTCAACAGAAAGAATCCCTTCAGCGATAGCACCCATAGTATAAGATTTTCCAGAACCTCTCTTTCCACAAATAAATACAACATGAGGTCCTGCCACATCAAGATAAATACTATTTGATAAAGAGGTAGTATTTCCCATTTTGACATATTGTTTTCCTATAAACGCTGTTGCACTCTTACCAAACTTTTTAAGATCCTCATCACTTCTCCCAAGTATAATATCATACATAAAAAATCACTTCCAATAAAACCCATTTAAAAAAACAATCAATATCCTTCATCTAATAATTTTTATTCAAACTTTTACTAAATAATTAAATAAAGATATACAAGACACAATACCGATCATTCTTACATCTTTTCATAAAATCGGTATTTTTTCATAAAACCTATTAAAATAATTATAAAAAAATATCATCACAAAACCAACAAAACAAAAAACACAACTAAAAAACATAAAACAACAATAACCATAACACCTTGGTGTTTTTAAACTTTATCAAAAGAGTACTTGAATAAAACAAACCCCTGAAAAATAATTAACTAAAATATGCTTATAAATAATACTTATAGATAATACTTATAAATAATACTTATAAATAATACTTATAGATAATACTAAATATTAATGTACTAGCTAAAAAATCATTTCAAAAATACATTTTTAAATTAATGAAAAATCTCTGCATAAATGCCAAAGTATGCCGTAAAGTATCCCGTAGATAGTCAAGATTAATCTTTAAGTGAATCATTATCTTCAAAATTTCGATCTCAAGAATAAACCTCAATACCAAAGTATGCAAAATGATAGATTCATGAAATCAACTAAACAAATTCACTAAATATATTCTAAATAACCCAAAATCATTTAAAGTTTTACATTAAAAACAAACACGTTTATATCTAACTTAAAAATCTTAAGATATGTTCGAAAATCTTAAAAAATCACCCACAAAATTAAAAAAGGTTTAAATAATGGTATTAATAACCAACAATTTAGTAGAATTAAACAATGTTTCAATAGAGTATTTAGGTCATGCAGGTTTTAGGATAAAAATCCTTGATAAAAACATAAAGATTTACATTGATCCTTACAATCTTTCAAACCCTAAAGGTTATGCAGATTACATTTTTATAACCCATCCTCATTTTGACCATTATAGCCCAAAGGACATCTCTAAAATAAGAACCCCTCAAACAAAGATTATAGTTCCAAGCGAGATTTCATCCGAATATCCCTCAACAGGTACTGTAATACAACCTTCTACTTCTTATGATTTCATAAATTTTGGTGTAGATGCAATAGAAGCATATAACAAATACAGTTCATACCATCCCAAAGATAAAAACTGGGTAGGCTACCTATTCAAGATAAACGGAATTAAAATCTATCATTGTGGAGATACAGACTACACGCCTGAAATGTCTGTAGCTTACGGTTGTGATATTATAATGATTCCAATCGGCGGTAAATTTACAATGAACTCAGAAGAGGCTGCAGAAGCATGTAATCATCTAAAGCCAAAACTTGCAATCCCTATGCATTATGGTAACATTGTTGGCACATCAGAAGAACCAGAGTTATTCAGAGAAAAAGCACCTTGTGAAGTTGCAATACTATACCCTGTAAACTAAAACATAATTTAATTAATTTTCAAATATTCAAAAATAAAAAACCTCGGCATAAATGCAGATATATCTCGCGAATAGTCAAGGTTAATCCTTGCAAAAATCCGTCTATTCAAACTTTTTACTTAAGGAAGCAAAGTATGCAAATGACAGATTCATAAAATCAATGAAATAAGATAGAAATTCACTTACTAATAAAATCAAATTCTTAATAATTCTTAATATCAAATTATTCTCAATCAATAACAAATCAATTTTTTAAAAAAACCGTGTTTAGATATCTTTTTATACTATTTAACATTTCTTGGTCTAAACAAAGGTCAAATCATGTCAAAAGAAAAGATTGAGCGAGTAAAAAGCCAAAGTGCTTTAAGGGAAGTAAACACTCAAAAAGTGGATAATCCAAAAGTAACCAGCCAAGTAAAATCTGAAGGCTTTTTAATAAGATTTCTTTACAATAATTATCTTGATTACAATAATTTATTATACGATAATTCTAATAACAATTAATAAAGGGCATGCTTTTCATCCTTTTAATTAAATCTTTTTTAATTGTTTTTTAATATAAATTTTCATTAATAGAAACGGATACCTCATGTTTAAACACGAAGACTTGGTACGCTTTTTTGTAATCAAAAACCTCGCTTTAATACAGCGCATGCTTTTATATTACCAACACAGCTCGCCCTTTAGGGTGAGGTTGTTGATTTTAACAAATAGGCTAAAACACCGAAAAATAAAACTAAAAAACAAATAACTTTTTATTTTAGCTTTAAATAGTTAAATTAGTTTTTTTATGGATTATTTTTAAACCTTAAAGAAATTGAGACATACAAATAGAAAACTTTCAAGCATAAATACTTTAGGTATTCCAAAGATTATTGACGGTGAATCTTTTTTAAATTAGTCCAATCACAATACCTTAAAAACCAAAGTATGCAAATGACGGATTCATAAAATCAAACAAATCTAGAAATTTGATGATATTAGAACAATATGAGCAAAAGGTGAATAAGTAATGCAATATACAAAAATAGGAAATCTCAATAAAGAAATGGGAAAAGAAGTAGAGTTAAGAGGCTGGGTTCACAGGGTAAGAAGTAGTAACGCCATTATGTTTGTAGTCATTAGAGATGTTACGGGAATAATACAATGTGTGATTGCAAAAGAAACAATGCCTGAAGAAAAATGGAATGAATGCTCAAAAATAACCATTGAATCATCTTTAATAATCAAAGGAACTATTCAAAAAGAAGAAAAAGCACCAATGGGCATTGAATTAAAAGTAAACGAGTTTGAAATTATCGGAACAAGTGAAAATTTTCCAATATCTAAAGATTTTAGCCCTGAATTTTTAGCAGATGTAAGACATCTTTGGCTAAGAAGCCGAAAAATGACATCAATACTAAAAATCCGAAGCACAGTACTAGGTGCAGTTCATGATTTCTTCAGAAACAAAGATTTTTACGAGTGTCAATCACCTAGCATAATGTCAAGTCAATGTGAAGGGGGTTCAACACTTTTTAAAGTAGATTATTATGGTAAAGACTTATTTCTTACCCAAACTTGGCAACTTCACGCAGAAGCAGCAATATTCGCATTAGAAAAAATTTACTGTATTGCACCATCTTTTAGAGCAGAGAAATCAAGAACTTCAAGGCACTTAAGCGAATACTGGCATGCAGAAATGGAAAGCGTATGGTGTGATTTTGAACAACTTCAAGAATATGCTGAAAAACTTATAAAACACATACTCAAAGCAGTTCTTGAAAAAAATAAATACGACCTTGAAGTACTAAAAAGAGATACTTCTGTTTTAGAAACCTCTTTGAAAAAGCCATTCATAAAAATGACCTATGATGAGGCATTAAAAATTCTAAATGACAAATACAACCTAAAAATAGATTGGGGAAAAGACCTAAGAACAATCGAAGAAGATAAACTTACATCTGATTTTGATACTCCGATAATTGTTACGAAATACCCTAAAATAGTCAAAGCATTTTACATGAAAGAGGACCCAAAAAATCCAGATGTAGTATTAGGCTTTGATGTTTTAGCTCCTGAAAACTATGGTGAACTAATTGGCGCATCGCAAAGAGAAGAGGATCAAAAAAAGATAGAAAAAAGATTGATTGAACAAGGAGAAGACCTAAAAAATTACGAATTTTATCTAGATACTAGGCGCTATGGCTCCGTTCCACATTCTGGATTTGGGATGGGTGTTGAAAGAGTAATATCTTGGATTTGCAAACTTGATACAATAAGGGATGCAATTGCTTTTCCTAGAACAATGACAAGATACACGCCATAAAATAATTTTGCGTTACTACTCAAACAAATTATTTTTTTTAGATTTCATGAAATCATGCTCATTTTGCATAATTTGGTCAATAGAAAAGCATACCTCATGTTTCAACAAGAGGATTCGGTACACTTTTCAGTAATCAACAACCTAGCTGAATACAGCGCATGCTTTAATATTACCAACATACCTCAGCCTTTAGGGCGAGGTTGTTGATTTTTCAAGCCAAAAGTTTGAATAGACGGATTTTTGCAAGGATTAACCTCGACTATTCACGAGGTACCTCGGTATTTATACCGATGTTTTTCATTTTTTTCCTTTTAAACACATACTTTTCGTTTTTTTTACGAATTTTTCTAAGCAATTTTTTTAATTTATAGAACAGATACAAAATATCATGAAATCTTGGTTTGATGCATTCCCCTTAGGAAAAGAAGACCCTGCATTTAAGCTTTATCAGAGCAGAGCAATCAATCTCGAACAACAAATCAAAGTATCAATTAGAGAAAATTCTCCAATCCAATTATATGTCAGATACAATCCCAAAGATGAAAAATCAATAAGATCCCTTGAAAGCTCTCTTTCAAAAATAGGAAAGATTGAATATGCATTAAACTATGTTCCTTGTTTTATTATGAGTGTAGAAGGAAAAGATGCAAAAAACATAAAGGACATAGTATCAGGAAAGCGTTTAGAAAGTATTGAGAAAAAATATGATAAGATAAATCAGATGATCACAGAAGTAGAATCAGGTTTTAAATTCTGTACTCAAAATATTCTAAAACCAAAAACTGTGCCATACCAAAAAAACCAAAGTAAATGGAATCTTGCAATGATAGGTGCAGACATCGCTACCCAATACTCCAAAGGACAAGGGATAAAAATAGGGGTAATAGACACAGGAATTGATTTTTCTCACAAAGAATTTCAAGGTCGAACTGATCCCTCTCTAGGAAAGAACTTTGTAGCTGATGAACCACCAATAGATCGACAAGGACATGGAACCCATGTGGCGGGAATCTGCGCGGGTGAAACAATAGGGGTTGCAACTCAGGCAGATTTATATGCCTTAAAAGTACTAGGAGATGATGGATATGGCTCTGAAGCTAATGTAATAAAAGCAATAGAATGGTCAATAGACAATAAAATGGATATTATAAACATGAGTTTAGGCTCAAGTGGAGCAACAAGTGTTTTTCAAAATATTTGTGCAATTGCATACTCCAAAGGTCTAATTTTAGTTGCCGCTGCAGGTAATGAAGCAATAGGAGATAGTTATCCTGCAGCATTTGGTCCAAGCGTTATATCTGTAGCAGCTCTTGAAAAAGATCAAAGACATGCAGAATTTAGTAATATTTGCAATTCCTTAGATATAAGTGCGCCAGGAGTTGAAATAATCTCTGCCTATAAAGGTGGCGAATATTGCTCTATGACAGGTACTTCAATGGCTGCACCTCACGTTTCAGGATGTGCTGCGATTTACAAATCCTATTGCCAAGGAATTGATTTCGAAGAGATTATGAAAGACACTGCAAAGGAATTAAAAACAGACCTCTCTTTTCCGGATTCATTTGTGTTTGGCGCTGGATTAATAAAAATAGATGCTATGATGAGATATGTTTACGATAGGGATCTAGTTTGGGATGAAAAAAACAAGAGCAAAAATAACAATCCTGACAAATCAAAAAAAGGTTTCATAGATATTGATGATACTATATTTAAATCACTTTTTCCTGAAAATAATTTTAACAAAGCTGAAGATTTTCTTAACTATATCTCGAAAAAATATGATGAAATTGAAAATAAAGTCAATACACTCCTTGCAAAAAAAAGAATTCTTTATGAAAAAATCAACAATCTAAAATAATCAATAAAAAGGTGAAATAAATGGATGAAAAAAAAGAAAATACGAATCTCGGAAATCTAGAAAAGGAAGCAAACTTAAGCTACCTTTCAAAGTCAGAATGGATTGAAAAAAAACAAATCCTTGAAAAAGAGCCTTGGGATTACGAATACTTCATCTCTTTTTTAGGAGATGAAAAAAATACCCTGTCTGCAAAGAACACTGTAATTAGCATAATAGAGAAATACAATCCTCCTGTTTATTTTGAGGCACTCAAATACACAAACTCAATAATCCTAAGATTTAATGACCAAAACCCAAAAGAACAGCTAAATCTTTTAGAATCAATAAAGAACCTTGAGAATTGTCGAGTTGAGAGAGGAAGCATATATAATCCTTTAGGTATAGAAGACATATCTTGCAAGGAATAAGCGTATCCTTATTAGGGTCTCAAATAAAATACTAGAATAAATGCTCTAGAAGTCTTTACAAAAAGTAAAGGTTTCTCCTAGCCCATATTGCTCTTTGTTAATCGTTCTATTTGTTAATCGTCATGTGACTTTTTTTTCTTAATTTTCTCCTTTAATTTGTCTCTGAACATATTTCTTATAATGCTTCTTATGATACTTCTCATAATACCTTCCACAACATTTTTTATGACCTCTCTTTTACTATCTCTTCTACAATCTCTTCTACTATCTCTTCTACAATCTCTTCTACAATCTCTTCTGCATATTGTCACTTCCTTATTATTTTGTATTATACTTATTAAAAGTTCTATAAGAATAAATAATTTAGAAAAGAATAAATAGAATAATTTCTTCAAAGAGACTCATGGAACAAAACATCACCTTAAATGATTTCACAAAAAAGTCTACAAAAATAAAAAATTCAATTCAAACTACAAACCCTTTAGAATCTGAATCAAAAAATAACTCATCTAAGCTTTCTTTTGAAAGCATGAGAAATAATAATAATAATAATAATAATAATAATAATAATAATAATAATAATAATAATA
>DAOSEK010000005.1:0-86272 GCA_035363095.1 Candidatus Woesearchaeota archaeon | reverse complement strand
TATCTTTTTATCTATGAAATAATAAGTATTACTTTGCAGTAACAATAGGTTTTATATAAAGATTACTGCAAATCATTCAAACTTAATAAGAACCAAAATTTATCTTCATTTATTCATACTCTTCATTAAAAATCTCAAAAATAGATCTTGCTTTCTTTTCTCCAATCTTTTCAATCTCTAAAAAATCTTTCTCACTTGCATTAGCAATATTTTTAATGGTTTTAAATCTCTTAAGTATCGGCTCTGAAAGCGTGGGTCCTACCCCTGGGATTGCAGAAACAATATACTTTTGAGCTTCTTTTAAAGCCATCTGTTTCCTATTTCCATGAGGACTAGTATCCTTTAATTTTTGCATATTCTCTCGCAATGCAATAGTTTGAATATATTTTGCAGTTTCCTTAGCGTCCTTCGAAAATATTATTGGCACCCTAAACCCTACAGTGATAGCAATAATAATTCCTCTAATAGAATTCTCATGAATATTTGCCTGAGAAAAGATATCCTCTCCTTGAATGATTAAAACAGGCTTTAAATAATTCTCCTTAAGGTCTCTTATCTGGGGCAAAAGCCTTCCATCAATAATTGAATTAACAAAATCCCTTGTATTCTTAAATTCTAAAGCAACCCTTTCAGATAGAATAAAATCCCCTACATTTAACTTTGAAAGTTCAAGCTCAACAATTCCATTATAATCAAGCTCCTTTAAAACATCAGATGCTTTTTCCCTAAAATCCGCAAAAATCTTTGGCTTTTCACTTTTATTTACCAACTCATTATTTTCTTTGCTCTTTGATTCTATTTCAGAATCATTGTTCTCAGTCACATTATTCCCTTTTAAAAAATCCCTATCTTTTTTAATATCTCCTAAGATATTTTTCATTCCCTTCTCCTTATGAAAAGAACTCCACCTATAAGCCTCATCTCTTGTGTTTTTAGCTAATAGCACAAACACCTTTCCCTTCTCTTGCCTCCCTGTTCTTCCCCTTCTTTGAATGTGCCTAATCGCACTTGGCACAGGCTCATAAAAGACAACCAAATCAACAGCAGGGATATCAAGCCCCTCTTCGCCAACAGAAGTACTAATCAAAAGATTAAATCGGCCTTCTTTAAAATCCTCTATTATCTGCTTTTGCTCCTTTTGGGACAGCCCTGTATCTGACTTTTTTGCTTGACCAACAAATATCTTGGGTTTAAGCCCTTTTATCTGACTTAAAACCTCGTGTATTCTTTTTGCTGAATCTCGGTATTGCGTGAATATAATGGCCTTTTTTTCAATCTTTTTTTGAGTAAATCCTGTCAATCCAACATCTAAAATCTCTTTAAACAAAAGCTCTTTTAATTTCTCAATTTTTGGATGATTTTCTTTTTTTTCAGAAAGAAGTTCAGTTATATAATTTGCAGATTTAAAATCAGGGTCGATCACAATATTTTTTACAGCCTTACTTGTTCCTTTCAAAGCATCTGAATGCACCCTATCAAAATAGCTCTTTAAAGTATAAACATCCTGAGTTTCAATAAGTTCTATTGCATGCTCAACCTTTATTATTTCGGCAAGGATTGAAAGTAAAGAATAGTTTTCAGGGCTTTTATCCCCTGATGAAAGGTTTTTAATAACCTTTGATTGAGCTTCTAAAATACTTTTCTTGCTAATACTTGCACTTGAAAACTCAACTAAATAGCCAAACGATTTAGCTCTATCAAGCCTTTTTTTAATCACTGCTTTCAGATGGTCTCTAATTTTTATGTACTCTTCAGGAAGGTTTACTATCACCCATTTTACATCAATCTCTTTAACATACTCTTTCACATCAAAATCCTCATAGCTTCTCATCTCTATTTGTTCAATATGAAGGTTTTGACAGACCTCTTTAATTTTCTCTGTATTTGAGCCAGGGCTTGCACTAAGACCTATTATTAGCTGATGACTTGCTTCTTGAGAATATTTCTTTGCAATCCAAACATACGAATAGCTTCCTGTAGCCCTATGGCACTCATCAAATCCAATTAAAGAAACATCTTTTAAAGAAATTTTTTTTCCTAAAAGGTCATTTTCAAAACCTTGTGGCGTAGAAAATATAATTTTTGATTTCTCCCAAAGTTCCATTCTCTTTTCTGGAGAAACCCTGCCTGTTAGTACTGCAATATCTCCCTCTTTAATATTGCTGTTATTAAGAAATACTCCTAGATACTGCTCTACAAGAGGCTTTGTTGGACCAAACAAAACAATCTTATGTTCAGGATATTTGTTTAGCCTATATATTGCAAGCATGAGGAATACATTAGTCTTTCCAAGACCAGTTGGAAGAACAACAAGCGTATTTTTTAAAGTGGCCTTAGAAAATATTGACTGTTGGTAGATTCTTGGCTCAAAATCCTTAATAATAAACTGATGATTGGTTAAATCCTTACCTTCTTTGGCTTGGCCAAAACCATTTCCTTCTATTGTTAAAGAATCCTTAAATCCATCCATTGCATAGGTTGGATTAATTTAGTTTTTTAAAAACCTTATGAAAGAAATATCAAAAAAAGTCAAAAAAGAGTTCACTCAATTATATTTTCTATTGTAGTGCCTTGAGTATTACCCTCTTCTAAAAGTTTTTGTGATTTTATTATATTTTCTATTTGCTCCTCTTGTTTATCTAGTATGTATTTAGGAGTAACGAATTCAGGCTTGTTATGACTTTCAAATTGCTGAAGAGTAAGGTTCTGTTTCTCAGTAGTATAGAAGTCATAGACATTTTTAATACCAGTGATTCCAAGTAGCGCAATTGTTAGCGCCATGGCTCCAACGCAGAAAACTCTAGTCCTGTCAAAAATTCTGTAAAGCCTATTTTCTTTTGCCTGTTCTTTTGTAATAACATTATCTTGATAGTCTCTTTCTGGGGGTTTAGAAAATTTAGTTCCACCAACATAAAATGCGTTTTCATCACTGCCACATTCAAATCTTCCAGTTTTGGTAGGCGTAAGCCTTCCAGTTATATCGTTATCTTCTGGTTTCTTACCAGGTACTTCTCCATTATAATTATTATCGTTTCCATTATTATACATTAAAATCACCTTTTCAATTAGCTACTTATACTTCTAAAATAGCTAAATTATACCCTACAATTATCTTTTTAAATAATATTTACACATCGCAATAAACTAATAATAAAACAGTAATAAACTATGATTAAAATAAACCTTTATAAAGTTTGTTACTGTCAAGTTACTCTTTTTATCATTTTTCTTAAATATAATTTAATCAAATATACCCTAAACTGTTGAAAAACCAAAATAATTGCACTTAAAAAAGTTAAATTCTTAAAATAACAAAAAATCTTCAGAATAAACGCTTAATGATTAAAGGGACCTCACAGATAGTCAAGATTAAACTTTTTGAGAATCATTTTCTTCTTGCGTGGACCAAAAGATCAAAGTATGCGAATGACTTATTCAGGAACTCAGAAAAATTAAACCCTTAATAACAAATCTTTCATTAATAGAAAAGGATACCTCGTGTTTCAACACGAGGACTCCGTACTCTTTTTTTAACCAACAACCTCGCTTGAACGTAGCGTATGCTTTTATATTACCAACATACCTCACCCTTTAGGGCTAGGTTGTTGATTATTTAAATATAGACTAAATAAAACAAACAAGGGAAAATAGAAATTTTTAAAAATACTTCTATGTGCAATCATTTATATTACGCATACAAACAAAAACCACAAAGGGAGATGTAAAAATAAGATATAGAATTCCACGCTCAAGAATTAGAATACCGCCACCAGTTGATCAAGAACCATCCAAAATCAAATACAGCGATTTTGAAGAGGCGTTTAGGAACTTAACCGAAAAATTTGAAAAAATAAAAGAACACTTAACCTACCTAGTTCCAAACGAGTCAAGTTCATCATATATCAAATCCTCAATAGACAAATTCTTTAGAGAAGAAAACGAATTATTTGAAATCCCTGAATCACTATATGGAATTGATTTAAGACTATATGAAAAGGAAGCACAAGAAATTCAATATTGTTACATAGAATGTCTCTTAAGAAAATCATTAGACCTTGCAGAGGAGAGCAAATTCTATAATACTAATAATCCAACTATCTTAGCATCATTTCTTAATATTGCCGAATATATCATAGATACTGTTCAAAACCCTGAATTAAAAAGACTAACGACATTTAATCTAAAATTTTTATCCTTGCTAAAACCTGATGAATTAAAACCTTTTCCTAATCTAGAAGAAATAGCCTCTCAAAACAAAAAAAGATACCTAAAATAAAAAAACTTCAAAATCCACGTCCTTAGGTATCTTGCAGATAATCAAAGTTAATCGTTTTGTGAATCATTCTCTCCAAAGTATAGACCTTAAGACTAAAGTATGCGAAACGATGCAGGATGTCATGAAATGAAAAACCTTTAGCATAAATGCCGAGGTATCTCGCGACTACTTGAGGTTAATCCTTGCATGAATCAATTTATTCAAACTATCTACTTGAAAAAACCTAAGTATGCGAATGAGAAGGATTTCATGAAATCAAATAATAGTAATTAAATAATATAAAGCCTATTCTTTAGGAAAATTATTTATAATATTAAACACAACATCTAAAAAATATGGTCCTACTAAGGATTTTTGGGTTACTAGATCTCTTTTGTGCCCTAACTACCACGCTTTTCTTTTTAGGAACGCTTGGAGTAAAATTTCCAATATTAACTGTGCTTTACCTTGGTTTTAAAGCGTTCTTATTCAAAGGCGATTTTGCAAGTTTTCTTGATGGATTAACTGCATTTTTTGTAATTCTTATGATACTTGGCTTCAAAAATATATTCCTTTTATTATTCATACTAATCTATTTAGGTCAAAAAGGAATTGCTTCATTAGTATCTTAAAATGAAACACTTTCAAAGGATAAATTCTAGAAAGTACCTTAATTGTATAGTTTCAACGTTTTGCTTTTGTAACTCTCTTTTTGTTAAGCTTCCCTTAATTCATCTCTTATTAATCCAAGGAAAAAAGATTAAAGTATGCGACATGGGCTGGATATCACAAAATGAAAAATCTCTGAATAAATGCTTGGGTATCTCAAGGATAGTTGAGATTAATCGTTATCTGAATCCGTCTATTCAAACTTTCGGCCTCAAGACCTAAGTATGCAAAATGACAGAGTCATAAAATCAAAAAAGAATGCGGACACGGCTCTCCTTTGACGCTCCACTACACAAACCATATAAGAGCTTCCTTAGGTCCGCTACCTCTCAAGCACAAAATCAAGCGATTAGGGCTGCTTTCTTCCGAACCTGACCCGATTCTCGCAAGACTTCGTCCTGAAAGACAGACCCTCATCGTAGGCAACCTATATAGTATTGAATAATGGTTTACGCCTAGGGAGAACCTTCGGTCCTGCCAAAAGCCCGCTTGCAGTTACAGCAGGGGGCTAGCCTGCCAACCTAGTCCGCAAAATAGTAGTATTAGAGAATCGTTTTTATAGTTTTTCATTAGAAACTAATCAAAACATAAAAAACCACCAAAATAACAATTAACAAAAAAACAAAACCACTAAAAATCTCGCTTTAAATATACCTAGTCTTCAGATTTCACCAAAGCTATATGTTTCCTAGAAAGCCTTTCAAAAATAACCACCACAAAAAACCCTAAAATCACAAATCCTATTGCAATCATCGCAACAACAAAAGTATCATTAGTTAAACTAATCGTTTCATAAATCTTATCATAACTCAGCCTTAAAGAACCAATCATAAGCCCTGTTAGGAAGGCAAGTGTATGAGGCCGAAACTTTTTCAAAAGTAGCTCTATTAAAAAAGCAGTCGCCTTAAGGCCTACTAAAATCCCAATCCCAAAAAACAAAAGCTCAAAAAATCTTTCCTTAATCATTCGCAAAGATTCAAAAAAGAATTTATATTGACCTAAAATCAACAATATAAAAGAGCCAGAAATCCCTGGAAGAATCGTTCCTGTAATTGCCAAAAATCCAGAAACAAACAAAATCAAATAAGAATGGCTCGCAGAAATCTGCTTTAATCCAACAAGAGTATAACAAATCAAAACACCTAAAACAAAACTTAAAAAAATCATCACAATACTATGTTTAGGCTTCTTATTCTCCATAATCTTTGGGAACAAAAGAGTCATAGATCCAATTATCAACCCTGCAAAAAGAGCATATGACTGCGCGGGAAACCTATCCATCGCATTAGGAATTATAGAAGACAACAAAAACACTGCCAAAAGTATCCCTATACCTAAGGGTATCAAAAATCCTAAATCAATAAGCCTAATATTCTCAAAAAATCTCTCCTTATTTTCCTTAGGTTTTAATAAAAATCCCAAAAAACTTGTAAAAAGTGCAATTGACACTGCATTAATAGCATTAACAAGCTTTTCAAACACACCCACTACCAAAGCAATAGTACTTCCAGATACTCCAGGGATAACATTTGCAGCCCCAATCAAAAAACCTTTCATAATATTAATACCAATTTTCCAAAAACTCTTAATACCAATATGCAAATTTTTCACTTTCTCAATCTCCATATTTTCTAATAACTCTAAGATCTACTAATCTATTAAAAAGAATACCCAAACCTTTTTTGTAGATATATTTAAACTCTTCGTATCCTAAAATTAACAATTCGGATTTAGATTATCGCTTCAAGTACCCACTAAATACACACTAATTAACAAATAAAATATTATAACTTAACGGTTTAAATAACATTAATGCACATAACATTAATGCACTTTGCTCACTTATTGTTCAAAGAGCAAAAATACACTTTAAAACTCATTTACCAAAAACAATATTTAGAAAATAATACCCTTAAACAATTTTTGAATAAACTAATAAAAAAATCACAACACCTTAAAAATAATGTGTTTTAACAAATAACCTTTCTCTTAAAGATAAATATATAAACTTTTCATCATTTAATAAAGCATATGGTTAGCCAAATCCTAGTTCTAGGAACATCCGGAGACGCACTTGTTACAGGAAAGCGATATCTTAGTGCAGGAGGAATTCTTTTAAAATTCGATGATAAAGTATTTTTGCTTGACCCTGGACCTGGTTGTATCTCTGATGCTGGAAGGATGAGTTTAAGCCTAAGAGAACTAACAGCAGTCTTTGTAAGTCATAGGCATCTAAACCATTCAGGAGACTTAAATGCAGTAATCTCGGCCATGACTTTAGGTGGGCTTGATAAAAAAGGCGTATTAGTATCCTGTAAAGATGTCATATTAGGCGAACCTGAAAAAGGAATATACCCTGTATTAGATCCATATTATAGATCTGCAGTAGAAAAATTCATAGTACTTGATGAAAAAGGGAAACTGGCAATAAATGACATTGACATATTTCCAACAAAAACAATCCACTCTTGTGAAAACCTAGGCTTTAAATTTTTCTCAAGTGATTTTTCTGTAGGATACACTTCAGATACACAATATTCTCAAGATGTTGCAAAACAGTATGTGGGGTGCGATGTTTTAATAATAAATGTCCAAAACCCACAAGGCATATCCAAAGAAGGGCTTATGAATACTGATGACTGCATAAAATTTGCAAAAGATGCAAGACCATCAATACTCCTTTTAACCCACTTTGGAATCAAGATGATCAATGCAAACATAATCTCTCAGGCAAGGCTCATTAAGCAAGAGACAGGAGTAGAAACAATAGCCGCCAAAGACGGCTTTTTACTTGAGCCATTAAGCTATGGCCTTAAAGGGACACAAAAAACATTAAGCCATTTTTAAAAAGCTATTTTTAAGAACGCAAATAATCTTTCAAGCATAAATTTCTTATATCTCTTTGCTAACAATTGAAGCCTTTTTGTTTCCAAAATTCATACATTTAATTAAAAAATAAAAAACCTTGGCATAAATGATTTAAAGGTGCCCTGGATAGTTCAAATATAACCTTGTAGTGAATCAGCCTCTTCTTACTTTGAACCAAAAAATCAAAGCCTATAAATAATAAAATTACGAAATCAAAGTACACAAATACTGATTAAGCAAACGAAAAAAAATTAATAGAGTATACAATTTATACTACTGCCCTGGCCATTATTATTATTATTATTATTATTATTATTTGAGAACTAACTTCGAATACTCAACAGGAATAATCTCTTGACAAGGAATATACCAAGCACAAACACAGCCCTTGAAACCATATTCTTTAGCAATCTCACGAAGAATTGAATGTTCTTCTTTTTCCACTCCTTTTGCTTGAGCAACGACCTTTTCAACAAAACCTTCTTTAGTCCTCTTAAAATATATCAATTCTCCAACTATTATTGTAGAATAACATTCATATACTTTCCCACTGTTTTCATCAAAACATTGGGTTTCTAAAATCAGATAACTTTTATTATCTTCTAATGTAATTGTTTTATCCCTTAAAATTAAACAAAAAGAATCAAAATCAAGATCCGAAGACCTTCTTTTGCTAATTACTCTGTTATCAAAAGAGTTAACATCTTTTATTTTTTTTCCAAGACTAGTATCATAAAATGCAGTAGCAAACTCATCAATATCAAAACCAGGTATTTTAAAAACATCATTAATCTCTCTAAAATTATATCTCACGGGTTTCTTTTTATCAGGATGCTTTAACAAATAGTCTCTTTTTCCCATTTCAAATTCTCTTATAACTTTAGTGTCCAAGGTGTAGGGTAGAATAAAACTTACTTCTTTGCAATGAGATGGCGCTTTTTCCAACTCATCACATTCATCAGTAATTGTGATTAAATGACTTATATCTGGGATTTCTAAAGGCATCATAGATTCCATAGCCTTTAGAGCATCATAAAATCCATAGGTAAATTCTTCAGCATTTTTTTCATTTGATAAATCACAATCCTTTGGAATATATACTTTCGTTTCAGCTAAAACATCATCAAATATCTCTTGTTCCAAATCCATTTTTAATCCCTTCACAATAATTAAAATTGAAACGAAATTCATCGCCACTTTAAAAATCTTTATCAAAATAGAAAATAGATAATCAAAAATATATCCTATATAAACATCAAAGAAACTAAAATCCCAACAACTGAACCGAAAGTTAAATATGGCATCGCAGGATAATACCTTCCCTTCTTAGAAATCCAAAACAAAAAAAACAAAGCCAATGTTTGAAAAAGCACAAGAATTAGACAAATCAAAACAGAGACACTTTTTATTGCAGTAATCGATAACACATAATGAAAATAAGTAGCATTCAAAATCAATGGAAAAGCAATATCCCCTCCACCTAAAATTGCCGTTTTAGATTCTTGCTCATTTATTTTTTTATCTTTTGTACTTTTACCTAGCTCTTCTTTTGTTTTTGTTTCTTTTCTATCTTGGTTTTGCATATCCTTAAGATCTTTAGTTTTATATCCAATCTGTATCCCTGCAAAAAGCTTTGTTCCCTTTTGAAATTCTGCTAAAGTGATCATGTGCTTTGATAATCTAACAGCAATAAAATCATAAACTGATATCGATAACAAAAGGATTATTGCCCAAGTAACGTTTAACAATGGAGAGACAATTATGGCTATTGCAGAATATATAAATATCTCTATGACATTTGCCAAAAATCCTCCTTTCTTCCATAGTTTAAAACCTGCAAGAATAGCAGCTATTCCAAACAAAACAAATCTATTTTTAATAAAAACCCCTAATGTTGTAGCAATACAAATAAAAATGGCCAAGGTATACCAAACAATCCAGATTTTAGTCTGTTTAAACTTGGCAATCAATAATGCGAGTATTGTTCCAATAGTGACACCAACTGCCAACCAAATAACTAAAGAGAAGTTAGTTTGCACAGGTCTTTGACCAATAGCAGTATCTGGATGGGCAATCACCACATTGCCTTCAGAAACAAAAACCTTGGCATCATATGCAAATGTAAAGATCCCAAACGCTTGAGCAACAAAAAATAAAAGCAAAATCAATATTGTCACAGATATTTTATGTTTCATTAAAACAACAATTTGCCAATATGCTTATAATTCTTTTGTTTTAGCTCTTTTGTTTTAGCAAAAATATTAATATGAGAACAAAATAATATGAAGAATCATAACAAAATGATCGAAATACATTCACTTGGCGGTTTTTTAGAAATCGGACGGAACATGACGCTTGTTCGCTACAATGATGAAGCAATAATAATTGATATGGGTCTTCATATGCCTAATTACATTTCTTTAACTGAAGAAGAAGATGTTGCCAAGGTTGATTACCTAAAACTTCTTGAAGCAAACGCAGCCCCAGATATTAGAAAAATCCAAAAATTTGCTCACATTGTAAAAGCAATAGTTCCCACCCACGCTCATCTAGATCACGTTGGTGCAATACCTTATTTTGCTCCTTTTTTTCCAAATGCTCAAATCCTTGGAACAAAATTCACATGTTCAGTTTTAAGACATATTTGTAGCGAAGAAAACATAAAAATCAAGAATAAAATAATAGATTTAAATCCAAACGCAATTTATTGGATATCAAAAAATCTAAAAGTTGAATTCATACAAATTACCCACTCTACACCTCAAACAGTTCTAGTAATAATACATACACCTCTTGGAAAAATTGCATATGCTAATGATTATAAATTTGATAACACCCCTATTATAGGTAAAAAACCAAATAAACAACGATTAAAAAAAGTTGGTCCTGTTAAATTATTAATCCAAGATACACTTTATGGCAATAAGCTTGGAAAAACACCTTCTGAAGCAGTAGCCCACAATATGCTAAAAGATATACTTTTTGATGAAAACATAGACGATAAAAATGCAGTAATCATAACAACCTTTGCATCTCATATCGCCCGAATAAAAAGTATCTGTGACTTCGCAAAACAGCTTAAAAGACAGCCTGTTTTTTTGGGCAGAAGCCTAAAAAAATATCTTGATGCCGCAACTGAAAGCAATATATTCAAAATACCAAAAAATGCAATCTGTTTTTCATATAGGCGTCAAGTTAGTAAATTCCTAAAAGAATTAAGAGGAAAGCCTTCGAAATATCTTGTAACAGTCACAGGACATCAGGCTGAAAAGAAGGCAATTCTTTCAAGAATGGTGGAAGGTGATTTCGGTTTTAGAAAAGACGATGCAGTAATATTTTCTTGTAATGTAATTCCTGGGGGAGACAATGAATTGAGACGGGAAGCTTTAGAAGCCAGTCTAGAATCTAAGGGCACCAAGGTATTTGTGGATGTCCATGTATCAGGACATGCTTCAAGAGAAGACCATAAAATGCTTTTAGAGACATTATCCCCTGAAATAGTAATACCTGCACATAGCACAATAGATTGTGCAAAATCTTTCCAAGATTTCTGCGAATCAAAAAAACTCTCAAAAGTAATGATACTTAAAGAAGGAGATGTACTAAATATCTAAATATCTCTTCTAAGTGATAGTTAAATTTAAATATATGTAATTTTAATCTCTAATTATCGTTAAATGGGGTATCAAAGATGAAACTAACGCTTGCGGAACCAAGATATTTAAAAGAGAGCATATCAATAATTTCTGAACTTGTCAATGAAGCCAGATTCAAAATAAACAAAGATGCAATAGAACTTGTTGCAATGGACCCTGCAAATGTTGCAATGGTAATATTCAAGTTGTTATCCAGTTCATTTGTAGAATACAAGGTTGAAGCTCCTACAGAGATTGCTATAAATCTTTCTAATCTAAAGCAAATACTCAGAAGAGCTGAGCAAAGCGATATGATTTCTTTAGAGCTGGAAGGAAAAAGCAAGCTAAAGATAGTGCTTTCAGGATCTTCAAAAAGAAAGTTTTTTTTACCAATTATCGATACTGATGAAAATGAACAAAAAGTACCTGAACTTAATTTTAAAGTAAAGGTTTCCATGGATTCAAAACAACTTTCAAGTGCGATTGATGATGCAGATATTGTAGCTGATTCACTTTCTTTTATTGCGGAGAAAAACAAACTCACAATCAAAGCAGAAGGCGATTTATCCCAAAACGAAACAGAGATTTTATCAGGGGATACAGTAACAATTAATTATGATGGAAACGAAAAAGTTAAATCCAAATATTCTGTTGAGTATCTAAAAAAGATGGCCAGTGCCTCAAAGCTATCGGGAAAATGTGACCTTCATTTCAGCGAAGAATACCCATTAAAGCTTGACTTCATAGAGGTTGATAAGGTATCATTATCATTCATACTTGCACCAAGAGTTGAATATGACTAGGGTCGGCGTGTACTCTAGTTTCGAGTATAAAATTCTTTTTTATTTTGTCTTGTGTCGTCTAGGTTTTTAGTATTTTCTTTATTATCTTTAGTCATTTTATAGATTTTCTCCGATTTGTGCTTTAAAAAGACTTGACACTGGACTCTAGTTTCCAACATAAAGATATATTTTGGTAAACTTTATGCAAAAATAATATTAAGAAAAAAACATAATACTTCTAATTAAGATAAATTTGGTTTGAGATGTGTAACATTTCGATTGGGTTTATCTCCAAGCGCTTGGAAAAGACCAGATGATAGCGATTTATTTGCCTTCTGGGATAACTGTAGGAACAAAGCTAAATGGAGGTAAAAACCATGAAAGATACAAAAGTACAGAAAGGATCTTTTTATGATATGGGATACAAAGCACTCAAAGAACAGAAGAAACCTATGCACTATGTAGATTTGACAAAAGAGATACTCAAGACAAAATCAAGCAAAGGAAAGACACCCGAAAGAACAGTCATTGCAGTACTCATGAGAGATACGCACAATGTATTTGTAAGAGTGGGTGATGGAGTATTTGGGCTGAGTATGTTGAAAGAAGGTTATGAGAACTGATTACTCTTTACTTTGTCTTTTTTCAAGATCATCGAAATATCCGTCCCTGAGTTTATCGATGTCTTTCATGATCGGGATATCCAAATTTCTATCTTCTAATATATTAAGTCTTTCTCCAACCCAAGTAATCCATACATCTTGTTTGCTTTTACTTATTTGATTTTTTAGTTCAGATAGTATTATGTTCCAGTCAGGATTTTGAAGTGTTGCTATGTTTATGCAATCTGTGATATCACCTTCTCTTTCAGTCATTGTCTTGAATAAGAATATGTCTTCATTTGAACAAAGATAAACCTTTACGTGATCAAGATTAATTACTTTCTCTGCCCTTATTTTCATTTCTTCAGTAAGTGAGAATTTGCCACATACTTCTTTTTCAAAAAGATCAATTCTGAAATCTCCTCTTTGAAATATTTGGCTAAGATTCATGTGAGTGTATTCTTTTCCAGGAATCTGTCCTTGAAAGCCTATGTTCTTTAAGGCAGTTTGGAGTTCAATAAATTCTTTTTTTGTTGAAACGATGATATCAATGTCTTTTGTCGCGGCCTTCATACCTCTTCGGAGTAATGCAGCTCCACCAATCGTAAATATTTCAATAGTGTTTTTCATTGATTTATCTAGTTCTTTGAAAAATTCTTCAATATCTTTGAAATCATTAATCATTTTTATACCTCAATATTATAGACTTCTGCTCTGTCTTTTATTTCCTTAAGAGTAGGGTAGTCTTGGACTTTTTCTCCATTAAACACTTTGTTAAGGTCATCGATTATTAAGCTTTTGATGTCTTTTAATTCTTTTTTATACTTTGCATAAAATAAAGCAAGGATTATGAGATTTTGTATTTTTTTCTCTTTTTCAACTATTAATAATGAATGAGTAAAAACCTCTTTTTTGGTTAATTCTTTTTTTGGAAGATAGTAGTAATAAGTTATGTTGTATATTTTTATTCCAAAATCTTTGTAAGCTGAAAATCCTGTAAGTGTCGCATCAAGTTCATCTTTATTTGAAAAAAGTATTTCTTTGTCGTTTTTGAAATATATTGTTGAAGTGACAGGAACTCTATCATCTATTGATTCTTCATATTTTTTTAATTCTACAAAGAATTCTTTTGCATCAGACCATATTTTGTAATTAATTTGATAAGTGTTCTTTTTGATCATTAGAAAGCTCATCTTTCTTGCTTGCCTAATCTTTTTTAGAATGGTAGTCTTATGAAGATTTGTTTCCTGTTCAACTTGAGTGACTGTTTTAGGGTCAATTAAAGCTATAAATATTTGCAGACCCGTTCCTGACATAGGTTCTGAAAGATTGTTTGCTCTTGATAATAGTTTAAAGAGCTTGTTTACGTGGGTCTTTTCACTTGGTTCAGTATTCTTTTTTAGAATGCCTTTTTTCTTAAGACTTTGAATAACTCTATACACTTGAGAATCGCTTAATTTTAGAGCTTTAACTATATCAGTTATGTGCTTATTTCCATTTCCTATCTCTGAAATGACTTTTAACTCTGTTATCGAAAGCTTCATAAGTATATGAAAATGCGAATTATATATAAATGTTTCGCATATATGTCTAAATTTGAATCACTAGGGATCTTCGAATAGTTAATCTGGTTGTTCCTTAATTGCATTATTTTCTTCACCCAACCGATAAGTTTATATATCATTTTGCATTATTATGCATAATGGCAAGACCAAGAAAAATAAGATTCGTCGAATTTGAACCCGATGTCACTTATTTCAAGCCTCAGGCAATCCCATTAAGCCAACTTGAAGAAGTGGAGCTAACAATTGATGAATTAGAAGCAATGCGATTATCAGATTTAGAACAGTTAAACCAAATAGAAGGTGCAGAAAAGATGGAGATTCATCAATCTACATTTCAAAGAACCCTAGCAAAAGCTAGAGAAAAAGTAACCTTGGCACTTGTCAAGGGAAAAGCAATAAAAATTCACGGAGGTGAATATAGCGTGCCAAGAAAAGATGGAACAGGGCCTGTAGGAGCAGGTAGAGGAATAGGACGAGGACAAGGACAGGGAAGAGGACTAGGCAGAGGTGGCTTTAACGCAGGTCCCGGTGGGAATTGTGTTTGCCCCAGTTGTGGGCATACAGAGCCACACGTATTAGGAGAGCCTTGCAACAAAAAAACTTGCCCTAAATGCGGTAATCTCATGACAAGAGAATAAAAAAATCGAGGAGATAAAATGAAAATTGCAATAACTTCAGTTGGAGAAGATGAAAATAGTATGTTAGATCAAAGGTTTGGAAGATGCCAATACTTTCAGATATTTGATGTAGAAGATAAAGAGGTAAAAAAACACGAAGCGATTCCAAATCAAGGAACAATACAAGGCCATGGCGCAGGGATAAGGGCATCTGAGCAATTAGGCCAGATTGGCGTAAATGTGGTCATTACAGGTCAGCTTGGGCCAAACTCAACATCAGTTCTAAAAGAACTAGGGATAACTATCTATTCTGGAAAGGGAACAGTAAAAGAGGCACTTAGAGATTTCTTAAATGGTGAGTTGAATCAGATAACAGACATTTCAAAGCCACACTCTCAAGCACCAAAAGAGTCATTAAAAGAATCACCAAAAAAGGTCACTAACGAGCGAATATTCATTCCTTTAATGAATAACAATGGAATAGATTCTGAAATAAGTGAGCATTTTGGCCATGCACCCTTTTTTGGGCTATATGATGTATCAAAAAATAGATTAGAAATAATCCCAAATGATTTAGACCATGCCGACCCATCTAAAAGCCCAATAGAGCAGATTCAAGATGCAGTTAATCCAACTATTATCTTTGCAAAAAGCATTGGTGGAAGAGCAATATCTTTAATCCAAGAAAAAGGAATGCGACTTAAAACAGGGAATTTTAAGAGAGCAGGAGAAGTAATAGAAAATCTCGATTCTCTAAAAGACAAAACAGATGACTGCGGGCACAAGCATTAGATGAGAACAAGGTAGGCATCAAGTGGATATTCATTGATAAGAGACCAACTAAGTAAGATTTTGAGCAAGCGTAAGCGAGAACTAAAAAATCTTTAGGAAAACAAAATGGCTAAAATTATTGCAATCACAGGTGGCAAAGGAGGTACTGGCAAGTCAACAGTATCCACATCACTTGCACTATCTCTTTCAAAAGAGTATTGCGTTCTTTTAGTAGATGCAGACGTTGATTGTCCAAACGACCATCTTTTGCTAAATTGCAAATTAAAAGAACAAAAAAAAGTATATCAAAGAATCCCAATATTTGACAATTCAAAATGCCAAAAATGCGGTATTTGTGGAACTGTTTGTAAAAACAAAGCAATTGTATCACTTAAAGGCAAATTCCCTATATTCATTCCAAAGCAATGCAATGGATGTGGTGCTTGTGAAATAATCTGTCCATATAAAGCTATTAGTTGGAATAAAAAGGAAATAGGAAAAATATACTTTGGCAATGTAGAAAAATTAAGCCTTCTTTCTGGTGAGCTAAAAGAAAACGAGCCCGTCTCAGAATTCATTGTAAACCATTTAAACGAAGAGATAGAAGCAACAAAAAAAGATTATGATTACATAATAATCGACACTGCTGCAGGCTCACATTGCCCAGTAATAGCCTCATTTGAGCTTGCAACACAAATAATTGCTGTAACTGAACCAACACCCTTAGGAAGCCATGACCTAGAAATTATTCTAAAGCTTTTAGAGACCTTAAAAAAGGATTGCTCTATAATATTGAATCGCTCAGACCTTGGCGATAAATCAAAAATCCTAAAGCTTGCTTCTAAATACAAAAAGGACATAGCCTTAGAAATACCTTACTCCCAAGATATTGCAAAAGCATATTCAAAAGGAATTCCTGTTTTAATCCCTAACATAAATTCGGTGATAAAATAAATGAAATCTATTGTTGTTTTATCTGGAAAAGGAGGAGTAGGAAAAAGCAGTATTATCGCTTCATTAGCTCTAATTCTTTCTAAATCCCATTCACTTGTATGCGCAGACTGCGATGTAGATACATCAAATCTTTCATTACTCTTCAATATCCCTGAGGAGAAATACAATGAATGGAAATATCTTTCAACAAACCAAATTGCATTTGTAGATAAAAAAAAATGCATTAATTGCAATAAATGTATAGATGCCTGTTACTTTGATGCTTTAAAATTAAGTGATGGTTACCCAATGGTAAAAGAATTTGGATGTGAAGGTTGTGGGGCTTGTGAATTAGTTTGCCCAACAAAAGCCATATCATTAAAAGATATAAATAACGCAAAAATAGGCTTTTCAAAAACAAAATATGGATTTTTAATTGCGAGTGCTCAGCTTATGCCAGGATTCTCAGGCTCCGGCAAAGTAGTCTATGAAGTAAGGAAAAAAGCAAAAGAGATTTCACCAAATTCTGAGATTATGCTAATAGATGCATCAGCAGGGATAGGTTGCCCAGTAATAGCTTCCGTAACAGGAAACGATTATGCTCTGTTAGTAACAGAACCAACACCTTCAGGCTTCTCAGATTTAAAGCGGGCACTAAGCGTTGTTGATCATTTTGGAATGAAAAAAGGCCTAATCATAAATAAATACGATATCAATTCTGACATTGGCGATAAAATAGTTGATTTTGCTAAAGAAAATAATATTTCACTGCTTGCTAAAATTCAATTTGATAAAGAATTTGTAAAAGCAATGACTGCGATGGTTCCAGTGATAGATTTCAATAATAGCTACAAGTCCCTTTTTAATGATGTTGCAAACAAGATTACTTCCGTTCTTTTTGAATAATCTTTAAATAGCTTTTTTTAAGTTATTAACATTTACATAACAAATGCTAAAATAGGTTTAACAACCCTATGACTAATTGTTTCTATTAATTTGAGAAGCAATATTCGCTACCTATTTGGATAAAATATTATTTAGCTGTTTTGTAAACTATAATCTTAGAAATCTGATCATGGTAAAAATCATCTTTTAGAAAACTATCTTCGCTTTTCAAAGCCTAGCTTTTTATCAATATCCTCTCCAATTTTAGTCATACAGTCAAATATTTTGTTCACATCATCTCTAATCTCTTCTATTGCCAAGCTAATGCTTCCTTCCCTGATAAATATCCTTCTTTTACTGCGATATAAAAGCCCCAAATCTATTAAGTACCTCAAATGATAATTGACCCTTTGAACCTCAAGCCCTAACTTCTTTGAAATACTCTCAGTTGAAGTGCTGCCTTGCAAAGAAATCTCCTTTAAAATCCCTGTAAGTATTGACATTGAAATATTGCTTGAATCTCGCCCTGTAGAAAAACCAAACGAATCACAAAGCCACTGCACATCCTTCTCGAAATCAATATTCCTTGGCTTATCTACCTTTTTTATTACAATTTGCCTTACCATATTTAGTTAAGAGCTACTTATAATATATAAAGATTTCTAAAAAAATGAAATAATCTCATTTTAATTTAAAAGAATTAAATAAAAATCGAAAAATTTAAATATTTCCGCATGTTACCCACTATTGTAAAAAAACGGAGGTGTATATTATGGCAAGAATAAATTCTATTTGGGATGAAATGCGCAGGATGCAAGAGCAAATGGACTCTTTATTTGACAGCTATTTTGGTATAGACCCTTACAAAAACCCTCTGATGCTTGAGGGGCCAAAAGGCAGAGGAGACTTAATAGAAAGTAATTACAGGCTTCCTTTATCTGACATATATGAGACGGAAAAGGAGGTAATTGCAGAAGTGGAGCTTCCTGGCTTAACTAAAAACGATATAAAGGTAAACGTTTGTGAAGATAGCCTAGAGATTAAAGCAGAGACCAAGAAAGAGAAGAAAGACGAAGATAAAAAACAAGGGATCTATAGGTATGAAAGAAACTTCTCAGGATTTTATAGGCAATTTAGTTTGCCTAGTGAGGTTGATAGCGAAAAGTCCGTTGCAGAATACAAAGACGGCGTTTTAAAGATTACAATGCCCAAGCTAAAGATAAAAGAGACCAAAAAGAAAATGCTTGAAATCAAATAATTTTTTTTACTTATTTTTTATAATTCCTTTTTTCTAATAATAAAAAAATAAAAAAATATTTTTTACCTAAGCTTTAAGATAACGTCTACAGTTAATGGCTGGTCATAGTTATCTACATACTTGGCAGGGTCGTTCATCCAGATAAGGAAAGCTGTATATTCGTCAACTAATGGTGAATAAGCCATCTCGTAGATATGTGTAGTCTCCTGAAGTGGTCCCCAATCCAAGTGGTTTCCATTTATAGTTAAATCGCCATTTAGATAATCGCCTTGTTCGCCCCAAATAAAATTAGGAGTTTTTGCACTATATTGGGCATCAAACATATTGCCACCTAACCTTTCCCAAACACCACTTGCGATAAGCTTGTACTCTTCTAGTTCCTTTAGCATAACATTTGTGGTTGTTGGCTCTGGATACTCAGGCAATGCATTATATGGGCTTACAAGGATACTATCTAGAGGATACCAACCTTCATTCCATTCCTGTAATATGCTTTGGCTACATCCAAATTTATCGTGCCCTTCAAAATCAAGGTAGGTCTTATCTTTTAGTATTTCAAGTATCTGTTCACAACTGCATCCAAGCGTATATTCCATTGTTGGCGCAAAAGTAGGTCCTTTTCCTTTGCCTTTAGGTTTAGTTGTTTCCCAACTATCGCCATCCCAAATCCATCTATTTACACCTAAAAAAACATCAGGTGAATCCGCTTTTGTTTCTAGGCAATAATCCATAACGTTACTTACTCCATCACTATCCGCATCGCACTCAGGGCTACTTATTATAATTGTAAATGTAGTCGTCTCATCATTTGTTTGCACTGTATATTTTCCGCAAGGATAATCTCCTGGAATTCTCATTTCAATGTCTGCAATTCCAAAAAAATGGTGTAAGCCATCATAAATATGTGGCGTGAATGGTCCCTCTGATGCATCTTCTGTATCAATATACGCAAAAGCTTTAATTCCATTTGCGGCTGCTTTTAGATAACTTTCCCAAGGCTCACCTTTTCCAGTATAATAAGCTTCAAGGTCAGCTACTGTCACACCTTCTAAACCAACAAGGTATAAAGCCTGCCAATCGTATTGTACATCGGTCGTTACTATATCCTTAAAATCAACATAGTAGTCGGTACTACTATCGCCATTCGTATACAAAACAAACGAGTCGCCATAAGGCACAAGTTCGCCGGCGGTAGCAATCGGAGTTGTGTAATAATCAAAACCCAAATCCTCAAATCCGGCCGAAACAAATCCTGTTAATAGTGCAAAGCTTACAAGCAATGCTAAGAAAATCTTTTTCATTTCATATCCCCCCTTTTTTTAGATACGCACAATAATGTGCAAGAATATAGTTTCTTCAATGTCTCTAATTTATAAGCATCTCTCTATTGAAAAACTTATTTTAACACACTACAGATTTTTTTTCTATCCTTTAGAATATATTTGATCTTATTAATCACGGATGTAGAAATATCTTTAAAGTAATTGTCCTTTTGTTCACAAACGGAAAGAACAATAAAATTTCGATGCAACATAAAAGGAATAAGAGCCTCAATTTCTGATCTGTTCAAAAATATTCTTTTTTTTAGATTATCCCAAAATACATTAAGCGCGGGCCAATCAACACCTTTTTCTCCCGAAATAAATATTTGGGTAATAACATTTGCTAATTCGATTACATAGTAATCATAGGTTACATCATCAAAATCAAGTATTGCGACAACTTCGTGATCCTTTATTAAAAGATTTTCCCTTGAAAGATCAGAATGAATTACACTTTTTTTGAACTTGCTATAATCCAAATTGCCCAATTGTTCTAGCATATTTTTTTTCTCTGAAATAAGTTCGTAATTGAAATTGCTAATCGGAAATTTGGACCACATATACTTTTTTCTTTTAAGCTTTATTGTTTCTAAAGCAATCTTCAGTTTAAATACTTCCACAGCGATATTTTTGGCTAATTTTTGCGAAATTGGAAGCCATGGAATATGAGAACCTTCAACATAACTCATAAGAACTGCAAATCTATCCTCAAAAGCTATTATATGCTTGTTATTAACATCGCTAATCAAAAGAGGAATTTTGAGTTTTTCTTTGATTAAATGTTTAATCACATAAAGCTCATATTCGATTTCTTTTATGTCCTTTTTTTTATTATATACTCTAAACACATATTTGCAATTCTTATAATTAACGAGATAGTTTTCATTTTCAATTCCCTGTTCAATTAAAGTTATTACTGGAGAAAAAAGATGAAAATTACAACTTAGTGTTCGCAAAATATTGCGAAACCTAGCAACATCCTCCCGATTAATGGTACCGCTATTTCTGTTGTTCATTCAAAGCACTTCTAAATTATATAATTCAAATCAATTAAAAATAGATACAATATTCAACATTCTCCAAGTAATAAGTTATAGTATTTTTCTATGGCGTTATTAAAATTATTTTTTTGTCTAAATCTATATATATCATCAATTTCTACAGGTGAATCTTTTGCAGAAATTATTGTCTTAACAAGATCATCTATTGAATCAATATTAAAAAAATGCGCATGACTATATCCTAGTGCAATCTCTAAATAAGTAGGAATACTAGGCAATATTGTTTGCATTCCTAATGCTAATGATTCGCTAATGGACAAACCAAAAGAGCAATATTTTTCACAAGAAAGAACCATGTTATGCAAATAATATGCATTTAGCATATCATCGTACTTTTTCAAATGGACATTTTCTTCTAAATTATATTCTGAAATTTTACGCTGAATTATCTTAATGTCATCAGGGTATGTATCCATATCATATCCAGAGAATGTGCAGGAGAATTCAATACCTTGCTCTTTGAGAATTCTTAATGCCTCCACGGCAATATCTTGTCCTTTTTGCATAATTGAAAATCTTGCCGGAAAAAGAATATTCAGTCTTGTTTTTTTTTTCCTTGTCTTAATTGGAAAATCAATCAAATCAATACCTAGGGGAATTGGTTCAACTTTTTTATTAAATTCTTGACTAAATAAATTCGAATAATATCTAGAAGGTACAATCAATCTATGGGAACAATCGATATTTTTAACGTATTCTTTGAAGACCGCGAATGCGCCCGTTCCCCAGTAATTGTCAAATTCATCAGGGTTTTCATGGTTAGTTACAATAGTTTTTACTTTAGTTTTTAGATTAATCCCGTACAAAAAAGCATTTACTTGAAGAAGATCGTAATTAAAAAAAGAAAGTTGTTCGGCAACGAATTGCGAAAATCTCTCAATACTACGCATAGTAAATTTATCTCCTATGATATATCTTTTATAAAAATGTTCATTAACAGGTTTTTTGACCCATGTTGGAAGTTTTCCAAAAACTTTTACCCCCTCAACTTCAAGTTCTGATTTTCTGTTTGCGGCTATAATGTAAGTTTCTATTTCTTTCTTATTTAAGCCTTTTGCAAGATTCAATACAAATCTTTCGGTTCCTCCTATCGTACCAGACTCTATCGGCCAAGAACAGTGAATTGCTAGCTTCATTTTATAATGTCCTCAATAGTCTCTTTCAAATAAGGGATAATTGACATCTTCGAAAGACTAGGAATTCTAAAAAGTTCATCAAACTTTATTTCTTTATCAATGAGCATATTGAATAATTCATATTGTGTAGTACAAAGTGAGCAAGAGTATGAATCAGTGTTATATTCAGTTAACTCAGAAATCTTGCCTTTGTTAGGAATGACAGAAGAACAAGTACAACCTTTTACTTCTCCATAATTATCCATTCCAATAACAAATCTGGGAACGTAACATTTCCAATCTTTTTCTGCTTTAAGCACTGAATAAATCCTAGAAATATAGTTTTTGTGAGGTAAAATTTTTTCATACTTAGGATAATCATATAATATCTTAGCAAACCTCTTGATATCTTCTAAAACAGGGAACAACTCTGGGTGATTTCTTACGGGTCTAGGAAATATTACTAAATTTTCTGTTTCACTAAAAAAATCAAGAAACTCATCAAAGCGCGCAGTATTATATTTTGTTAAGACTGAGTTAATTTCTATCGGGATTTTGCTTGAAATTATGTTTTGAATACCAGATAAAATCTTTTTTTGCAATACTGCATTATTTCTCGTTCTTGCAAAATTAGTTTTTTTATCAATGCCATCTAATGATATCTGGAAAACAATGTTCTGATATTGCTTCAACCGGACCATTGTTTCTTCTTCTAATCTCGAAGCATTAGTGAGTATCTGAATTTGTGCGAACTTATTAGAATATTTTTCTAAGAATTCAAATAAAAGATTTTCATCAAGAAATATTTCACCACCACTTATTTTTAGAGTATGAACATCAAACTTTTTGATTAGAATTTCTATATTCTCTGAGTATGTTTCCCATAAATTTAATCCTGACAGGACTTTATCTTTCATCAAAGCCTTCTTTTTAACGAACCAACTCTTTGGTGTAATAATATTTCCGTTATTATAACGAAACTCACTGTTATCATCACAATATAAACATCTCATATTGCAAAACTCTTCAATAACAGTAGTATCTGCAAAAGGTATTTTTTTCATAATCGAATCCTCACTATCAGATTTTCATCTACTAAACTTTGCAAGTTCTTTTTGATGGTTTGGTCTAATACGTTTATCTCCTCATCAGATTTATATTTTTGACAGAATTTAAGCACTGCGTATTGGTCCACACTAATAAAGTGTCGTTGAATTTTATTTCTGATAATTGTGTAAACTGTATCTTCACCATAAATAATGTCTGGTCGCGTAAAATATCCCTGAGAAAAAGAAATTTCTCTGTTCTCGGGGGGAGGAGTTTTATACAATTCTAATAGTTTATTTATCACGTTGGTAATAGAGTACTTTTCGATAACTTTTTTTTTATCTGAGTCGCAAAAAGGACGGTCAATAGAATAAATTATTCCTTTAATGATTGAGTTAATATTTGGCTCAACAGTAATGATACTTGAAAATTCTTCAGCCAAGTTTTGGATATTACCTGTTTTGAATGTTACTACATTTGTTTTCAAAGCTATAGATTCTATACAAACTTGTGAAAAAGATTCTGGCAATAATGTTGGAATAAAAACAACGTCTGCTAATTTATAAATCAAAGACATGCGTTCTTTTTCTAGCCAACCTACGCCCATGATATTACTGTCACATTTCTCGCCAGTTGTAATAATAAGTGGATTAGCATATTTTTTTTTTAAAGGCTCTATCAAATCAACAAGAAAATTAAAACCTTTATAAAAGATAGGTCTATTAGGAAAAAAAATAATAGGATAATATTGTTCGAATCTAGCTCGTTCATTATCATTCAGATTAAGATTGTTAGATAAAAGTTTGGGATGAAGACCTCTTGGAATTACATGCAAATTATTCCATTCTTTCCAAGGTGCAACATTTCTCAATACTGAGGCCGCAAATTCCGAGGGTGCAACAACGTAATCGTAATTATAAGATAATATTTTGTCTAAATGGCTACCAATATCCGCTGTAGAAAACATTATATCATGTAAATGATAAACCGAGAGTTTATCATGTTTATTTGGAACTAAAGGCATTCCGAAGGAACACATATGTACATTATACACATCTGAGTTTTTTATTTCACTGAGAAGCGTACTCACTGTAGTGTAGCCCGTTGCTACCTTATATAACACATCGTTAAGATAAAAGTTATCCAAACTTGATTTTATTGATTGGCTAACTATACTAACTTCGATATTGTGTATCTTGGCTAGTTCTTCAGCAGTGCTAACTATCATAAAAGCCTTGCCGCCATATTTGTGAGGGTAAATTTCAGGTTCATCATCTATAAAGGTAATTTTCATTTTAAATTGCACATTTTATACATATATTCCTGATCAGTGTTTAATGTTTCAAATTGGCATGCTCTAAATCTTTCTTTTAATAAAGAAATCCATTGATGCTTATCAATATCATCAAATTGACTCTTATAAAAAGACAACATTGTGGAATTAAAATCTATAGATTTTTCATCTGCAGGATAGTAAATAAATTTAATTTTTTTTGAGTTTAATATCTCATCTAATCTTTTGTTTGTCAAATGTGTGCTATTAGCATAAGGGTAATCTAAATAAAAAATTGTTTTTTTGTGATTTATACTTAGAGCTACATCGTAAGTAATAAGATGGTCTACATGATATCCAATACCTAGAGGTGATATGACTTCTTCAATTCCATTTTCATCGACATATTTTTTAACCTTGCTTTTAATGTATTTTATAACTTCTCGATCTTCGTTTGAAACTCGATCGCTTACTGAAAGATATCCCCTCAGAAGTGCTTGTGGCAAATTCAAATTTAATAAGTTCTCATGAAGAAATTCTCTAAATAATAAATCATTTTCTAAAACTCTGAGTGAGAAATACTTATCTTGGCTAATTTCAATTTTAGAATTCCAAGGAAATGTAGCTAGGCTTGCTTTTGAGAAAAAGCTAATGATGTGACAAGAGAAACCTTCAGAAATTTTCATTAATAAGTACTGACCCGCTGAAAGAGCAATGTCATCCGGATGCGGCTCCAAAAATAAGATGTTGCCTTTCGTTTTTCTTGGTTTATCAAAAGAAAAATCTACAGTGACTCCCTTTTCATAAAGACTTTTCACATCAGTATAGGAAAATAGTTTATATGAATCAAGGTAATAAGTGCCATCTTCTTGGATTTTATAAAAAGGTAATATCCTCATCATTTTCCAACCTTTTGAATATTTTTTCTACTATTCCATTAGCCATACAACTGTTCATATTTTTAATACTAAATATACTAAATCTTTCGGGCCGTATCGTTGAGGCATATAACAATGATTGAACCAAATCTTTTTTTGTAAGATTTTCCTTTAAAATTTTTAACAAAGTCATATCCTTTGCAACTTCAAATAAAAAATCATCTTCATTGTTTTGAAATATACTCATTGCCAATATGCCGAATAGGACACTTTCTCCATGCAGTATGTGTAAATCCGAATAAAGTTCATCAATTGCCCTAGACACCATATGTTCTGAACCACTTTCTGGTCTTCCGTTAGTGTATGTATTTGTGATATAGCCCGCATATAAAAGAGTAAAGACAAATTGTTGTATAACAAATTCAGTTGGTTCCTTTAACAATGGGTAAAGCAGTTTTGCAGATTTGAGTAAGCTCTTGCTTATTTCATATAAAGGCAGATTAATAGGTTCTACAAAGGAAGCAATTTCCCAATCTTTAGATGCAGTATGTATTGACATTATATCCGCAAGACCTGCTAACAAATACCTTTGTGAACTTGATTTCAATATCGAAAGGTATTATCACTTTATTTGGAATTGTTGTAGAAATGCTAGTGATTTTATCAAAGAAAATGGTAGACTTATTTGTTGAAAAAACATTGGTAGACAAAATTGTAGGAATTGCTATCATCGGAAGAGTCCTTTTTGAAGCGACAGTCTTTGCTACATCTATGGCAGTACCACCACCAACTCCTATAACCCTTTTAACGTGTCTTACATCTAATAATGTTTTTATCTCTACAAACTTATTGCTTGAAATAACAACCGCTTTTCCTTTTAACGGATATTTTTCATAAGGTGTTTTTGTAGTAATTATTAAATCATCGGGTTGTAATATACTGTCCCAATTAATACTTGTGTGAATTTCCAAAGAGGAAATATAATTAGACACTGAAGGCTTCATACAAGTATGAAATATAAACACTATTATAAGTCTTCCTATTAATTTATTGGCAACGAAGGTAAAGCATATATGCTAGTAGACATTATTTCTTATTCCGGTGATAACATATTAAGTCTTCAGGAACGAAAACCGATTGTGAAATTGAATTCTCAAGGAAAAAACCAATAGTACCTTGCAAATTTGCTCGGTTGTAGTCAATCAATAGTCCATCGTTGGATTCGCAACTATGAAAATAGCAGAATTTTCAAACTATGCTTAGGTCTGGCAGACCAACATAGCTGACCAAAAAAAAAGATCGCCCTATTGAAAGATAGGATTTTATCTGTTATCGAGTCTGCAGATAATAATTTCAAATCGATAAGTTCAAAGCAAGTTGCCAAACTAATTGAATAAGAAATTGGCAAAACGTATTCAATGCGAAATGTTGAACGCATAATGCATAAACTAGGTTTTTTACTCATAACTCCAAGGTCGCAGCTCATTCATGAGTGGGTCCCTTTCTTTTCGTAGTGTACCCCGAGTAATAATAGAATATAACTCCCATTATCCATAAAATACTACACATTATAAACCATTTTATCGTAAAATACCAATTCTTATGCAATCTTGAATTTATCAATCGTTATGAATGAAAAACAAATTAAATGAAACACTAACACTTGTCTTGTTTACAATCAGATTCTATCTAAATAATGTAAAGAAAAATTCAATGTAAATACAAGCAGTATTTATTAATCTACAATCATAAAAGACTAAAATACTTAAAAAATTTACTTCATTTTGCCAAACACAACTTCTTTAGCAACTGAAAGCATACTCTTATATTTCTCTTGGTGCTCTTTAAGCATCTTTTGGAAAAACACAATACATTCCTTCTTACACCCGCCACAGGTTCTCTCCCCAGAAATACATGTTTTTCTAATCTCATTAAACCTTGACTCATCAGTAAAATGGTATTTATAAAGCTCATAAACCATGCACTTATCCGGCTCTCCTCCAAGCTTTTTTTGCTCTTCAGAGGTATTCCTTCCACCTGTAAGCGCCCTTGAAATCTTCCTTTTCACATCATGTTCATCATCATCTAAAAAAATAGTATTATCAGGTTCAGATGAGCTCATCTTAAGGTTTCCATTAAGGCCTGCCTGATGACTAAAATAAAGAAATGATGGTACCTCTAGTGGATAAGAAAGCCTTTGCATAACATCCCTTGTAAGCCTTGCATGAGGGTCCTGGTCAAGTCCTATCCCTGTTACACTTGGCATCTTTCCCTCAAACTCCTTTAGCTGGGGATGCAAAATATCTGCAATCTGTAAAAGTACTGAAGAGATCTTTCCAAGATCAGTATGCCCATAAATTGCCTTATATGTGTTTTGGGTAATCTTCTTAGAAATCTCAAACGAAAACTCATAATACCTTTTAGGCTTATTTGATTGGGCATAAGATTTCTTTGGTTCAATCCCCAAAGCAAACGCATGAGCAAGATTTTCAACAGCATTCTTTTTCGCATTCTCAAGACTTCTAATCTTTTCATCAGGCCTTGAAAGATAAGCATCCAAATCCGCAACACAAAAATAATTAATCGCACCAAGCCGTTGCAAAAAAAGCGAGACATCAATATCCACCTTATGCCCCAAATGAACCCTTCCAGAAGAAGCAATCCCAGTCATATTAATAAAAGGTTTATTTGCCTTAATCCTTGCAACAACCTTCTCAAAATTCCTGTGTGCAATTATTATATTTCTCCTTACAAAATAACTATCGAGCTCCTTATCTTTAAAGTCAAATTCAAAAAGCCCAAACTCCTTAATGAGATGCTGATAATTCTTAAGTAAATCTGAAGACCAAGGGTCAATCTCTTTTTTCATAAAACCTGTTACATACAATTTAATATATAAATATATTGTATACAATGAGAAATTATAAAAAGAACAAAAATTCATAATTACTAAAAAGGGGGTCATAGATATGATATGCGAGCTTTGTGGTAAAAACGTTGAAGAACTTTATAAAACAGTTGTAGAAGGCTCAACATTAAGCCTTTGCAAAGAATGTAGCTCCTTTGGCAAAGTAATAGCTAAAGAAACCAATACCCCTAAAGAGCATTTACGACCTCAAATTGAAAAGAGCACAATCACGCAAAAACGAACAGTAGAAGAAACAAATGAATTTATAGTTAAAAACTACTCAAAACTCATAAGCCTAGCAAGACAAAGGTTAGGAATAAAACAAGAAGATGCCGCTAAAAAATTATCTGAAAAAGTATCAATCTTACATACACTTGAAACTGGAAAAAGAGAACCTTCAATACCTCTAGCACGAAAACTTGAAAATTTCTATGGAATTAAATTAGTTGAAATCTCAAAAGAAGAAAAAATAGAAAACACAAAAAGCAAATCTGAAGGAATAACTCTTGGAGACATTATAACTATCAAAAAAAGAAAATAACTTTTTTTACTTTGTTATACTTTGTTAAATACACCTTTTTACATACCTATATCCTTTGACCTCGCTAAAAAAAGAAATCTCCTGATAAATAACCTTTAATAGCTAAGCAAGATAAATCCTAGACTTATACTTGAAAGGTTATTCATTGCAGATAATGGCTTTATTCTCTTCTGTTTGGAATCTGGAACAAAGAATACTTCTTAATTCTTCTCTACTTACAAAATCAGTCACCAAATCATTATCAATTATCAATGTAGGATAAGTCGTGACATTATAAGAGTTTTTGATTAAACTAACAGTAGGTTCCATCTTAGTATTTTCACTAATTGCAAAAATAAGAATATTTTGTTTAAGCTTAAGTTTGAAATAATCTAAAATTGCTCCTTGGTCATCACATTTTGGGCATTCCGAAGGATTAGAATGAAAATAAACAATTGTAACATAGTCACTTGATTTTGGGCATTTTTCCTTGAACTTATTTGAAATATACCAATAATTTATCTGTGATAAAGTATATCTCCTAAGTAGAGTTTGAAATTCATCCTTTTTAACCTTAGCATCCTCACTATACACCTCAATCCTTTCCCTTGATTGCTCAAGTTCTATTATGAATGTATCAAACAACTCTTTAATAGCCCTACACTCATCCTTCAAAACATCATCTGAAACTAGTTGATACTGCAACTGCAAACTTCTATAATTTAGTTCCTGGATATTTGAAATCTGCGCCATATAATCAACCCTTGCGGTATCCATCCAAAATCCAAAAAACATTCCAATCGAAAAAACTGCTAACGTTATAAGAAATGCAATCCAGTATCTATTCTTGTCAAATTTCCTTTTTTCCATATTAAAACACTTAAACACTTTTTTTCCATATAACATCCTTTTTCAAGAAAAAATCCTTAAAAACAGAAAGCCAAACTACTGATAGAAACAAATAATAAAAAAAAGCAAAAACTACAAATGATACAAAAGTATCATTAAGCTTTTTCAAATTCATCTTTATCTTATTCAAATTGAGTGACTTATAGACAACATAAAGCGTTATCAAAAAGAAAAATCCAAACATTACAATGGACTTAAGTTCAAGATTAAAAAACCAATACTTAAAATTCAAAGTTCCAAACGAATCAATAAGATACTCTATAAAATTAAAATTATAAGCCTTTATACTCAAATAAGCCCTTCTTATTGAATCCCTTCGTTGTAGCGCCATTAATGTTAAAATAGAAACACTCAATATGCCTGACATTAAAATCATGGGAAATTGAAACAATCCAAAATCTCCGTACTTTTTATTAAATAAAAGTGATCTATAATCTATAATGTTTCTAAGTGTACCCAAATTCCATCTTTTTCTTTGTGCAAACAAAGATTTCAATGTCCTTGGGCATTTAGTATAAACAATAGCATCATTTGCTTGGACTATTTTATAGTGATTCTTTTGTATTCTTACAGCAAGTTCCATATCTTCAGTCTTATGACCTTGTCTAAATCCACCCAATGTCTTAACAATATCAGTTTTATAAACCGCAAGTGGCCCTGGGGTTACATGTATAGCATTTCCCTTAGAAAGAATTGATTTGTAAAAATGATTGATTGAATATTCAATCGCTTGAATCTTTTCAAGTATTCCTTTAGGCTTATAAACTTTTAAAATGGGAGTAACTGCTGCAATATTTTTAGAAGAAAACTCGCGTAACACAATTTTCAAAGAATCCTTAGAAGGATAAGAATCCGCATCAAGGGTTGCAAAAAATTCAGTCTCTACATATTCCAAAGCATAATTCATTGCCCTATACTTACCACTATTATCTTGTCTTAACAAAAGAGTATCGATTTCAGGATATTTTTTCTTTACTTGCATAAGTGTTGCGTTCGCAAGTTCATAGCTTTTATCCTGCGATCCATCATCAACCACAATCAATCTTAACTTTTTTTTATCATAATCAACATCACAAATATTCTCAATAGTGTCTACAATATTTTGTTCTTCATTATACATTGGGATAATAATGCTTATTTTAGGATACGAAAAGTTTTCTCTTAAAACCTTTAGTTGTTTCTCACTAAAAAAAGTGACCAGCCAAAAAACCGCATAGTACAAGGAAATAAAATACACTACATCTAATATTAATCTTCCATAATCCATATATTACTTGATTGAATGTTCAAATATATAAAGTTTCTAGTTTTTTTTATAAATAACTCAAAAAAAACTAAAAAACCTCAAATCCTTTATACACAACATATACGCAATAACAAGTCTTAAGAAAAAATATCCATGCTCTGACCAAATCAACTAATCTTCAGAATTAATGCCATCATAATTTATCTTTATAAGGGTAATGTTTTCATCATCTATAAGCCTTTCAAATACCTCTTTATTCCGGATCACAAACAATAATCCCTCTTCCTTTTTTTCCCAAGTCAGTCCATTTCTCATCTCATTTGTAATAAGAACATAATCAACTTCTAAGAACTTTCCAGCGTTAAGCGTTTTATCAATTGATCTTGAATAGAAAAAATTGTTTAAATTTTGCAAAGTCTCAGAATCAAACTTAGCACTTTGGTTCCAATATGAAAGGATATCCTTAAAATCCCTTGATAGATACTGACTAGACCCAATCTCATAAAAACCCTTATTTTGTGAAATCTCTCTAATATAAACCTCATATAATGGATGGCTTATAACCCTTGAAAAATCAAAACCCGCCTCATTCATATTTCTTAATTCGCTCAAAACATCAAATGAAGGCGGAGCAATTGACAAAAAGTAAAATAGCTGAGCGCAAGAATACACAATCAATAGCATAATAATAAAAAAAGTAGTAACCTTTACAGTCAAAATTTCCCATTTTCTAAAAACAATAAAACAGATAGTGGCGCCACATAGTGCACTGGTTACTATATTCAAAAAAGAAACATAATAAAGCGAAAAGAAAATCATTGCAAACCCCATCAAAAAAAGCGCAATAATCTTTTTTTGATTATCTTTATAACTTCCTATGAAAAAATTTACGACTGCCAAAATTATACTTATCAAAATCACTCCAAATATTAAAGAGAATTCAAACAAAAAATCCAAAAAACTATGCATAGGATAATCTGGCAATTGTCCTTTAATCCCACCAAAAATAATATAATAGGCAATAACGCACAGTGCAAAAATCAATAAAAAGAAAAGCTTAGTTTTTCTAAATTCCTCTTTTCTCCAAATACTAAATATAGTGAGAATTGCAAGCACTATAAAAAAAACTGGATTTAAAAAAGAAGCACAAATCAACAAAAAAAACCCGATTGAAACAAGTATTTTATTCTTAAATGAAAACAACAAGAAAATCAAAACAATAATCAATTCAAGCAAAAAAATAAGATTAAAAGAACTATTAAAAAAAAGGTGTGTTGGAGAAAATATCAACACAATTGAGCTAAAAAATGCGACATTTGAATCTGAATAATTTCTAATTGCAAAATAAAACAGCAAAATAAAAATATTTAACAGCAAAAAAACTAATAACCAACCAACATCCATATTTGAAACTAAAGAGATAAAACTTGAAAACTTACTCAAAACAGGGTTTGGGAGATCATCTTGCATAACTATTTTTTTATCAAAACCTGAAATAATAGAATTCTCTTGTGTTTGAAATATCAAAAAACTATTTAATAAAACAATCAAAGCAATAGCTATTAAAAAATAATTCTTTTTCTTCCCAACTGATACATTTTCAAATTCCATATAAATCATTCACTTGATCTATCATACTTATAGATTAAATTGTCTCCATCATTATATATAATTTCAAAATATGGCGAACCTTTAGCATAAGCTAGTTCTGTAATATTATAATCCTTTCTTGTAGCAAGGGTCAAAAACACATAAGAGACTCCTAGTTCATCAAGGATTTCTCTTGCATTAGTCTCAAAATTCTCCGTGAAAATCTTTTTTAACCCAAAATATCTATCTTCGGGAGAAATAAGTGCAATATAATTAGAATCAATTACAACTCTTCTTGAGCTAATATACTGAAACAGATGACTTTCGCTAGGATGAATAGCGACCGCTTGCCCATCTTCTGACTTTTCTTTTAAAAAAACCATTGCACTCAAAAGATTTTGGTCTGCAAACTTATCTAATGATGATCTTACATAAAACAATGAAGGAACTAATGAGCCAATCACAAAAAATACAATTGCAACATAATATATATGTTGTTTAAACCTCGCAATCTTGCTTTTGTTTATACTACTTCTCAACGAAATGAAAAAATCGGTAAATTGAACTGCAAGATAAATTCCTAATATTGAGAATCCAATTTTCCATGAAACCATCTTTAACCAAAGTAAAAATAGTCCCATCAAAACAAAAGACATAATTACATAATCTCTTTTTTTTGACTCTTGAGCCATCGTTAAAAGATATATTGAGTAACTGCCATAAATCATAGGAAATATTCCAAGAGAATATATCAACTGAGCAAGATTAAAATCCTGATATTCCAAAGACAACACAGGACTAGGCGTATTTAACCATATCACTTTAGTTCCAATATTAGAAATCTGTCCACCATAAGTTATTATTACAACAAAAATTGATACCGCAAAACAAAAAGACAAAAGCTCAATCTCTGTACTATTAATCTTTTTATTATCAATAGATGACAAAAATATACTAAAAACAAGGGCGCATACAAAAAGTATCGATACATTGGAAGTCAAAGACAATATTATAAAAAAAACATAAAAAAGTCCTAAAAATTTCTTATTAGCAAGACTTTTCAAATAAAACTCAGTTGAAAAAAGCATAAGCACTATTATTAGTGGAATTTTTGAAAGAGAATTGGATGATAATTGCCAGATTACTGGTACAAACGCACCTATCATTGCAGATAATAGTGCAGGAAAATGTTCTCCCCTTAACTCATAAGATAACCTAAATACCCCTATTGGGATTAACGCAAGAATCAAAGCCTGAAAAAGCTTAAGACTAAACACACTCCCAAAAAACGCAAAAACTGCACCTAACAAATACTCATAAAGCGGCATAAACACAAACCTATTTGAAGCCACCACTAAAACATTATTATAATCTGGAAAACCCGTATTAGCAATATTTTTTGCCTGCAACAATTCAAAGTATGAGTAATCATCACTGAAAAAATCGGCATTAATAAACGTGCTTAAAGCTATTATAAACACTGAAAGCGATACCAAAAAAAGCAAAAAATATACCTTTTTTTCATTCATTTCAACAAAGTAATCAATTCTAAATTTATATCTTTTGGAAAAGTTTATTAATCATTCTTACGATTTTAGTAAATAACTGCCTTTCAATTTTAAGATAATACCTGTTAATGTGGATTATCTCAATTAGATTATCTCCATTAAAATTGAAGAGTTTTAAAATTAAAGAGTTCATTAAGAGTTCAAAAAGAAGAATGCAAAAAACACAAAAAATCGATTTTGAAAAAACTAAGCATACTTTCGCAAAAACAACAATATAATTCAATAAAACTTGCTTAACAATAGCACTTAATAACAATTAAACTCATTAACAATTAAAATATTACAACAATAAAACTTGCTTAACAATAGCACTTACCAACAATTAAACTCACTAACAATTAAAATATTACAACAATAAAACTTGCTTAACAATAGTACTTACCAACAATTAAACTCACTAACAATTAAAATATTACAACAATAAAACTTGCTTAACAATAGCACTTACTAACAATTAAACTTGTGCAACAATAAAAAGTGCTTAACATAAACACACTATTTTAATATATCATATCTTTTAAATATACATTATGCAAAAATTCCGTGAAAAATCACAATGAAAAAGTCAAACCCTGCATTAAAAAAAATAAAAAAATATAACGTAAAAAATCATAATTCAAAATGTATGATCTTAAAATCATCAGCCTTTTTAGTTATATTTCTAGCAATCTTTTTCTCTCTTTCTACAACCGTCTTTTCAATAGGTGTCCTGCCCGCACTAAAAGAGTATAATCTAAAGGATTATAACGACACCGACTCGCAAATTAAAACTACAATTTATTTCAGAAATAATGATTTTATAAATTACAGTGTGTCACTCAGCACTTCTGGAGAACTTGCAGATTATGCCAAATTATCAAAATACTCTTTTGAATCAACTGAGATGTCTGATACAGAAATTGAATGTGAAATATACCTTGAAAAAGCAACCTTATCATATGGGCCAAACTCATTATTTATAAGTTTCTTAGCAAAACCACTAAATGAACAGGATTCGCAAACCGAGCAAATTGTAGCTATTCCCGCAGTTACTGCAAGAATCAATGTCAATGTAGCATATCCTGGAAAATATCTTGAATTGATTTTAAGTTCAGTTTCAACAAATATAAATCAAAGAGTTGCTCCAAATATTTTATATGACAACAAAGGTGAAGAAACAATAGAAAAATTATCTTGTAGTGCAACGATAATCGATGACAAAAACAACAAAATTTCTTCTGAACTAAAAAAGTCAAATATTCTAAACACAGATTCTGGGCAGTTATCCTTTGAATTATTTGGTGAATTTATCTCTGGAGAATATCCATTATATATTGAATGCAATTTTGATGGTGAAAAAAAGATATTTGAAGAAAATGTGAAGATTTTTGGGCAAGCAGTAGAAGTAATGTCTGCAAAAATAAAAGATGGAATGTATAATGTCACTGTAAAAAACAAAGGACGCAATAAGTACTCAATTGTTTATGCAAAAGTAAAACTCTTTGATGAAAATAACAATGAAATCGCTATTTTTAATACAGTCCCAAAAACACTAACTGAATCTTCAACAATCAACCTTGAAGGATTCTCAGGAATTGACCCAAAAGAACTAAACATCACTAACGGCAGAATTCTATTGGAGCTTAACTATGATAATTTCAAATCTCAATATGAATTTTCTTATGATAGCTTCCTAGAAGGATTTACTGACATTCAAAAAATACCAAAGCCAAGTGTATGGTTTATCATATTCATAATCGGAGTTTTAGTCATTGCATTTTTGGTAGTCAAATCAATTGCAAAAGATAAAGATGAATATTGATACATATATACTTATTAAATCACTTATAATAATTTGACACTTTAAAGGCTCTAAAGGCCCAAGTGAGATTAAAGCCCTTATCATTTCTTTGATCTCGTGAAATCCGTTAAATCCTACTCCATCACACACTAAAACTTTTGGAATAATAGATCGCTTCAACTATTGGAAAGCTTTTTAAAGAAATTGTCTCTCCCAAAGTAAGACAGGGCTGATTAAAAAATGGTTTTTTAAAAAAGGCTCTTTTATAACATCCATATTAAATGGATTTAAACTAACTTTATCAAAATCCCATATTATCCCATTTTATTAAACAACATTGAAAAGATTATTAAATGATGCATATTTAAAAGATTTTAAGGTTGATATTTATGGCTGAAGTAAAACCCGTAGGCGTAGGAACAATAAAAAAAGGAAGTTATGTTTTAATGGACGGCGAAGCTTGCAAAATAGTAGACTTGCAGGTATCAAAACCAGGAAAACATGGTCACGCAAAAGTAAGAATGACTGCAGTAGGATTATTAGATGACAAAAAAAGAGTTTGTGTAATGCCTGCTCACGACAATATTGATGTACCTATCATTGAAAAAAGAAACGCTCAAATCCTTTCAGTAAGCCAAAATACTGCTAATGTGATGGATTCTGAGACATTTGAGATAATGGATATGGAGATTCCTGATGAATTAAAAGATTCCTGTAAAGAAGGAACGATTGTACTTTATTGGGACGTAATGGGCAAAAAAGTAATGAAACAAATCAAAGGAGAAGAATCATAATTTTTTTGAGTATTTTTCACTTTTTAAAGTTCAATTTTTTAAGCAATATTTTCCGGTTTAGCAATATCTTCCGGATTAAAAATTATAGCATATACCAAGTTTAAAAAAATTAAATATTAGCAAAATTAAAAAAATAAGCTTAAAAAAATAAGCAAGAAACATTAAAAAATATTAAATATATTATACAATTTTCAAAAATCAAAATTAACATAAAATTAAAAAATAATTGAAACATATTAGCGATTGCCATACTCAGTACCATTGCCAAGATTAAGAAGCGAAGATTAAGAAATTAAAAAAACAATATTTGGTATAAAAGATATCAATATGAAGTATAACGATATAAAATATAACAATATAGAATATAATAATATTTGGTGATAACAATGTCAAAATTTCCAGAAGCTGAAGCAAGGATTTTTAAAAATGTGTTTGTTTGTAAAGTATGCAAATCCAAGATAAAAGCGCCTGTATTAAAGGTTTTATCCGGAAGAGTAAAATGTAGAAAATGCGGTGCAAGCAAGCTAAGACCTGTAAGAAAGAAATAAAGACGAATTTTTAGAAATATATCTTTGTAACTTTTTTACAAATGGTCTTTAAAAGTTCTTCTTATTAATCATCTTTACAACTCATTATTATTAATCATTTTTATAAATTATTTTTATGAAGTAATTATGAAGCAAACATATTAATTCAGATTCTTTCTTTAAAAATTCTTTTTTTAAACAATGAATACAATTATCCTCAAAGGATTCAAAATACATTATCACACATGAGATTCTTTTCAAAAATTGAACCAATACATATATTCAATCATGGCGCTAAAAATAAATTCGTTTAGTGAACCTATTTACTTAATCTGATATCATAATACTAACTTTTGTCATTGATAGAAAAGGATACCTCGTGTTTCAACAAGAGGACTCCGTACTCTTTTTTTAATCAACAACCTCGCTGAATGTAGCGCATGCTTTTATATTGCCAACATACCTCGCCCTTTACGGTGAGGTTGTTGATTTCAGATTGGTGCACACAAAAGCAAACTTTTAAATATATAACTTAAAAGAGTAGGCTTTAGTCTTTATAACATACTTTGTTATATAGTTACATACTTTGTCACATAATTTAAAACTAAATATAACTAATATTTACATTTTATAGCTACAAAAATTAGCTGAATGGTTAATTTGTTCATTTTTAGTTTGTTTTTATTTAGTTTATTGAAAATCTCACAATGTGAGGTTTGTTTGGGTTTTAATACCCCGCACTTTAGTGCGAGATTTTCAATTTCAAAATATCCCCTACCCCCAAGTCCGTAAATACTCCAACCATTATGCTTGGGACAGGACCAACAATCAAGAAGATAAATTTTAATTATTTTGTTTGAAGAATATTTTATATAAAAGATAATTAGCATAAAAATGATTTAAGGTGTTATGAATGATTTTAGACAATATTTTTGGATTGATTTTAAATTACCTATCAAGCAATTTAGAGATGGTAATTAATTATGCATTCTTATTTGCAATAATGATCTTTTTGATAATTTTTATCTCTAAAAACAAAAAAAATGTTTCTGTAGAAAAATTTCTTTGGTACGTCATTTATTTTGTGATGTATAGAACAAAAAGAGGGCTCAAATTAATTGATAACATCGCAAAAAAATACAAAAAAACTGTCAAGGTATTTGCGGTTTCTGGAGTTATTGCAGGATTTATTGGAATGGGCTTTATAACTGTTTTTTTCATAAAAGGATTTATCGATTTTTTACTCTCCACACTTAATCTTATGCCTAGTTATGTTTCTCCTATGGCGTTAGTTTTACCTTTCCCTGTAAAAGGAGCTGTATTTGTTCCACCTATTTATTGGATACTCTCAATAATAATACTGGCGGTATTCCACGAAGGTGCTCATGGCATTATAGCAAGGAAAAACAACATAAAACTGCATTCAACTGGTTTTGCAATACTTGGGGTGATAGCACCCATACTTCCCGCAGCATTTGTTGAGCCTGACGAAAAAAGTCTACAAAAGAAAAGTCCTTGGCAACAAATTGAGATGTACTCTGCAGGTCCCTTTGCAAACATAATACTCTTCGGGGTATTCTTTTTAATATTTTCATTAATCTCTTCAAGTGTTCTTGCGCCTATAAATGCAGCTTATCAGCCAATGGCGAATGTGATGTACTCTTATAATTCAGTAGAATTTGTTGATTATTTTGAAAAAGATTACTCGCCTGCATATTTGAACTCGATACCAATAAACACAAGCTATGTAAAAATAAATGGAGTTGCTATTTTTGAATCTGGAAAAAACAATTTTGAGAAAATCATATCCAATTCAAAACCAGGAGATGTAATAACACTTGAAAGTGAGGAGGGAAGCATATATAATTTAGTACTGTCAGCTCATCCAAATAAATTAAACTCAAAAGAAAAACCTGCTTTGGAAGGGCCTGGCTTTTTAGGAGTAACACTAAGATATCAAGGAGAGGAATTTAGCTTTGGAAGTATATTTAAAGATGTTTTGGTAAAATTCCTAATGGGTCTGTTCTTTTGGCTTGCACTATTAAACATAGGTGTAGGTTTATTCAACTTGTTACCAATGGGACCTCTTGATGGAGGAAGGATATTACTCACCACTTTCACCAAATTTTTTGGAGAAAAAAAGGGCAAAAAAATAAATAAAATTATTACATGGGTACTTTTCATTATGTTTTTATTGTTGCTCATTTCCTCTTTTATAAAATGATAACAATTATCTGTATAGAACCTGAAGTGGCAGGAAACCTTGGAGCCATTGCAAGAGTAATGGGTAACTTTGGTTTTGAAAACCTTTGCGTTGTAAATCCTTCTTTTCGTTTGGATAATGGCCAACTCATCGCTAGGGCAAAACATGCATATTCTATTATCGAAAAAGCCCAATTAATTAAAACTGAAACCAATAATATATTTCCCTCTCTAAAAAAAGAATTCGATTATCTAGTAGCAACAACTGCAATGGTAGGCACTGATTTTAATCTCACAAGAAGTCCTGTTTCATCAGAGACCTTAGCGTTAAAAATACTTTCTAAGCACTTATTTAATGAACTTAAAGTGGGAATAGTACTCGGTAGAGAAGGAAGTGGTCTCTCAAATCTTGAACTTAAAGCATGTGATTTTGTAACCTCCATTCCCGCATCAAGCAATTACCCCACCTTAAATATCAGTCACGCACTTTCAATACTATTATATGAGCTTTTTAAAGAAAAAACAAATCTAATAAAAAAAAAATCAAACAACAAAAAAACTTCTAGTAACAAAACAGATAAAATTGATGACATAACTAATGGCAAAACAAGCATTTCACACATATCCTTTGCATCAGGAGAAGAAAAAACCAATCTCATAAAAAGATATGCTGATCTTATAAACGCACTTGAATTTGAAACGCTCTCAAAAAAAACCACCCAAATCAACGCTTTCAAAAGAATAGTAGGAAAATCTTTTTTCACAAAACGCGAAATATATATCATGCATGGCTTCATATCCAAAGTATTAGAAAAACTCAAAACTCCAAAATAATAAAAATCTAGTATTTCAAATAATTCTATTATTCTTCTTTTTCTTCATTTAATTTTATTTTTTTCTCATTCTCATTTATTTTCCCCATCATCTTTTTCCTCATTTTAAAATGAATAAAAAACATTATATAGCGATAGTTTGTTTTTTTCAGTGGGAGGATTAGGTGATTTTTATGAATAAAGAAGAGCAACTTATCTTATGGTTTGATCAAATCTCAATTGAGGATATAAAATATGTCGGTGGCAAAAATGCCTCTTTAGGTGAGATGTATACTAATCTTACAAAAAAAGGCGTTAACATACCAAACGGTTTTGCATTGACTGCCAAGGCTTATTTTGATTTTATTGAGCAAACAGGGATTAAAGATAGAATAAATCAGATAGTTCAAAGTATTGATGTAACAAACATGGAAGACCTATCAAAAAAAGGGCACCAGATACGAAGCATCATAAGAACAACTCCTCTTCCAGAGCACATCGCAAACGAAGTAAAAAATGCATATTATCATCTTTGTCTACAATACGGAGAAAACACAGATGTAGCAGTTAGATCAAGTGCGACAGCTGAAGATCTTCCCGACGCCTCATTTGCAGGTCAGCAAGAAACCTATCTAAACATAAAAGGAGATGAAGCAATAATAGATGCAGTAAGAAACTGCATAGCATCACTTTTTACAAACCGAGCAATTTCTTATAGGTCAAACATGGGCTTTGATCAAACATCAATCGCATTATCAGTAGGAGTACAAAAAATGGTTCGCTCAGATGTAGGAACATCTGGAGTATTATTTACAATAGATACCGAAACAGGTTTTGATGATGTAGTTTTTATTACAGCAATTTATGGTCTTGGGGAAAACATAGTTCAGGGAAAAGTAAATCCCGATGAGTACTATGTATTTGAGCCAACACTAAAGCAAGGATATCCAGCAATAATCTCAAAAAAACTAGGTTCAAAAGACCTAAGAATGGTTTATTCAATTGATGGCAAATCTACAACCAAAGATGTTTCAGTTCCAATTGAAGAGCGCACAAAATTTGCCTTAAGCGATTCAGAAGTGCTTACTTTAGCCAAATGGGGCGTAATAGTAGAAGAACATTACAGCGCAAAAAAGGGAAAAAAATCCCCTATGGACATAGAATGGGCAAAAGATGGTATAACAAATCAACTTTACATTGTACAAGCAAGACCTGAAACTGTCCAATCCAATAAAAACAAAAACGTAATTGAAAAATATATTCTTAAAAGCAAAAGTAGCGTTATTTGCAAAGGTAAAAGTGTTGGCAACAAAATTGGTCAAGGACTTGCAAAAATCATCAAAACCCCTGCACAAATAGATCAATTCAAACAAGGAGAAATTCTAGTTACTGAAATGACAGACCCTGATTGGAACCCAATCATGAAACTCGCATCCGCAGTAGTAACAAACAAAGGAGGCAGAACATGTCACGCAGCAATAGTCTCAAGAGAACTGGGAATTCCTTGTGTTGTAGGAACTGAAAATGGCACAAGCAAAATCCCAAATGGGGCAAATGTAACAGTAGACTGCTCATCAGGAGACGATGGCTATGTATACGATGGAAAACTCCCATTCGAAATAGAAAAAAGTGATATATCAAATGTTCCTGAAACCAAGACTAAAATCATGATTAACTTGGGAAATCCAGACCTCGCATTTACTTTTCATAACCTTCCAATGGATGGAGTAGGACTAGTAAGAGAAGAGTTTATAGTTAACTCATTAATACAAGTGCATCCACTAGCACTCCTTCATTATGACAAGGTTGAAGATGAAAGCACACGAGCAAAAATAGACGAAATAACACATGGATACAAAAATCGTGCGGATTACTTCAAAGATGTTTTATCCTATGGTATTGGAATGATTGCAGCTGCTTTTTATCCCAAACCTGTAATAGTTAGGCTTTCTGACTTCAAATCAAATGAATATTCTAATCTGATTGGTGGAAAATACTTTGAGCCAAATGAAGAAAACCCTATGATCGGCTGGAGAGGCGCTTCAAGATATTACCATGACAACTACAAAGATGCATTTACCCTTGAATGCCAAGCACTTTTGAAAGTAAGAAACGAAATGGGATTAAAAAATATGATGATCATGGTTCCTTTTTGTAGAACATTAGAAGAAGGAAGATTAATCATATCTGAGCTAAGAAACAACGGACTTGTTCAAGGAGACGAAGGGCTAAAGATATATGCGATGTGCGAGGTCCCATCAAACGTAATATTAGCCGATGAATTCTTAGATATCTTTGATGGGTTTAGTATAGGAAGCAATGATTTAACCCAACTTGCATTAGGCCTTGACAGAGACTCAGCGATGCTTTCAAATCTTTACGATGAAAGAAATCCTGCTGTACTAAAATTAGTAAAAAGAGTAATTGAAGTCGCTAAGGAAAAAGGCAAATATATCGGAATTTGTGGGCAAGCCCCATCTGATCATGAAGACTTCGCAGAATTTTTAGTGGAAGCAGGGATTGATTCAATATCATTAAACCCTGATGTCGCATTAAAAACAAAGATTTTGATAGCAAAAAAGGAAAAGGAATTATCTGAAAAGAAAAAAAGTTTTTAGATATCTTTACAGGTGTTTAAATTGTATGAACAAAAATTACTAACCAAAAATTCAAGATCCATTTTGTTAGCATATGACCAAGGAATGGAACATGGGCCAATCGATTTTAATTTACTTAACCTAAATCCAAAATACATTTTTGATTTGGCCAAAGAGACAAATCTTAATGGGTTAATAGTTCTTCCAGGTATTGCAGAGAAATATCACAATAAATTCCAACTATTTAGTAAGCTAAACCTAATAATAAAAATAAATGCCAAATCAAATCTTTATTCGCCAAAAGATCCGTATTCCCCAATACTTTGCAATGTGGCTAGAGCAGTATCTTTAGGAGCAAAAGCAATAGGATACACAATTTATCCTGGAAGCAAATACGAATCAAAAATGTTTAAAGAATTCTCAGAAGTAGTAGAAGATGCACACAAATATAAACTGCCCGTAATTGCTTGGATGTATCCAAGAGGCTCTGAGATAATTGATGAACTTTCGACTAATAATAATGCATATGCCGCAAGAATTGGATTAGAACTTGGAGCAGATATGCTCAAAATAAAATACAATGGAGATATAGAAGGATTACGCTGGATAGTTGCAAACTCTGGAAAAGCAAAAGTCTTAATCGCAGGTGGCTTAAAAACAGATAGTGATGAAAGTTTCTTAAAAATGGTAAAAGATGTAATCGATGCAGGAGCAACAGGACTAGCCATCGGAAGAAACTTCTGGCAACACAAAAATCCAAAAAACATAATAAATGCTACTAAATCAATAGTTTATGACAACAAAACAATTGATGAAGCGTTATCTATTCTTAAAAACGAAAATTAAATTTCCTAGCCCTATTAAACCACTTCTATTAAATTTTTAATTGTAAATATTTATTACCCCTAATTTGCAAATCCACTATCAAACAAAAGCCTGTATCCAATTAAATCACCTAATACATTCAAAATCCATTCCTGAAAAAAAAATTCAAATATCAAAATAGAATATCAAAACAATTAAATAAAAAGAATAAACTACTCAAGTTTTCAGATAAAAAATCAGATAAAAAATGCAACATCAAAAAATCACAAAATATATATCATTATTAAGACCCGAACAATGGTATAAGAATATACTGATCTTCATCCCATTAATATTCTCAGAAAACTTAATAAATAAACAAATGTTTTTGCTATCAATCATCGGTTTCTTGCTTTTTTGTATACTCTCTTCAGCAAATTACATTATAAATGATATCTTTGACAAAAAAAAAGATATCTTACACCCCGAAAAGAAAAAAAGACCTATTGCGAGCGGACAAATAAGCATCGTAAAAGCTTTTATCATTGCATTAATCTTATATGGCACATCACTAACATTTGGATTTCTCATATCCATTCAATTCTTAATTATAATGGTCGTATTTACAATATCCACATTTGCATATACTCTGGGTCTTAAAAACATAATATTCCTAGATAATATTTTAATAAGCTCTAATTTTGTGCTAAGGACATTAAGTGGAATATTTCTTTTAAATGTCAAGATGTCGTATTGGGTAATACTTGTAATGTTCTTCCTTGCAAGCTATTTAGTATACACAAAACGATTAGGAGACCTAGAAATAAAAAAACAAAAGTATAAACTTGTATTATTCGAATATGAAAAAATAAATCTAAACTCATTAATAGTTGGCAATATGTTCATGATATTTGTATTATATTCACTATACTGCATATCCACCCAACAATTAATGATATTTACATTACCCTTCGTGCTTCATGGCATATATAGACATTATTTCCTAATACAAACCAATAAACAAATTGCTCGAAGAACAGAATTAATATTCATGGATTCAGGGATTTTAATATCTTTACTACTCTTTATATTAGTAACAATCTACATAATATACTTTTTATAATGCGTAAATTACAATGAAAACTTATACTCATGAAAACTGATACAATAAAAATCTGAGAATAAAGCTAATCATATTTAATAACCCAAATCAACTCAAATAAAACACCTAATATTAATAAAAAAATAATAAAATAATCATAAAATAATATCGGTTCAAAAACAAATGAAACAAACAATTCCTTCAAAAAACAAAAAAATCCAAAATGTCCTTATGATTTATCCTCCAATAGGGCTTTACATGAGAGGAGAAGACAGATGCCAAAGTGAGATAGAAGAAAGCTCTGCAACTGTCCCAAGAACACCAATTGATGCAATAAATATAGGTGGTGTCCTAAGAGATAAACAAATAAAATTTCATTTTAGAGATTACTCATTAGAAAATAAATCTTGGAAAGATTTTAAAATTGACCTAGAAATAATCAAACCTGAGCTAATAATACTTAGTACCACAAATACCACAATACTAAAAGATCTTTTAGCACTTAAAATAACAAAACAACTAAGCCCTAAAACAATCACTATAATGAAAGGAGCACTCTTTTTTAGCATCCCTAAAAAAATATTATCTCTTCCTGAATTTAAGCCATTGGATATTGCAATAAGAAAAGAGGCAGATACAGTAATCTCAGATTTAATAGACGCCATAAATAACATTCATAAAAACCCAAATTCTCTTTCAAAAGTACAAGGAATTATTTACAAAAAAAATAATAAATGGATAGAAACAAAACTAGGAGACTTCTTAAAAAACCTTGATGAATTAGCATTGCCTGACTTAAACGTTTGTAATAACTCATTATATCTAAATCCTTACACGGGAAATAAAATAACAACTATTGAAACAAGCAGAGGTTGTCCATTCTCATGTTATTATTGTCTAACACCAATAATCTCTGGCAAAATCCCACGACACAAAAGCCCTCAAAGAATAGTTGATGAAATCGAAATCTGTGTAAAAAGGCATAACATAAAAGAATTTTTTTTCAAGGCCGACACATTCACAATAAACAAAAAGAATGTAATTGAAACTTGCAAAGAAATAATAAAAAGAAAATTGAAAATATCCTTTGTAGCAAACTCGCGGACAGACACAATCGATGAAGAAATGATAACTCTCATGAAAAAAGCAGGATGTCAAATAATAGCTTTTGGAATCGAGTCAGGAACAAACCCGCAAAAAGAGCAAATAAAAAAAGGCTCAAAAATATCTGATGACATTAAAGCAATATCCTTATGTAAAAAACACAAAATAAAAACATATGGTTTTTTCATGATTGGCTTTCCAAATGAAAGCATAACAGAAATAAACGCAACAATAAGGTTCATGTTTAAATTGAACTGTGATTTTGTTGAACTTCATATTGCAACACCTTTTATAGGCACTCCTTTTTACGAACAATCCAAAGCGCTTGGTCTAATAGCCTCTGAAAAAGAGATTTTAGGTCATAGCTACTTTTCAAATCCAGTTATTGGAACAAAATTTATAACAGCTAAAAAATTAAAACAAATAAGAAAAAAAGCACTACGAAAATATCACCTCAGACCAAACTACATCGTTAAAAAAATACTTTCACTTAAAAGCATCGCTCAACTAAAAAACTATATCAAATATGGACTTAGATTACTAAAAAACACAAAAAGCGTATAGCTTAAAACAATACTGCTCAAAACAATACTGCTCAAAACCAAATCGCTTAAGACTTAGCTTAAAAACTTATTAAAAAATAAAATAAAATAATTACCTTTAAAAAATAATCATCTTTAAAAACAAAATAAAAAGCAAACAATTACAAACAACGTATTAAAAAAACACTTTAAAAAACTAAATCAAAAAGATTCAAGCATAAATGTCCTAAATATGTTGCAGAAAGTTCAAGTTTAAATGGGTTAAACATTATTTAAATAAGTCTCTTCAAAATTTCGGTCTCAAGAATAAACCTCAAGAGTAAAGTATGCGAAGTGATGCTGGATTTTACGAAATAAAAAAAATCTAGCCAATACTCAAAAATAGCCCTAATAGATAACCTTAAAAACAATATTACAATCAACCATCAAAATAATAAAAAAAACAAAATCTATCACCACAAAATCCGTCTGCCCCATAAAAAGGATAAATATACCTAAAAATAATTTGAAATTAAATAACTCTTTTAAGGTTAAAACCCATGGTTTCATCAAAAAAAAGTACAATGGATAATCTTAGCAAAGAGAATCCCGAAAACAAAAATTTCATAAATATTCAAGATGAAAACACAAATCAAAAAGCAAAAAAAAATAAAAAAAACAAATCCAACAAAGGATATATAAAACAGTTCTTATCTTTATTATCAATATTTTTAAAATCAGAAAAAATTCTAATAATTAGAATAATAAACATAATATTGATTCTTATATTTTTCTCACTATTCTTTAATTCTAGTCTATTTGGATGGGATGAATCCTGCTATATATCTAATGCACTTAGAATACAGGGAAAAACAACCATATTAGAAAACATAAGACCAATGTTTATTTCAATTATTGGTTTAGTATTCAAAGATAATATATTGTTATATAAACTGTTCTCATTTTCATTAATACCTGCACTATACCTTTTAATATCAATTATACTCCAAACATCACTTAAAGAAAAATATAAGAAACACGGATATTTATTTGAAGCATTTTTATTATTCTCATTTATCTCATTTCATCCTCTCTACGACCTAGTAGGTCTATTTATGGTAGAAATCTTTTCAGTTTTCATATCGTTTCTCGCAATAATATTTCTATCAAAAATAGAATTAAAATCACCCTTAATAAAAAACTACATTCTATCATTTTTATCAGGAATACTTTTTTCATTGCTTGGTTTTTCAAGATATCCTTTTTTAATATTTTTCCCCCTCGTCATTGGCTATTTTCTAATTTTCGCAAAGAAAAACAAATTAAAATTATCTCTTTATTTCTCGCTTGGATTTATAATTACATCAATATTATTTGTAATGTTCTTAAAATATTTCTTAGGAATTGGGCTTTTAAATTCTTTAATCGAAGCATTTTTCGCAGTAGAAAACGAATATGCGTATCTTTATCAGGAAAGTATTTTCTATTATGCAAAGTCATTATTCTTAATCTCACCAATATTTTTTGTATTCTTAGTATTCGCTCTATTAGATTTTTTATATACCTTATTATCAAAATTTCTGAAAGGAAATACTTTAGACAATACATCTGAACGAACAAGATTCATAATCTCTTTTTTCTTTCTTTTTAATCTTGCGTTATATACCCTTTTTACACACAAAGAGATAAGATTTTTAATGTATATGTTTTTTTATCTGGTTGCACACTACGCAATATTGATAGGAAATCTTAAACTACCTTTACTTACAAAAATACATTTTATAAAAGACAATTTCATAAAAAAAGTGGCTAGTGTTTTTTTGATTGCAATGCTACTAATAGCAATAATCTCTTCAGTTGGCACAATTATTATTTCATCAAGCTTCATATCAAATCTTTCTAATAACATAAAATCAAAAGAAGACATATCTCATTTCATGATTGATGAAGAAGAAGGCGACATAGTATTTTTTGTTCCCGACCCAAGATATTCTTTACTTAATCCTGATAAAAAAATAAATGCAATATATGCAAGTGCTTATTTTTTAAACAATCAACTAAACGCATTCTTATACAATCCTACAAAACTTATTGAAAAAGACTACTTTGACGCGCCTTGTGCAATCTTTATAATTAATAAAAATACCTACCCTATAAGCGAAAATGATAGCCAAACCTTAAAAATCCTTAATGAGTCAATCACTTTATTAAACGAAAAAAGTGAAACAATATACATAAAAAATGATTATATAATATTTTATAAAATCTGCAGATAGTTTATTTAATGAACATTTTTCTAAAATCTTTTTTTTTAATAACAATATACTCCAAGTACTATCTTCCATTAACCAAGAAGATCCCAGCACTATCTTCCATTAACCAAGAAGATCCGAGCGCTATCTTCAATTAACCAAGAAGATCCGAGCGCTATCTTCAATTAACCAAGAAGATCCCAGCGCTATCTTCAATTAACCAAGAATAAGGATATAACCTTTAATTAAGAGAAAATTATATAAATAAAGCGTATCTACTGAATAGTGATTGCTTAATACAATCAAAACGTGATTATGATGCTTATTACTAAAGAGTTTGTTGAAGAGCTTAAGAGACTAGGACTTAATTCTTACGAAGCTAAACTTTGGACTGCACTTTTATCAAAAGGAGTAGCAAGTGCAGGAGAATTATCTGACATTGCAAACGTGCCTAGATCAAGGGCTTATGACGTATTGGAAAGCCTTAGCAAAAAAGGACTTATTTTAGAAAAAGTAGGTAAACCAATAAAATATGTCGCAATTCATCCTGATGAAGCTATAAAAAGGATAAAAAAGAGAATATCAGAAGATGCCTTAAAACAAGCCGAACTAATAGACAAAGCTGCAAAAAGCGAAATCTTGCAAGAACTTTCTGTTTTATTCAATAAAAGTGTCGAACAAGTAAACCCTGCAGAAATCTCAGCAAGTATCCAAGGCAGACATAATCTTTATGACCACCTTTCATATCTAATTAGTGGTTCTCAAAAAGAAATACTCATAACATCAACACCTTCAATGGTTATTTCAATATTTAAGATTCTTTCTGAAGAGTTAGTGAAAGCCAATGCAAGAGGCGTAAAGGTAAAAATCGGGGTAAAAAAAGAAAAAGCAATAAAAGAAGCATTGGGCGCATATGAAAACATCTTTGATTTAAGAGATCTAAAAAACATAAAAGGTGGAATTGTTGTAATTGATAACGCAAATACCCTATTCCTTCTAACAGACCAGTCAAGTGCTCTTGCTCAATCAGATAGTGCTCTTTGGATTAATAGCCCCTATCTTTCCAACTCCGTAAAATCCTTTATAGACGATTCTTGGGAAAGATTTGACAAAATTAAATTTTAAAATCCAATAAGTCCAAATCCCACAAATCCGTCAATATTCTTTCCTTACATCATAAGAAAAATCCTTTAACTCATAGTATCTTAAAAACATTTTAAGTTTATTTATTCCCTTTTGTTTCTCGATAGCATATTTTTCTTGTGTTTTTTAAGTTGCTACATTTTTCTTAATTTCTTTTGTTATTTCTGTTCTTCCCAAATACGATTTTAATAAAAACACCATCCTGATCCAAACAACATCCTGATATAAACGTGTATTTAGCTATCTCTTTTATAAAAAGATTTATTAAAACAATTGATTCACTTAGATTATGCTATCCATTTCAGATACCTTGATATACTATAAAAATCAAACCATCTCCAAACTACTTTTACTATCCTGCAAAAATAGAGAAGTAGGAGTAAAATATCTTGAAGGTTATTTTGGTAAAAGACCAGATATAATAGAAAACTTTGGCGATATTTTAGAATTCGCAAAAGGGCGCGCATCATCCTTTCATGTGTCTGAAGAAATCTGGTCAAACCCATTAGCAATTTCTACAGGACAAAAACCATCCGAGCTAGATGAATTGAGAGTAGGTTGGGATCTAATAATAGACATTGATTTTCCTGTATGGGAGATAACAAAACTTATTACACATGAGATAATAATCGCCTTAAAAAAACATGGATTAAAATCAATATCCGTAAAATTCTCAGGAAATAAAGGATTTCATATTGGCGTCCCCTTCAAAGCCTTCCCAGAAAGTGTGCATGGCAAAGACACAAGACTTTTATTTCCCGAAGGAGTAAAAAGGATTAACGCCTATCTTGTTCATTACGTTGACAAATTAGAAACAGGCTTTGAATTCTCTCAAAAAATACTTTCAAACCCCCACTTCCAAAACTACCTTTCAGAATCCAAAGACGAAAAAATTGTTTATGAAGTTTGTAAAAAATGTGGAACTAAAATTACTGGAAAAGATGAAAAAAAGGTTACTTTTCAATGCTCCAATTGCGCAAATCAAATCTCTGATGGAGATAGTCCATACAAAATCTGTCCAGTATGTTCAAGAATAATGAAAAGAGTAGAAGTTATAAAAGAAAGAGCCTGTCCGAAATGTTCAAACAAAGAAACAATAAAAAAAGTTAACCTTTTGATAGATGAAATTTTAGTCTCCTCAAGACACCTATATAGGTGCCCTTACTCCTTACATGAGAAATCAGGTCTTGTTTCACTTCCAATTGAGCCCAAAAACGTTCTTACTTTCAAAAGGGAATCAGCAGAACCAAAAAAGGTATTAGAATTAATAGATTTAATATTAAAAAATAAAAATTCTTCTCCAATTGAAATTGATTTAGTCAAATCCAGTTCATTCTCAACATATTTAGATGAAATAGAGCTATTAAAGGAAAATCAATTAATATTTTTAGATGATTCAAAAACCGATTCTTCTGAGGGAAAAACCCTGATTACAGAAGCTTTTGATTACAATCCCGATTTAGACCAAAGCCGATACTCATACCATCAATCTCACATAGATATCACTTCAAGAAGAGAAGGCTTAGATGGGATAAGCTCAAGTGATTCATCAGCACAAAACGAATACAAATCACTTGTAATCTCTTTGGAAGGAACCAATCTTGACATTGACTCTTTTGCCGACAAATACTTCCCGCCTTGCATTCGTTTAGGACTTAAAGGGCTAAGTGATGGAAGAAAAAGATTTCTTTTTATTTTAGTAAATTTCTTAAAATCCATCGGCTGGAACTCAAATGACATAACAAATGCAGTACACAAATGGAATTCCCTAAACAAAGATCCTCTTTCAACGCAGATGATAGATGCGCATCTAAAATATCATCTGGCAAAAAAAGGTAAAACTGCCCCTCCAAACTGTGCTTCTAAAGGATATTACAGCGATTTTGGGATATGTAAGCCTGATGAGACTTGTTCTTTAGTAAAAAACCCTCTTAATTACGCTCAAATAATGCTTAAAAGGACAAAAGGAGAGCAAAAAAAGAAAAAGAGAACTATTAAAAAAAATCATACCTCTGAAGAAAGTGCTCCAAAAGATAAAGATTTTGAAGATAAACAGTCCTGATGATAAAGCTTCTGGAAACAAACATCCCCAAGGATACTGTTTCTAAAGATAATGCCCCTAATAAATATTTTAATTCTATAATCTGCGTTCCTAAAGATACTACTTTTAAAGATCAACATTTGGAGTATAATTATTCTAAAGACAAGTACATCTGAATATAATACTTCTAAAAGTAGTTTAAAAACCCATTCTATAAAAGATATTATAACACACTAAAAAACTAAATAGAAAACTATAAAAAATAACAATAATAAATAAATCATTAAACAGAAATAAAGAAATCTCTATTCTAATATTTTTCAAATAATATTCCTCTTCTAAGACCCCTTTTCTAAGACCCTTCTTCTAAATTATTTTAATCAAAAGTTTTATAAAGTGATGGACTTTCCACCATTTCACTAAGTTATGCTTAAGATATGTTAAGCATAGAATAAACACGAAGGCAAGGCCTGCAAAAAAGCCCGTATCGTCAAGATGCTTGTGAGGTTTTAAGAAAAGGTCTTTTAGAATAAATAGACTAATTCTTGGCTTTGTATGTGTTTTTGGTTCAAAAAGGGATATAAACTGACAAATTAAATCTCCTGAATAATAATTACTTTTTGCAAAGTTTTGCAAAGTAAACATTATTTTGTAGAACATTATTTCCTATTTGTATAGTATTTGTATAAATTTTATCAAATGGCGATTAAATATGGCAAAATTAGAGAATCCAAGGCACGGAAGTATGCAGTTTTGGCCTAGACGCAGAGCTAAAAAGATAATCCCTAAAGTAAGGGCTTGGGCAAAGGCTCAGCCAAATAAGCTTAACGCGTTTTTAGGGTATAAAGTAGGAATGTGTACAGTCATGGCTAGAGATAAAGGCGCAACTTCTATAACCAAAGGAATGGATGTCGCAATACCTGCAACAATTCTTGAGTGTCCTCCATTAAAATTGGCATCAATAAGGTGTTATTCAACTGGCGAGGAAGGCGACCTTTCACTTAAATCAGAAGTAGTGGTTAGTGATGAAAAAATACTTTCGAAATCCCAAGTAAAACCCGCATCCCAAAAAGATATTCCTGCAAATATTGAAAAGATCAAAGAAAATATTAATGAATACTCTCAAATAAGGGGGCTTTTTTATTCAATTCCAAAAAGCACATCTTTGGGTCAAAAGAAGCCTTTTATTTTTGAGGTTTCATTTTCACTTGATCCAAAAACTTCTTTTAACTATCTTTCTTCACTCGTTTCAAAGGATATAAAAATTTCTGATGTCTTCACTCAAGGTGTTTATGTTGATTCTAGAGGAATAACAAAGGGCAAAGGAATACAGGGCCCTGTTAAAAGATTTGGTATAACCTTGCGTGCTCACAAATCTGAAAAAACCAAAAGAGGACCAGGATCTTTAGGTGCTTGGTGTGCTCAAGGGCACATAATGTATAGAGTCTCGCATGCAGGTCAGATGGGATTTCACCAAAGAACAGAATATAATAAGATGATTTTAAGTGTAGGTAAAAAACCTGAAGAAATCAATCCTAAATCTGGATTTCACAAATACGGAATTGTAAAAAACGAATATATTTTGATAAAAGGTTCAATTCAAGGTCCTAGGAAAAGGCCAATACTTTTAACGTTGCCTCTTAGGAGAAATGAACCCCAAAAAACAAATCTTACCATAGAAAAAATAGTAACAAAATAAAAAGAGTGAATTATCATGAAGATCCCTATATTTAACAAAGATTGTCAAAAAGATGGAGAAGTTGAATTGCCAAAGCAGTTTAACGAGGATAGAAAGGCATCTCTCATAAAAAAAGCAATAAGAGTATATCTTGCAAATCAAAGACAAAAATATGGTGCTTTCAAGTTTGCTGGTATGAGACAATCAGCAGAACTTTCAAGAAGAAGAAGGGATTATAAAACCTCATATGGCCATGGCATCTCTAGAGTTCAAAGAAAGATACTCTCTAAAAGGGGCTCAAGAATGTATTGGGTAGGTGCAGTATCTCCAGGGACTGTAGGAGGAAGAAAGGCACACCCTGCAAAATCTGACAAAATCTGGTCTGAAAAGATTAATATCACTGAAAGAAGGGCTGCGATAAGATCAGCACTTTCATCTTCAATGAACGCAGTATTAGTAAAAGAAAGAGGTCACATTATTCCACAAGCATATCCTTTTGCAATCTCAAAAGAATTTGAAGAGATCTCAAAAACAAAAGAATTCATTGATAAGTTAAATAAGCTTGGCTTTGAAAACGAACTGAAAAGAACATCAGTTGCAGTAAAAAACAAAGGCCGGGCAAAATTAAGGAACAGAAAGAAAAGAGCTAAAAAAGGGTTGCTAGTAATCGTATCTGCAGGATGTAAACTTACAAGAGCTGCAAGAAACATTCCAGGAATAGACATAGTTAGCGTAAATAACCTAAATGTATACGACCTTGCTCCAGGATATAAAGATGGTCGAGCAATTTTAATTACGCTACCTTCAATAAATATAATCAAAGAAAAAAATTTGTTTATGTGATATAAATGGATAAACCAAACTCAGAATCAGTATTATTTCCAATATCAAGCGAAAAAGCTCTAAGGCTTATGGAAGGAGAAAACAAGCTAATATTTGTAGTCTCAAAAAAATCTACAAAGGCTCAGATAAAACAGGACGTAGAAAAGCTCTTTGGAGTAAAGGTTACAAAAGTCAATACCTACTTTACACCAAGTTCAATTAAAAAAGCTATTGTAAAACTTGACAGCTCCACTCCAGCAATGGATGTGGCAACAAAACTGGGGCTTATGTAAATTAAGGTGGGGATAAACAATGGGTAAAAGAATAATAGCACAAAGGCGAGGTTCGGGATCTCCTAAATACAGGAAACCAAGCTTCAATTTTACATCTGATCCAAAATATATACCTAAAAACGGGGAAGAGATAAAAGCAGTTATAATTGATATGTTTAGGTGCAGAGCTCATTCCTCTCCAATAATTAAAATTCAACTAAAAAACAAAACAGTAGACCATATCGCTCCAGAAGGAGTTTATCTTGGTCAAGAGATTTATTATACTCAAAACTCAGACAAAGCAGCTTTAGGAAACATCCTTCCTTTAAAATCTGTTCCTGAAGGAAGCGTTATATTTGGAATTGAAAATATTCCTGGAGATGGCGGAAAATTAGTAAGAGCTGCAGGCACATCTGCAAAAGTAATATCAAAAACACAAGAATACGTGCTAGTAAGAATGCCCTCCAAAAAAGATAAGAAATTTCATCCAGAATGCAGAGCAACAATAGGTGTTGTTGCTGGGGGAGGGATGATTGAAAAACCGATTTGTAAAGCAGGAAAAATGTTTTACATTGCAAAAGCAAAACACAAACTTTATCCAAAGGTTTCAGGAGCAAAAATGAACGCTGTATCTCATCCTTTTGGTAACAAGAGAAGTTCAAGAAAATCAAAAGCAAGACCAGTTTCAAGACATGCTCCTCCGGGAAGGAAAGTAGGCTATATCGCCGCAAGCAGAACTGGAAGGAAAAAGTAAGTTAAAATCAAGTTAAAAACAAAACACATGTGATAATCCAAAATGGCAAAAAAAGAATTCACATTCAGGGGAAAAAGCTTAGATGAGCTAAAAGAAATGAGCGTAGCTGAGTTTTCAAAGCTTTTGACTGCAAGAAAAAGACGTTCAATCAAGCGAGGCTTTAGCGAAGAAAAAAAGAAATTAATAGAAAAAATTTCAAAAAAAGACAAAGTTAAAACTCATCTAAGAGATGCAATAGTGCTTCCTTCGATGGTAGGAAAGACAATTAGAATATACAACGGCAAAGAATACCTAGCCGTAATAATCCAACCAGAGATGGTTGGTTTATATCTTGGAGAATTAGCACTTACAAGAAAATCTGTAATGCATCATGCTCCAGGTGTAGGCGCTACAAGATCAAGTGCAAATCTATCCGTAAAATAGGCTGATTAGTAATGAAATACAAATCAATTTCCAAAAAACAAGATGAAAGCCAATATGGCAAAGCTAAGGGAGAGTCTCTTCCGATTTCATTTAAGAAATCTGTAGAATTTTGTAGGCTTTTAATGGGCAAGAAACTATCTCTTGCTTACAAAATAATAGACGAAGTAAAAGCTATGAAAACTGCAGTTCCTTTCAAAAGATATAATGCAAGTGTAGCTCACAAAAAAGGAATTGGACCAGGAAGATTCCCCATAAAAACCGCCATAGAGCTTGAAAAAATGCTGAAAAATGCTGAAAAAAATGCAACAAGCAAGGGTCTTGATGCAAATTCACTTGTAATACTTCACATGAGTGCTGATAAAGGACCAACCACCTATAAGCCCTCGAGGCATAGAGGAAGAGTTGCCAAAAGAACACACATAGAAATTGTACTGATTTCAAAAAGAAGCGAGAAAAAAGAATTAAAAGACATTATTTCAAAAGGAAAGACATCCTCTCAAAAAAAGAACAAGAGCCCTAAGAATAATAATGAAAATTCAAATGCGCAAAAAAATCCTGCCCCTATTGACAAAAAAGAAACTGATAACCTAAAATCTTCAGATACAAAAACAGTAGATAAAGAGAAAATGAGTCAATCGCAAGTTCAAGCACAAAAAGATTCAAAAAAAGATTCAAAAAAAGAGGAAAATGCTCCTTCAAACACCTTGCACACTAAACCTGCAGAAGAAAATAATCCTGTAAAAAATAAGACTTCAGAAGATAAAAATTCAAAAGATAAGGATACAAAAGACAATAAAACAAATCACACCGAAGAGCAAAAAAACAATCCTGTTGAGAAAACTAATCTTAAAAAGGAACACTCTTCAAATAAAAATGAGCAAAAAACCGATAATGTACAGGGGGCTAAAAAATGATAGAGAGACGCTTTATCACTTCAAATTTAATGAAGTATGAAATACACGACTTTATAATCAATTTCCTAAAAGAGAGGGGTGTAGCGAGAACCGAAGTTAAAAAAACTCCTTTAGGTGAAAATGTAATAATTTATTGTACAAAACCTGGAAAAGTAGTTGGCCGAAAAGGAAACAACATATCATTATTAACAAAAGAACTTAAAAAAAGATTCAATCTTGAAAACCCTCAATTAGAGGTTGCAGAGATTGTAGATCAAGATCTTGATGCAGTTGTTGTTGCACAAAGAATTGCACTCTCTCTTGAAAGGTATGGTTCAAAACGTTTCAAATCAATAATGCACAAAAGTGCAGAATCTGTTATGAAAGCCGGTGCAAAAGGTGTTGAAATAATATTATCTGGTAAAATCCCAAGTTCCAGAGCAAAAAGCTGGAGAGTGTTTTATGGCTATTTAAAAAAATCTGGAGACCTTGCATTAACTCAAGTTAAAGTTGCAAAAGAGTTCTCAGTATTAAAATCAGGAGTAGTCGGAATCAAAGTGAGCATAATGCCTCCTAATCTGACATCGCCTGATAATGTATCAGAAATAATCAAAGAAGAATCAGTAGTGATTGAATCTGCTGAAGAAAACTCTGAAAAGAAAGGTTCATCTGAAGATAAAAAGTCAAAAACAAAAGAACCCAAAGATACCACTTCAAAAAATAGCAATAAACAAAAAACCAAAAAAGATTCAACTTTAGTTGAAAATCAATCTTCTAAGAAGGAAGACGAAACTAAAAAACCTCTTGAAGATAGTACTCCTAAAGATGGTAATTCAGATGAATCTGATGATGCTTACGAAGATGATATCAAAGATTCAGATAACTTCACAGGTGATGAAGAGTGACAAAACAGGCAAAAGAGCTAAAGAAATTGGGCTTAGAAGAATTGTCTCTCAAGCTAACTGATGCAAGACTTGACCTGATGAAACTTGTTGCTCAAGCAAAGAGTGCAGCATCTCAAAAAGATATTTCAAAAATAAAAAATTTAAAGGCGCACATTGCAAGATTAAAAACATTAGTTAAAGAAAAACAAATGGAGGAAAGCAACTAAATGAGCGAGATATGCCCCAAATGCGGACTCCCAAAAGAGCTTTGCGTTTGCGAAACTATTGCAAAAGAAGCACAAGAGATTACAATAAAATCCGTAAAAAAGCGTTTCGGAAAACTTTATACGGTTGTTATGGGAATCTCTGATAAGAATATAGATTTAAAAGAGCTTTTAAAGAAGCTAAAAAACAAATTTGCCTGTGGAGGGACATATAAAGATGGAGCAATTGAACTTCAAGGGGATCACAAAGGCAAGGTTAAAGAATACCTTATCGAATATGGTTTTGTCCCAGAAAGTATCAAGGTCCGATAAACTTTCCTTCAAGGCGCAATGTGCAATAGTTCAGCAGAATTTCATTGGAACCAAAATCGAATTTGAAATTCAAAAAAAGCTTTTTTCAGGCATCGTTGTTTGGGAAACCAAGGGAACCTTTCATGTGAGCTTAAAAGAAACAAATGGCTCTGACATAGTTAAGATAATCAAAAAAGCCAATACGTTAATTACACTCAAATGCCCAAAAGAGCTTTCATCAATAGGTTACCCAAAAAGAATCAAAATTAACGCAACAAACCTTTTAGGAACGCCTATAGAAAGGATATCAAGATGCGTGTGATTCACTTCAGATAATCAATTAACATTACCATAAATCAAATTAACAAAATCATCAATAAACTATTTTATTGAAAATTTTATTGAAAAATAACTAATAAGAAGAAAAACAATTGGTGAAAAAGAATGGCAAGATTCAATTTAAAAGAGAATATTCCTCAAAAAAAGTGTGAGGACAAAAATTGTCCTTATCATGGTACTGTAAAGGTAAGAGGAAGATACTTCGAAGGAAAAGTAGTTTCAGATAAAATGTATAAAACAATAACAATAGAGAGGCACTTTTTAAAATATATTCCTAAGTATAATAGATATACACGAAAGAAAACAAAAATTCAAGCTCACAATCCTGAATGCATTGATGCAAAAACAGGAATGATGGTCCTTATTGGAGAAACAAGGCCATTGAGCAAAACAAAAAACTTTGTAGTGTTAAAGATTATGTCTGCTGATGAATTAGATTCAAGTATTGCAAAAAACACAAAGGATACTGTGACAGAGCATAATCAATCAGAATCAAAAGGAAAAAAAATTGAGAAAAAAGCAAAATCGACTAATAAATCAAGCGAAGTAAAATCAAAGACAATCAAAGTTACTACAGAAGAACAAGCTGATGAAGGCGTTGATGAGCTTAGTGACACAAAATCAACAAAACAATCCAAAGAATAAGGTGTATTATATATGCAAGCGATCAAAGCAAAAGTTACAAAAGGTTTGCCCGTAGGTGCATTTGTGCCTACTGCAGATAACTCTGGAGCGAAGGTAATTCAAATAATCTCAGTTAAAGGTTATAAAGGAGTCAAAGGAAGAATCGCTTCTGCAGGAGTAGCAGATTTTGTTGTGGCTTCTGTTGTAAAGGGAAATCCTGAGATGAGAAAGAAAGTCGTCTTTGCGGTTATAATCAGGCAAAAAAAAGAATACAGAAGACCTGATGGAACCAGGATAGGATTTGAAGATAATGCTGCAGTAGTATTAAAAGATGCAGATGGAAACCCAAAAGGTACGCTTATAAAAGGTGCTGTTGCAAAAGAGGCTTGCGAAAGATGGCCTTCGGTAGCAAAGCTTGCCAGTATAATTGTGTGAGGATTTAAAAAATGAAACAAAAATATTCCTCTGCTTGGAAATCAAGCTCTCAAGTAAGAAAACAAAGGAAGTACAGATTTAATGCTCCCTTGCACATAAGACAGGATTTTGTATCCTGCAATCTTTCAAAAGAGCTAAGAAGTAAATATTCAAAAAGGCATGTTCCATTAAGAAAAGGAGATACTGTTTTAATAAAAAAAGGCCAATTTAGTGGTAAAAGTGGCAAAGTCGAACAAGTACTCCTAAAAAAAGGAATTGCTTATGTCTCAGGAATTGAAGTAGTAAAAAAGAATGGTTCTAAGGTGAAATATCCTCTAAAACCATGCAACTTGCAAATAACATCCCTGATATTAGAAGACAAAAAAAGACTTTTGCAATTTGAGAAAGGTAAAACCGCAACACCAAAAAAACTAAAGTCAAACTCAAAATCAGGCAGTTTAAAGAGTACAAAGCAAAAGGTTAAACCAACCGATAACAATAAACCAAAGAGTGCTAAGAAAACTGCTGAACATACCGATAAAAATACCGATAACATTATTGATAAAAGTAGCGATAAGAATATCGATAAAAAGATTACTCACGCAAATTCCGAAAAAAATACTGCTAGTAATAAAATGTCAAAAAGCAATACAATAGATAGTGTCCAAAAAGGCAATCAAGGGGAAAAATAGTAAGACTAATTAAAAAAGTGATGATAAAATGGTAGCAAATCATATCAAAAGAATATCAGTTCCAAGAACCTGGCCAATACGCAGGAAAGAAAACAAATTCGTTGCAAGGCCAACAGTAGGTCCAAGACCACTATCACAGACATTGCCTTTGGTAGTTGTAATAAGGGATATGCTAAAGCTTGCCAGCAATGCTAAAGAAGTAAAACAGCTAATCAATGCAAAAGAAATACTTGTAAATGGAAAATTAATTGATTCATACACGTTTCCAATAGGGCTTTTTGATGTATTAAATTTGCCAAATATTCAGTCTCACTACAGACTTGTTTTTGACAAATTAGGCAGACTATCTATAATAAAAATACCTCAAAACGAATCTGAATTTAACGTTTTAAGAATAATCGGAAAGACCTTGCTTAAAGGAAAAAAATTACAATTAAATCTTGAATCCGGAATAAATATATTAGTCACTGAAAAAGATACAAAGCAATATACTGTAGGTGAGGCTTTGTTAATAAAACTTCCAAAAATAGAGATAATAGAGCATATTCCTTTAAAAAAAGGCTCTTTTGTATGCATACTTAATGGGAAACACATTGGCAGGCATGGAACAATAAGTGAAGTGCTTGAAAATGATATATTAGTTGTCAATTCTGAGGAAACTGCTATTGAAGTGGACAAAAAAAGTGTAATCGCAATTGGCGAAAAATCTCCTTCAATCAGTGTGTTTTAATCAAGAGGATGATGTTTAAATGGAGTCACAAAAACAAAAAAAACCAAAGGGTGAAAATCCAAATAAAGAGATTTTCGTAGAAAAAATTACTCTTAGTATGGGTACTAATGTAAGCCCAGAACTATTAGAAAAAGCACTAATATTACTTGAAAAAATATCTGGTAAAAAACCTGTTAAAACTGTAAGCCAAAAAAGAATTCCTACATGGTCTGTAAGACCAGGGCTTCCAGTAGGCGCAATGGTTACACTAAGAAAAGAGACTGCAAATGAAAAGCTCTCAGCATTATTAAAAGCACTTGATAACAAGCTTTCAGAGAAATCTTTTGATGACTTTGGCAACTTTTCTTTCGGAATAAAGGAATACATAGATATCCCCAGCGTAGAATATGACCACGCTTTAGGGATTTTAGGTCTTCAAGTTAGTGTAACATTATCAAGAGCAGGATATCGCGTGAAAAAAAGGAAGGATTTCAAATCTAAAATTGGAAAAAAGCACATAATCACAAAAAACGAAGCAATTGCATTTATCAAAAACAAATTCGGCGTGGAGGTCGAATAATTAGGGAGGAATATTCATGGCAGCATCAAATTATAAAAAAGTCTATGTCCAATTAAAATCAAAACCCGCAATACTTGTCAAATTCAACAAGCATTCAGCTCCAAAAGAAAGAAAGTTTGGAAAAGGGTTTAACAGATGCAGAAGGTGTGGACGAGCAGGAGGCCATATCTCAAAATACGGTCTTCATTTATGCAGGCATTGTTTTAGGGAGATTGCTACAAAAATAGGTTTTAAAAAATATAGTTGAGGATGTAAAATGGTTTTAAATGATCCAATCGCAGATGCGCTTTCAAAGATTAACAATGCAGAGAAAGCAGGTAAAAAAGAAATACAAATAGTTCCGGTTTCAAATCTTATGCTTAAAGTTTTTGATTTGTTAAAAGAGAATATGTACTTAGGCGAATACGCCCTTACAAACACCACGCGTGGAAGAATACTTCAATTAAACCTATTAGGTCACATAAACAAATGTGGTGCTATAAAACCAAGATTTGCTGTCACAATGGATACTTTTGATAGATATGAAAAACAGTTTTTACCTGCAGTAGGATTTGGAATATTAATAATCTCAACACCCTACGGATTAATGACTCATATTGAAGCTAAAAACAAAAAAACTGGAGGTAGGCTCATTGCATATTGTTACTGATTAAATCAATCATCTCATAAAAAAACTATGCAAAAAAAGCCAAAATCTACCAAATATTTATTTAGGTTTATTTCGATTAATCCCGATTTATTTCAATTAATTTTGATTAATTTATGATTTGTGATCAACATGAAAGCAGAAAAAATGGAAAAAAAGGTTGCAATCCCAAAGGATGTAACAGTAGCATATGAAAACAACCTATTAATTGTAAAAGGAAAACTAGGAGAGAATAAAAAAGAACTTTTCAAAAATACAATCTTAATAACAATAGAAGATGGCTTTGTGACACTTACTTCTTTAAATGCAACAAAAAGAGAAAAGATGTTTCAAGGAACATTTGAATCCATCATCAAAAGTATGATTAAAGGAGTCTCTGAGGGTTTTAATTATAAACTAAAAGTTTGTTCAAGCCATTTTCCTATGACTGTCACAACAAAGGAAAATACCTTGAGTGTAAAAAACTTTTTAGGTGAAAAAATAGCAAGACTTGTAAAAGTACCCTCATCTGTCCAATTAAAGGTTAGTGGCGATATCATTGAAGTCAGTGGAACTGATAAGGCTATCGTAGGTGCCGCCGCTGGAAAGATTGAAGCACTAACAAGGATCACTGATAGGGACAAAAGAAGGTTTCAAGATGGAATCTACATAATCGAAAAGGCAGGTAAACAGATTATTTAAGGTGAAGATAACATGGCAAATGTTAAAGAGTTACTCAAAATCAGGCACGATGTAAAAAAAAGAAAGCCTAAATTCCAAAGACAGGATGTAAATAAAAAGAAGAGGCTTTCAAATAATCCTGGTTGGAGAGCTCCAAAAGGTTCACAATCAAAGATGAGGCTAGGAAAAAGAGGCCATCCTTCAAAAGTAAATCTAGGATATGGCTCTCCTTCAAAGGTAAAAGGATTGCTTAGAAATGGACTTTCTATTGCAATAATCTCAAATGTCTCTCAACTCAAAAAAGTTGATAAGAAAACTCATGTATGTGTAATAGGTTCAACTGTCGGCACTAAAAAAAGACTTGATATAATCAAAAGTGCTAAAGAGTTAGGAATTATTGTTTATAACTACAAGGATGCAGATGCATTTGCAAAATCTGCTATTGAAGAGTTAGAAAAAAGAAAGAAGATAAGACTTGAAAGAAAGGCAAAAAAGAAAGAATCAGCAAAAAAAGCAGAAAAAAAAGATAAATCTGAGGATTCAAAAGCCAAAACGCAAAAAGATTTAGAATCTAATAAATCTTCAAAATCCAAAGATGCTGAGGAAAAACTCAAACCAAGTGATCAAAAGTCTTCTTCTGATGTTTTACTCGAAGATGAAAAATTAAAAGAGAAAAAGGATTGGGATAAACTTCTAACTCAAAAAAGTTAGGAGATTTTTTAAAGAAAACTATTAACAAAACCATTGACAAAAAACAGATAAAAAATATAACAATAGATAAAAAATATAACTAAAAATCCTTTAAATGAAAAACAAAAAACAACAAATAAAAAAAACAAATAAAAAAAACAAATAAAAACAAATACCTAATCCAAAAGAAAAAAGTGATGATTTATGAAACTTAATTTCCAAAAAAAGCTTGCAGGAAAAGTGATGAAAGTCTCTAAGAAGAGAATAGTGGTGCAAAGTAGCGCTTCTGAAGAGATAAAAGATGCGATTACAAAAGCTGATGTAAGAGGATTAATAAAAAGTGGAATCATCACAGTCAAGCAGAAAAAAGGAGTCTCAAGAGTTAGGGCCAATAAGATTAGAAAACAAAAAAAGAAAAATAATCAAAAAGGTCCGGGCTCAAGAAAAGGCACTAAAAATGCAAGACTTTCAAAAAGAGAGCAAAGAATAAACATTACAAGAAAGCAAAGAGAATTCCTAAAGTATCTAAAGGAGAAAGGTAAAATCTCAAATGAATCCTTTAAAAAACTATACTACCTTGTAAAAGGTGGATTTTTCAGAAGCCTAAGACACCTAAAACTCTACATTGCCGACAAGCACAAGGAATGATCAACATGAAAAAAAGCACAAGAATGATTCCTTTTAGGAGGAAAAGGGAAGGAAAAACGAGCTATGATAGAAGGATAAAGCTCTTAAAATCAGGACAGATTAGGTTACTTATTAGTTATGGTTCCAGAAACATAAGGGCTCAGGCAATCAAATTCAACCTAAAAGGTGACGAGGTTTTAGCTGATGCAAATGCAAAGTCCCTAAACGCATTTGGTTGGAGCTTTACATCATCAAATCTCCCTACTTCATACTTATTTGGATATTACTTTGGAAAATTACTTTTGGAGAAAAATTTACCTGAAGTTATTTTTGACACCGGAATGATTACCCCTAAAAAAGGAGGAAAATATTATGCCTTTGCAAAAGGAGTAGTTGATTCAAGTGTTTCAATGGAAGTAGACCCAGCAGTTTTTCCAACAGAGGATAGAATCTCAGGAAAACATATAACTAATCATGTTAAACAACTTAAACAAAAAGGACTTTATGACAAGAGATATTCATATCACTTAAAAGAAAAAATTGACACTGAAAAGATAACAGAACTCTTCAATAATGTTTTAGAGAAAATAAAACAAACCAATAAACTTTCAAACACAAAATCTACTGCCAAACCCTCTGCCAAACCCTCTGCCAAATCCTCTGCAAAATCTGATGTAAAATCTGTTGTAACCACTATTAAAACCGATTCCAAATCAGCTAAGTCTAATGCCTTGGGTGAAAAAGGAAAAAACGATTAAAGATTTTTTAAAAAAGAATAACAAAATACCTAAAAACTAAAAAAATACCTAATAAAATAAATAATATTTCAAAAAAAAATTAAAGGCTTGATATTCATGGTAGAAAACACAAAAAAAGGAAAATCGGAAAAAAGTAAAGGCAAAAAGCCAATTTTCCCAAGAAGAGATGTAAAAAAAGGTTTTAAAAAAGATGAAAAAAAGATCTTAAAGAAAAAAGAGCTATCACCCGAAGGTGAATCAGAGTCTGAAGATGTGAGCAATTCAGATGAGGAAATAGTTCCAGTTCCTTCAATCTCAAAGGAAATAGATAACTGGGTTCCGAAAACAGAGCTTGGCAGATTAGTCAAAGATGGAAAAATAAAGGCTATTGATGATATCCTTGATAAAGGGCAAGCGATTTTAGAAGAAGAGATTGTAGACGCTCTTTTACCTAATATGAACGCAGATCTCTTAATGATTGGACAAGCCAAAGGAAAGTTTGGTGGTGGACAAAAAAGGGTTTTTAGACAAACCCAAAAGAAAACTGAAGAAGGAAATAAACCTCACTTTTGCACCTGCTCTGTTTGTGGAGACGGAAATGGACATGTAGGAATAGGCGTGGGAAAAGCCAAAGAAACTGTGCCTGCAAGAGAGAAGGCAATTCGAAAATCAAAGATGAACATATTTAAGATTAGAAGAGGTTGTGGTTCATGGGTATGTAATTGTGCTGAACCTCATTCAATTCCATATAAAGTCACAGGCAAGTGTTCTTCTGTAATTGTTGAGCTTTTGCCTGCACCTAAAGGTAAAGGCCTTATCGTAGAAAAAGAGATTGCAAAGATACTTGAAAAAGCAGGAATAAAAGATGTATGGTGCAGGGTAGAAGGTCAAACCCGAAACAAACTTACATTCGTAAACGCAACTGTAAATGCATTAAAAAAACTAACTCGGATGAAAGTAAGCCCAATACAAAGAAAAGCGCTAGGGATTGCAGATGGCTCAATAAAAATAGAAGAGCAAGAACAACATAACAATCAACAAGTAAGTGAGTCTTTGAAAGAATCAAAAGAAGAAAACACAACAACCACAAATTAGAAACCTAGCTTTAAAAAAACATTTCATATAAAGATTTCATTTTGGAAATATCGATGTCGTTTTAAATATGCTAAAACATAGCATTTTAACATTCAATTAAAAAACATTAAGATTAAAAACATGAAAATAAAAAACATCAAAAATTAAACATCAGAAATTATTAACTATACTAATACTTAAATATGCATATAATATGAGTATGCAAAAAACAAACATGCAAAATATTTAATGGAAATGATTGAAAATGGCAAAAGAAGAATCAAGCACTAAAGATCAAAAAAAAGGAGATCTTATGGGAGTAGTACTAATAAGAGGGCTTCACGATTTATCTCCAGATGTTCGCTTAAGTCTTAAAAGTTTAAGGCTTTTAAGAAAACACACACTTGCGATATTTCCTGAAAGTGATTCTTTTAAAGGAATCGTTTCGAGATTAAAGGATTATACTGCCTATTCAAACATATCAAAAAGTATTTTAGAAGAAGTGAATTCTAAAAGAAAGAATTTATCAACTGATAGTAAAATTGCATCCTTTAGATTATCTCCGCCAAAAGGTGGATTTAAAGGAACAATCAAAAAGCCAAAAACAAACCAAGGTGCTTTAGGCAAGTGGAAACAAGAGGACTTTGAAAAACTTATCAAACGAATGATTTAATCAAAATAATCAAATCGCAAAATAATCAAATCGCAAAATAATCAAATAACAAGTTGTCTAAATAGACTGATTAAACTATAAAAAAATAATTAATTAAAAACGACTAATATTTAAAAAAAAATAAAACAAGAAAAAATGATTAAATGATTAAAGGGGATTAAATATGACAGTTCTTAAAAGAAAGAAAAGTTCAAGGATGCGTGGCTCACACACTCATGGCACTGGTGGCAAGAAAAAAGCAAGAGGTGCAGGAAACAAAGGTGGAAGAGGTAATGCAGGCTCAGGTAAAAGAGCAGATGCAAAAAGACCTAGCTTTTGGACCATAAAAAATTTCGAAGGCAAGCATGGATTTAAAAGAAAACCCTCTTTAAGGGTAAACTATTGCACAATAAACCTTAATGAGATTGAATCGATGCTTCCAACCTTTCTAGCAGAAGGTGTAGCCAAAAAAGAAGGAAACAGCTATTCACTTGACCTTTCAAAGACAAAATATACTAAACTATTAGGCAAAGGAAATATTTCTTTTGCAATCAACATAAACGTAGATTCTGCATCTCAAAAAGCAATTGAGAAAATAAAAATCGCAAAAGGCAGTGTTAAAACAATAGAGACTAAAGTTTCTGCTAAAAACTCAGATAGCCAAAAGGATTCTTCAGATGAAGATCTAGATTAAAGATTTCAAGTGAAACATTTAGAAACGCTAAATAGAAACACTAAAGAACAGGTCAAAAGAACGGTTTGATTTTGGTTAAAAAAATAAAAGTATTTCAATAGTAAGCTTTAAAAACTATAAATGTGCTGTGTTTAAAAATGATTGATAAGTTCGCAAAATACATCCCTGATGTTCAAAAACCCACTCAGCAGATGGTTTCTTTTAATACAAAGCTTAAGTGGACTTTGCTTATTTTAGTAATCTATTTCGTTTTAACACTAGTCCCATTATTTGGGCTTCCTGCCCAAGAAACTGAAAGGTTTAAAATGCTCTCAATCCTGATTGGAGCAACATTTGGTTCCCTTTTAAGCCTTGGAATTGGGCCTATTGTAACATCTTCAATCGTTTTGCAACTTTTAGTTGGTGCAGAGATTGTCAAAATTGATATGACTAGTGAAGACGGCAGAAAGAAGTTTCAGGCGCTTCAAAAGGTATTATCTGTTATTTTTATATTCTTAGAAGGAGCAATATATGTTTTCCTTGGTGGGCTTACGGCTGCAAAGTTCTATGACCCTGCTAGTGCCTCATTCATCTCAAACTTTGTTGAAGGCGCAGTTGAGCTTAGTGCAAGTCAAATCACTTCACTCAAAATATTATTGTTTGTGCAGGTTTGTATTGGTGGATTTTTAGTAATGCTTATGGATGATTTGCTTTCCAAGTGGGGATTTGGTTCAGGAATAAGCCTTTTCATTGTAGCGGGTGTGAGCAGAACTATATTCATCGAGACTTTCAGTTGGCTAAGAATAACAGGTGGAGAGTATTATGATGGCGCTTTACTTGCAATATTTCAGGCCCTATCAAAAGGAGATGTTGCCGTAGTGCTATCAAATAGCTTAAGGATTATCTTTACTTTAGTGGTATTTGCCGCATCGGTATTTTTACAGGCTCTAAAAATTGAAATACCCCTTGCACCTGGAAGAGTCAGAGGATTTGCTATCAGATGGCCACTTAACTTTATTTATACAAGCAATATTCCTGTTATTTTAACTGCAACACTGCTTGCAAACGTAAGCATGGTTTTAGGACTTATAGGTCGCTTTACTAACCAAGCACTTGATCAATTCAGTGTTTATTTTTCAGGTCCCAATGTAGTAGGTGCTTTAATAAATAATTCATTTACAACTATGCTTCTAATAGCTGCTTTAACCTATCTTGTCTTAATGGTAGGAGGTTCTATATTATTTTCACTTTTCTGGGTAAAGACCTCAGGAATGGACCCAAAAAGTCAGGCAAATCAAATATTAAGCTCAGGCCTTCAAATCCCTGGCTTTAGAAGGGACTCAAAGATACTAGAAAGGATGCTTTCAAGATACATCTGGCCCTTAACAGTGATGGGAGGTGCTTCAGTTGGACTTCTTGCAGCACTTGCTGATATGACCAATGCACTTTCAAGGGGAACAGGAATCTTACTTTCTGTAATGATAGTCTATAAACTTTATGAAGATATTACAAAACAACACCTAAATGAGATGAATCCAGCAGTTAGGAAGTTTATTAAAGGATAAGATTATAACTACTCTTATTTTTATATTTGTGATATAATTTTTACTTATAATGTATTTTAAACGATAAAAATGGGTTTTTTTGATACTACTTTTGGATTTTTGTTCAATTGGACGCTAGCTCTCCATCCCACTCTAGCTGTGCTTTTCTTTGCAACTTTAGGTGCTTTAATAATTATTATTACAAGCAAGCTTGTACTTGATCAAAAAGAGATGAAATCACTTAGAGACCATCAAAAAGAGCTTCAAAAGGAAATGAAGCTTTACAGAAATGACGTGAAAAAAATAAATGAATTAAACAAAGAACTTATGGCTACAAGTTCCAAGATGTTTAAACACTCGTTTAAGTTAAACATCTACACACTCATTCCAATTATTATTTTATTTAGTTTTCTCTCTTCAAATTTTGCCTACTACCCATTAGAGCCCAATTCTAGCTTTAATGCAACACTTACATTTAATGAAGAAGTTATGCCTTCTGAACTTGAAGTCATCTTACCTAAAGAATTTGAGCTAATATCCACTCCTGAAGAAAACCTGTCTCGTTTGCTTATATATGGATTTAAGGCATCAGATTCTGGCGAATACAACATAAGCTTCAAATACAAAGAGAGAACATTTGAAAAAGATGTAATAATTACTTCAAATCAGAAATATGCTCCCGTAACTAAAAATATAGTAGAATCAAATCTAAAATCCATCACACTAAGCAATGAAAAGATGAAAATTGATTTATTTTTATTCAAACTTAACTGGATTTGGGCATATATTTTATTCTCTTTAATAGTTAATTCCATTCTAAGAAAACTATTTAAAGTATATTAAAAATTAAGCCTTTTATAAAACCCATTATAATACGATTATAAATCAAATAAATATCTTTTATTCATCTTTTATTCTTATTTTTTAAAAAATATTCACTTAAACTCAACCTCGGAGTTTTCTCCAATATTAACCTTTTCTACATTACCCTTTGTTACACTATAATTCCCCAAAATTGACTCAGTAATAACAATGTCCTCTACCTTTGCACCCTCATTTATAATTGAGTCGCTGATTATTGAGTTTGTAATCTCACAATCATCAGAAACAGTAACATATGGCCCTATTATGGACTTTATAATCTTTGAGCTCTTTGATATAAAAACAGGGGGTATCAAAATATTTCCCTTAAAAACAACAGGAGTTGAAGTGTTGCTATGTTTTTTTAGAATATGTCTATTTGTTTCAATAAGAGCTTGAGCAGTCCCACAATCAAACCAATTCTCTATTGGAAAAGTCTTTATCTTAGCTCCCCATTCTACCATCATCTCAAAAGCGTCTGTAAGTTGATACTCACCTTTTAAAGTTATGTTATTTTCAATAATATAATCAATTGCCTTAAACATCATCTCAAAATCTTTAATATAATTAACCCCTACAATAACCTCGCTAGGCTTGATATAATCAGGTTTTTCTACAAGTTTTGTGATGTATTCGCCACTCTTTTCAACAACTCCAAACCTTCTTGGGTCATCAACAACTTTAGTTCCAATAGCCCCATCACAACCACACATCAATCCTTGTGAGATATCTCCTTCAAAAAGAGTATCTCCATATATAATAATGACAGGACTAAAAATATATTGCTTTGCCATTCCTATTGCATGTCCTAATCCCTTTCTTTCCTTTTGTTCAACAAAAGTGGACTTTAATCCAGGGTAGCTTTTTTCAATATAATCTTTAATCTTGTCACCTAAATAGCCAATTATAACTACTACATCATCAACTCCAACTTTAATTAAAGAATCAAGAATGTGCGCAATAATAGGTTTTCCTCCAACCGTGATTAAAGCTTTAGGCAACGTATGAGTATGTGGCCTAAGTCTAGTTCCAACACCTGCTGCAGGAATTATTGCCTGAAGTTTTGATACCTCTTTACTCTGAAAAGGCCTTTTTGTTAGCTTTTTCACATATTACACCATTTACTAGTAAAAAATTATCAGTTTATAAGCATTTTGCTTTCAATAACTGTTTTTGTTGCCAATAACTTAAAGTAATTATAAATATAAAATAATCTGCATTCAAAATAATTTTAAAAATACCCCTTTCAAGAAACATCAAAAATTTTTTTCACATTTAAAATAGAATTCTAAAAAAAAATAAAGTGAAAAACCTAAGCATAAATGCCAAAGGTATCTCTCAGATAGTCTAGATTAAACGTTTAGTGAATCCGTCTATTCAAACTTTCGATTTGAAAAATCAACAACCTCACCCTAACAGGCGATGCATGTTGATAATGTAAAAGCATGCGCTACATTCAGCGAGGTTGTTGATTACAAAAAAGCTTACCGAGTCCTCGTGTTGAAACACGAGATATGCTTTTCTATTAACCAAAGTATGCAAAATGAGCGAGGATTTCACGAAATCAAATAAAAAATTAATCTAATCTATCACTAACAAGCTTTCCAAGTTGTTTTAATTGTTCCTTTGAACAAATGAAATACTCCTCCATTGGCATTGCATTAGCAAGTACAATTGTTCTAGTCGCTCCATAAATAAATACTGATTTCCCTGCACTATCAGCATAACACGATTTTTCAGTAATCATTTCTGCTTTCATTCCATCACAACTTGCCTTAGCAATAACTTCTGGAGTTAATCCTCCTCGAGAATTATCTCCAGTATAAAATATTTTCATTGATCTTAATGGATCGTCTGTTTTAAATAATTTAATACACACTTGTCCTTGGTTCAAATTACTATCTTGGGAATCATCAACAGTATCAACTCCACAAACTAGTTTAATGTCTTCAACAGTTAAAAGAGAACAATCATCAGTACCATCATCCCAAATTATTTCTTGATTAACATCCTCAACTATCTCATCTACTTCATTTACTTCTTCGATTTCCTTATCCATAATATCTTTTGGAATCTGTTGATTTTCTAAGGGTTCCAAAGGATTATTAGTCTGCCCAATTCCTTCTTTTAAATTATTAACATCATCTGTTCTTGATTTTTCACTACATCCAATTAAAAAACCAAGCAAAATAATCATTGAAATAATTGCTATTTTTTTCATAGAATCATACCTCTCAAAATTTTCATATTCTTTAAAATATATTTTATATATTTAAATCTTTTCTAAAAAATCCTCGATGTTCTCAAAAACCCTAATTTTATGAGTTCAATTCGTGAAATTCATAACCTTAATTTGGCGGTTGTAGGAAAAAACTTTTGAGATAACACATAAAAAAGCAAACGCAACATTTTTAAACGGGAAACAATTCCCCCTGTATAGAACGGCCATAGCGGTCAGGTAATACCCGAACCCATTTCGAACTCGGCAGTCAAGCTGATCTTTGCGTTTTGGTGAGTACTGTTCTCATGAACGGGAATGCCAGAAAGCCGTTCGCCTTTCTTTAATTATACTAGCACTTAACCACTAGATTTTTTTACTACTGGCTTATTTTCATATTCGCTAAAAGCCTTATTACAGATTTCTACAAAAAGTTCCTTATCAAGACTTATTCCACAAATAAGAAACCCTTCGGCAAGTTTATATCCAAATTCAAGTTTGTCTTGACCAAAATAGTGCAAATTAAAAAGCCTTTTTAAAGTGTATCCACAGAAAAACCCCTCCTTTAATTTAAGAACACATCTTTTGTCATCACACAAAACCTCTTGCTTCTTTACATTTATAGAAATGTTCTCATCGTCATTAAAAATTAATCGTTGAACCTCAAAATAAAGAATCTTTTTCAAAGCCTCTTTATAGCTCTTTGTTCTTTTTACCTCTTCCAAATCACAATAAGGAACGTTCTCGTCATCAAATATTTCTCTAATACTTGGAGTTATAACCTTTCCAAGGTACTTAATAGCCTTTTGCCTTGTTCCTCTCTTAGTCCATTTGTTCTCCACAAGATAGGCATATTCTTTGCCTTTGAAACGCTTAGTTCTTACAAACATAGATATTTTTTAGGCACTATGTTTTTTAAATCTTTCTAAAGATTTTTTTAAAGAAATACATTATAATTTGTCCAAATTAATCTGTATCTTATTCTTATTCTTAAAAACAATAACCTCTGAAAATTTACTATTTTCAATCTTCTCTTTAACCTCTAAAAAACTATATTTTTTCAAAAGTTCCTTAATTTCAAAAACCAACTTTTCAATAGAAGAATACTTCTCATAAATAGCATTTCCCGCATTGTTATTATCATCAATCCCTTTCTCAATCTCTGATACTGCAACCTTTTGCTTCTCTAAAACAGAATTAATCTTTTTTAGTTGGTTAGCATAATCTTTATTTATCTTAGGAACACTAAGTAAATTTGAGAGCTCACTATTAAAAGAAGGAAGAATCTCATACTCTTCACCATATATAAAAAGCTTTATCGGAGAAATAAGCTTTTGTTGCTTGTAGAAATAAGCCTTTTCCTCCTCTTCAAATAACTTTTTAAATTCTTTAAATATCAATTTAATATTGTCCATAGAAACCTTTTTTCCCAAAGTATTCTTATCTATATTTAACCTATAAAGAATCTCCTCGCTAATCTGTCCGCCAATCCTGAGTTTAATCGCAAGTATCTTCACAATCTCTAACTCTTCTTCAAAAAACTTTAAAAAATCCTCAAAAGAAATATTAGAAATATCATTATCTAAAGGAATCACATACTGTTCTTTGTTCTTAATGCTTCTTTCCTTAAAATCTTTTTTAGTATATGCCCCTAAAATCATATCATTTTCATCACAAAGGACAACATTCCCAGGAGCAAAAAGCTCAAAATAAAGCTTTTTTATCTCATCATGATATCTTATCTTTATACGAATAATCCTTTCCGAACCAACCTGCTCAAAAGACTCAATAACTCCGCCTGATAGATTATTTCTCAAAAACATAGTAAAATTATGCGGCATAACAGGAAGAACCTTGGTCTTTGAAGTAAGAAAAAAGCAATATGGCACCAAAAAAAACAGATTTTTCTCCAAAAGATTTGGCTTATGAAGTTTAATTAAAGCCTCAACATAATTTTCCTCCCTTAAAACCGAAATCTTTTGAATCTTTGATCCTAAAATATTTGATCCAATCTCTTTAACTAAAAGTCTAATCTCAATCCAAGAAAGCGCTCTTAAATCCATTTCAATCCCTTAATAATTTCATATGCCTCATTTGCGGTAACACTAGCACTTTTATTTGAAGTATCTATTGTAATTACAAGCTTTTGAGATTCTCTTGCTTCTTCCTCACATATATCAAATATCTCTGATTCAAGATTATCTGTTATTTTTGCTTTAACATACCTTCTTTTTAAAAGCCTTCTATTAAGCTCAGTTATAGAGCATCTAAGCACAATACAAACATCAACAAAACCTTTTCTCAAATAATGAGAAAGATGACCATCAACAATCACATTGCCATCTTTAAAAACCTCTTTAATATGCTTCTCAAGCGTTCTAGAAAGCTTTTTTTCATCAACTATATAAGTCCTAAGCTTCCTATCATATTGCTCATAAAGCCTTCGTTTCTTCACAAAATCACTAACGTTAATAACATTCGCTTTCATCTTTTTTGAAAGAATCTCAGATACCCTGGTCTTTCCAGTGCCCGGTGTTCCAGTAATTGCAATTATCATTTTATTCAAGCTTCAAAACAACCTGGAAGTGCTGATTCAAGCAAGTTGTTTAAAGAAGTACAAAGCCATATTATATTTATTCTTATCGCTGGATTTTGTATTTCTGAAGCAAAATAAACAATCTCTTTAGTTTCTTCAAAAAGCTTGGTTATATTATCAACATTTGGCTTATAAATCACCTTGCCAAGCTCATTAATCCTATCCCTTATCTTTTTAAAGCACTGTTTTTCATTTTTATCAAGAAAAATTCTCTCTTTAGCTACGAACTCAAAAAAATTAATAAACGCATCTCCTAACTGCTCAAGATTTGTAAGCTTACTATAATAAAAAATTCTTTTATTTGAACCCATAACATTTGATTTTAAAATTGATCTAAGACAAAAATTAACATACTGATTAATAGTAAAATCTCTCTGAGAAAAATTACCTAACTTCTCAAAATCTCCTAATTCTAATGCATCAATACCCTCTTTAATAACCTCTTTAAGCATTAAATAAATCTTTGGATAAACATTATCAAATTCATCTAAATTTATCTCGGATAAATCTTTTAGTGTAATCACATTCTTATCCTGCCTCATAGTCGCAAACCCTATCAGAGTATAAGCCATAGAATAAATAAGATCTAACTGTTCCTTGTTTTTAAATCTCACATTTATCTCATCATAACCTCTGATATATGCAGAAAAGATCATCTTAAGAATCAAGGATTTATTCTTTTTGTCTCGTATATCAATATCCAAACTAGAAAAATCCCTGAGCGTATTAGGTGATATATACAAAAGCCCATCATTATTGTGGATATCTACTTCTTGACCTTTTCTTAGATTATTATCCTTAGCCCATCTTGCTGGGAGAGAGATGACGAGTGTTTTTCCACCCAAAAGCATAATACTTCTCTTCATCCCAATCACAATATATGATATATATACTTTCTTCATAAACTATATACATATACGGTTTATATAGAGGGTATATAGAATAAATTTATAACAATTGCTGTGATTAATCATATATTGTGAAGAGCCCATGAAACTACCAAAAAAGGATATAATGCTGTTATGCCAGCTAAGGAAAAACTCTCGTGAACCATTAACAACAATGAGTAGAGATACAGCAATCCCTGTATCAACTCTTTATGACAGACTTAGGCATTTTGAAAAAAACAATATAATCAAAAAAAGCACAATTCTCTTGGATTTCTCATTTTTAGGCTATGAAATAAGGGTTACTGTTGCAATGAAAACAATTAAAGAATCAAAAGAAGAGCTTTTAACTTATCTCAAAAAGCACCAAAATGTAAACAACTTATACAAAATAAACAATGGCTACGACTTCTTTGCAGAAGGAGTTTTTAAAAGTGTGACTGAGGCAGAAAAGTTCATAGATGACCTTGAAACAAAATTTGAATTTAAAAATATAGATGTTCACTATATAATCGATGACCTTAAACGCGAAGGATTTTTATCAGACAAAAACCTAATAAGCATACTCAACATTTCATAAATTATTGAGATTACCCTTATACAATCTAATATCCTCTAGATCTCATAAATTCTTAAGATTGCTTAATACAACCCACAAAATCACCATCTTATGAGCTCTTATCATCAATTAAACACACTCAAATCAATTAAACACACTCAAAATACTAAACATTTCCTGAATCACTGGCATGACCCCTATACAATCTAATATCCTCTAGATCTCATAAATTCTTAAAATAATCTAAGTACTCCCATAATACTTGAGAAAATAAATTTAACTTCATTTTATCAAATATTTCTCCTCACTAAAATATTTTCCTCGCTAAAAGGTTTTCTTAATCTAAAATGTCTCATTATCATTTCTCATGACCAGCATTTCTCATTACTACCATTTCTCATTACCAAATATAACTTCATTAAAACAATTGTACAACAATAAAGCTAAAACAAAAAGTATTATTTCTTTTCTGTACATCTTATTGACCGTTGTAGAAGTTTCTTTGCATTGCACCTTTTGTTTTCTTTAAAAAACCCAATTTCAATCTATCAGTTTATCTAGCACACTACTAAATTCTAAAGTTTTATAAACACAACTATTCAACTCGCTTGAATTTTGCAACGTAGGCTCAATAAATAAAATCTTGCAAACCTTTTGCAAATAAGAAATAATAATGAAAAACAAAAGAGGAAGAGAATTAAAATGAGTGAAGAAAGAAACGTTTATGATTATATTACAAAAGAAGAATTTGAAAAAATCAAAGAGTTTTCAAAAGGGTTTCAAACCCCTTTTTTAGTTTTGAACTTAAAAAGAGTGGAGGAGAATTTCAATCAATTAAAATCGTTACTTCCCTTTGCAAAAATATATTATGCAATAAAAGCCAATCCTAATGATGAATTGCTAAAAATGCTTTCATCAAAAGGCTCAAACTTTGACATCGCAACAATATATGAATTAGACCAACTATTAAAATTAGGGGTTTCTCCTGATAAAATTAGCTATGGCAACACCATAAAAAAAGAAAAAGATATCGAATATGCATTCAATAAAGGAATAAGACTTTTTGCATCTGATTCGATTTCAGACCTAAATAAGATTGCAAGAAAAGCTCCTGAGTCAAAGGTATTTTTCAGGATAATGTGCGAAGGTAGTGGCGCAGACTGGCCCTTATCAAGAAAATTTGGTGCTCATCCAGATATGATATATTATCTAGTTTTAGAAGCTAAACGATTAGGTTTGATCCCTTATGGAATCTCCTTTCATGTTGGATCGCAACAAAGAGACATTGGTCAGTGGGATAATGCAATAGCTCAATGTAAGTATCTCTTTGATTCCGCCAAATCCGCAGGAATTAACCTAAAAATGATCAACATGGGCGGTGGATTTCCTTCAAATTATCTAATGCCCACACACTCATTTCAAACTTACGCTGATGAAATTATCAGATTCTTAAAAGAGGATTTTCCTGAAGAACTTCCAGAAATAATTATTGAGCCGGGAAGGTCACTTGTAGGTGATGCAGGTGTAATAGTTAGTGAGATAGTTATGATTTCACGAAAATCTGTGATGAACCAATATGAATGGGTATTCTTAGACATTGGAAAATTTGGTGGTCTAATAGAAACAATAGACGAATCAATAAAATACCCAATATTCACCGAAAAAGGGTTCATAAATGGATGCGGTGTAAAGGATGTTATACTCGCAGGTCCAACCTGTGATAGTGCAGATGTTTTATATGAAAAATTCAATTACAAGCTTCCAAAAGAGATTAAAGAAGGAGATAGATTATTCATAATGACAACAGGAGCATATACCGCAACCTACTGTTCAGTATATTTTAATGGATTCCCTCCACTAAAAGTATATTTGTTAAAATAATGAGTGTAATCTTTAAATCTTGGATTAAATTTTGAATTAATTGCTTTAATATTAGGCAGTTATCAGGATATAATTTTTCATAATCATATCCAAAATAATACTATCATAATACTAGTGGAAATATAATCATCCAAAAAACCCAATTGAAGCATACGAAACGCTGTTTTTAGAAGGCAATACATCTGCAGAATGATAATAGCATAAAAGTTTTGGTTCTAATTTTTGTTTTATCCCATTTAAATAATTTAACAAGCTCACTATTGGGTAAGCACCACAAATTGTTAACCTGTTTCTCACCACTAAATCCATAAAGCCTTTAGGATCAAGCCCTATAATTTTATCAATTGCCTCACTATCATGTTTGGAAACAATGTCTCTTTCATAACTCCCTTGAGGGGTATAATTATAGTCAGGTCCATAATGTATAAAATCAGAACTTGCAACAACTACAATCTCTTTATCTTTTAATCTATCTATCCTATTTGATAACAAAACTCCATCTTCATTACTTCCTAAAATCACAGGAACAATCTTTAACTCAACACCATTTCTAATACTTAAATACCTTAAAAATATCGCCTGCATCTCAATTGAATGTTCAGAACTGTGCGCACGCTCATTTACACAAATCCCTGCTAATTCAATCTCTTTTGTTATCAAAACATCATTTTTAACAAGCCCTAAAGGTGTATCAAAATCCTTTAAGGAGATACTTGAACATCCTATCCCTGTGTGATTAGGTCCTATTACAATGAAAGTGGTATTTTTTCTGATATCCAAAAAATTAGAATACCCAACTGCTTGGCATTTACCACTAAAAAACAATCCAGCGTGTGGAACAATAATCCCAAAAACCTTCTTTTGCAAATTACCTTTATCTGGTAAACCAATACCTTTATTACTATCGTTAAACAGTTTATCTAATTCTAATTTGAGTTTTGTTTCTTCTAATTCGTAGAATTTTCCTGCTACTAAAGCCATTCTTGCTCCAAATATATTTGAACTAGTATCTTTCATTTCAAAACCTTCATTTCAAAACCCTATTTTAATGTATTTTAATCTCGTTTTAAATTAATCTTAAGTAATCTCAACAAATTACTCCATACAATAAATAATCCTTAATTTTTAAAATATTTATTGCAGGTAATTTTAATATGTCTTTTAATATATCTCATGATTCTATTTAATTGTACTGAATCTTTTTTATTTAAATTCTCATTCTAAATTTAATTTGCAAAATTAAATGAATCAATCAAACAAATATACAAAAAATATACAATACAAAAAACATACAAAAAAATGAAATTCCTTGTCATAAATGCTTAATGCTTAAAGAGATCTCGCTGATAATTCAAGATTAAATGTTTTATGAATTAGTTTCTTCTTACTTCTGCCCCCAAACAAAAAGTGTGCGAAATGATGCAGGATCTCATGAAATGAAATATTTAAAAAAATCCCAAAAATAAATTCTTACAACGAATCCTAACTATTTGAGTTCATTATTTAAGATTATCATAATTATTTAAGATTATCATAATTCCATAACCAAATCAATAACCCTTAATTTTGATTATTTTCCAAAGCTTTTTGTGGATTTTACCCAAAAATAACAAAACAAATAAATATTACTTTCGGTTATTTTTAAAAATGGTCTTTAAAAGAGGTGGATATCTAAAGGCGTTAATCGTCTTATTTGGAGTTTTTATCCTTACTAGTCCACTTATAGGTTGCTCATTTCAAAGGAATGAAAATATACCTGACATTCAAGAAAAGATAGGAGGAATGGAGTTTTATGTTGACCAAGGGATGGCCCCAGAATTTGCTTATAATAAAGAGCCCTTTCTCCTACCAATTAAGATATCAAATACAGGTTTTTATGATAGCACCGGATACCTTGTAGTAAGGGGAAGAGAGTCCTATCTAGAGATCCAAGGAGACGAAATTGTTACAAGTTCTACTAATAAATCATTTGAACTTTCTGGCGGGTCCACTCTTAATAGTGCAATCAATTCAGATTATTATCAATTTACATTCTATCCCTTACTTGAAGAAAGGCTTGAATCAAAAACTGCAAGTGTTGAGATATCCTTATGCTACAACTACTCAACCACACTTAAAAAAACTGTGTGCGTTGATACAATACCCTACATCTCTGATAAAGCTCCAGTCTCTTGCAGGGGAACTACTCAAGAATACCATGGCCAAGGTGCTCCAATAGCAATCACTCAAATAAGTCAAAGTACGCATATTGACTCATCAGGTATTGTTCTCACATATGTACTAATAGTCCAAAATCTTGGAAATGGGATAGTTCTTCCATCAACTAATTCTAAAAATGATAATAATAACTACTGCACTACTGGAAAAATTGATGGACGTATGAATATTGCAAAAATAAGCCATGTAAAACTGGGTACAAAAGAAGCTAGTTTAGAAAAAAAAGAAGATTCAGATTTCATTTGCAGTGGCTCAGGCTCAAACAATTATGAAGACCTTGTATTCGATACCCAAGGAATAGGAACAATTATTTGCACAAAAAAATTCAAAAAAGATGCTTTTCCATTACCATACTCATCAGTACTTGAAATAAGTTTAGATTATGGTTATTACATCAGTTTTGTGAGACCACTTGATATAATCAGAAGAGGTCATCAAAGCAATAGTTTTAGAATGCAGACGATGTATTAATTCAACTTTAATAAATAATACCACAAAATCAAATGAAAAAAATAAAATAAACATATCTAAAAAAAGGTTAATTATCTGATAAAAATGAAAGTCTTAAAAAAATTAAGCGATTTTAAAAAAAATGAAACAATAAATACAACGCTACTAACAACTCTTTTAATCATTCTAATTGCAACATCTTCTTGCAGTCAAACACAAAATGAAACACAAGGCAATTTTGGAACAACAGGAGTGACTGTGACCCTGCAACCAGTAAGAAATCTTTATTCAATCATTGGAGAGTCACTAGATTTCTCGATGTTTCTGAAAATAAAAAATCAGGGTTCTCATACCCTCTCAACAACCGATTTATATTATGAAATCACAGGATATGATAAAGAAATTATTACACAACTTACAGAACAACTTACAGGTCTTAATAATCTTAAAGAAACACTATATGGAAAAAACGATTTTAATACAGACGGAACATATATTGAGTATGTAGTTGATGGAAAAACAGAATTTGAAGATGTTTTGGTAGATTTTGATTATAATGTTAACTTTTTGCTAAGATACTGCTATAAGTATAAAACAAAAGCCATGGCAAATGTTTGTCTAAACACAGATGCTCAAAACTACGGCACAGGATGCGTCCCTCAAACAGTCTCTTTGTCTGGTGGTCAAGGTGCTCCAATAGAATTTCTATCGGTCACACCAATAAGAAGTAGTGAAGGTTATGCTTTTGAGATTGTATTAAGAAACTCAGGAAACGGCGCAGTATTTAGCCAAGATACAGTCATTACAAATTGTACTAGTCTAAGTGCACTATCACCTGATTATGGGAAGTTATCTATAAAAGCATATTTTGATAATGACAAGTGGGGTGATTGTTCTCCAAATGAACCTAACATAGGAAGTGGGATTGTTACAATAAGATGTAATTTTCAAGGTCAAGCAGGTCAGTTCTCAAGATTTTTAAATCTTGAAGCAGATTATGTATATGCTGATTTCAGTTCAGTTCCACTAACATTTAGATTCTTTAAATAAGAATAATATATCTAAAATCTTATCAAAAAGATTTAAGCAAAAAAATAATGCAAAAAGCACTTTCTTGATAATTCTATAAATTATATACTTGATTAATAGAAAAGCATACCTCGTGTTTCAACACGAGGACTCGGTACGCTTTTTTGTAATCAACAACCTTGCTTTAATGTAGTGCATGCTTTTATATTATCAACATACCTCGCCATTTAGGGAAAGGTTGTTGATTTTTCAAGCCAAAGTAAGAATAGACGAATTCATGCAAGGATTAACCTCAACTATTCACCAGATATCTCGGCATTTACGCCTAGGTTTTTCATTTCATTGATAGAAAAGGATACCTCGTGTTTCAACACGAGGACTACGTACTCTTTTTTTAATCAACAACCTCACTTTAATGTAGCGCATGTTTTTATATTATCAACATGCCTCGCCATTTAGGGGAAGGTTGTTGATTTCATGAAATCTTGCATCATTTCGCATACTTTGGTTTTTGGAGTCAAATTAAAAATAGACAAATTCATGGAAAAACCTCTTGACTATTCGCTAGATGCCTAGAGCATTTATGCAGAGGTATCTCATTTCATGAATCTGTACTTTGAACTTTCGGCTTGAAAAACCAAAGGTTATTTTTTTAAAATCGTATTAGCAATTGAAAATTATTTCTTTGCTTAAAAGATTATGAAATAAAAGAGTCTCAGGTAAAAAGAAGAATAGGTAAATCCTGAAAAAATATGGCTTTAAAGAAAAAAAATAGAAAAGGTTATAAATGACCAATCACAAGAATTAGCTTATAAATAGTCAAAAATTAGTTTTTGGTTTAAATCAAGGTGGTATTAATGAATAAAACTTTTAGTTTTGCAATGATTCTGATGCTTGCGTTCCTAGTTGGTTGCGGTTCTACAACTACTAAAACAACTACTCAAAGCCCTTTTGTAGGTGGAACAAATGGTCTTTTATTCCAATGGACCAGTCCAACACAAGATAGTAACATACTATTTGACAAAGGACAAAGCTCTCTTCCATTAATACTTGCAATCAGAAATGATGGTGAATATACGATAAATACCGAATATGGTAATCAACCCATAAAAGTAACCCTAGATGGTGTCCATTTTTCTGATGTAGATTATGAGGGATACACATACGATCTTACAAAACACGTTATTGATGAGGAATTAATTGGTAAAAAAAGAAATAGTGATGGAACTTTAAGAGAAGGATTTAGCACATACGTAGAGTTTGGTGATTTTTCATATATGAAATCTGTATCTGGTGACAGTATAAAAACAATAAGGGCAAGGATATGTTATCCATATAAAACATTTGCCACTGCAAATGTTTGTGTAACCCAAAGTCTTGTGAATCCTTCAAAGAAAGATTCGCTTTGTTCAATAAATGGCCCTATTGGTATTTATAGCTCTTCTGCACCATTACAGGTTACAAACGCAAGACAAGAGGTTTTAAGAAACAATACAATCCTTATCACATTTAAAATAGAACATAAATCCACAGGAGATTTTTTTGCACAAGACAATTGCGATCCTAGCTTTTCAAATAAGGATGTAGTAAAGGTTTATGTGGGAGACCCTGACGATTTATTTTGGGATGTACTCTCATGCAAAAACTTCAAAAACTCTCCAACAGGTAGTTATATCGCAATTGTACCAACAGACCCTCCAACAGGTCTTAAAAGAAACAATGTTCGACTAATAAATGGAGAGGCACTTGTTCAATGTGAGATTAAACTAACCCGTAATGACTTTGGGAATTATATAAAGGATCTTCCGATCACTTTAGAATATAGTTATCAGGATGATGTTTCAATACCACTTTTAATAAGACATATGGATGAAGAATAAATAAAAGGTGAAAATGATGAAGAATAAATACCTAATGATTGCCGTTTGCTGTTTTCTCTTGCTTGGATTTAATGGTTGCTCTGAAAAGACGCCTCAACCCCAAAACATTGCTTTTGCAGGAGGGACAAATGGTCTTATTATCTCTTGGATACAACCAAGCTATGGCTCAAACATCCTTCTTGATTCAAGACAATCAAGTTTACCCATGATTCTTCAAATCCGAAACGATGGCGAGTATGAAGTAAAAGATAAAGAAGCAAAACTAAAGATTAGTGGAATCTACCCTGAGGATTTTGGGATTGAAGATACAGAATTTGACGAGATAGGTTCTTATTACGGTAAAAGAATAGACCTTGAAGGGAATGTGTTACAAGGTTCTACTGAATTATATGAAGTAGGAAATAGGGAGCTGGAATATAACGGTAAAGTGAAAGGAGTTTTAACTACAAACCTTGTTGCTGATTTATGTTATAAATACGTCACCTATGCATCAGCAGACCTTTGCGTAGGAAACAGCGTTATCAATGTAGGTGGCAGAGCATCCTCTTGTGAAATCTCAGGTCAGAAGAATGTAGCAAGTTCTGGTGGTCCGATACAAGTTACCTCTTTCAGACAAGAAGGTGCAGGAAGAAATAAGATAATGCTTCACTTTGTAATAGAACACAAAGGAAACGGTAATGTCTATAAACTAGAAAAAGGTACTAATAACGAAGACAATATATCCTGTAACCCTGCATTAATGCGCACTTTTGATTACATAAACGTAACGATAGGAGACACCTCAGGCTATTGGAATGATTTAAAATGTGGCAGTGGTGGAAGAACAAGGCAATTAAAACTAAACAACGGGAAAGCAACAATTGATTGCACCCTAACGCTTAATAAGGATAGTGTAAGGAACTATGTTAAAAACGTTCCAATAACAATTGAATATCTTTATTCAACAAGCACTTCAGTTCCTTTAATCGTCAAAGAGACAATCGGTGATGATTCCGAAACGAATATTGATCAAACTATTCCAGAAGAATCAAGGGAAGTGGGATTAATAACAAGTCAAACTAATGATAATCTTTTTCTGAATTTTTATAATTATTGTGTAGGCTCCCTAGGTGGTGATGTGATTGAATGCCCTGTTGTAGCACATGATTATGAATATTATTCTAATTATTGTTGTCTTGTTTAAATTTCTTTTTTATTTTTGTTATTTTGATGTTTTTAGGGCTTTTAATTCCTTTAGTGCTTTCAATTCTTTTGGAGCTTTCAATTCCTTTTGTTTTTTGAGTTCTGGTTTTAATTTCTTAAAAACATAAAAAATTCCTTACAAATTGAAAAGAAATAGTCATTGAAATTATTAATCTTATTTTAAACTCTTTTTCTGACTTATACCCTCAGTTGACTGGTATCATCCTCAACATATTCATCATCGTCATCATCATCATCTCTCTGCTAAAAAGCAAATCATTGCAATCAAAGCCTCGAGCTGAATAATCGGATCAGACCCTTCAACAAGTCTAAACTCAATCTCGCCACAAAACCTGACAATCTCAAGTTTTTTCCTGTCATCAACAGGAAGAGTCAAAGATTCTGATTGAATCTGCTTAATAACATCAATCCCTGAAAGACCATACTTAAGCATAGTATCAATAAGTAAATTCTTAGCATCAACAAATCTTCCCATCAATGCCTTAGAAAGCATCTCTTTAATCTCATCAGGTCTTGCCATAGAACCAATAGAAAATACTACCTTTTCATCTATCCTTTCCGAAACAGCACTGCAGGCTTGCATAATATTCTCAAGCTTTCTGCAATCCCCTTCACAAACCTTATACAACGCTTCCTTACCATCGCTTGTTACTTCAACCTTTTCATTCTTTGATATAATCCCTATAATATCAAAAATATGTTCCTTTGAAAGTGGCTTAAACCTAAACAAAGCGCATCTTGACTGGATAGGATCAATAATCTTACTTGAATAATTGCACGACAAAATAAATCTACAGGTCTTTGTATAATTCTCCATAATTCTTCTTAATGCCTGTTGTGCTTCAGTAGTCAAAGCATCACTTTCATCAAGATAGATTATCTTAAAAGGGACATTCCCAATCGCTTTAGTTCTTGCAAAATTCTTAACCTTATCCCTTATAACATCAATTCCTCTCTCATCAGATGCATTCAATTCCAAAAGATTTTCCTTCCAGCTTTCGCCAAAAAGTTTTCTTGCAATGACAATAGAAAGTGTAGTCTTGCCAACCCCTGCAGGACCTGAAAACATAAGGTGAGGCATATTTTTTTTCTCAACAAAAGCCTTTACCTTACTAACAACGTCATCTTGTCCCCTTATCTGAGAAAAATCCTTAGGCCTGTACTTCTCAGTCCAAATCTGGCTTTCCCCAACTATCTCACTTATCATAACACATCAACCCTAAAACAAGTATAAAAAAGAAAAATAAAACTACATAATATCTTCTTCAGAAACAACAACCATATCTCCAATTGCAATAACTGCACTAAAAGGAACCAGAATGCTTCCGCTCTTATCCTTCTCCAAATCAAGTTTCTCTGCATAGGTTGTAGGATTTATCAACTGCAGATGTATAAGCTCCCCAGACTTAGTCTCAAAAACCAAATCCCCAACCTCGCCAAACTTCCTTGCAGACTTACTAATCACAGTTTTTCCTATGATCTTTCTTGAAAATTTTTTCTCATCATCAGTCATATTGATCTCACCTTTACAATTAACCTTATTATTCGTTGTCTTCTTTAATATTTAAAACTTTTGTATTTATTGATGATTGTTTAATATTTGTCCTAAAATACTCGTATCTTAAACTAACAT
>DAOSEK010000004.1:23922-100524 GCA_035363095.1 Candidatus Woesearchaeota archaeon | reverse complement strand
TGTTAAATACAATAAAATTTCCATTTCTTTTTTTTAGTTTTGGGGAGTTCCGTGCTACGCACATATTCACTCACTTCGTTCGATATTTATTATTAGAAGGGGGAGTTCTTTTATTTAAGGGGGGAGTTCCTAGTCCTAACGGACATCTACACTTTTACTTCGTAAAAGAAATTTATATTTTTTAGAAGGGGGCGAGAAAACTAATTGTATCTACGATATAACCAGATGAAGAATCCTATCAATGCTATTGCACTTGCTATGCTTCCAGCGAGAAAATAACCATTAGTTAAAAGAGATAATGATTCTTTTGTTTCTTGAATAGTTTTATTTGCCTGTTCATTTTCAGCTAAAGGGCTGTCTTGTATTCCATCAAGCATCATAAAAAGAACAACCATGATAAAAACAAAAGATATGGTTCCGATTATGATTTTAGGATTCAGAAGTTTGTCAATCATTTTATCTCACAATTACAATTATCCACCTATTTGCAATAATCGCAATCATCAGCAGGTTCAGGCATCTCTCTTTTAAGTGTTTTAAGTGCCTTCTTAAAGATTGATTCTGCATTCTTGATATTGATCTTCATTTTAACAATATCAGTATTGAAAATTACTGATCCATCATCGTTTACTTTATCTGGATGGTAGAAAATTAAGTAAGCATAATCCTCAGTTAAATAGTCATTTTTTCTTAATAAAAAATTATATATGTCTAATTGATTTTGATAATGTTCAGCAGTATCTTCTTTTAAAGGATATCCTCTTGTTTTGTAGTCTAGAACAATAAGCTTCTTTCCTTTCTTCAAGATATTATCTACTGCACCTCTGAATAGATTTCCTTCTTTGTCAGTCCATTGGATTCCTTTAAAATTACTTCTCCATACCTTGAGTAGTTCTGCATCATCAAATAGCTTAACATCTCCATTGAGTTCTTGAAGTTCAGGTGGTAATTCTCCTTTTTCCATAAACCTGTCAAAATGATTCTTAAGGATTCCATCCATTCCACTTGGAAGACTTGGAAATATTCCTGCAGGCCTCTTAACATTTTTATTAAACGCAAGCCAGAAACATCTGGGGCATTCTTTCAAAAGACTCAAACTTGATGGGCTGAATTTATATGGCATTTTTATTTCTCATTTTTTGCAGAATTATCAAATTTATCGATAAAACTCGCTTTGCTGGAAGATTTAGGAATAAGATTTTTCTTTTTAACATTTAGTTTATCTTTCATACATTTTAATCTATCTTCTACGTCCCTTAACAAATCTGACCATTTCTTAACAAAAATCCTAATATTCTTTTGATTATCATGTATCAATCCTGAAAAACTATCTATGAACCTCTCGTCAAAATCCTTTTTATCTTTCTCAGTAATATTCTTACACAACAACACAAAATCCCATTTATCTCGATCAGGATTGTTTAAACCGTCTGTTTTATTTATTATACGACTATAATCCTCGATTTGTCTAAAATTTCCAAAATTGATATTTTTATCAGGATGTTTAATTTCTATGATAAGATTCCTATTTGTCTTATGACCTTCAGACATTATACCACAGATAAAAAGATCAACTTGTCTTTGCGATACTTTGACTTGTTCATACTCTTTTTTGTTTTTTTCTAAAACTTGAGTTACATATATATTCCTCAACTTAGTAAAATCATCTTCTTCAGCACATAGCATTAAATGGTATTCTTCTCCAAATATCCAAAAATGATTTTCTATCTGCTTTTGTAAGTCAGATTCATCACAATAGAATTCATTATTATCATTCATATCTCCTAGCAATTGAATTGTTGCTAATCTATCTTCAATCAATTTGATAGTACCTAAAATATTCTTTAAACCATAATTATCTAGCAACCGTTTCAATTCATCAAGATACTCTTTATTTTCATCATCCAATAAGACTGATAATATATCATACAGAGTGTCTCTTGATTTATCATCATCTAATAATCTATTGATTAGCTGTAATAACACTTTTACTTGACTATTGTTCGTTTTTGTAGATACTAAAGAAGGAGCAAAACTGATTACTTCCTTTACAGCCTGTTCATATAATGGTTTCTTGACTTTTTCTTCAAACTTGTTAAAAGATGGAAGTATCTTTTCCTTTTCAAATTTCTCAAATTTATTGTCTGCAAATTGTTTGATATAAGGTTTTCTTTTATCTTTTAGATATTTATCGATGAATTTAATCAATTCCTGATATGTCTTTTCTCCCTTTGTTTTTAGGATACTGAAATCATCAAAATACTCGCTTGTAATGTATATTGAATGAAAGAAATCATCGCCTTTATTGTTGAGAGTAGTAGTTCCTACAAAAACCTCTTGATTCTTAGAATTTTTTAAGTAATACCTTGAGGATTGGTTCTTGAGTTGTTGCTTCCATTTAATAAATTTGATATCAAATTTTTCAGTTGCAATTTTAATATCTTTCTCTAAAATTGTAGGATCCTTATATTGTTCATACTCTAGCAATTTGTTATTAATTGAAATTTTAATATCCAGAAGTTCAACAATCCAGCAGAATTCTAAACAAAGATTCTCCTTTAGTTTACTCAAAATATCATTAGGTTCGTTACAAGTTAATGCCCCACATTCTTTCATAGATTCAAAGTTAAATATAACTTCTGTTCCTGTTTTCTTATTTGTTTTTTTCTTTGCTGTGGGTTTGTAAGAATCAAGAGAATTTTTTGTGATTTTGATAGAATATTCATAGTTATTATTGGAATCTTCTTCATAAACTGTGTTCCATGTAACATCATTTGCAAATTTTATAAAAGCGAATCGTCCAAATCCTTTTTCTCCATGAGGTAATGAATGAATTGGTTCTTTTTCCTCGGTTTTTTGAGAAGTATTAAATTTTCCAAACAGTTTCTTGTTTAGATGCTCATAATCAATACCGCAACCATCATCTATAATCGAGAGTTCTTTAATATACTTGGAATCTTTTTTGATTTTTATATTGATGTTTTTTGCACCAGCATCTATTGCATTCCAAATATACTCATTAAATGCGTCAAATGGATTTTTTATATTTCTATTGATCTCCCTTCTAACACTATCTCCATCAATTCCTAATTGTTGAACTTGCTCCTTCTCCATTTTCATTTAAATATTGCTAAACATTCTATTAAAATTGTTCCTTTCATTATTATTTTCAGGATTTTTTAGTAAATTTATGTACCTATTAAAATCTAATCTTATCGCTCTTAGAAACAATTTTGGATTAATCTTAATTGTATTATGTTCACTGAAATCAATAACTTGTTCATAATCTCTGCTAATGACAACTTTGTTTTGAGTCATTCCTGAATGAAATAAACCACACCTTACTTGTGCATAAAAATCATTTAAAACATTGTCTGAATCAGATAATTGGAATATTCTTCTCATTCCTTCTCTAAAAAACCTGCCACTATTATTATGACTGGTTTGTCCTTTAATATACTGCTGGACTCCTTCTATGTAGGATATAGAAATCATCAAGACAATAAAACCATTCTTATTACCATTTACTAATCTTGAAGCCCTATTCAAGAACCAATCTTTAACTTGTCGTTCATAAATGAGAATTTTATCATCTATATCATTGGGATTTAAGTTCCTATTGGTTCTTTCATCAAACACGATAGGTTGTCCTGTTCTGTCCTTATACCCCCTAATTTGTGGGGCAATATAAATAGGATAATCTCTAAGTTGCTTAGGCATTGTCAAACTCCTCAACAATTTTAATCTCTTCTGGCGTTAATTCATACAGCTTATAGACTAATTTATCAATTTCTTTTTCCAATCTCTTGACTTTTGACTTTTTGTCTGGGTTGTCTAAATAGTCATCAGATTTTGTGATTGAGAGAATTTGGTTGACAATGGTAATATATTTATTTGATTCTTGATCTATCTTAATAGGAATTTGATGTAATTCATAACCTGAAACGGTGGGTAGTACAAATTTCTTGCCATACCAAAAATTTATTAGTTTAGAATTAAGTAAACCAAGAATATACTTTTTATCTGTTTTTTCTTTAATGGGCGTATTGACACTAACTAAAGTAGTATCTAAAGAGAAAATTTGTTGATTATCGTAACAAGCTACAATTCCCCTACTTATTCTTTGAAGTAAAATCTTATCTTTATTTACAAATAATTCTTTGGTGTGGGGTAAGCATCCTACTTTTTCTCGCATCAAATCTGGCCTATACCAAATATATTCTCCATTCCATGAATATTGCCATTTGATAATGTCCCTTCCTCGGATTACTTTATAATTATCTTCTTTGAAAGGCTCTTTAGAAATAAATCTTTTATCATTACTTGTTTTTATACCTCTTGTAAATTTTAATATACTTCCCAACGGAATACTTGCTTGTTCAATTTTATCGAATATTTTTTTGTCTTGTGTCGTTGAAACAGTATCTATTGCATAATCCTTTTTAGATAAAACTTCTTGTATGTTAATTAAATTTATTTCATCGAAAGAATCGTTTAAAACAGTAATATCATAGTCTTTTTCAATTTGATTTTTTAATACAATTACTACAGGCTTAACCGTTGCCTCGAAAGTTTTATCTGTTAATTCTACTAATTTTAAAAAATGCATTTTGTCAAAGATTAATTTTCTTAGAAGTTCAAAACTTGATGTTGCTTTCCAAGTATGCGGAATGATATATGTAAGTGAGCCTTCTTTTCTTAGGATTCTTGTTCCTAATTCAATAAAATAGGCATATAAATCAACTTTATTCTTAGTAATTGAATACTTTTTCTTATATTGATTTCGATCCAAACTATTTAAATTAGAAACATTAACATACGGCGGATTAGCAATAACCACATCAAACCCAGGATTCTCTCTCTGGAAAACCTCTGCAAAGTATAATTTCCACAAGAAGAATGGCTTTGCTTTGTTCTTTTGATATTGGGAAAGCTTCTGCATGGCTTCAAGATTGCCCTGCTCTTTCAATGTTTCTTCAATCAGTTCCCATTCAATTTTATCGATTTTCTCTCTTAACTGCTTTTTGAGATTTCTGTTTTCAGCATTAAAGAAGTCTTTTTGCAAACTTTTCAGTTCAGACAATTTTCTTTGTGATTCTTTTATTCTATGTTGGGTTGCCTCATCCAAAGTCATATCTCTTGAGGAATCTTTTGGAGCAGATAACAATTTCTGCCTTTTATTTTCTAATTTCTTAATATCTTTTTCAACTTCCTTGACAGAGCTTCCGTTGCTTTTTCCTCGGACAATATCTCCTTTTTTTACATAAAGTTCAGCAATCTCTTTTTCTATCTGCTTTACTTCAAAAGAAACATCTTTCTTGACTTCGCCAAGTAGTTTCTCATCAAAAAGCTTGACTCCTTCAAACTCTTCCAGTAATGAATTTCCGCACATTATTTTATGGTCTAGGTTAGGAAGTGGCTTTATGTTCTGCATATCTAATTCATCAACAATCAAAGACAGCCAAAATCTTAATTTTGTAATATCAACAGCAGAGCTTTCAATATCTACACCATAGAGGCAGTTTTCAATAATCTCTCTTTTCAGGTCATAATCGCTTCTTTTCTCATGGAAATACATGGAAAGTATTGAACGAGCCTTGATTATCTCATTCATCATTCCAACAGGGAAAGCTCCAGAGCCGACAGCAGGATCAACTATCTTGATTTCTTTAAGTAACCTGTCAATTTCTTTATAATTCTCTTTTATGGATTTAGGCAAGCTGTATTCTTCTTTGATATCATACGAGCGCCCATATTTCTTGACCTGCTCCTGCTCTTTTATTATCATGTCAAGAGCCAAATCCCCTAATTGTATAAACTTCTCAATATCCTTTCGGTTAATAGTAGTATTTGTCTCCAAATAATTAATTAAAGACTGCTGGCACATATAATGGACTATCTCTCTAGGAGTATAAAAAGCTCCTTTTGATTTTCTGTCCTTGACTTCAAGCAGATTCTCAAAAACTTTTCCAAGCATTTCAGGATCAACAGCAACTTCCTTTTCCAAAGGTTCATCTTCTTTGACTGTGAAGTTAAACCTGTCAAATGTTGTTAAAATCCTGTCAAATATCGTGTTATCTATGACAATATCAGTTTCAGCCCATTTGTAATCATTTATCGGCTCAAATAATCCTCCATTCAGGAATGGAATCTTGCAATTAAACAATCTGTAAAAGTGGTCGTCTGCGCTTCTATCATTTGCTAAAGCTTCATAAAATAATGGCTCAAGTATCTCATTAAAGAAATTTTTATATGGAACTAAAGGTTTGTAATTTCTAATTCCGCCACCAAATAGGCATCTCATAAAATCTTTTGGTCCATCTCCCCATTTTTCGCCTTTTTTTACTCCGAGCCAGCCCTTCTTTTGTAAGAAATAAATAAATACAATCTGCCCTAATAATTTTTTAGCAAAATCCACAGTAGAGATTCCTTTGGATTCAAACTCTTCTTCAACATGCTTATCTCTATTTTTAACTTTCTGCAAGCATTCTTCAAGTTCCAAAAACAACTCCTTATATTCGTCGAAAAACTCTTTAGTAACATTATCTATGCTAAAAGCAGATTCAATCTCATCAACAGAAGGATTTATCTCATCTTGCATGACTAATTCTAAAAACTGCCTTCTGCATGTATGGTTTGGCTCATTTACACCAACTAAAAAAGAATATCTTTTCGCAGGAGTAAGCTCTTTAGAGATTACAGTTTTTCCAGATTCATCTTTCACAAGATTATACTCCATCTTAACAAATGAAAAACGCCAATCGTTATCCTCTCCATAAAATGCGACTAATGCAGCATCTTTTTCAGCATTAGAAAGATATTTTGCGATAAAATTCCTCTGCATTGTCCTTGCTCTATCTCTCGAAGAGCTTTTCTTAAGCTTAACAACAAGAACATCAATAACTTTTTTTGCTTTGTCAGTATAATTTCCTAAAGAAACATATGATTCTATGTAATCCTGATATTCCTGCCAGACAGACCAGCTTTTCTGATTAATGGAAAACTCATTGAATAATTCCTTGACAAATTTTGCAAAGCGATTAATGTCAAAGTCGCTGTTGAATGTTTCATTAAGCAGTTTTGTTGTGTTTGCCTTATCCATTTTTAATCAGATACTCCGAAAGTATAACTTCTTTAGGTCCTGCGATATCCGCAGAACTCTTGGTAAAAGTGCCTTGGAAAACGCTTGGAGAAATTCCTGCTTTAATTTTAGCCAGAATCTTAAGAGGATTAATTTCATTTCCGATTTCCTCAACTATCCTTTTTATTGTGGCTTTTGCTATTCCACCTTCTTTTAGCAATCTTAAGACTTCCTGCAAATACTCCTCGTCTTCATCAGTAAATTCTTTTGCCTTGATTATTGCTTTTATTGTTTTAAGGAGTTTTCCTTCTTGGCTTCTTCCGCCTGGAGCTTTCGGCTCATCTTCTTCTTGGATAAACACATTATCAAATTCTTTTTTATTTAATTCAAGATGTTTGTAAAATTCAGCGTCAAGCTTTTCCCTCTTTAAATCCTTTCCAGCTTCAAGAATTTCTGCTGCTTTGATGAAATCAACCTCATCAACAATACTTCCATTTGTCATAAATATCTTTCTTAGCTTTCCTTTTCTAAAGAAAGTCAGAACAGAATTTCCAGTTCCTGAATGCTTCTTGGCTGTTCTTGCCTTCTTTGGCAATTTCTTTATCGTCTCGAATAAGTCTGGATTTTTATCTCTTATCTGTCGCAAAAATGTAAGATACCTTAATTCAGGATCATCTTCCTCATCCTCTCCAGTAATAATTTTCTTGGATGTCAATTTAGTAAACAAGTCATGGGATTTTACTTCTTCATTAGTGAGAAGCTTTGCATCATTGCCAAGCATTTCTATAAATGCTTTAATCTTTGATTCGGCTGCTTCTGTTAAGCTAATCTCTTTATTTATAGGTCCTGCTGGGAAAAAATTATATGTGTGAATTGTGCTATATGGTGGATTTTTGCTTACTCTGTTCACACGACCAACTCTTTGCATCATTCTAATAGGATTCCAAGGCAGGTCATAATTTATTACAACATTTGAACGGTGCAAGCTCACACCTTCAGATAATATATCTGTTGAAATTAATATTCTAATATCATCTTTCTGTTTATGCTCAGGGTAATTCGCATCATAATTCTCAATTGTCCTCAATCTATCGGATGCAGAAGAATTGCTTGAGAAAGCCATGACTCTATTGTCAAATTTTGAAGTATTCAGCTTTGAATAAAGATAGTCTGCTGTTTCTTTGGATTCTGTGAAGACCAATAGCTTATGCTCCTTGAGTATCTTTTCTTTGGACAACCTTTTAATAAACTCATCCAGCTTTGGATCTTCATTTACATTTTTCCACATATCTTCAATTTCTTCTAGTAGCTTGAAATCATGCTCTAAATCCTTTATGAAATGGGGAAGAAAATCTTTTGAAGAATATTCAGACGCTTTCTCATTTTCAATTAATTCCTGTATTGATTCCCTATCATCATCTTCTAAGAACTCAAAAATTTTATTGATGTGCTTTTTACTAACATACACTCTTCCATTTTTGTATTCTTCAATAAATCTTTTGTATGAATGAATAAATCTCTCGACAGACATCTTGAATGCGAAGAAACTGCTCTCTAGCCTCTTGAGAAGAAGTATTTTCATAAATTTTCCCATATTTTTCTGGGAAATCTCTTCAGGCTGTGATACTCCTTCTTTAAGGTAGAGCAATGGAGTATATCTTGCATATTTGAATTCCTTAATAATCAACTCAAGAGTCTTATTGAAAATCTTATCCAGCTCTTCGTTAAAATGATATACTATTGGCTCAGGATCAGCTACATCTGGGAATTTTAAGCCTTGAGTTTCCAAGTCTTTTCCATAATATTTAGAAATGTTGTTTCTTGTTCTTCTAACCATCAGGTGATGCAAAACATTTTCTCTTATGTCTTCAGCATTTTCCTTTATTATTCTTAAATATTCATCCTTATCTGTTTGCCTATCGAGACCTTTAAGATTATTTTGAAGTTTCTTAAAATATTTTTCTAAGTCCCTAACTTTTGGGCTCGGGAGTGTTGATTTATGAGCATTTTGAAATAACTTTATTTGACTTAAAATATCTAAAGGAGTATTATTAAGTGGAGTTGCCGAAACAAGAATTACTCGTTTATTTCTGCAAATTTCAAAAAGTTTTTCATACATTTGAGTTGATTCTGTTCTGAATCTATGGGCTTCATCAATGATTATATTTTTATATTTTTCAGTTCCTCTTTGAATAATTTTGTCAAGCATCCCGATTGACTCGAAATCTGCTTGTCTGACTCCAAACTCAAAAAATACATTTCTCCAAGAGCCAGGATTATCCTTATCAAGTAATGTAGGTGGAGCAATGACTAATGTTCCCCCATCTAATTGCAGAGCAAGCATTGCAGAAACAAAAGTTTTACCTAAACCTACAACATCAGAAATAAACACGCCACCATATTCGCCTAACTTCATCTTTGCATCTATAACTGCGTCTTTCTGATATTTTAAATCCATAAAATTTTCTGGAAGATAGTCCTTGAAAATATCCTCTTTGTCAATATTTATTTTTTCTTTTAAAAATTCATACAAGAATTTCAAATATAATTCATAAGGAGTTATTTCATCATTTAGCCAAGTCTTCTTTTTTATGGTTTCAACATACTTTTCAGAAACATCAACAGCATTTTCCCAAAGCTCATTAAACTTTTTTAGAGAAAAATCATAATCAGAATGGTTTTTTAATTCAACATTAAACTCAATATTATCTCTTAATCCAGCTTTAGTAAAATTGCTTGAGCCAGTGATTACTCTTCCGACATCCCTATCGCCTTCTTTGAAAGTCATGATATACAGTTTTGCGTGAATTGTGTCAGCAGGATATACTTTAATCTCTAATTTTCCAGATTTAAGCCATTCGATAAATTTGTGAATCCCTTCCTCAATATCAAAAGAGTCTTTAGAAGCTTCCATTTCTTGTACTATCTGGCTGGTAAACTGCTCTTTTGTTTCTTTGGTTGATGAAGGCAGAGTTTGTTGTGTTTCTTTTTTTGATTCTGAAATCAATTCAAATGTTTCTTTATCTGTGCTTATTCCAATCAGAACTCTAATCTTCTCAGTTTTTTCTAATGATTTATAGATGCTGTAAAATCCGCTTGCATAGAAATATCCGACTAAGCAGTCAAAATATCTTGTATCTTTGATTAAAGCAGTAAATCTGTGAAGAAGACTTTGTCCGCCTTCATTGGTTATGAAAGTCAGATCACTTGACATTTTCTCGCCCCCTCTTACTAATCTCTAACTCCATGCACTTCTCAAATTGACGAGATACAATCCAGCCTTCTTTCTTGCATATCGCTCTATATTTATCATAAAGTTCAGAATTTACTTTTAATGTAATGTTTTTAGTTTTCATGAAACCCCGCCTACTTAAGCAAATAACTACACATACTTATAAATATTGCTGTTTCTCGTCCCCTACTAATCTTCTTTTTTGTAAAAAAAAGCAAAAAACACGACGCCCCCTCCCCCACGAAACGACGCACGACTAAAATTGTCCCTTAATTCTTATTCTTGATTGTGCTTCGCACTCGATAGAAACGCCCTTGAAAATAACTCTGCGGACGCAGGTCGCCAGAACTCCGCTTCGCTCGTAAGCTGGCGACGCAACTAACAGGAATTTAACGGTTCGGGGCTCGGCTCGCCCCTCTCCCAAATCGTTTAATGTTCTCCGCTTCGCTCCGAACTTAAACGACTTCGTTAAATTCCGATGTTAAACGTAATTCTAATTTTGTCGCTAAATTTATATATTAATTAAAATCTTATATTATTATGGCAGAATGTAGTTTTTGTAAAATCGCAAATAATGAAATACCTTGTTTTCAATTATTTGAAGATGATTTAGTCAAGGCTTTTTTAGATATCAATCCAACATCTAACGGACATTTATTACTTATTCCAAAAAAACACTTTGAGAATATATTTGTAACTCCTGATGAAATTCTTAATAGAATTAATCAAGTTTGTAAAAAAATGGCAATTTTATGTAAAGAAAAACTTGGAGCAACAGGAGTTAATATTTTAAACGCATCAGGAAAAGATGCTCAACAAAGTGTTTTTCATTTACATTTTCATGTCGTTCCAAGATTTGAAAATGATGGATTGGATTTATGGTTTCATGGAAAATCAAAAAGCCTTGATGAAGTAAAAAAAATACAACAAAAACTACTTTCTTAACGCGACAAAATTAGAACTTCTCCGTTCCGCTTTGCTCCACTACGACCACGCTGCGCTCTCACTTCGTTCGGGACGTTTAACACGGATTTGAAGGAAAATCTCTCGGCTCGCATTTTTCCCAAATCGCACTTCGTGCGACTTCGTTAAATTCCGATGTTAAGTTCAATTGTGTTTAAGTTCTAAATTACGAAAAACGGGAGGGAGTTCGGTGCTTCGCACATATTCACTCACTTCGTTCGATATTTATTAGTAGAAGGGGGAGTTCTTTAATTTAAGGGGGGAGTTCCTAGTCCTAAAGGACATCTACACTCGCTTCGCTCGACATTTAAAATATATGAAAAGATTTATTAATATTAACAAAATACTTTCATAAAAATGGTCGGAAACAAGAACAATCTTCTTGGAATTGGAAATATATGTGAAAATAAGGGTTTGGTTATTATAAATCCTTTTGGAGAAATGGGAGAACTTGATTATGAAAAAATATACGACCCTTCAAGTTTAAAAGATTCAAAAATAAAAATGTTGATGTACCCTGATTTTGAAGTAATCACTTCAAACTTAGAATTGATAAGGGAATCCGAACCATTAATATACCTCGCTCCATCACAAGAAAAAGAAATTAATTTTCTAAAATCTTTTTTTGATGTTAAGACAGTGAAATTCAACAAAGACAAATTTATTGAATGGATAGGTTTCCCAACATCGGATATGAAAGAGATTAAGCGTATTGCGAAATCAAACAATTCTTCAATGTGTCTATTTATTTACCTGAAACTATTTGAAAAATATAATTTATTGCTAAACCCCAATATGTTTAGAATTATGAAAAATAACCATACAAAATATCTCTTTAAAGACATCGAGACGCTTGAGAAAATCTATTCAATAGATGATTTTAAAATATTAAAAACTATAATCGAAAACTTTTCAGAATACGATTTAACTTCAGAATTCATACATGAAATATTATTTCTTATTAGTTCAGAAGATAGTTCTGAAAGAAAAGATGCTTTGTTTGAGATTGCTAAATACCCTCCCGGCAAAGAAATCTCTCTAAACTGCAAAAATGAAATAATAAAAGAATTTATTGAGTATGACGGATATATTGTGCAAAAAGACAAAAAGTATGTGACTAACTTCTAAGAAATAATAAACGAAGAATTAAATATACTTTTTATCTCTTTTTTTAGAAAAAGAACCAAAATAAAAGCCCACTCTAAAAATCGTCTGTTTTAAGAAAAAAGAAGCAAAAAACGGAATTCCCCCCACGAACGACGAACTGAAAATTGCCCCTTGATACTTATTCTTTATAGCTCACTTTGTTCCCTTGATTGAATACGCCCCTGAAATTACTTTGATTTTTTGCCTTCGGCATCGTTGCACTAAAAATCAAGTCCTCCAAGTATTCGGACGAATAGAACAGGAATTTAACGGTTCCGAAACCTTGCAGGTTTCTCCACCCAAATTTATTTTTCGAGGTCGGAATTTTGTGGGGTGCCTCAAAATTCCTCCGCTCTGAAAAATAAACTTCGTTAAATTCCGATGTTAGTTTCAATCGGGAGAAAGGGCTAAAAACGGAAAGGGGCAGTTTTCCTAGTGATTTTGTTTCTTTTGGAACATATGTGCAATTCCATCCAATTGTTTATCAGCAAGATTCTGAAAATTAATATACATATCTGCTTCTCTTTTCATTTCAACAGCAATATTTTTGTAATGGGAAAATATTATTACTTGCTTACCTAAATTTTTTACCGTTTTAAGAGATTCAAGTAAATCTATATCACCTGAAAATATTACCGCAACATCATAAAAATTTTGATGAGCAAAAGATACTAAATCTACTGCGATTTGTACGTCTACACCTTTCTGAAATATACCTTTAGAAGATGTAAATTGAAGGGGTTTTTTTCTAATTTCAAAAAAATAGTACGAGTTTGCTTTTTTATAAAAATCAATCTGTGCCTGCCGATTATGCTTTGCTGATTCAAGAATTCTTTTCAAATTTTCATTTTTTGTGTCCTTTTTTATTGCATCTTCAATTCTTTTGATCAAATGTTCAGTATATTCTCCAGTATAAACATATGTTCTAATATGACTCAATTTTTCATTTTTAAATTGAGGATTATTTGACAAATAATCTAGAACAAACAAATTAATTTTATGCCAATCAATATACCTATCTTGTTTACGCTCTTCATTAATGCAATTTATACTTGCACGAAAATTTTCAGAATCCACAAATATAGCAATTTTCATTTTTAAAAAAATAGGGGATTTACTGTCTTGCCCTAAGGCAGGACTATCCCCTTTACTATAACCATTACAAGATATGTATATTCCTTTGTATATATAAATGTAACGGAAAACTGCCCCTAAATTCTTGTTATTGATGCACTAAGAAATCAAAGATTTCTGATGTCCCAAAAATTTACAATTTTTGAGGATATCGCATTCGCTCATTTGATGGAACGCCCTTTCTCCCGACTCTGCGGACGCAGGTTTTCGGGACTTCGTAACCGAAAACGAAACTAACAGGAATTCCGATGTTCTATTCAATAATTTCAGGGGCTAACGAAGGGGGCAATTTTCTAAAAACTAAAAACAAAAACGACGAGGCGGGGAATTCCGAGTCCTACGGACAGATACTCCCAGCTTCCTCAAAAGTGTTACGACTTTAGAAGCAAGAGGTTTATAAAATTTAGAACAATACCTTTTTATAACAAAACAAGCTTGGAGTAGAATAAAAATGAAAAATTCCAGATTTAATGTATTTGTGCGAGAGAATAATGGGACTGAATTAGTTTACAATACCTTAAGAGGTTCTATAAGCAGAGTTAATCCAGAATTAGCCCAATTACTAAAAAGCAAAGATTTAGCACCTCTTGATAATTCTTCATTAGACGGTTTAGTTGAAGATTTGAAAGAACAGGGAATATTAATTCCTCCCCGATTAGATGAATTAGAAGAATATGCCCAAATGCACAGAAGATGGAAAGATGGAAGAGAAAATGTTGAATTTAATGCTTTGTTAACTTATGATTGTAATTTTGAATGTCCTTATTGTTATCAAGGCAGGGGAGAAAAAGGTCAACAAATTCATGGATTTAAATCGATGAGTCCTGAATTATTAGGTGCAACTAAAAAATTTATTAAAAAAACAACTACTGAAAGAGGCGCCCGAAAATTAGAACTTGTTCTTTATGGCGGAGAACCTTTCTTGCCTGGAGCAAGAGAAATGGGCAGAGAATTAACTGAAGAGGTTTCAGAATGGGCAAGAAAAAATAATATTGCTTTTGGTTTGCATGTCTTGAGTAATGGCAGTTTAATAGACGAGAATATGGTTAGATGGCTTTCTGGATACGGAACTAGATTGCAAATTCCTGTTGATGGTGATCCAGAAATGCATAACAAATATAGATTCTACAAAGAAGACAGAAGGGGTTCTTTTGAGGATATAGCAAGAGTTCTTGGCATGACACGGGGAACAGATGTTGAGACACATATTAGAATAAGTCTTACGGACGAAACATATCCTACTATGGAAAGATTATTAGATGAACTTAAGTCTAGAGATTTAACTCATGTATATCCTGATTTTTGTTATATAACTTCTTTTACTGACGCATGTGCTGATTTTGAAAGCCATACCTTATCGGATTTAAAATTATTTAGAGTCATGCCTGAACTTTGGAGAAAAGCTCACGAAAGAGGGTTTCCTTTAGATATTAGGCCACAGATTCAGCCACTTCCTTGTAGTAGTGTTGCTGACGGTTCTTACATAATTGATGCATTTGGAGAGGTTTACAAATGCTGGGAACTTGTTGGATTAAAAGAACACATGGTTGGAAGAATTGATTTTGATGGGAATTTAGAAAAAACTTCTGTTTACGGAGATGTTCTAGAAAGAAATCCTGTTAATATTGAACAATGCAGAGAACATGCCTATCTGCCTTCTTGTGGAGGAGGTTGTGTTTGTAAAGCACAATGGCAAAGTAAAACTTATCATGCCCCCGGTTGTGGAACTGAAAAATATTTATTAAAAGACAAAATTAAAGTTTATATAGAAACTCTTGATTTGACAGATAAACCAACAACTCAAGCAGGTTCATTCAGATTACAAAAGATAGAAGGGAGACAACAACTAAAAATGTCTCACTGCTATGTACTTGTATAAAGAGGTTAATGGAGAATGGAAATGAAAAAAATAAGTGAGGGGGTTTATTACATACCCAATCCCGCAAATATAGGAGTTGTAAAAGACGGAGAAAAATCAGTCATTTTAATAGACTCTGGTTTAGATGATGATACTGGAAAAAAAGTATTAAAACTTTTAGAAGAAAACGGCTTATTTCCAAAAGCGATAATTAATACCCATTCACATGCAGATCATTGTGGGGGCAACAGATATATAAAAGAAAAAACAAGAGCAAAAATTTATGCACCCGAAGTTGAGTCTGCAATAATACAGTTTCCTTCGCTTGAACCTCTTTATTTATTTTCTGGAGCAAGCCCTTTGAAAGAGTTACAAAATAAATTTTTAATGGCTCAACCTTCTGATGTTGATTATGTAATAAAAAGAGATGAGCGAAAATTAAAATTTGATGAAGTTGAATTAGGAATTGTTCCTTTGCCAGGACATGCTCCTAATCAAGTGGGTGTAGAAGTTGATGAAGTTTTATTTTGTGCAGACTCTCTTTTTTCAGAAGATGTGCTGAGAAGACACAAAATCCCTTTTTATGCTGATATAGATAGGACTAAAGAAACTTTGAGATTTTTAAGAAATTCTCAATATAAGTTTTATGTTCCTTCTCATGCTGAACCAAGAGGGTCTTTAAATGAATTAGTCGATGCAAATCTTGAAGCAATTGATGGAGTCGAAAAATATCTTTTAGAGGAATTTCATGGAAGAAAAAGTACTCAACAAGTCCTAAAAGATATGTGCGACCATTACAAAATAGATATGAGAGGAATACAACAGTATTATTTAATGAATACGGTTGCTATGGCTTATCTTAGTTCTTTACATGAAAGAGGAAAATTAAAAGTAGAAGTGAAAGATAATTCTCTATTCTGGGAAAAACTATAATTTGAAAATCTTCTTTTTTCTTAAAAAAGAAGCAAAAAACGGAATTCCCCCCACGACGAAAAAAAAACTGATAATTGCCCCTTGATACTTATTCTTTATGGCTCACTTTGTTCGCTGGATTTAATACGGCCCCGAAATTACTTTGATTTTTTGCCTTCGGCATCGTTGCACTAAAAATCAAGTCCTCCAAGTATTCAGACGAATAGAACAGGGCCCCGATGTTAATTGCAATTATTTTCAAGGGCTAAAAAGTAGAAGGGGACAATTTTATTATTTAAGGGCGAGAAAACTATTTCCGAAAACTTTCCGGAAAAATCAACATAAACTTTATATATTTCAATGATTTAGTAATAAGTATCAGCCAAATGACTGAAAAAATTTTTGAGGGGGTAAAACAAAATGAGTTTAACACAAATCGTTGAAAAAGAAAATATAAGTTCAAAACTATCTGAAGATAGAACTAATTATGCCACAAAGGACGAGATACCTACGATATACTCACAGAAATTAGGTAAATATGTACCCTTGGATTCAGACAATCCTAAAGGTGAAATACAAAAATATAATGTAGGAATGGGTCCTGGAAGTTGGTATTAACTTCGTTTTTTGAAAAATGGAATCTCTTAGTTATTTAGAAGATCATATTAAGTGGTTCCATTGTATTGATTTTTCTGAATTCACAAAAACATATGATGAATTATATTCAGATTATGAAGACCTACAAAATAGAATCGAATTTTCATTGTTAATTAATCCACAAGATAAATTTGATTTAAGATTCGGATTGTTCAAATTACATAATATAAAGAAAATTAGACCTTTCTTAAAAGAAAGTGATTATGATATCTCAAATCTGAACGAAACTCTCAATTTTGCAGAAAAGATTGCCCCAGAAATAGCATTAGGATTTGATTATAATGATAGAAGTAGTAGATTAAAAATTTATCTTTTAAGACTACCAGATAACTTAGAATTTAATACCGAACCAATTAAGCATATAAATGATTTTTTAAAGATAAATCGCATCAAGAAAATACAAATGGTTGAAGAAGAATTAAAAAACAGTTATCTTTTAGGAGTAGATTTCTACAAAACAAATCATAGGAATGTGAAAATATATTCGCGAGAAAAAGATGTAGATTTCTTTAGAACCAAAAAATATTTAGAAGATTCAGGCATCAATTCTAGATATTTCGAATATTTTTTACAATTATCTTCTGATGAAATACTCAAAGATACAACCATTTCTAAGAAATATTCAAAAGAAGGGTTTGAAGGTTTATCTATATTTTTTGAAGTTGCTAATTACTCAAATCAGAACATTGAAAAAATGATAGAGAAGAGTATTCCTAATAGATTTAGGAATTTTAAAGAAATAACAAATCTTTTAGAATTTAATGCACCAATAAAATATAGCCACATAGGTCTAACATTCTCAGAAAAGGGTAAAAACGAGTCTCTTTGTGTTTATTACTCTCCAGTTTTTGAGGTAAAAAAATGAGAAAAATATTTTTAGTTACCGACTACGCTTGTAATAGTGCTTGTATTTCCTGTGCCAAAAAATTAGATGAAAAAGGACGTTTAAATTTAGACCAAATTATTGAAAAGATTGACTTGATAAAACCATCCAAAGATGACTACATCGAGATTAGCGGTGGCGAACCAACATTAAGAGAAGATTTATTTGATATTTGCCATTATCTAAAATCTAATCATGATACAAACCTTATTATCCTTTCTAATGGTCGTAAATTTAAAGATAAATCCTTCAGTAAGCAAGTGAAAGAAGTTGGTGTCGATAGAGTAATGACTACTTTTTATAGTCCATACGAAGAAAAACATGATATGATTACTCAAAGAAAAGGAAGTTTTTTAGATACATTACAAGGTTTAAAAAATTTAGAAGAAATTGAATTACCTATTTCTGTAAAAACAATAGTTTTAAAACAAAATTATCAAGAGCTTTCAGATTTTGTTAGTTTTGCATATGATACTTTTCATTCTGCATGGGTTTCGATTCATGGTTTAATTATGAGGGGACATGCAAATGATAATCGTGAACAACTTGTTGCCAGATATAAAGAAATGAAGCCATATATTGAAGATGCATTAGATGAAGCGATTCGAAGAGATAAAAACTTAGGGGTTTTTATTATTCCTTCTTGCACATTAGACCCTTCTTATTGGAAATATTTGAGTATAAATTGGAAAGAAATGACAAAAGAAATGATTTATATCTCTCCTGAAGAAACTATTTTTGGAAATTTAGACGTGGCTCAACCAGACTACTGTAACGATTGTTTAATAAACAAAAATTGTTCGTGGGCATGGGAATCTGCATGGAAAGAATATATTGATATGTTTGGAACTAGTGAATTAGATAAAATAACCAAATCAAAGTTAAGGTATCAATGATGAAAATAATCAAAGCAAAAAACGAACATTCAAAGCAAATATCCGAATTTATGTTATCTGAATTAAATAATCCCAACCCAAAATTTCCAAAAGAAATTATTAATAAGTTTAGGGAACATGCAGAAGAAGAAAATATAATAAAAGAATTTGAAAATCCAAAGTTGATTGCTTTTAGTGCTTTGACTTCTAAAAGACTTGTAGGCTTTATCGTAGGATACGAAGATGTATTAAATAATCAAACCATGATACATTATATTGCTTCTACGGAGATTGAAATAAAAGAAAAACTATTAGAAAAATTCATTAAGCATTGTAAATTGAGACATATTAATAAAATAATCACTGATACTTTTGAATTTATGGATAATAAAGATTTTTTTGAATCCAAAAACTTTATATTAACAAAAAAAGAAAAAATAACTCCTACTCTTGAAATGCTTTGGTATGAATTTAAAATAATATAATTACACATAAAAAATAGTTTTCTCGCCTCAATGTGTTTATTTGATGGCACTTCCTTGCTTGATAATAATAAAATTGTCCCTCGATTCTTGTTCTTTATGCACTAAGAAATCAGATATTTCTGATGTCCCAAAAATTTACAATTTTTGAGGATATTGCATTCGCTCTTTTGATTGGTCGCCTTTGAAAATAACTCTTCGGGATTTTTTCACTTCGTGAAAAACCACTTGTAGTTATCCCTCGGTCACTTCGTGACGCAACTAACAGAAACACGATGTTAAGTGAAATTGAGAATTTGTCCTTAACTAACTGATGAAGGTTTTGGGTTTTCGATACATTTATTAAATATATTCTTTTTAAAATATTAATAAGGTGATTCCCTATGAAATACGATCCTAAAAAAATAAAATCAAGATATGATGAAATTGCTGATGAAGAAGATAGGCAAGAAAAGAAACCAACCTTAAGAACTGAAATTCCAAGAGATTTTATCAAGAAATATATTAAAAAAACTGATGTCGTTTTAGATGCTGGTGGCGGAACTGGAATTAATGCAATTATGATGGCTAAAAAAGCCAAGCATATAACTTTAATTGATATTTCTAATGAGATAGTTAATCACGCCATCAAAAATGTAAGTAATGCTAAACTCTCTAATAAAGTTGATATTCTTGAGGGAGACATCAGCAACTTAAAACAATTCAAAGATGGACAATTCAGTTTTGTTGTGTGTGTTGGAGATGCAATTTCTTATGTTATTGAAAATAGATTCAAAGCCATGAAGGAATTAGTAAGAGTTGCTAAGAAAAACTCAATTATGATTATTGGTTGTGATTCTAAATATGGTTTCATGAGACAATATCTTAAAGATGGAGATTTGAAAGAAGCGATTAATATAAACAAAACTCATGAAACATATTGCGGTATGGGACCAAGAACCCATGTTTACGCGATTGACGAAATGAAGCAACTTTTAGAAAAAAATGGCTGTGAAGTTTTAGAAATTGCATCAACTCCAACTATTACTGATACAGTTGATAGAAAGCAATTTTATGAACCAAAGAAATGGGCAAAGCTAAAAAAATTAGAGATGGAACTATGCACGAAACCTGAATTGTTAGGAATAGGGAATCACCTCTTGTTTATCGCTAGAAAGAAATAAGCCCAAAACCTTTTGATGTATTTATTTTATGGTGCTTCTCACTTGAACGAACAAATTCTCAACTTAAGGGGACGCTGCGCTTCTCACTTCGTTCGACCCTCACTTAACAGGGCTTCCGATGTTATATGAAATTCCGAACCCCGCCTACTGAAAACAACAAGATCATTAAACAGAAGATGATAATTTTATTTAAGGAAATACTATGAAAATCAAATATCCTGAAATCGGAATATGTGGTCTTTCATGCCGACTTTGTCCCAATTATAATGCCGAAGCAGAAAGTCGATGCTTAGGATGTAAAAGCGAAGGAAGAATGGCTGTTGGTTGTCCATTTATTACCTGTGCCATAAAGAAGAAGGGGGTCGAATTTTGCTGGGATTGTGAAGAAAGTAAAACTTGTGATAAATGGAAGAAACACAGAGAAGCTGGGAAGAAACATGATTCCTTCAAATGCTACCAAAAACTAGAATAAGATATTGATTTTATTCAAAAAAACGGAGTAGCAAAATTCGAAAAGGTACAAAAAAAAGAGAACAACTTCTGAAAGAAATACTACAAGAATTTAACGAGGGACGTTCAAAAAGCTATTATTGCATTGCATCGACTATAATAGATATTGAAGAATTGAAAAACGCATTAAATACCGCAAAACAAAACTCTAAAGGATTAAATATCAAAGAAAAATCCAAATTATTACATTCTATTTTGGATGAGATTGCAGAACAAAAAAAATATTATTTAAAGTTGAGGAAATAATAACTGAAACGGCGGGGTTCGGAACTCAAGCCACGTTGCGCTCTCACTTCGTGAGGGTCATATAACAGGGCTTAGCCCGATGTTCAACGTAATAATAAAAAGGTGCTTAAAGATAGAATTCTTCTTTAGATTTTAAAGAATGGTTTTCATCAATTGTTAAAAGCTGAATGGAATTAATTTTCATCTCAAATTTAATATTAATTTTAGAAATCTCATCAATTGCTTTCTCTCTTTGTTCTTCATTTTCAAAGACACAAATTGACAAATGAGCAATATATTTTGGCATATCAGGATTTCTAAAATCGTCTAATATTCCACCATTCAACTTTTCATGCAAACTTACAATTTTTTCTTTTCCTTTATTTACAAGAAGATAGAGATAGAATCCTTTTTCAGATTTTTGCAATCCTTCTAATGAAATTTCAAAAGGTTCAAAATCTTTTAATAATTCAGAAATATGTTCTTTAAGTTTATCTTGATCTTCAAACTCAAAAGGATAAACTAATGTAATATGAGGTTCAAATTTTTCATAATTAGGAACATATTTCTTTCTAATATTATCTATCTTCTCATCCTTATCTAAAAAAATTGTAAGTACTTGTTTCATTCTATAAAATCAATTATTCTTATTCTTTTATTAATGTATCGCACCTTTTTATGACTTCTCCGTTCCGCTTCGCTACACTACGACCACGCTGTGCTCTCACTTCGTTCGGGACGTTTAACAAGGATCCCGATGTTATATTCAATTAATCTTGAGCCCCTAACACAAAACTTTATATCATTAGCAACTTTTACTTTATCTATGGAACATTCAATGAAACTTTTAGAAAGTCCTTATGAAAGAATTTCATCTGGCAAAAAAACAATTGAAATTAGACTTTATGATGAAAAACGTCAAGAGTTGAATGTTGGAGATATTATTGAATTTTCCAAATTGCCAGATTTAGAGGATAAAGTAAAAGTTGAAATTGTTGCTCTTTTAAGATACAAATCTTTTAGAGATTTGGTAAATGATTTTGGAATGGAGTATTATGGCTATCCAAAAGATTATTCTGTTGAAAATTTTGTAAATAGTATTTACACAATTTATTCTAAAGAAAAAGAGCAACAATATGGAGTTTTAGGGATTAAGATAAGACTTCTAAACGGGGCTCAAGATTAACTCTGCCCTTTGGGGATTATAACAGGAATTCCGATGTTATGTGCAATTTTCAAAAATCCTGAAAAAAACAGAAAGAGGTTTTGGACTTATTGGTAAATATCGTCATGATGTTTCAATCTATAAAAGACGACTTTATCCTCTGATTCAATATATTTAAAAGTTAAAACAAAAGAACTCTTAACATGTACTCTTTTAAAATCTTGAAGAGGTTTCTTCAAATTTTTATAATGATTAACATCTTCACAAGTAAGGATCTCTTCAATCTTCTTCATAATTGCATTATAAAGAATTTTATCCTTTTTAGATATTTTACTAAGATTCTTTTTCAAATCTTCTTCTATTGAAAATTCACGCATTTTCTATATCAGATTTCAAAGCAGATAGGCTCTTATAAGGTTTGAATTTACCTTTCTTTTCTAAATTTTTTATCTCTTTAATAAATTCGGGTTTTAATTCAGGTTCAAGAAGCTCTTTTTCATATTTATCAATAACAAAATTTATTGCTTCAGATTTATTCTTGAGTCCAAATTTACCTTTAACAATAGTCAAAATCCTATCTTCATATTCTCCTATTTTTACAATTGCTTGTACCATAATATCACCTTCATTATAATTTATAATGAAATATAATATTCTATAATATAAATATTTCGCTTTTTTAGTCCAAAACCTCTTGATTTCTGTGTTGAATTGTGTTTCACACTTTAAGACATGGATTTTTGAAAACTGTCCCTATGGTCGTTCGCCTTGCAGTCTCCCCACATAACAAGGATCCTTATGTTAGCCAAAATTTTCTTACTGCCTCCCGAGGAGGTAATCCGAGAATCCAAAAAGATAGGTGCCTTCGTTTAACTCACACAAAAAGGCAACTTAAAATTGCTCTGCAACTTCTCATAATATTCGCTAAACAAAATTTTTGCCAACAAGGACAGAAAGAGAGTTTAGTCTTGTTTATTTTCTTTATAACAATCATAACATAATGGTTTATTCATTGTAGATTTATTACTTTTACCACATACATGACAAACAACTTCTTCATAATCTGGATTAAAAAAATCAGACCATACATCATAACAATCACGACAATAAGGTTTCATAATATCAACTTTAATTTTTTTGCCGCACCTAATACAATATCCGTTTTCAGAAGAAGAGTCAAATTCTCGCTTATATTCATGAGTTTCATTTTTAAGATTGACTTTATGAATACTAACTTTAACCTCATCACTTACATCTAAAATTCTTGTAACTTCTTTTAAAACTTCATTAAAGAGAGATAAATCATCGTTTTTGCTTATTAAGATACCCATTTCATTATTATTTTGTTGTGAAAACTCAAATAAGTTCATACTTGTTATTAAGACTTCATCATCATTCATATAGCACTTTGCATGAAGGTTTTTACATTTACTTAATCTAAAATGATTCAATTTTTTTAGCCAATCAAGTTGTTCAATTTCATTCGTTTCCTTAAATATGAGTCTTACCTCAGTCTTCTCTTTACTTTTTGTTGTAAGGAACTCTTTAATTCTCTCATTTATTTGTAAATAAGGACTAATCAAAATTAATCTATCTTTTGCATTTTTTATTATATTTTCTAAATGATAAGATACTCCCGTAGTTGTTAAAAATTTAGCCATTATTTCATACATATTTATATCGGTATAAATATTTTTCTACAGTTTTGGATTAAGTTGGCAAAAACTACGGCAGCTGTGAGATTTTATGGCAGTAAGAAACTTCTTCGCTTCGCTCGACCCACGCTGCGCTCTCACTTCTTTCTGGGGAGTTTAACAGCACTGTGTGATGTTAAGTGACATTTAAGTTTTGGCACTCGAAAGATTTATATTAAAGTCAAGTCTGTTTATTTTTAATATGGAATACGAATATTATAGTCAATTTATCAACAAAGAAACAAAAGGAAGATATGATGTGACTCCTATTTTTGAGAATCCTGAAGTATTTTCAAATTTACTTAATGATTTAATTGAACCTTTCAAAGATGCAGATTTTGATAAAATTGCAGGACTTGATGCATTAGGTTTTGTAATTGGTGGAGCATTAGCACAAAAGAAGAATAAAGGTTTTATCTGCATCAGAAAAGGAGGAAAGCTTCCAGGAATTAATGATACAGTTCTAAAAAAATCATCTTTTGTTGATTATACTAATACATCAAAATCTTTTGAAATAAATAAATCATCAGTCAAAAAAGGTGAGAAAATACTTCTTGTTGATGAATGGATTGATACAGGAACTCAGATGAAATCTTCTATAAAACTAATTGAAGAATTAGGTGGAGAAATAGTTGGAATCTCTTCCCTTTGTTCTCATAAAAATAAACAGACTCAAATTTTATTTCAAAAATACAATCTTAAAGCAATTAGAATAATCGATGAAATGTAACTTGCCAAAACTTAAACGCTAAGGGGACGCTGCGCTTTAGTCGCTTTGTTCCTCGACCTCACTTAACAGGGCTCGATGTTATTTGCAATTGAACTAAGAAAATTTTATAAACCTAAGAGCACATTTGATCTTTATGAGTAATGCATATTCAAAGGCAAAAGAATTTTTTGAACAAGAATGGAATGATGAAAAAATAAAAATTCATTCTGCTTGTGTAATAGATTGTTGTAATAATATGATTAAGAATACTGATTTAAATCCAATTATTTTTGATATTGGTGGTTGGATTCATGATGTTGGAAGGAAAGACGATAAAGATAAGCATCATGAGATAGGACTTCAATATTTGGATAAATTTTTACAGAAATATCCTGAATTTAAATCAATTAAAGAAGAAATCTCTGATTGTATTCTTAATCATAGAAGAAAACAAACACCTACAACAATCTATGGTAGAATAATACAAGTAGCAGATAAACTATCTCTTCATCATAAAGATTGGATTGAGTATGCACGTAAATTTTCTTAGTTCAATTATCCCGTTGGTCGACTTGCGGTCTCCCCACATAACAAGGATCCTTATGTTAGTTGCGTCTTTTCGTAGAAAAGACCGAGGGATAGTGCAACGATTCACAAGAAAATCATAGATTTTCTGTGCACCAAAAATTATAAATTTTTGAGTATTTCACGAAGTGAAAAAATCCCAAAGAGTTATTTTCAAGGGCTTAAAAAGAGAAAGGGCAGTTTTTCTGGATAATTTCATTCAAAGATTTTTAATAATTCATGTGTTGCATAAACTAGAACAACCTTTTGATTTTTCAATTCTTTATAATTACTCCATAAAGCACAATTTAATCTTAATGCCAAAGCAAAATAATCTACATCATTTTTATCTGGACATATTTCTCTGGCTTTAGGTATGAATTTTTCTATTTCTTCATTTGAAATTGTTTTTATCTTTTTTCTAAGAATTTCTATAAGTTTATTAAACTCATTTTCTGTTCTTCCAGTCTTTTTTATGATATGATTTTTGTATTTAATAAACTCTTCAAAAATAAATTCTGGAGCAAAAAGATGCAGTGCGGGATCAAACATTAATTCTTCTGTTTTTCCACTTTTGATAAGAACTGAAAAGAATATGTTTGCATCAACGACTAAATCCATTTTAGTTTCTTCTCTTTGCAAGTCTTTCGTTTAATTCTCTTCCAAGATTTAATGCATCTTCATCAGTAATAGTGCTTTTACTTTTAAATCTTTTAATAAATTCAAGATCATTTATTTTTTCTCCGAATGCTTCTCTTGCAACAGCACTCCAATTTATCTCTGCAAAATCATCCATTTTACGTTTTAAATCTGTTGGAATTGATAATGTCACATTTACTATATTTATCACCTGTGTAATTATTTATAACCTGTGTAATTACGTATAATTATTTAAATCTTTTGTTTTATGGAACGGAATACTGCCCTTGAAAATAACGTTGCGGATGCAGGTTTTCCGAACTCCACTTCGTTCATAGCTGGAAACAAACTTAACAGGAATTCCGATGTTATGTCTAATTTTATTTTAACCCCTAAAAAAACGAAATATTTACTTACCATAGCACATTATATACTTTCTATGACAACTACAACTATTCAAGTAAGCAAAGATCTGTTAGAAGATTTAAAATCTCGTAAAATGTACGATAAGGAAAGTTATGAGGACATAATCAGAGATTTATTAGAAGACACCATGGAATTATCTGAACAAACACTGGAAAATATTAGAAAATCTGAAGAAGATATAAGAGCTGGACGAGTTAAAACTCTTGCACAAGTTGAAGCAAGGTTGAAAAGATGACTTACGAAGTAACTTTTTCAGATTTTGCAGATAAACAATTAAGTAAACTTCCATTAGATGTTCAAGATAGAATTATTTCTACAATAAAGAGATGCCAAATAAGACCTTATAGTCATGTAAAAAACTATTTGGAGATATTTATAATCCTCAAGCAAAGGAGCGTGTATGATGACCAGAATATTCATTGAAGGACTTCCAGCCACAGGGAAGAGCACCTTGCTCTATTTGTTGGAGAGACAAAAGTATAGGGTGGTTCATGAGCTGGGCCATGTTCTTCCGCCGAACGCATTCCCTGGTGATGGTCTTAATCTAGAGCACATGCTCTCAATAAATGATTGGTTCATTGCTCCAGAGAGCGAGCGGTTTGTTGATGATAAACAAACAATCTATGACCGTTCATTCCTGACGCACCTCTCTTACGCATATGCCTACTCAAGATACAGTGGGATAGATGGTTTTGCGCCAACAATGGCTCAATATGCTTTAGCCCTTGCACAAGAGAGATTATTTCTGCCAGACACCCTCATTTATCTGAATATATCTCCGGAAGAGTCCATTAATCGTCAAAGGATTAGAATTCAGAATGGTGAAGAACCACCTCTTCCTTCTTTCTGGCGCGATACAAACTTCCTTCACGATCTTAAACGCGCAGACTATGCGCTCTTTGATAGTATGCAGGGAATCAAGATTGTCTGCCTTGATGCAACACTGAGTACAGAAGAGAAGTATTCACTAATACCTTTGGAAGAAATGAACTCACTAGGACCTAGACTTGATCTTGACGCATTCAGGGGTGCTCTCGATGATTGATGTGCTCATACTTATCATTCTTCTCTATGCGAATGTGCGTGTGATGCAATATATCATCAATATCCAATTGTCGATTCGTTTCTTGCAAACAAAGAAAATGGCGCGATTGGGAAATATGGGACTGACTATTCTTATACCTGTCTATGATGAAGCATCCATTATTGGGGAAACAGTTAAGTATTTTGAGCATCTGATCTCCTCATTGCAAGGCATACGCGTTCTCTTCGTCACAACAGCCCGTGAAGGTACGAGTTATGCCAACAAGACATATCGTGCAATCAAGGAGGCCATATCTTCGCCTAAGATTTCTATTTATCAATCAAGAGCTCATGGAAAAGCGGCACAGCTCAATGAGGCGATCAATCGAATGAAGCATGTGAACAACCATTACATTGCAATCTTTGACGCAGACTCACGACCTTCAGTAGATGGGATTCGTTATGTCATGCGAGATCCTGAGCCGGCTCTTGTCTATCAGATGTTCAGCAGTTACTGTGCTGATGGGCAACCTCTGTTGGCCCGAGCAAATGCCCTCTTCCAAACGCGATGGACGCTTGCATATGAACTCCCTACTATTTTGAAAAACTATTCGGCGGGAAAGATTTGTTTACTTGCGTATTGTGTTGGTCACGGACTCATCATTGAATCAACGTATGCCAAAAAGAATCCTTTCCCAACATATTCACTCACAGAGGATCTTGCCTTTGGTTATCGTCTCTCCTTCGCAAATGTACTTATTAAACCAGTACCCTATTTCGATACTTGCACTGTTCCATATTCTCTCTCGGATAATATTCAACAATCTGCGAGATGGTTTGCTGGAGAACTATTATTGTACAAAGAATACCTTGCCTCCAAGAACGGAGGACTCTGGAAAACGCTTCATCGCTACGCAATACTTTCACAATGGATTCTTGGCCCACCCGTTCTTTTCGTAGTCGGCTTCTGGGCAATAAGGCAACCCCTCCTTTTCACGCTTCTGCTCTTGTTCTTGTTTAACTATGTATTTGTTATCCATTCACTAGTCGCAAGATTTCAGAGCAGAAAACAGACCCTTGGAACATATCTTTCTCTTGGACTCAAAAGCGTCCTGAACTGCGCGGGTCCTTGGTATGCAGTCTTTAGACTCCTCCTTGACCGTTTGGGAATAAGTATCTATTCCTTCTTTAAGACGCCAAGGGCAGGGTCGTGATTCACTCTCTTAACAGTATATTTGTCACCTCGGAATGAGATCTCGTTAAGACAACAGTTGCTCTGATCGATATTCCAGCAAAGACCTGCAGGAACCTCTAAGAATGCGCCGATGATGGCACGGTTGAGCGCACCATGGCCGCTGAGGAGAATGGTCTTTCCTTCGTGCTCTTTCAGTATCTTCTTGATGAATGGCATGACACGTGCTTGTACATCTCTGAGACTCTCGCCATTTGGGAATGGAGGGTCGACTTGTTCTTCCCACCCTTTTGCGAGATCAGGAAACTCTTTTATGACATCATCTCGGAAACGTAGAGTGCAATCTCCACAATCAATTTCCATCATGGTCTGCTCAGTTACAATCTCAACTCCATGGTGCTTGAGGACAATTTTGGCCGTCTCTTGCGAACGATTGAGCGGTGATGCGAACGCGATATCAATCTGCTCCTCCGCCAGTAGCTCTCCCAGTTGCTCCGCTTGCGCAATGCCCTTCTCCGTGAGTGTTGTCTCAACTTGCCCGTCAAGCTTTCCTGCGAGATTACTATCGGTTTCGCCGTGCCTAATAATGAGAACTCTTGTCTTTGACATAGTATTACCTTTTGGATTCGTACACGAATATGCCGAGTGTAGCAAATCGTGGTTTCTTCTGCCAGGTATAAACTCGTTTTCTGAATATCTCTTTGAATCCTAGTTCCTCGAGCTCTTTATCTGACCAAAAGTGCTTATGCTCTTCGTATGGGTTTCCCAGATATTTTCCTTGGGGATAATTTGTGATAGGAGTTGAGATGAGTAGGCTTTGATTTGTCATCTTTTGTAATCTTTTGAGCACCTTGAGACCATCTTGTCTATTGAAGTGTTCAATTACATCGATTAAGAGGATGACATCTCGTTTGTTCCTTCTTTTCTGAAGATATTTTCTGATATCCATCATGTGAAGCGTATCATAGAGTGCCCATTGTGAGTGCTCATATTTCTTCCAGACTTCTACCCCTGTTAGTCTTGCTTGCGGTAATACTTTTTTGACTATTGCGCCGAAATCGCCTTCGCCAACACCTAAATCTAGGACTGAGATGCTCTTGTTTTTTGAGAATTGCTTAAGATACTTTGTTACAGGCTCTTTGTTGCATGAATCGCTCCTACCCATATTCTTTTGTTATTTAACTATGTTTATAAATGTTTTGAAGATAATAAGGAGTATTCTTTCTTCTTCATGGTTCCGATTAATACGATACTCTTTTATGCTGAAATTCATCTTCATAAACTTTTCAACAGGATGATTTTTCGTTTACAATCTTACAAAATATAACCCTTCCATGATACTATTAATATTTATTCAACCTTTAAATATATTAATCATTATTTTAATCTTTTGAACGGAACTCCACAGTGCTTAGTACACATACACTACCTGCGGTTGATATCTATTGGAAATGGAAATTTTACGTTGCGGATGCAGGTTTTCCAAACTCCACTTCGTTCATAGCTGGAAACAAACTTAACAGGAATTCCGATGTTATGTCTAATTTTATTTTAACCCCTAAAAAAACGAAATATTTATATACTATAGCACATTATATACTTTCTATGACAACTACAACTATTCAAGTAAGCAAAGATTTGTTAGAAGATTTAAAATCTCGTAAAATGTATGATAAGGAAAGTTATGAAGACATAATTAGAGATTTATTAGAAGACACCATGGAATTATCTGAACAAACACTGGAAAATATTAGAAAATCTGAAGAAGATATAAGAGCTGGACGAGTTAAAACTCTTGCACAAGTTGAAGCAAGGTTGAAAAGATGACTTACGAAGTAACTTTTTCAGATTTTGCAGATAAACAATTAAGTAAACTTCCATTAGATGTTCAAGATAGAATTATTTCTACAATAAAGAGATGCCAAATAAGACCTTATAATCATGTAAAAAAGCTAGTTGCATCAAAATATTTTAGATTGCGTGTTGGTGATTACCGAGTTGTTATGGATATCATAGATAACAAATTAATAATTCATGTTGTAGAAGTGGGTCATAGAAAAAAAGTATATAAAAAACGGGCTTAAAATAAAATTTGTAGTTCTGAGATGAGAAAAATAGGGGATTTCTTTAGAAAACGTGAAATTTATATACTATACGTATTAATTTACTAAAATATGATCTGTGCAAGGACATTAAAAATCTATTGGATTTTTCTTATAGTATTATTGTTATCTCCCTTAACTTTTGCTCAGATGTATTATGCAGATATTCAACTAGACATAAGTGCGGATGGCAAAGTGGATATTTCGGGTTCAACGAATCATCCTTCTATCTTTTCAATTTCAAAAAGTGATGACTTCACATCAAAAAACAAGAAGTATTGGCTAGTCAATGTTTCTGTTGAAGATAATTTTAGCCAATACATTGCAGAAGTAAAGTTTCCTTCGAAAGTATCATTGAATTTTCTTAAGGCACCAAATATTTTATCCATAACAGAAGATAATGACCGAATTGTTGTTATAATAACCGGAAAGGAAGAACCTCTGTATTTTTTGGCTCAATACTCATTTAATGATGATAACGAGAATAACAACTGGATTATAAATACAATAATTGTAATTCTTATAGTATCTGTCTTATATTACATTCTAAGAAAAAAGAAGAAGCTACAACTAAACCTAAGATTAGATTCCTTGACAGATAGGCAAAAAATGATAGTTGAAACTTTACAGAATAATAAAGGAAGTATGACTCAGGCTGAATTAGAGAAGACTATTAAAATTCCTAAAGCATCTCTTTCAAGAAACATAGAATCTTTAGTTAAAAAAAACATTTTAATCAAGGAATCGAAAGGTATGACAAATCTAATTATGATAATACCTAAAACAGATGAAAAATAATCTTGTTTCGGCTTGTTGCGCTTTATTCCGGCAAAAATTATTATGTTGTTCCACATTACTATTTTTTAAGCGAAGATTAAAACAATCGCTTGGAGGAAATAAAATGAAAAAACAGATATTTGGAATCGGTCTGATTATACTATTGGTTTTAAGCCTATTTCCAATGGTAATATCGCAAGAAGAGCTTACGGAAGAAACAATTGCCCAAGATACAATGGTAGAAGTCTTTACAATGGGTCAGAAAATAGGTGCAGAAATGAGGCTTTTACAACTTGAGAAAGCTATAACAATAAACATACTTGGAGGAAATGAAGTCATAGCACAGGTTGAAGAAGACGGAAAAGATGCAACAGAGTTAGAAGCTCTGATAACTGAATTTGAAGCATTAAAACTCGAAATCCAAGATTTAGATCCTGAAGATGAAGAAGCAGTTGAAGCGTTTGTCAATATTAAGCACGAAGCAATCGAAATCTCAAAAGAATTCAGAGAGATTGCTAAGGGATTGCTTGAGCAAGGTGACAAATTAGCTATTGCTTCTAGAATCAAAGGGCTGAATAATACAGAGCTTGAGCAATATAATGAGCAAATCCGAAATAAAATATATGCTCAAAATGCAGAAATTGTTAGTAAGACTTTTGATGTATTAGGTATTGAAAATGATGTATTGCTTACCAAGATTGAAAATGGTGAAGTTACTAATGAAGAAGTCAGAAATGAAATAAGGGATGCTCTCCAAGCAATGACATCAGAGGAAAAACGGTCTGCTTGGACAACGCTAAAAGAATCTGGAATCCGAAAAGTTGTTGCGGTTAGGGCAAAAATCGAGAAAGCAAGGCTTAACATATTTGAAAGAAAAGCCAAACGATTAGATTATCTCACAAAAGCAACTGAAAGAATACAAGACCCAGATAGAAAAGCTAAGGTTCAAAGTACTTTAGAAAAAAGATCATCAACTATTGAAAATAGAACATATGCAATTTCAAATAGGCTTGAAAAAGCAAAAGAGATTGGACAAAATATCAGGAATATAACAAAAGGAAGAGGTGCTTTAGAATGAAAAATGCTATAACCTTGTTGCTTTTATTCGTTGTGATCTCTGCAGTATTTCTCGCAGGCTGCACAACAAAAACAGAAACAGCCAAACAAGGCGATATCACTGTAACTCAACCCGATGTTTCATCCGATGAAGTAGCAGATGAAGCGCTAACTGGTTGGGTTGAAGAAAACGAAGATGTACAAATAGGAGAAATTATTTGATTTTTTCATTTTTTTTAAAAAAGAATAAACCTTGCAAGTATAAATGCCATAGGGCATATTGCCAGTAATTGAAGGTTATTTGTGTACATATTTGTATCTTCTTAATTTCACCTTAAAGATTAAATGATGGGTATAATTTGGATTTAATGAAATAAAAAAAAAGAAAAATCAGATTTAATCTCTCCATTCATAGATATACTTAGTACCATACATTGCCATGCTGAACACTTCATACTTGATGCTCATCTTGCCATGGTACATATTAGCAGCAGGAGCTTTACCCTTAAAAATGCCTTCCTTGAAGGTTCCTGTTGAATCCGCTGAGCCAAGGGTAAAAAACTCACCATAAGTTTCATCTTTTAGTCGATAATGACTTCCAGTACCAGCACCAAAGTCAATATCTGCTGCATCCAAAACAATATTACTCTTATCGTTCATTGTCAAACCACCGGTATGCACCATGACCCCCTCTTTACTAACAGGAATTGCAATTTCACCCTCCGCAGGGATATATTCCGGAGGTGCGTTATAAATAGTACGTACGATCAATGTTTCCCCCTCATCTCCAATGACAGATGTAGTGACGTCGCCACGCTTATAATCTACATCATAAGAATAATATGGATGAGTACTATCGTACTTGTCTCCCTTATCGATAACATCTACAAGATACCAGCCAGGCTTGCTATCTTCAGAAGCAGAATCTATTGTATCCTTTGTTTCTGGAGTTTCTTCAGCAATCAAAAGGTCTAGAGGCGATGAAACTGTTGGACCATCGATAATCTTAAAATTAATTGATTCTGATACTCCTGCCCCACTAATTGTTACACGATAAGATCCAATAGGCCAACCATCCTCAGGCATTTCGAGTATAAAACTTCCTCGACCAAAATCATCGCCTGTTTTTGAAGTAAATGTATGAATTGAATAATCATCGTCTAGATAAATCCATTTTATGTTAAGAACATCATTTTTGAAGTTATCATAAACAAACCAAACAATCAGTTTTTCAGATTCATTTGAATATGCAGATACTTTGTCAACTGGAATAAAGTTATAAACTTCTGAAGTCATAGTTGCTTCCAAGAAACGGGGATTTCCATCTTTGGTCATATCACCATATTTACTTGTTATAGCATTTAGCATTGCATCTTCTTCTGCAGTTTTTCCAAAAGACCCAGCTTTATAAGAATCGGTTATATCCTTGCATCCAGAAATAAACAAAACAACAAATATTAAAAATATAAAATATAGTTTTTTTTCTTTTATAATTATCACCCGATGATGATTTTATTCACTAATATATAAACCTTGTTGAAAATAAAACATAGTTGATTCTGAGGCTAAAACTGCGATATTGCCAATAATTGAAGGTTATTTGCCTCTTATAAAGATTTGTTAGAAGATTTAAAATCTCGTAAAATGTACGATAAGGAAAGTTATGAAGACATAATTAGAGATTTATTAGAAGACACCATGGAATTATCTGAACAAACCTTTGCTCATAGAAAAGCATCAGAGAAAGAGATAGAAACTGCAGACAAATTAGGACTGAAAAAAGATTACTTAGATTACTTAAAAGTCAAATATCCAACTAAGTTAGATGAATTAATTCAATGGAAAATAGTTTAATTTGTGAATTTATTTATATTTTGAGATAACTCACTGCAATCTATTAAAGTAATTTAGCGTATAGAACTGCAGTAGTGTTTCCAGTTTGATATCCATAATATCCTGGAAATTCATTAACTAACTGGTATCCAATTTTTTTATAAAATTTTCTTGTGAGTTTCATATCTTTACCAGTATACAAACAGACTTTTCTAAAACCGTTTTTCTTTGCGTATTTTTCAATAAATTTCATTAGTTTAGTTCCTAGTCCTTGTCCTTGGTATTTCTTTTTTACTGCAAGCCAATATACTTCACAATGTTTATAACCGGGAAAAAAAGGTTTTAATGTTACATATCCTACTAATTCATTATTCTTTTTGTAGCCAAAGAAAATTTCATGACCTTTATCAAAACGATTTTGAATCCCTTTTTTCATTTCAGACATCTTAATCTTCCTTTCTCTATCTCCTTGATGCTCTGATTCAAAATCTATTATTTGAAGATGTTTTATATGACTTCTATTTAATTTAAATATTTTATCCATAATATGATTTTATTAATCACTTGATTATATAAATGTAGCGACTGCCTGCGTTATACGCTGTAGATTTCTTTTCAGAAAACCTTTGATAAGCTAGGTTTTTGCATTGATATCCAAAACTTTGTATAAGATGGCTTCATTTATTTTAATTGCAATCCTAAAAAATCGTTAAAAGTAGAAATATTTTTTGGATTTTAGATAATGATTTTTATCAATTGTTAAAAGTTGAATGTAATTAATCTTCATTTCAGATTCAATGCTCAATCTAGAAATTTCTTCAATTGCTTTTTCTTTGTTTTTTATTTTTAAATCCACAAATCGATAAAGGAAAAATATTTAGTATGTCTGGATTTTTAATATTATTTAATAATATTGCAATATTGAATTTTTCGATAAAAAATGCTATAATTTCTTTATTTCTTCTTGAGGGTCTGGATTAGGGTTAACTTCTCTTGCAACTATTTCAATTCTTGAGAAAAGCTCGTTATTTACTACGTTTCCAGTTATTATTACTTGTTTTCCTAAAAGTTCGTGTTTTACCTTTTCAAATTCGGTTGCATTTCCATTGTATTTTAAAAGTTCTTCATCAGTGAGCCCACAAAGTAGTTGGGTTTCTTTTGTAAAGAAAACAGCTCTAATAGTTGATGAACCATCGTCTAGTACTGCATTTAATACATAGTTAAATGAAGGCGTTATTTCGCCGTGGGTTTGGCATATGAAGGATTCTCCTATTTTTTTGGATCTCTTTTGGCATTCTGGACAGACTTCATAGAAGCGTATATCAAATACATTTACGATTGTGCCAAATATTTCTACTGTTCCTTCACTTCCTTTCAGCTCGGAGATCATAACTCTTTTTTTGGGGCCAGCTTGGGATATGGGGATTTCTTCTCCTTCACCTTCAGGGTTTATTATTAGTTTAGACTGTGAATTTAAATGAAGTTCTAAAGAGCCGGTGTTGTTTTTTTTGACTAAAGCATTTTCCACAACTATTATATCTCCATCTTTTAGTTGTGGGTATTTGTCTACGATTTCGTTCCACATTACAACTCTTATTGAGCTGTTTTTATCTGCTAGGATAAAAGATCTTACTTTTCCAGGGCTTCCATCTTTTCTTGAGAAGCTGTTTGTGTCAAATATTCTAGAGATTCGCCCTATTGTTTCAATTCCTCTCAAACCTTCAACTATTGCCTCTATTTTTAAACGGCCTTCTATTGAATCAACCAAGGTTAAGCCAAGTTCGTTTGCGATTATATGTGCTGCGCCTTCTTTTGTTAAAAGGCCTGATAGCTCCTGAATCTTTGTTTTGATGAGTTTTTCCACTTCATCTTTGGATTTTTCTGACTTCTCGCTTATCTTTTTTACAAGTTCATCGTATGGAATGTTAAACATTATAATCCCCCCTAAATAAGCAAATACAAGATTAATATAAATAATTTTAGGTTTGCAAATGAAGAATCAACAACCTCGCCCTAAAGGGCGAGGTATGTTGGTAATATAAAAGCATACGCTGTATTAAAGCGAGGTTCTTGATTACAAAAAAGCATACCGAGTCCTCGTGTTGAAACACGAGGTATCCTTTTCTATTAATCAGACTATTCGGGTGTTAATTGATCTCCCTCTCCGGCACCTCCTATTGTAATTGAAATAGGATTTGTTGTATCCCCTGAACTATCTTCAGTTTCGCTTGATTTTTTGTTTGAAGTGAAAAAAGATGCAAAATATATTGGATTTACTAGTTCTATTTGCTTTATCGTGTTATCATCATCTTGTTTTATCTCTACTTCCTTAAAAAAGGAGTAGGTGGTATCTATAAACACTAAAGAATGCCAGTTTTGATTAAGAGTGCATTCTTTCTTTTTAAGGTTATCAAGTTTTTCAAAGAAATCTTTTCCTGAATCTAAAACAACCATTGTACCCGTGTTTAGACCTTCTTCAGGGAAATTGAATTCACTGAAAAAGTACTTGAATTCATCATCCAAATTGACTTGTGCACATTCAGTAAAGACTTCGTTTACATCGAAATTTCTATTATCCAAATAATCGCAAAAGTTTTCATCAGTGTCAGAACCTATATTAATTAAATTTTTTATTAGGGATATTAAAAAATCATATTGCGCATTTTTATCTGTATCATCAGTATTGCTTTGAAATTGCTTGATATATTTCTCTGCTAAGTATAATTTTGATTGTTCTGAGAATTTTTGGTTTGAAAGGCACACTGTATTTTCACTAATTTTGTACCAATTAAGCCTCCCTTTGTTGTTGCTAGTTGAGCTTAGAATAATTACATCGTAGTCTTTTTCAGGGTCTATAACAAACTCGTACGATAGATCTTCTGATGAATCTCCTAATAAATCTGTTTTGCAATAATTTAACTGTACTATTGGACTAACTGATTCGCGAAATCCATTAAGCTTAGGTGCTGATAGAATTTCAGGAGGTTCACTATCAGGGTCACTGATTTTAATATAAAAATGTGTAGAATTCATGCGGATATCGTATTTTTGTAAATCTGAACTTTTTTTGTAGAGTTCAATCAGTTCATTAGAATTTATGCATTCCAAATCAACAGATTCTATGGTTTTAATAAATTCATCTACGAAATCATAGAATTGGGATTCGAGTTTTTTTTCAAATTGTTTAGCGTCTTCTATTTTGAATTGTTCGTAATCATTAGGATTAGTATTACTGATGGCACTTGTGATACTCTGAGTATCATCTGATTCAATTAAGTTTTGAACTACAGATTTCAAATCATTATATCTTTTAAAGTACTGATAAGGGATGCTCAAGTAACTTCCAAAATAACCATATACAGCTCCTGAAAACATTCCCTCATTTAGGTTTAATGTGTTTGTTAAAGCTGTTGGTTTTTCTGTTAATGGAACACAGAATTGATATGCTTCAAAGTAATTATTAGGACCTGGAGATGAAGGATTATCGTTAGGATCTGGAAATGAAGGATAACCATTTACAAAATAATTTTCAAACAACTCTTTGACTTTAGTGTTGTATTGATTAATTGATTTCTTTGCGTGTTCATCATTTGTTAGATCTATATCTAAACAATAAACATTATCTGTAAAAAGTGGGTCAATACTTTTATAAGGTATATATTTCGATTCTGAATCAAGATCGTTTGTCTTTGTAAGGATGCATTTTTTTGGAAAATTTCTTGCTGAAATATTACTAATTATAGGTAAATAACTGTTCGTATATCTTATTTCTAAGTCTATTTTAGGATCGCAACCTAGGCCATTACAATTACTTGTGTACAAAGGACCAGACGAATTAAAAATGCTAAAACAAGCTAAATGGGTATCATCTTCTGGATTTTTAGGGGTTATAACAATAGATTTTAGTTCTAGATTGTAAAATTTTGCTATTCTTCTTAGTTTTTCAATTCCTACAAAATTTGTATATTTTGTATAATAACTATCACATTCTGAATCGGTTTTATTGCAAAGTAGTTCAAGAGGTATTGGTCTTAAGGAATTGAGAAGGGAGTCAGGGGTTGTTATGGAAGATGTTGTTGTTATGGTGGTTATTGTATCGGACAATCCTGAATTTTCTTTTAAAAATTGGGTGCTCCTGATGGGTTCGGAGATCATTTCTTTGGATCTAAGTGAGATAAATTCAAGCTCACTAAAACTTTCTGGCTCATTTGAGGAAATATCTGATAGTGTTACTTCAAAGTTTTCTATTTTTGGTTTTGGAATCTCTTTTTGTTCTTTTGATAATCTCTCAAAAAGAGAATTAGTTAGTGTTTTAATAAATGATTCTTTTATATTTTCATAGGTTGCGCATTCATTATCTGGGTTTTTAAAGGAGATAACATTTGCATTCCTGTAATTCCCGCAAGGGATGTCTTTAAATCCTGCATTATTTGAGAGTGTTGAGATTGTATCATCAAAAGAAATAGATAAAAGCCTTTTTAGGTTTTCATTATTAGTATTTAGTCTGCCAAAGGCATCATTTATTTCTAAAGCGCTATCCCCTGCTCTGTTAAGATCGCGATATATTGATTCAGAGCCAAAAAGCTTTCCTAATATAACGCCTAACATTATTAATGTAAATACTACTATGAGTATTGCAAAAAATTGGGATTTTTTGTTTTTAAAAAATTTCATGATAATTCACAGCTAATATTTTTTGGAGTAAAAAATCTATTTTTGATATTGGATGATAAATTCAATCAAAGACTCCTTGGATGAAAAACTCAGTCTGGGGATTGTTCTTGTTTTGTGAAAGGTATTGTAATCTGAAGGAAAGGTATTTCCATCAGCTTGAAGATATTTTTTTACGTTGTTATTAGATTCTTGAATTATTATTTTTTTACCATCAACTATTATGAATTCTTTCCAGTTAAGACTTGAATTTGTTTTTGACAAGGTCTCTGATATATGTGTTTGGATTATTTTTTTTAACTCATCTTTGAACTCATTGTATTCTTTGAATACAGATTTGTCATAATCAGCATATATTGAGATTGCTTTCCATAATGGAAGGGTTATTGATGATTGCCTGTTATCGTAACCTTTGTATTCGGGAATCACTCTTAAGAGTATGGGATTTGAGCTATATTCTTTATCACTTGAAATATCACCTTTAAATGTTATTGTTATATTGTTATTTAATAGATTGTCAACTGCAGTATCTGAGAATAATGCTTTGTTTGAATCAAAGGATAGCGTTTCATCAACCTCTTTATTTGAGCAACTACAATCGTTGAGTTGTACTATTAATGAAAATACCATAAACATTGTTATTAGCATAAGTATTGATAGAATTCTTACTAAAAACTCAGATATTATCCCTTTTTTATTTTTTTGTGCATGTTTCATTTTATTGTTTTTTTATTTTGGAATTATTGTTGTTATTTCTGCGATTCCAAGGAATTCTTTTGATCCATCTATTAAAGTGATCAGTCTTTTGCTATTTATGAGTATTAGACCACTTTTTATTTGGTTTTCTTCTGATTGTGCAATAGGACGCCATTTGTTAAATAGTTGTTCATCATAATAGTAAGTTTTTTCAGTGAATTCTTCAGCAATTGTTGGTTTTATTATTATTTGTGCGGTGAACATGGAGTATTTATCTGGATATTTTAAACAAATATTATCACTATTAGATTTTTCTTTTAGTTCAGGTTCAGTATTGATTATATTTATTTTATAGGGGTAAACTATATTGTCTCTTTTTAGTGCCAAACAGGCAGGGTTTGAGAATATATGGTTTAGATATATTTCGTTTTCTTGATATGGAACAAATACCTTTTGTATGGATGCATTTGTTGTAAAAACATATAGTCCAGATATTGCAATTGTTAGTATTAATAGATCAAAGAATACATCTATCATTTTCTGAGATATTCCTTTTTTGTTTTTTTTTAGATGCATTTTTAATCAAGAGTTTTTATATAGAATTTCTCCATTTGAATTTGTTATTAGTATGTTTGCAGTGCTTATGTAACTTTTGAATCTTAATGAATTTTCAGTATTATGAAATGAGGACTTTGTCGTGTAGGGCCATTCATATGTGAAAACATTATTTTTTGTAAGATATACTATACCATCTTGTGTTTTTATTTCATAAACTTCAGATTTTGGATTGATTAGTATAGGTTCGTAGTAGTTTAGGTAAGATCCAGTGTTTACATATGTTAAGGCAGAAGCTGTAAGAGAGAGGTCTTTTACCAAAAATTCGATTAGAACCTTGTCATCTGCAAATCTCCAGTTTACATAATTAATTATTAAAAGCATTGAAGTAATTACTACAATTAGTTCTATTAAAGTCCAAGTTACAATACTTATTTTTGATCGTTTACCTCTTAAAGCCAAAAGACCACCATTTTTTTGGGTGATTAGTTTTGAGTTTTATAGTATTTTTAGTTTTTTTACAAAATACTTTTAATACTCACTATCCCAATTTTTTAAATCATAATTATGTTTTAAATGAAAAACATCGGCATAAATACTCTAGGTATGTTACGGATATTTGATACTAATCCTTGAGTGAATCCTTCTCTTCTTACATTGACTTAAAGACCAGATTATACGAATGATTTGGATTTCATCAAAATCAGTATTATGTATAAAAAATCCTCTAATTATAATGTGTTAAGGTATCTTGAAAGGTAATTTAGGGTTAATCGTGTGAGTACGTTTGTTGTTATTTTCTTTATAGTTGTTATTATTGTTGTTTTGATTATAAATGGCAATTATAAATCCTTCGTATATAATTAATGTTCACTGTTTTTAAACATTTTTATATTTTACAGGCTTTTTTCATTTTAACGCAGGATATTCTATGTTAAAATAACAATGAAAATGTCTGAGAAAAATAAAATTATAAAGTAATTGTTTGTGATTGATAATCCTGAACAAACAATCTTTAATTTTTTGAACTGATGACTATACAGATTACGTTGCTTGAGATTCTTCACATAAGCACTGATATCCTGGACTATATACTAATTTTCTACAAAAAGCAGTATAACCTTCTGGACATTCCTCTTCAACTACGCCCTCATCTGTACAAGTACATACATTTTCAACGATATTTTCATATTTTTCGTCTATACATACTTTTGATGATGGATGGCAAACCTTACCATTAACACATGAACACACTGGGCAGGAAGGCACAAGCTGACTAACACCATCTTCATTAACAAGACATTTAAAACCTGCTTGATTTGTACTACATTCGCCTATTTGAGTGCCATCTTCGCAAGGCGTTTGAGGACTAGGAGATGATGTTATTGTTTCCGTAGGATTTGATTTAGATCCAGTATTTTTGAAGGTGATATCAATATTTTTGGATATTTCGTAGGTATAATTAAAAAAGACTTTTATGTTTTTTGTTGCTTTGTTACCATCTAAAATCTCTTTTTTAGGAGTAATACTGCAATATATTGAACCTGTTTGAATTTGAGATAGTACTTTTTGTTGTGTATATTCTTGTTCAAAACTATATTCATAGCAGTCGTATTTATCATTCAAGCCATTCGGGTTTAATGGATTTGAACTTATACCTGAGCCAAATGCTGAATAACAATTTGGGTTCTTATTGTTAACTTTCTCAAAGTTACAATAATGGTATTTAGATAAATCCATATCTTTTGGGATCGCTAGATATAGATTATTGATTGATTTTATTACACCATCGCCTTTGTTTGATACAGATATTAGTAGTGGAAGAATTTGTTGTTCACTCTCATTTAGTTGATTATCAATTGTAAGTACTTCTTCGTTGAAATCTTTAGGCGTTCCGATACCAATTGTAATAGGACCTGAACTGGATTCTGAGGAGATAATATCACCTGCAAATCCTAGGCAATTCAAGCTTGAAATGGAATATTGCTGGTTTGTTCTGCATCTTACAATGAGGGATTTTTCTGCGAATCTAAAATCTTTGTTTCCAACGGTTTGAAATGTGTAATTTCCAGTTATGTTGACCCTCACTCTTTCTTCGGTGTCTAACAAGGATTTTCCAGTGTCCGTAGCTTCAATGTAACAGCTATGTAAAGACTGGGAATATGCTAGGTCTGAAACAGAATAAGACTTGTATTCTGAGCAAAGACCTGAATTACTTGGACTCTCGGCAGGCGAGTTTTTAGCGAGGAATTTGATGTTATCAACACAACATTGTATTGTTAATTTATTATCTGAATCGCATATTCCATTTATTATGCAATCATTTTGAGGATTTCTCACGTATTCAACTATTACATTTGCATCACTTTTAGGATTATTGTTTTCAAATACAGATAGGGGATTTGATGAGTAAGGATTACGAAATATAACCCCACTTACACCTGCATTGTTAGCATATTCACCATCAATATGTTCGTCACCAAATTCTCTACCTAGCTGGTTAAGATAATTCTGAAGCCAAGTTACTGGAGAGATATACTTGAGATTTGCTTTAATCTGTTCGAATACTAAAGCAGCTTCTTTGGTGCCAGTTGTATAATATTTAGTGCTGGCCGCAATACTAACAGTTGATCTTATTCCACTATCAATTACACCTATGTTTGTTATCAGAAACATTACAACTACAAAAAATATTACACTTTTGCGAAATCTTGTAAATCTTCCAAATACAATCAAAGCTATAAATGTCCAATAAGGTTTTAGTGCTCTTGAGAATATAATATCTAGGTTTTTTGATTGAACTAAAGATTCCGATACCCGCATTGTAAACGCTAGATAGGAAAGATTTCTTAAGTGAGGTAAAGCTACAAACTCAATGAATAGCCCAATTCCAAATACCAAGAATAGGTAACGAGCCATTCCTAGCATGAAAGTTAACAATGAATCATCTGAATCACTTCTTCTATTAGAAGACCATTTCATAAATAGAATTATGCTTATGATAACACAAGCCCAAATATGATGCAGCCTAAGTAAACTGCTGTTATAATCAAAATTGTAAATAAATCCATCAAACACAAAATCCTGCAATAAGAAATATAGTATTATTAATCCATATATATTTCTGGGAACAATACATGAAAAAAAGCGTTCAGCAAAACTTTTTTTTGCAAGTGCTTGTTCTTCATTATACGCTTCCTCATCATCACTTATAAGAAAATTTCCAGTTTTTATCGCAACTTTAGCAATACCTTTACCAATTGTTTTAGAGACTTTTCCAATGCCTGTAAAAACTTTTTTTGCCTTGGAATCAGTACCAGAAACATTAGCTTTTTTATTCAATTTGACTTGGCCACCTCAATTATAATTTAACATTCTACTAAATTTGATATCCTACTAAACATGACGAAATTAATTTGTCAAAATAAGTTATGATGATGAAACCACTCCAGATAAAAAACAGTAAAAAATACCAAAACTAAAAAAATAATGCGACAAAATGAATAAAACTTAGTTTATGTAAACCGAAAGTAAGCTTACCTTTATGTTCTTTAATGGGATTAGTTCAATGTAATTTCCTGTTTTTTTAATGAAAGGTGTTATCTCTCTTCTTACGAAATCGTTTCCTTCTATATAGAGTTTATTTGAGTTTATGTTTATATCAATCTTGTTATTATCTCCTAAAAATTCAAGGTAAAGATATATTTTTCTGGAACCGTTTATGATGTAGCCGTATTCTGTGTCGTTCATATTGAAATAATAGGTTGGATTTACTTGTTTTTCAGGTTCAATATCCACTGTTATGTCTCGGATTTTTACGTTTGAATTTGAGTTAAACGCTATGTTATTATCTGCAGCTCTTAAGATGTGAGGTGAAAACTCTATCATATTAAGGTCTCCGCAAGAGGGAACTGCGTTTAGAACCTTGATGCTATTTATTGCAACATATAGTGATGACATCTGAGATTGTATGCAATCAGCGTAGAATTTTAATGTGGCTTTTTTGGGTTTTGAGAGTTCTTCTTCATATACAAAGAAATTAGCTGAAGACTCGCCTTCAATGCTTAATTGGTTTGCAAACACTTTGATGTTTTCTAATACATATTCATTACTTGACCAGAATGCAAGTCCTGGGGAGATTACGCTAAATTCAAGGATATTTGAATCTTTTAATAGCTTTGCTGGGATCTTTATAGGATTGATTGTTCCAATTGTTAATAAGCCTTCATAGATGAGCTGACCGTTTAGGGATATTTCAAGTATGCCTTTTGCTTTTTTGACGTTGAATGTAATGTATGAATCAGATACTTGTGCAGGATTATCTAGATAGAAATCTAAAGTTTTGATCCTTTTAGAAAACGAGGAAGATGATACGTATATTGAAGACCAATCTGCTACTTCTAGACCTTGACTTTTTTTGTAGAGATAAAATTCAGGGATTGTATGTTTGTAAGAGCTTTGAGCCTGAGAGTAAAGATTTCCAGGTTGCTCTTGGAGAAATGTTTTGTATGCATTAACTATTGATCCACCGTTGTTTCCTTTGTTGTTATTTGTGATGTTTAGAAGTTCATCTCTTGCATCAGGTTCCATAAACAGGATGTATAGAAGTGTTAAAACAAGGATTACTAACACCAAAATTGCAGCGGGTGCAGTGTTCTCAACTTGCCCTCTTTTGTATTTTCTTTTAGGAAATGCCATTTATTCACCTCAACAATAATTAGTTTGAAAAGCACTCTGATTAAACGCATTGATAATCAATCAACATTGATTTTATGAAGACATTACTATATAAATCTTTTTAATTTGGCTTGAGGATATTTAGATGTTTATCGATAATTTAATATTAAATTATGCCAATTATTCATATAAAAAAACTAAAAGTATAAAAGTCTAAAGATTTATTATAATGATAAGATGAAGGTTGATAAAAAAGATATCCGAAGGGGAATCGTAAGGGTCAGAGCAGAGGATAAGGAGGACTTATTAGATTTATCTAAGATTATAGAGGTAAATGATAGGGTTTATGGTTTGACTTTTCGCAAGGTTAAGGTAGGAAGTGAGGAGAAGGGACAGGTTATTAAGAAGTCAATAAAGCTTGAGATTGCTGTTGAAAAAAAGGAATTTGAGAGAGATTCGCTTTCGTTAAAATTGCTTGGAAAGATTACTAAAGGACCTGATGATATTCCACTAGGTAGTTATCATTCTATTAAAATTGAGAATAATAGCGATGTTAGTATTTTTAAGGAAAGATGGAAAAATTTTCAGATTGAGCGACTTGATGAGAGTACAAAAAGGGTTAGTTATAAGATATTGATTGTGATTTTTGATAGAGCAGAGGCTACATTTGCACTACTTACTCCCAGGGGATATAAAATAATTAGTTCAAGCAAAGGCGATGTATGTAAGAAGGATTACAATTTTGAGGGCGTTAATTTTTATAAAGAGATTGCAAAGATGATAGAGCTTTCAGATAAGGATTTTAATCCTGATTTTATAATATGTGCAAGCCCTGGATTTTATAATGATGAGCTAAGAAAGGAGGTTAGTAATTTTACTTTTGCAGGAAAGATTAGGTTTTCTGTTGCAAGCAATCCAGGGGAAAGAGGAATAAGTGAGGTTCTTAAGAGAAGTGAATTAAAAGAGATTTTAAAGGAAGAAAGACTTAGAAAGGAAAGCCTTTTGATTGATCTGCTATTGAGAAATATTTCTAAGAATGAAAAGTATTCTTATGGTATGAACGAGGTGTATGAAAAAGCCCAGATTGGTGCAGTTGATGAGTTAATTGTTTCTGAGAATCTCATCTTCTCTGAAGACCCACAAGAGAACAAAATGGTGATGGATATTATTGAGATTGTTGAGCAAAATAGTGGCAAGGTTAGTATAATAGAGCAAGATGAGCCCTTGAGGGTTATTGATTCTTTGGGAAAGATTGGTGCTATACTTAGATATTAAGTGTTATTTTTCATCTACTTGTTTGTAGAAGAGTATTGATATTGTGATACCTCCTAATAACGCTATTATAAATGAGGTAAAAAGGTTTGATATGAGGATGGATAATCCAAGTATTATGCCAAATGCTAATAGACCTACAAAGATTGGTCTTGAGAAATGGAATAGGTAAAAAGCATCACTTTCATTTGGGATTGGTGCGAAGCTAAAAAGCATAAGCAAAAGGTTTGCAATGATAATCTTTCCAATGAAAATCGAGTTTGGGAATATGCCTTGAAGAATTTTAAATAAAACTATTATTGAGAGGTTTCCAAGCATACCTGAGATTGCTATCACTCCTAAATCCTTTCTTAGATTTACATATCTGAATTTTCCAAGTCGCTGTTCTGGAATGTCTTTTACTTTGAAGGCACCGTGGACAAAGAAGTAGAGTGCTCCTTTAAACAGGAATGTTGTGAAAACCCCTGCAAATATTCCGTAAGGGTTTGGTTTGAATTCTCCAGTATAACCTCTTTTTTTGGCTACAAGTTTTTGAAGGAATATTCTTGCTAGTAGAGCAAGTAAGTATCCTAAAAAACAAAGTATTAGATTTGATATCCAATAATTGTCTATTAAAGAGGTAGCTTGGCCATCACTAAAACCTGAGATGATTCCTAGGAATATTGCAACTATAAATATTGAGACTAATTCTTTTTTTGTGAAGTATACTTTGTTGCTTGTTTGCATGTTTAGGATATTCTTTATATGTTTATATATAAAAAGATTGTTAAAATTGTTTTGGTTAATTTGAAGGGTAAGAATATTTTGAGTTTTTCAGTGTGATATAGAAATATCTAAGGGTTGTTTAAGTTGGATGCATTATCTTCACTTTGAGAGATTGGTGTATTCTCTCAATTATAAGACACCTGCACATTGGAGCGTAAACTCAATATAGTATAGAACAGATTTAATGAAATGAAAAATTTCGGCATAAATACCGATGTATCTAATGGATAGTTCGAGGTTCATCGGTGAATGAATACATCTATTCAAACTTTGTGCCTCAAGACCAAAGTATGCAAAGGAACTGGATTTAATGAAATCAAAAGTTTTAAATAATACTAAATAAAGGGAGTTAAAAGGATAATGTGGGCGTTTTAAATGCCTGTTAATTGTTATGTGTTTTTGAGGTGAATTTTAATGAAAAATAAGAAGGGTGCTATGGAACTTTCGATTAATACTATTGTAATATTATTTCTTGCGTTAGCCATGCTCGGTGTGGGGATGTTTATAATCAATAAAATGAGAGAACAGGTAAGTGGTTTTGATAGCTTTTCAGGAAATCTTGAAAAAGAAATGATAGAAAAACTCGAAGCTTCTTCAAAAAGATTAGAATTACAGTATAAAACTTTAGAGGTGAAAAATTCCGGTAAAGAACAGGTTTTGTTTGGGGTTAAAAATGAGTTGGATAATGATCAGGTTTTTGACGTTAATATTACCTGCCCAGTCAAATTAGGTGATACAGATGTTGAAAATAATAAGTTCATAACAAAAGAGATATCATATACCCCTAAAATTTCTAAATTGGAACCTGGAAAAGCAAAGGTTACTAGTTTTTTTATAGCACCTACAGCAAGTAGAGAAAAAACAAACTATGAGTGTATAATAACTATTAGTTATGACCTTGATGGCCAGTCTGTTAAGTATGCAGAAGAGTGGATTTATGTAAAGGTCATTTAAGTTTTTTTACCTTATTTTAACTTTTTGAATTAAGATGAAATCTAAAAAGGGAATTGAGCTTGCCATAAACACCATAGTCCTGCTTGTTTTGGGAATGAGCATTTTGGCTGTTGGACTCTTTTTTCTTACAAGGATTGGTACGCAATCTAATGATATGATGAAATGGATTGAGCGAAACAAGGATGATCTTTATAAACAGAGGTTCTGTGCCCAAGAAACAATCCAAAGAGGGGTTTGTATTTATCCAAACAACCCAATCGGAAGTCCAAAGACTAATAAGGGTATTCTTATAACAATATACAATATTTTCGGTGAGGATATTACGGGAATAAATGTGGAGCAAACGAATTCGGCACAGTGTACGGATCTTGAAAGTTTGGGAGTAGGTTTGGAAGATGTCGAGATTTCACCTGGAGGGGAATATACTCACTACGTTGCCTTAAGGAAAGAAACTAAAGGGATATGTACATTTAAATTGGAAATAATAGGACCGGGAGATGAGATTTTTAGAACTGAAAGCTTTTCTTTTACAGTGGAATAAATTGTTACTATTATTTTTTTAAAGTTCTATTTTTTAATTAGAAGTAATAATAAAATAATGACTATAATAGTAATGATAATACCTTTATAGAAAAGGATAACATGTTTTATTTTTTGCAAAATATATCTATCCAGTTAAAATTATCATCTGATTCTATATGGAATTTTGTTACACTTAATCCTGCCTCTTCAACGATTTGGATTATTTCATCAACTGAATAGAATGATACTAAAAGTTCTTCTTCATAGAAATTCTTGATTCTTATCTCTTTTTCACCCAAGCCTTCAATAACATTAAGATACATCACACCACCTTTCTTTAGCCAAGAAGAGATATGTTTTATCGTATCAAGCATTGAGCTTTTTGGAACATGAATTAATGATGCGTTAGCCCAGATACCGTCAAATTCACCTTCTTCAAAGAGCTCATCATCAAAGTCAGCCTCTTTAAATAATTTTTTATCTACATACTCTTTTGCTAAAGAAATCATTTCAGAAGAAAAATCAATGCCTGTAACATCAAGCCCTTCATCTTTAAGATAATCAGTATCCCTTCCAGGACCACACCCTAAATCAAGCACCTTGCCTTTTCTGATGTTAGATAAAAACTCTGTTAATTGGTACTGCAGTATTACATCAAAATTAGCAACAGCGTACCTTTTGGCGAAGTTTTGGTATGCGGCCTTTACCTTTTCTTTATATGAATCCATGAAGATTAAAGTTAAAATAAACGATTAAAGGATACTAATAACAAACCTGAACTAAAGCATATTGTGAGCTAAGGCATAATTTGAATAAGGTATGATTTGAAATAAGGCATGATTTCAGCTAAGATATTATCCAAAATAGCGTATAATTCGAAACAAAGTATCACTTGATTTGACGAGTTATGGGGATATGATATAATTATTGTATTTAAAGTTTTTCTTTTTGAGGTGTGATAAATTAGACTTTAAATAGGATTTCTAAAGTAAATTAACGATTATGTTTTAAGAGAATTTTTATTTAAAATTTCTTTTTTATTTGGTTAGCCCCTTTAACAAGCTCTTCTAAAACGGACTTTGGATCTTTTGAATCCGCCCAAGCGTTCGCAACTGCTGATGCAAGTAGTACTCCTGCACAACCAAGCTCTAAGGCCTTTTTTACATCCCTTTTAGAATGCACTCCTGCTCCACAAAGCAAGGGCACGCCAAATTCTTTGCAAATATTTACACCTTTAATTAGCTCTTTTGGATGTTTTGAGGTAATAGAAACCTTGCCACCTATTAAAGAAGGTACTTCAAATGCGACATAATCCGGTTTTGATCTAACAACCCTTGAAAGCTCCCTTATTGAGTCAGCACAAACCACTGTTACAAATCCTAAAGATTTAGCCCTTTCGACAGATTCATAGATTTGTTTAATAGGCAAGGGTTTTTCTGAATGGTTCAAAAGTGAGCCACACGCACCACTTTGCATTAATCCTTCAATAATATCATGACCTGTATGCGCCCCAAACCCTCCAAGATCAAAATGTTGAGTTAGTATAGGGATAGAAACCGCTTTTTTTGTTAGGTAAAGGTCTTGGGTTTGGGGCGCTATTGCGATTTGTACTTTAATGGTGTTTTTAGAATTATTTTGAGAGCGATTTTTGTAGTTTTTAAGATTTTTGTATTTTTTAGGATTGTTGTAGTTTTTAAGTGAATTAGAGGAATCTAGATGATTGAGAGAATTATATTCTTTGGAAACCTGCTCACAGATTTTTGCAAGTCTAACTGCGTTTTTACCTAAGGCTCGCTCATAGGCTTTGAAGTTTATTATTATGATTGGATTGGATTTGTCTATTTTGCTTAAATCGCTAAGCCTTTTGTTTTTTGTGGTGTGTTTTTGGGAGGTTTTAGAGCTTGTTTTAGATTTCGTCGGAAAGTATAATTTGTTTTTTGTGGTGTGTTTTTGGGAGGTTTTAGAGCTTGTTTTAGATTTCGTCGGAAAGTATAATTTGTTTTTTGTGGTGTGTTTTTGGGTAGTTTTAGAAAGGAGTTTAGAGGTGTTTTGACTGTTTTTTGTGCCAGCATTCCTCGTAGTGTTGTTATGGGCGTTTTTATTGCTTTGTTTGCAGAGGTGTTTTCTAAGAGTGGGGGATTTTACTTTTTTATTTGAGCGCATATTTTTATCTTGAATGCTTTTTTCTTTTTTAATTATTTTTTTCATAGTAATCAGTTTTAAATTTTAATCAGTTTTGGGATTTTTATTTTTGTTCTTATTTTTTTATTTTGATTTATGATTTTGATTTTGAGGTTTTTTGTTTTAGTACTAGATTTTAAGCTTTATTCTTATTTTTATTAAAAAGATTTATTAATATTTGGATTTATACAAGGGTTTATAAGAAGCTTAGGGCTAGTGGGATATGAAGGAAAATGGAAAAGAAACTGAGTAAAGCTTATGAAAAATCTTTTGGAGATGTTAAAAAGAAGCGTGAGAATGTTCGTGATAAAATGGTCGAAAATTCATCTTCAATAGAATCTAAAGGGAAGTCATTAACAGATAATTTGTCAAGAAACCTTTGGGCTTTTGAGTTTGTGAAAGTCTATAAAAAAGATAAAACTGTTTTTGAGGGCAGACTTGTTAAGGATGATAAAAAAGAGATTTCTTTAAAGCTTAAAAGTGGATATAATATTGTTATTTTAAAAGAGAATATTGAAAGTATTGAAAAGATTTCTGATACTAAGCATTCAGGTTCTGAATTAGAGCGTGATTCAAAGGGATTTAAGGTTTCTAAGAATCAGAATGATGCTATTAAAAAAGAAGGAGAAGAGAAAAAAAACAATGTTGGGCAAATTGACACTAAAAAGAGATTTGAAGTAAAAATGGATAGCTCATATGAAAAAAGTGAAGGACAAAGTAATCTTTCAAAGGTTGTTATACTTCATACTGGAGGGACTATTGCATCTAAGGTGGATTATGATGTTGGGGGGGTAAGTGCATTTTTTGAGCCTGATGAGATTGTCTCGCTTTTTCCAGAGCTTAAGGAGATTGCGAAGATTGAAACAAGAAAGGTTTCTAATGTTTTTTCCGATGAGTTAAGGTTTGAGGATTATAATGTGATGTGTGAGAATATTGTAAAGACTGCAAATGAAGGATGCAAAGGAATTATTATTACTCATGGGACAGATACGATGCATTATACTTCAGCTGCACTTTCTTTTATGCTTAAAGGGCTTAATATCCCAGTTGTGATTGTTGGAGCGCAAAGGTCATCAGATAGAAGCTCATCTGATTCAGGAGTTAATCTAATTGCAGCGACAAGGTTTGCGATTGAACCTGGTGTTAAGGGAGTTTTTATCTGCATGCATGAAAAATCTTGTGATGATTCATGTGTTATTCTAAAAGGTGTAAATGTAAGAAAGATGCATAGTTCTAGAAGGGATGCGTTTAGACAGATTAACTCTAAACCTTTTGCAAGGGTGAAAAAGAATAGGGACGTTGAGATTTTAGATAAGGATTATCTTAAAGAGATTTCAAAATTAGAGAGATTATATGATTTAGTTAAAAAAGGTGAAAAAAAAGACAATGCTAGTTTTGATATGATTAATCCTGATTTAAAGATTGCAATGGTTTATGTTCATCCCAATATGACTGCTGAAGAGATTAGTTATATTAAAAATTTTGATGGTGCGATTTTGATTGGAACAGGTTTAGGACATATTGGAACTACCAAAAAAAACAAAGTGATTTTTGATGAGGTTAAAAGTGCTATTGATAAGGGCTGTGTTGTTGCAGTCTGTCCACAAACAATTTATGGAAGGATTAATTTTAATGTATATTCGAATGGTGTTAAGCTTAAAGAGATTGGCTGTTTAGGAAATCTTTGCGATATTACCCCTGAAACAGGTTTTATTAAGCTTGCATACCTTTTATCTAATTATGATAAATCTGAAGCTAAAAGGCTTTATGAAAAAAATCTGCGCATGGAGATTAATTCAAGGATTGGCTATAAGGAGGATTTTGAAGATTAGCTAATTTTTTAGACGCTTTTGATCTTTATTACAATTAATGATTAATGGATTATAACAAGTATTAGTTTAAATTGAATAAACTATAAATGAATCAGTATTAGTAAATCATTATTTTGGGGAGACTAGGTTATGGAGAAGAATAATAAATATTTTGATGAGATTGGGTTTAAATCAGGTATTGAGATTCATCAACAGCTCAATACAACTAAGCTGTTTTGCTCATGTATTGGCGATATTTCAGATGAATATGATTTTGAGGTTAAAAGAAAGTTAAGGGTTTCTAAAAGTGAGCTTGGAGATGTGGATTTGGCTGCTAAGCATGAGTTTGAGAAATGTAAGGAGTTTGTGTATAAAGGAAGTTATGATTCAAGCTGTCTTGTTGAACTTGATGAAGAGCCACCGCATATTCCAGATGATGAGATTTTAGATATTTCAATGCAGATATGCACGCTTTTGAAAGCGAATGTTTGTGATGCTATTGAGTTTATGAGAAAGATTGTTATTGATGGTTCTAATACATCAGGTTTTCAACGGACTGCTCTTATTGCAACAGAAGGAGAGGTGGATGTGGATGGAGTAAATATTCCTATTGAAACTATCTGCCTTGAAGAGGATTCTGCTAAGATTATTGAAAAAAAGGATAGTTTTGATATTTATCATTTGGGAAGGCTTGGCATTCCTTTAGTTGAGATTGCGACTGCTCCAGCAATTAAAAATCCTAGCCAGCTAAAGCGAGTTGCTGAAGAGATTGGACTTCTTTTAAGAAGCACGAATGTTAAGAGAGGGCTTGGCACGATTAGACAGGATGTTAATGTTTCTGTAAAAGGTGGAGCTAGAGTAGAGATTAAAGGAGCTCAGGATTTAGGTATGCTTGAGAAGATTGGAGAGATTGAAGCGCAAAGGCAGGTTAAGCTTATTGAGATTTCTAAGATTATATCAGATAAAAGATTTGGGGAACGTAAGGAAATTGTTGATTTGAGTGAAATCTTTAAAGGGACTGGATCTAAAAGAATTAAGGAGAATCTTATGAAAGGAGAGGGGGTTTATGGGATTGCTCTTAAGGGATATAAAGGGATATTAGGAACTCAACTGGCTCCTTTATTAAGGATAGGGAGTGAGGTTTCAGATTATGCAAAGTCAAGCTCTAATATAAAGGGCTTATTTCACAGGGATGAGCTTCCTAACTATGGGATTACAGCAAAAGAGGTTAATCTGATTGTGGAAAAACTAAATATTTCTGATGAAGATAATTTTATTATTGTCTCTGGGAATAAGACTGATGCTTTTAGGTTTTTAGAAAGATGTATAGAGCGAATTCAAATGTTTAAGTTAGGTGTTCCAAGTGAGGTGAGAAAGGCTATGGATGATGGTACTTCAAGATTTATGCGACCTATGCCTGGGGCACAGAGAATGTATCCTGAAACGGATATCCCATTAATTCATACCAAAGGGATTAAGGTTTCAGAGGTGAAATCCATAAAGGAGTATATTAGAGAGCTTAAAGAGATGGGGCTTGGTGATAGTGAGGCATTGCTTGTTTCAAAGTCTTCAATGTTAAAGGATTTTTTTGAACTTGTTAGACTATTTAAACAAAAGCCTAGTTACATATACACTCTTTTGTTTTCTAAACCTAAAGAGATTAAGAAGAGGATTGAAAACTCAAACACTGATCTTATTGATTTAAAGACAATTAAGATTATCCTTGATAAAATCGATAACGATAAGCTTTCAAAGGATGTTGTAGATGAGATTTTAGAAAAGGTTGCTTTGCAAGAGGAGATTGATTATTCTAAGTATGAGACAAAAACGGTGGATTTATCTGATATTAAAAACCAGATTGAAAGAATAGTTAAAGAGAATCCTGACAAGAGCTTTGGCCATTTAATGGGGATTTGTATGGCTAAGATTAAGGGCTGTGATGGCAAAGTGATAAGTGATATTCTTAAAGGATTAACTAAATAAAACAACAAAGCTTTTTTAGTATCTATCATTTTTTTGTTTCTTCTTTATATAATAGGGTGATATTTTAAAATTCCAAATTTCAGATGCACTAACTATATATAGAGAGCTAAGGTTTCTTTGGCTATTTTGATATTGTTTTTTTATTAAAACCTGAATTAATCGATTATAAACAGGTCAAATAGGGAAGAGTTATGGCGATTGACAAATTAGTTGATGAAGAGATTAAGAAAGCAGAGGATTTTGCAAGTTTGGGTTCTGTTGAGGTTATGGAGAAGCATTTGAAGTGCGCACTTGAGATTGTTGATGGTCTTAAAGATTATAAAAGTTGTAAAGATTTAGAAAACAAAGCAAGAGCCATTGAAAAAGAAGGGTATTTTATTGGACTTAATCGTTCTATTGATAAAGCAAAAGAATATGCTTTGAAAGGCAATGATTTGTTAATGGAAAATGAATTAAGGATGGCAAAGCATTGCGCTCATAAAGTAAGTATTGAGATTACTAAAGAGGTTGGCGAAATTAAGAGAGTTGGCTACTCACAGGCCTTGCCTGAAAGGATTAAGAAGGCAAGAATTGATGCTTCTAAAGGGGATATTCACAATATGGAAAAGATGATAGCCAGGATTTTAACATATGCGAATTATGTTGGAGGAGATATTTTGGAAAATACCTTGTTTCATACTGAAATTATTAGGATAAAAGGGTATTTTAATAATATAGATCTATCATTTTGCCAAGCACTTAAAGCCCTTGAAAAGGGTAATAACTATTATGCTAAAGAATGTATTTTGAGAGTCAAGAAACAATTTGAGAAGTTAGGTTTTTGTGAACATATGGATTACTTTAATGAAAAACTTAGGGAGTTTAAAGGTTATAATTGCAAGGCTCAAAAGATAGTTGATACGATTTTTTAGAACCATATCCCGTCAATTATAGAAGGAAAGATCTTATCTGAATTAAAAAACCATTGGACAAAGGGCTAAACAGGGTATATAAAGAAGCCCGCTCATTCTAAACAATAGGTGATATGAAATGGTTGATCTATCAAATGAAACGATAAAAAGGCTGTTTTACCAGCAAATAAGAAGGCTTTCAGTTAAATCCTGTTCAGGGGATTCTTTTGGAGATTCTTTTGATTTCCAGTTTTCGGATAAATGGATTTGATTAGTGCAGGTCTTTAGTTGTTTGAGTTGACTTGTGCAAGATGGGTGTTTTAAATGGGAGTGATATGTAGTTGAGGTGATTAGAATGCAAGAAGATGGGGAATTTATGAAATGTGTACATCTAAAGGAGATTGAGGGCTTTTGCCTAAATGAAGCAGACATCTATGATGAGGAGTTTGCTTTTGAACTATTTGAGGATGATGAGATCGACCGAAAAGAGATAGGCTTTATGAAAGGATATAATGCGGCCTAATTTCGCATTTTTTTATTTTACAATGTTTTTTTGTTTTTTGATTTTCGTGAAATCCAGTTCATTTTGCATACTTTGGTCTGGAGGCATAAAGTATGAATAGATGGATTCACTCAACGATTAACCTAGAATAACAGCGAGATACTTTGGCATTTGTGCTGAGGTTTTTCATGTTTTGTTTTACTTATGTTTTGTGTTTATAATAGGTAGTAAGAAAATAATTTTTTAAGAATGCATTTAATTTATTAAGATTGTTTAGAGGTGGAAAAAAATGAATTATACTAAAAGGTTTTTTGAACGATTGGTTAGAAGAACAGATAATTATTTGTCTTGGGAAGAGTATTTGCTTAGGCTCAATTTTATGGATGATTTTTATTTTGCACAAAATGTGTATAAACAAAGTGTAGATAACATTATTTGATAGCATTTTAATTTTTTTTGATTTTCGTGAAATCCAGTTCATTTTGCATACTTTGGTCTTGAGGCATAAAGTATGAAGAGATTGATTCACTCAATGATTAACTTAGATTATCAGCGAGGTAAATACGGTATTTATTCCGAGGTATTTCATTTCATTGATTAATCCTTCTTGATTAATCCTTCTTAATGAGATTAGTAAATTTGTTTTGAAATTATTTTATTCTGAAAATTATAAGGTGTAGATAAGGTGAAAAGATTTAAATAATAAAGGAAATTAGGCAAATGAAATAAAGTGATATTTTAATGGATGTTAAAAGAGAGAGCATTGAAAGAGCAAAGGAGCTTAATGGAACTTTAATAGCTGTAGGAATAGTTATAGCTTTTATTTTTTTTGTGTCTTTATCAATATTTTTGATTCAGGAACAATATGGGCTATCTTGTTCTTGCAAGGTTTCATTGCCTTTAGTTGTGGGCGTTTTATCTTCATTGGGAGTTTTTGTAGGGATTTTAACTTATTATTTTTTATCAAGCTCTTTTATCAAGGAGAAACAAGAGATTTATGGGAATGTAATGAATACCCTTAATTTTTTAGATGGAGAAGAAAGGGTCATAGTTAGAAGTCTTATTGAGATGGGCGGGGAATCTACTCAAGGTAATATTTGCAATAAAACAAATCTCGACCCTGTAAAAACACATAGGAGATTGTTAAGTCTTGAAAGTAAAGGCATTTTACGTAAAGAGAAAAATGGTATGTCTAAAAAGGTCATTTTAAGTGATGAGTATAAGAGATTATTTATTAAATGAAGAATAATAAATAAGGATAATTAATCAACAACCTCGCCCTAAAGGGCGAGGTATGTTGGTAGTATAAAAGCATGCGCTACGTTCGGCGAGGTTGTTGGTTAAAAAAAGAGTACGGAGTCCTCGTGTTGAAACACGAGGCATCCTTTTCTATTAATGAAGAAAAGAGTAGTGTATAAGATGTATAGATGTTAAGATATTTTGGTACTATTGTATTTTTTTTTAAATAACTCAACTTGTAAACGTATAGGTTTAAATTTTATAAGAAATACGCCTGATTTTTGATTTCTTGAATCCGACATTTACATACTTTGACCTTTTGGCAGAAGTAAGAAGAGGTGGGTTTAGGAGATTCTAAGTAGATTGTTGGTCAATTTCCTAGCTTTTTTCATTTTTTGAAAATAAAGTTTATAAGTGATTTCGTAATCTTATAATTGTTTTTTGTTCAAAAAATATATTTTTTTATTAAATGAGAGGTAGTTAAAATGATTGTTGGCAATGGATTTATTGATAAGAAGTTTGGTAAAAATACGCTAGTAGGCGTAGTCTTGGTCTTTATGTTTCTATTGATGTTATCTTTTTCATTTGCAAAAGAAAATTCTCAAAGTGATATTGTTAATTTGACAAATACAAAAGATGGTACAGGTAATATTGTTAGTGTTTATTTCTTTTGGGGCGAAGGATGTCCACATTGTATTGATCAAAAACCTTTTATGGATGAATTGAAGGCTAAGTATGGCGAAAAGATAAATATACATTCCTATGAGACTTGGAATAATCCTGAGAATGCTAAGATATTTCAAGAGATTGCAAAGGCATACGATACTAGTGCCAGAGGGGTTCCTACTACGTTTATAGGGGATAAGTTTTGGGTTGGTTTTTCAAATAGTATGAAAACAGATTTTGTTTCTAAAATAGATAGTTGTATTAATGAAGGGTGCATATCACCTCTTGAAGAGACTAATGATCTTAAGGATAAGAGAATTGATAGCGATATTCATCAGGATTATATCTCTTTAATAAGTGATGGTAATTATACAAAAACAGGAGTCTGTGTCCATGTTTTTGTCGATTATGAGTGTAGTGATTGCGAAGAGATTAAGAATTATATTGCTTCACTAGATATAAGTAATGTATATGTTACTTATCATAATGTAAACGAGGCTTTGGAAAAGGAGATATATGATGAGTTTAAAAAAATCTATGGACTTAAAACAGGTGGTTTTCCTACTGTATTTATAGGAGATAGTTATTTGATTGGCATTAATTCTATCCGGAAGAATTTTCAAAATAGTGTTAATCAATGCATTGCAAAGAATTGCCCTTGTCCTGCTGAGATTATTAAAGCAACCACTCCATCTATGCCAAAGGGAGATTTTAAGCCTGAAAAAACTGAGGTTATAGAGATTCCTTTTATAGGTAGTGTAGATATAGGAAAAATGCCACTTTTTGTAATGACTGCTTTGATTGCTTTTGTTGATGGTTTTAATCCTTGTTCTTTATGGGTTTTAACTTTTTTGCTGGGGATTGTAATTTATACAGGTTCTAGAAAAAAGATTCTTTTAGTTGGTCTTACTTTTTTATTTGTAGCTTCACTTGTGTATGGTCTTTTTATGTTAGGACTTTTAAATGTTTTTTCATATGTGGGCTATACTTTTTGGATTAAATTAGGAGTATCTTTGATTGCTTGTGTTTTTGCGATTGTTAATATTAAGGATTATTTTTGGTATAAGAAAGGAATTTCGTTTACTATATCTGATAGACACAAACCTAAATTATTTAAAAAAATTAGAGGTATAATGGATCCAAATAAGTCAACAATAAGTATGATTTTAGCTACTGCATTGATGGCTTTGGGAGTAACTTTAGTTGAACTTCCATGCACTGCAGGGTTTCCTATGATCTGGACTAATATTGTCTCTTCTAGCAATGTGCCTATAACTACATTTGGTTTGTTGTTTTTGTTATATATACTGATTTACCTTGTTGATGAATTGGTAGTTTTTATTGGCGTAGCTCTTACTCTTAAAGCGAGTAAGTTTGAGGAAAAACACGGAAGGATATTAAAGCTAATTGGTGGAATGATTATGCTTTCATTGGCGTTTGCTTTGTTGTTTTTGCCTGATATGATGAACTCTGTTAAGGGTTCTTTGTATGTTTTTGGCTCTGCACTTCTTATTTCGATTGCAATACTTTTGATACACCGAAAGCTACTTCCAAGATTGGGAGTTAAGATTGGAAGTGAAGAGATTGAGGTAGCAGATAAGGAGAAAATAGAAGATGACGATAATGATGAGTTTGAAGATATAAAAGAAAAGTCTGATAACATAGATAGTCAAAAAGGAGTTATAATAAATGAAAAGGAACAAAAAGAATAAAATGTTTTGGTTGATTTTTATTTTTTTAATTAGTGCAAGTTTAACATCATATTTATTCGAAAACATTTTTAACAAGGATAAATCCAATTCTAATAGTATTTTTAATACAAGCGATAATATGAGTAATAGATTTGAAGAAAAGCAAATTGTGCTGGGCTATTGCCCCACAATGGGAGAGCTTGCCAAGGAGATAGAATTAAAGAATGAATTTGTGAAAATAAAACCATATGAAAGTAGTGCTAAGGGTTTAAAAGATTTGAATAATGAAATGATTGATGCTGTTTTGGTTGGAAGAGTAGCAGAGAATTCTGAGATTAAAAATGAAGTGTTTGAAAAGAGACTTAGAGAAGGATTTACTTTGATTGGAAGTGAAAAAAGAATGATTAATGTAGATGAGATTAAAAATGAAAATATACATACTTTTGAGAATGAATCTATAGTAATTGAATATTTGGAGGATTACGATAGCAGTGTTTTAAAGAAAGTTGTTTTTTATAATAGTTTTGAAGAGGCAGTTAATGCAAGAATTAATGGGATTGTATTTATTAGTTGGAATGATTTTCGGGATGATTATAGCTTGGTTATCCCAGTTGATGAAAAGGGAAATAAGATTGAAAGATTTAGAATCCCTATAATATATTCTTTTGATGAGAGTATAATTGAAGAGTTAAAGGTTTAGGATATGAAAGTAGGGGTTATTAGTTATAATCGTCCAATAGGTTCAAGAATATATGGATATTTGTTGGCAAAAGTGTTTGCTTTTGCTAAAAGATTTCAAGTTATGGATTCTTTTTCTAATGTTTTGGTTTGTAGTTTTTCTAGGTTTTAGAAAAATGATGAATGAGATTGAGATTTTTGAGAGATTAAATGGATTAATTTTTGCACATGTGTTTGCACATGTAGTGATATATTTTGAAATCATAGCTATATTATTTAAAAGCTTAATTGAACAATTGAGCAATTTAATTGTATGCTTTAATAATTAACTATACAATTTATTAGATTTTTTAGTATTTAACAATTTTTGTTTATAGAAAATTTTTTAAAAAGACTGATTATCCCTTCTGTTATGGATATTCTAAGTAAAGAAGAGGCAAGGTTTGATAAGGCTCGTTTGGTTAGTGAGATTGAGAAGGGAAAGATTATTTTACATCCGACTGACACAATCTACGGACTTGGCTGTAGTGCGATAAACGAGGGCTCGGTTAGGAAGTTAAGAGAGCTTAAAAATAACGATTCAAGACCTTTTTCGGTGATTGCACCTTCTAAAGAATGGATTCTTGATAATTGTGAAATAGATGAAAAAGATAAAGACTGGCTTGATAGACTTCCTGGTCCTTTTACCTTGATACTTAAACTTAAGAATAAGAATTCAATTTCAAAACATGTAAATAGCGGTCTTGATACAATTGGCGTTAGGATGCCTGAACATTGGATTTCAGAGATGGTTGAGGAACTTGGTGTTCCATTTATCACAACAGCTGCGCTTGTTGAAGGTAATAGGGTAATTATCAACCCAAATGAAACTAGTCAAGAGTATAGAAAGAGTGTTCATTATGCTATTGATGAGGGAGATTTAAATGGGATTCCTTCAACTATTGTTGATCTGAGTTCTAAAAAAGTTTTGATTAATGAGAGATAATATGAGAATTCTTGCAGTAGGAGATATTCACTCTGATAAGGAACTTGTAGAAAGGCTTGCCCAAAAGGCAGACACTGAGAAGGTTGATTTAGTTATACTTGCAGGGGATTTAACGGATAATGAGACAAATATTGATGGGATTATTGGTCCGTTTCTTAAAAAGAAAAAACAGGTTTTTGTAATCCCAGGTAATCATGAGACAAATGTTACTACTAATTTTTTAGAGGAATTTTATGGGATTAAGAACATTCATGGGAAGTATGTTAGATACAAGGATATTGGGTTTTTTGGTGTTGGTGGCGCAAATATGGGGCTTTACACTATTGATGAAGAAGAGATGTATGACATGTTAAAGAAGGGTTTTCAAGGGGTTAAGGATATTGAAAAGAAGATTATGGTTACACATATCCATCCAAGTGATTCTAAGATTGAACGGTTTTCAAGTATTGTTACAGGAAGCAGTGCTGTTAGAAAGGCAATTGATAGCTTTCAACCAAATGTTTTGATTTGTGCACATGTACATGAGGCACAAGGTATTGAAGAGATTATTGGAAAGACCAAAGTTATTAATGTTTCTAGGGAAGGAAAGATTATTGATATTTGAATTTAAGGTGATTTTTTCAAGAAATGTTTTTTTAAATGAAACCTTATCCCTTTATTACAATCATTGGAAAGAATTCGGCAATCTTTTTTGAGAGTTTTGCGTTTTCGATTGTTTCTATTACTGGATAAATTGGCTTGTATGCGCCAGGAGATTCATCAATTATTCCTTCTTTTGAGGGAGAGAATACTCTTATATTTGATTTATGAAGCTCTTTTATTACATTACTATATTTGAAGGATTTAATTGCTTGGGCTCTTGAAAGAGATCTTCCAGATCCATGACAGCTTGAACCTAAAGATTTTTCAAGAGCTGTTTTTGTTCCTTCTAAAAGAAATGATGATGTTCCCATTGATCCTGCGATTATTACAGGAGTCATTGGAAATGCTTTTGTTGCGCCTTTTCTGTGAACGTATAATTCCTTTTCGTTATGTTTCTCCAGTTTACAGATATTGTGAGATAGGGTGTATATGTGCTCTAATCCTAGTTCTTCAGAAGAGATTTTAAAAAATGCGCATAAAGCTTCTCTTATTTTGCTTATTAAAAAGAGTTTATTTACATAGGAGTAGTTTGCAGCGCAAGCCATTGCAGATAGATAATTTTTAGCTTCTATTGAATTTGTTGGGACACCAGAGATTTGTTTGTCTTTGAAGGAAAGCCCATATTTTTTTGATGCTTCAAAATGAAGCTTTACAAATTCTGTTGCAATTTGATGACCTAAACCGCGAGAGCCGGTATGTATCATTATACAAAGTGTATTCTTATCAAGGTTGTATTTTGTTTTGGCAGTTATACTAAAGGTGTCTTTGACAAAAGATAATTCTACGAAATGATTGCCTGAGCCTAATGTTCCGAGTTGTTTTATTCCTCTTGATTTTGCGTCTGATGAAACATTCTTTGGATTTGCTCCTTTAAATGTTCCAAAATCTTCTATTTTTTCTATTTCTGATTTTGTTGCAATTTTATTTTTTAATGCCCATAATGCGCCAGTTTCTAAAAGAGAGTCAAGTTCCTTTGTGGATAATGAGATATTTGATTTTGAGCCAACGCCAACGGGGATTTTTGATGCTAAATATTTTCCTAATGAATCAAGCTTATTTGAGATTTCATCTTTTTTTATGTTGGTTTTAATTAAAGATATTCCACAGTTTATATCAAAACCTACCATCCCAGCACTAACTATTCCATTGTTTTTCTCAAATCCTGCTACGCTTCCTACTGGAACTCCATATCCTAGATGAATATCAGGAAGACCTATGGGGGGAAATCCTAAGCCCTTTATTGTTGAGATGTTTGCTAGTTGTTCTATTGCGTTTTGGTCTATTAAAGATAGAAGCATATCGTTTAAGAAAAGCTTTGCAGGAAGAATCATTTCTTTAACAAAACCTAAGGGGATTTCGTATTCACAAGGTCCAATTTTTTTGAGCTTTGATTTTAATTCGTTATTCATAATTGTGTGATGGGAGATGGATGTTATTAAATGTTTTTGTAATTTTTGAGGGTTTTTTAGATATGGATTTGAGGGATTTGAGAAATTTTAATTATAGGACACTGAAGTTTGTCATCTTAAAGGACTGGGATTTAGTAAATTAGATATTCAATTTACTGATTAAATAAGAGTTTTTAGATATGCAATGATTTGTTATGTAACTATGCTTGATTAGGAGTAGGCCTTGTTGATGTTTGTGAAATCCAGCTAATTTCGTATACTTTGGTCTTGAGGGCTAAAGTTTGAAGAGACGGATTTATTAAATGTTTAAGCTCGAATATCGGCAAGATACCTTCAAGCATTTATGTTGTGGTTTTTCATTATAGATTATACTATATACTAAAAAAGTATATACTAAAAAAGTATATACTAAAAAAGTTTATTCTTTTTTTTATTTTTCTATTAAATAATATGATCAATAATTTGATTAAATAATATGGTAAGAAATATGGTAAAAAATGATAATAAAATGTTTATGATAAGAAAATATTTTTTTCAATTAAATAAGATCGAAGGAGAATATTGAAAAAATAGATAGTTGTAATTTTTTTTAATTAATATGCTTTGTTTTCAAAATTAAGATTAAATAATTAGTTTGCAATGCTTGGTTTTCTTTTCAAATGATAAAAACGAAAGAATAACAACAAAATTTTTAAAGATTGCATGTTTTCGTTTTGAGAAATGAGCTACACTTTAATTATCTCTGAAAAGCCTGCAGCGGCGAGAAAGATTGCATTTTCAATTTCTTCCAAAGCACCAGTTTCAAAAAACAATAAGAATATTCATTATTATTCATGCGAAAGGGATGGAAAAGAGATAGTGGTTTGTTCGGCGGTTGGCCATCTTTATGGTCTTGAAGAAAAGGATAAGGATGGATGGAAGTATCCTGTTTTTGATACTCAATGGGTTCCAGCTTATGTTTCTAAGAAAGAATCAAGCCACACAAAAAATTATATTGATACTATTTCTATGCTTGCTAAGAATGCTAGTGATTTTGTAATTGCCTGCGATTATGATATTGAAGGGGAAGTTATTGGGTATAATCTTTTAAGATTTGCATGTAAAGCTAAAGATGCTAAGAGAATGAAATTTTCTACCTTAACTAAACCTGATTTAATTGCATCTTTTGAAAAGATGGAAAAAACGTTAAATTGGGGCCAAGCTTATGCAGGAGTTGCAAGACACACCCTTGATTGGCTATATGGTATTAATCTTTCTAGAGCACTTACTTTGGCAACAAAGAGCTCAGGAAGAATGAAAGTAATGAGTATTGGAAGGGTGCAAGGTCCAGCGTTAAGAATAGTTGTAGAAAAGGAAAAAGATATTAAAAAATTTGTTGCTGAAAAATATTATGAGATTGAGCTTTTAGGCAAGGTAAATAGCGAAGATATAAAGGCGTTACATGAGAAAGGCAAAATAAAAGATAAAGAAATTGCTAAGCAGATTTATGATAAAACTAAAGGAAAGGATGGTAAGGTTTTAAGTGTTGATAAAAAGGAAGGTGTAAGGCTTCCTCCTTTGCCATTTGATTTAACTACTCTTCAAACTGAGAGTTACAGATTATTTAGAATTAACCCAAAAGCAACACTTGAGATTGCGCAAAGTCTTTATGTTGCAGGATATACATCATACCCTAGAACTAGTTCTCAAAAACTGCCACCTACAATTGGATATAAAAAAATTATTGAATCCCTTGCAAAAAATCCTAACTATAATCCTTTGTGTAAAATTGTTCTTTCTAATCCAAAGCTGTCTCCTCGGCAAGGTAAAAAGGATGACCCTGCTCACCCAGCTATATTTCCTACTGGAAATAATCCTAAATCACTTGAGGCAAGGCATCAGAAGGTTTATGATTTGATTGTGAAAAGATTTTTGGCTACTTTTGGCGATGTTTCTAAGTATGATACTTCAAGTATTAAGATTGATTTGGAAAAAGAGATTTTTGTTTTTTCAGGTTCTATTACAACACAAATAGGATGGCTTAAACTTTATGCGCCTTATGGCAAGGAAAATACAGATGAGATTCCAGTTGTAAAAGTAGGGGATGTGGTTATTAATAAAAAATTATCAATGGATGAAAAGGAAACTATGCCCCCACCAAGATTTAGTCCTTCGTCTTTATTAAAGGAGCTTGAGAAAAACGGGCTTGGCACTAAAGCCACAAGGGCATCTATTATTGATACCTTGTTTAATAGGGGCTATGTTGTGGGAAACAATTCTATTTCGGCTACAATCTTTGGAGAAAAGACAGTTGAGGTTTTAGAAAAGCAATGCCCAGAGGTTGTTGATGTAGCGTTAACAAAGCATTTTGAAACTGAACTTGAAGAGATCTCAGGAAAGAATAAGACTGTTGATGAGGTTCTTGAGGAGGCTAAAAAGACACTTGAAAAGATTTTAAATAAATTCAAAAACAAAGAAAAAGCTATTGGAGAAGAGTTGGTTTTAGCTAATAGAAAACATGAGGATATTCAAAATGCTGTTGGAAAATGCCTAAATTGTAAAGATGGAACGTTGATGATTAAGACCGGAAAGTTTGGAAGATTTATTGCTTGTAATAGGTACCCTGAGTGTAAGACTACTTTTGCTCTTCCAAAAGGCGCTATGGTTTTAACAACAAAGAATGTGTGCGAGAATTGCAATTATCCCATGATTCAGGTGATTAGAGCAAGAACAAGACCTCAAGAGGTATGCATTAATCCTGATTGTCCATCTAAAAAGAATGAGGCGATAAAAGTAGAAGAAGCGCAAGATAAGAGTTGCCCCAAGTGTGGAGCTCCCTTAGTATTAAGAAAAAGTTTTTATGGCCAATTTTATGGATGCTCGAAGTATCCAAACTGTAAGTATATTGAGAATATTGAAAATAATGGGAATAGCAATAATAAGGATAATAATGATTCTACTAATGCTAAGAGTATAGATAATAAAAATAAAGATAATCCCCCTGTTAAAAACAATTCTGATAAAACCCCTGCAAAGAATACTAAGATTCACAAGAGTAAACCTAAAACAAAATCTTATAAGAAAAGCTCAACGCCGTCTAGTAAAAAAAAGAAAATAAATTAATTAAAAAAAATTTTTTAGTTTGTTAGAAAAAATACTTTTCTGGAATAAAACTTTTGTCTTTTAATTTGAATGTTTCTATCCCTTCAGATTTTAATAATTTTTCTTTTATTTTCATGTTTTTATAACTTCCATTAAAGCCACCTATAAAACCATTTGAACATACTACTCGGTGGCAGGGCACTATTGGGGCAAACTGATTTTTTGATAGTGCAACTCCAATGGCCCGAAATGCTTTTGTATTTAGTTTTTTGGCTATATAAGCATACGATACTACTTTTCCTTTTGGAATTAATAGTGTTTGAGTTAGAACTTTTTCTGAGAAATTAGACGGATTTAACCATATATTTTTTTTTATTTTAATTATGATATCCTCATAAATTGAAGGAACTGATTGGGTATTGAAAAGGCTATTAGTATTTCTGATTGTTTTTTTGTAATCTTTTATTTGGTCCAATATGTTTTGTGAATTGATTAGAATATCTTTTTGATTCAAAAGGGTGGATATTTTGTTTGAATTTAGATAGGATATGAACTGGGTTAAGTTCCTTGGATTTTTAGAAAATCTTGCTCTTTCAAAATCTATTAGAACAGGATAAAGTTTTTTGTTTTTACCTAACTTTTTTTGTGTTATTATTATATGTTTTGTGGGATGAGTCATTTCTTGTTTGTTTATTCCTAATAAATCTAGTAGAAGCATTTGATCTATTAATTGCCAGATTATGAGTATTATTTTTGTTTTTGAATTTTTTTCATTAAAATTTTTAAGGAACTCTTCAAAGGGTAATCCTTCAATAAATTCCATGGAGATGAAAGTGTTGTGATTTTCTAAGGGCTTAGGAGAAAGATTATGATTCTTTAAGCGTTTTAGAAAGTTATATTCATTTAGAAGTGTATCGACAGTGCTTTGGGGGTTTTTTGATTTAATACATACTTTTTTTTTGTTGTAATTTGCTAAAAATACATAGCCTCTTTTGCCTCTTGAAAGAAATGATATGTTTGAATAACCTAATGGCTTTGCAATTGATGATAGAAGAATAAGTTCTTCTTCTAAGAAAGGTACAATATTTTGTATTTTTGAGAAACATGATTCTTCTCTTTGAGAGTTTGATTTATTTGATTTTTTCATTTTTTAATTTTTTATAAGTTTTTATAGTATTTTGATTTAATGAAATCCAGATCATTCGCATACTTGGGTTAATAGAAAAGCATACCTCGTGTTTCAACATGAGCGCTCGGTACGCTTTTTTGTAATCAACAACCTCGCTTTAATGTAGCTTATGCTTTTATATTACCAACATACCTTGCCATTTAGGGTGAGGTTGTTGATTTTTCAAGCCGAAAGTTTTAAGTGACGGATTCATTTAACGATTAACCTTGACTATTCATTAGATAACTCGGCAGTTATGCTGAGATTTGTTATTTAATTAATGCAAATAAATATAAACTTAAGTATAAATCAAAGCTGAATGTCAAAGACTAAATTCAGGGATTTGATAAAAAATATTTAAAAGTAACTATATATAATGAGTCGTATGTTATTTTTTATTAATAGAAAAGGATACCTCGTTTTTAAACACGAGGACTTGGTACGCTTTTTTGTAATCAATAACCTCGCTTGAACGTAGTGCATGCTTTTATATTACCAACATACCTCGCCATTTAGGGTGAGGTTGTTGATTTGTAAGGATGGATTTACGAGATATATAAAAATGTAGTTTTATTAAATGTTTGAAGCTAGATGTTTTTTTAGAATAGATGATTTATATGAAATTTAAGGATTTTATACTCGATGATTTTCAGGAGGAAGCTATTAGACACATTGAGGATAATTTTTCTGTTGTGGTTAGTGCAGCTACGGGTACAGGTAAAACATTGATCGCAGACTATATTGTTTCTAAAGCGCTAAATACTAGATGGAGGGTTATATATACTGCCCCGATAAAGGCTCTTTCAAATCAAAAATATAGGGATTTTAAAGAGGATTATGGCGAGGACAAGGTTGGAATTATGACAGGAGATGTGGTGATTAATCCTGATGCACAGATACTTATTATGACTACAGAGATATATAGAAATATGCTTATGTCCAAAGATAGGATTATTGATGATATTCATTATGTTGTTTTTGATGAGATTCATTATATTAATGATAGGGAAAGAGGGACTATCTGGGAGGAATCTATTATTTTTTCTCCTGAACATGTGAGATTTCTTTGTTTAAGTGCAACTATTCCCAATGCAAAGGAGTTTTCAGAGTGGATTAGGAGTATAAAAAGTCATGAGGTCAAAGTTGTCAAGTATGAAAAAAGGGCTGTGCCACTAGAGCATTTTGTGTTTGATTCTGAGTTTGGAATGATTAATTCAGGTGATTTAAGCCGTAAGTTGTCTAGAATTGGAAATGAGCAAAATCCGGTTTATAATGTTAATAAGTTTGGCAAACGAAAGAAAGTAAAGCCATATCTTGTTAATTACAAAGCACCATGTCATATTGATTTGATTGATACACTTTCTGAGAAAGGATTTATGCCATGCTTTTATTTTAGTTTTTCAAGGAAAGATTGTGAGAAGAAGGCTTTGGAGCTTGCTAAAAAACATGATTATCTTAGCTCTTCACAAAAAAGAGAGGTTATTGAATTTTATAATCAAAATGTGCTTAGTGAGGTTTCAACGATGGAATGCTCACATTTCTTAAAAAACTTGCTTACTAAAGGCATTGCCATTCATCATGCAGGCATGCTTCCAAATTTAAAAGAGATTGTGGAAAAATTATTTTCAAGAAAGCTTATAAATATTCTTTACACGACTGAAACTTTTGCTGTAGGGATAAATATGCCAGCAAGAGCAGTCTGTTTTGATGCTTTAAGGAAGTTTGATGGGATTTCTTTTAGACCATTACGCTCAAAGGAATATTTCCAGATGGCAGGAAGAGCGGGAAGAAGAGGGATTGATAAGGTTGGATATTCTATTACCATTTATGATCGGAAGTATAATGATTTAGATTCTATAGAAAGTATTACTTTAAAGGATACTGAAAATTTGGAGTCGCAGTTTAAATTAACATATAATACGGTATTAAACCTTGTTATCAATCATGATCCTAAGCAATATGAGATTATTTTAAAAAAATCTTTTGATTATTTTCTTAAGAGAAAGAATCAAAGAAATATAAGAATAATGTCTTCTTTTAATCATATGTTTGATAAACTTTGTCAGATGGGATATGTTTCAAAGGAGAATATGAGAGTGACTCAAAAAGGATTTTTTGCTTCAAGGGTTTATTCAAATGAGCTTATTTTAACTGAGATCTTCTTTTCAGATATTTATAAGAAATTGAGTGATATAGAAATAAATGTACTTGTAGGAACTGTTGCTTATGAGGAGAGAAGGAATGATTATTTTAAGATGCCAAAGAATAGGAAAGTGTTAAGCAATCTAAATAATATTGTATCTAAAAATAAATTTCTTACAAAAAGCATCAATTTGAGAAATCTCACTAGGCTTTATGAGATGATAAGAGTGTGGTGTGAAGATTCTAGCTTTTCAGAGTTAGCGGAATACACAAATCTTGATGAGGGGGATATTATTAGGTTTTTTAGGCAAATTATTGATTATGAACGACAAATAGAGAAAGCAACTTTTGATGATGAGCTTAAGTTTAGGATATCAAAGTGTATTCTTTTAATAAAAAGAGATCTTGTAGATGTTAGTTTTGAGTAGATTTAGTTGTTTTTTGTTGTGTTGTTCTTTATCGGGATTGTTTTATGCTTTTTTTACTTGATTATTGCTTTTGATTTTGAGATTAACAGAAAAGCATAGCTCATGTTTCAATGAGAGGACTCGGTACGATTTTTTGTAATCAACAACCTATTTGAATACAACGCATGCTTTTATATTACCAACATGCCTCGCCTGTTAGGGTAAGGTTGTTGATTTCATGAAATCCAGCATCACTTCGTTTACTTTGGCCTTTTAAGCCAAAGTAAGAATAGACTGATTCATGCAAGAATTAACCTCGACTATTCACAAGATACCTCAGCATTTATGCCAAGGTTTTTCATTTTATGAAATCCTCATTCATTCGCATACTTTGGTCTTGAGGTTTATTCTTGAGGCCTAAAGTTTGAAGAGGCGGATTGTTGAAGACAACTTCAATAACTTCGACAAATCTAACATTTTTACTAAACCATTGACCTTAATTATCTAGCAAGATGCTAAGTGCATTTATGCTGAGGTTTTTCATTTTTAGTGGATTTTTTGCTATTAAACTCATTTTTAAGCCATTATCAATAGGATTTCAACTATTTAAATGATTAAATTAATAAAGTTTAGAACAATAATGGTTTTTGTGAAGCCTTTTTTTAGATTACTATGTTTAGTTATTTTTGAATAAAATGGGCGATTTTTTGTTGGAAACAATTAGTATTTGGATATTTTTTGAGAATATTGTTTTTAGAAGGTGTTACTATGGCTAAAGCAAAAAAAGAACAAAAAGAAACTAAGAAAATTATAAAGGTTGTTGATCCTAAAGTAAAAGAGGAACAAAAATCTATAATTGATAAGATTGAATCAAATATACCAAAAGATGCTCAAGAGAAACTTTTGAAGATTAAGGAGAATATTGAAGAGTTTTCAAAAAAAATTGTCGCTAAGTTTGAAGGATATGTTTTAGGAGTTTGTCTTCTGCCTAAGGATGCGCCCAAAAAGCCTTTAGATGATGAAGACGATCCTAAGAAACCTGATGTGAAACCAAATGAAAATGCCATCAGAACACTTGTTTTGATTGATGATTCTGATAGTACGAAGATGAGTAAGCAAGAGTTAAAGGACAAGATTTCTTCTATTGTTGATTCTTTTGCAAAAGAAACTATGGAAGGTCTTGAGAGTGAAACCCTTCTTTTATCTGAACTTTGGACTATGTGTCTTGATGCTAAGTACGATTATCTTGCAATGATTGCTAAAAGTGTAACTATTTTTGATAAAGGAATTGTTGCAGCTATAAGGATTGCTGAAGTGCATAAGACTATGGTTTTATCAAAATTTGAGAAGTATATAGTTTCTTATGTTTTAGCGGGCTCAACTACACAAGGCAGAGCTACTGAGAAATCAGATGTAGATGTTTTTGTGGTAATTGATGATACTGATGTAAAAAGAATGACAAGAGCTGAACTTAAGGATAAATTAAGGGCAATTATTATTGGGATGGGAGTTGATGCAGGAGAGATTACAGGAATTAAAAATAAGATTAACATTCAGGTATATATTCTTACAGAGTTTTGGGATTCTTTGAGAGAAGCTAATCCTGTAATATTTACTTTGCTTAGGGACGGTATTCCTTTTTATGATAGGGGAACTTTTACTCCTTGGAAACAGCTACTTAAAATGGGAAAGATTAAGCCAAGCCAAGAAGCAATTGATATGTTTTTGACAACTGGCGACCAGATACTTAAAAGGGTTGAAAGAAGGCTTACAGATATTGGAATGGAGGATATGTATTATGCAATACTTACGCCATCACAAGCTGCACTTATGCTTTATGGAGTTCCTCCAACTACCCCTAGAGAAACAGTAGATCTTTTAAGACAGGTATTTGTTGAAAATGAGAAGCTTTTAGAAAATGAGTATGTTGATATTTTATCTGATGTTATAAAAGCAAGAAAGGATGTTGAGCATGGGACAAAAAGCAGGATTACTGGAAAAGAGATTGATGAATTTTTGACAAAATCTCAAAAGTATCTTGAAAGAGTAAATAAATTATTTGAGCAAATTCAAACTAAGAAAGAAGGAGAGTTAATAAATGGACTTTATGCAGATTGTATGAGTGTAGCAAGAAATATTATTTTAGATGAGAGCGAACTAAAAAGTGTGGCAAGTAAAGATATATTTGAAAAGTTCCAAGAGATTTTGGTTGATACAAATAAGATTCCTTCAAAAATTTGTGACCAGTTTAAAAAAGTTATTGAGATCAAAAAGGAGGATAAGTCGCTTAATAAAGTTGATGTTGAGAAGTACAGAAAGAGCGCAACTGAGTTTATTAAGTACGTTTTGGAGTATATGGATAGGAAAAGGGCTAAAATAATTGAACAGCATAAAATCAAGATAAGGTATGGAAATAAAAGGGATAAGATTTCACAACTGGCCATTTTAAAAGACGAGATTTTCTTTATTAAGGATATGGCTGAACAAAACAATGTTTTGAAATACGATTATAAAGATGGTAAGATTAGTGGAGAAAAGAAAATAGGGATTGATGATTTGGATAAAGCAATTATGGATAATCCACTATCTCTAAGACCTGTAATTGATAGAAAGTTGATAGAGTTTATTGAATCTAATATTGGTAAAGAATACGATATTATTTTGATGTGATCTAGATTTGTTTTTTTATTATATTTTAATAATAATCTTTTTAGTGCACTCGTTTTAAGAGTTATTGATATTGATTTTTTTGTTGTTATTATTACTTATATGTTACAAAATAGATATATTTAATAGTTTGATTGTTCTTTTTAGGAGTAGGGGGTATTAAAATGAAAACTGGTTATAAAGTCTGCGATGCTATGACCGAAAGGCCCATAATGGCAAACCCAAATAGCACTCTTAAGGAGTGTGCAGATCTGATGATAAAAAATCAGGTTGGAAGTTTGGTTATTGTGGAACATGATATTCTTAAAGGCATTATTACTGAAAGTGACTTTGCGAAGGTTGTTTCTGCAAATCTTGATACTAAAAAGAGTCTTGTTAAATCGGTAATGAGCAAAAGAGTTGTTACTATTACCCCTGATAAGGATATAAGTGATGCTTTAGAAGTGATGAAGAAATATGATTTTAAGCATCTACCGGTAGTTGAAGGAAAGAAGATTATTGGTTTTGTAACTTTGAAAGATATTTTAAGGATACAACCACAACTCTTAGATTTGATATTAGAGAGGCTTGAGATTAGGGAGCTTTCAAGAAAGCCAATTGCATCTACTAATACTAATGAAGGACTTTGCCAGATTTGTGGAAATTTTGACCCTGACCTTCATGAGCTTAATGATACGCTACTTTGTTTTAGTTGTTATAAACAGTTGAGTGAGAAGAAGAAAAAGAAGCGATAAAACATAAGAGTGTAGACAATTATTTTGTTCTTTTTGTTTTTTCGTTTGTTGATGTTTTAGACTTATAACATATTGCAACTGATTTTGATAGGAAAAAATTTAGCTACAATAAGATTCTTAATCTGTTTTTTAAAATTTAGTGAGATTATATGTTGATTTTGTGAATCTGTTATTCTGAATACTTTAATGTTTCATGAAGTTATTAGGAATAGAAAGATTCACTAGACAATTGGTATTCTTCGATTAAAAGAAGCATTTTTTTCGAAATGTTTATATAAATTTGAAGTTTTAGTGCTTATATGGGACAAATTCCTCCAAGTATAATTTTCTATGAAGGACCTTATGATATGGAAAAGCTTTATAGGGGGATTTATTCTTTTTTGAATGCGCGTCTTTATAAAACTGAGGAGAAGAATTATAAAAACAAGCCACCTGAACTTGAGATTGCATTGGATTCTAAGAGAAATGTTACTACATACATCAGATATGTAATAAGTACTGAGTTTCATTTCTGGGGATTAAAAGAGATTGAGATGATGGTTGGGAATGAAAAGAAAAGAATGAAACATGCAAGAATAAAGATTACTTTAAGTGGAGAGGTAGTTACAGGATACGAAGATATTTTTAGAACAGGTTATTGGCAGAGTTCTTATTTTGTTCTAAAGCTAAGGGAATTTATAGATAAGTGGGTTTTAAGAAAGGATTTAGATTTTTATGAGGATGATTTATACTATGAGATTGTTGCATTGGATAGTTTTATTAAAGAAACGTTAGGAATGGAAAGTGCGACAAGCGCATTTTAAAAGGGTGCTTTAGATGGCTGAAAAAATTGTAATGGTCAAACCAAAGGTTATTTCATATTCAGGACTTTTTATTATGAAAGAGCTTTATCATACTGTTGACTCTTGGCTTAAGGAGAATGGATATGATAAGGAAGAAAAGAAAGCTTATGAAAAGGTTTCTGAGAAAGGAAAGACAATTGAGATAAAATATGAGCCTTTCAAAAAAATTACGGATTATAGTAAATATATTTTAGAGATTCAAATAAGGGTACAAAATCTTGTTTCAGTTGAGATTACGGACAAGGGTAAAAATAAGATTTTTAATAAGGGAGATGTTGAAGTGACTTTGCAAGGGGATAAGATTAGTGATTATGAGAATTATTGGGAGTCCAAACCTTTTTATTTTTTTATGAGAACAGTGTTTAGAAAGTTTATTTTGAAAGATGAGGAATCAAAACAGGATTCTAAGTTTAAAGATGATTTTGATAGCATAGCTAGGGAGATTAAGGATCATCTGAATATGCATAAGTTTATTAGAATGTCTTAAGGACAATAATTGTTTTCTCTTTTAGAAATGGATCTGAATCATTGATGATATGCGTTTGCTATGTATTGTTGAGCCATCCGATAGGTATTAAAAAAACTTGCATTGATTGCTATTGAATGACGCATAATTTCTATCCATTTGTCAGTGTTTGAGTAAAACGTGGGAATTATTGTGTTTTCAAGTTTGTCATAAAGACTTTTTGCTTCAAGATAATCACTGTTATTATTTTCTGAAGCTAAATCAACGGGACCTATACTCCAACCAGTAACATTTTCAATGTGACCTTCAAGCCACCATCCGTCAAGGGTAGATATTTGGGGCACACCATTTAGTGCTGCTTTCATTCCAGAAGTGCCTGATGCCTCGTTTGGGCTTTTAGGAGTGTTTAACCAAAGGTCGCTTCCAGAAATCATAAGTCTTGCTATTCGCATATCGTAGTTTTGGATAAACACAATCTTCAGTTTTGAGTTTTCCTGATTAATTTGGTTTGATATTGAGATTATGTGTTTTATTAGCTCTTTTCCTTTAGTGTCATTTGGATGGGCTTTTCCAGCTAAAACTATTTGTATGTCTCCTAGCTTTTGAGCGATTTGTTTTAGTTTGTTAATATCAGTAAATAAAAGGTCAGGTCTTTTGTATTGAGTAAATCTTCTGGCAAACCCTATTGTGAAGCGCTTGTGATGAAATGATGCCCCTGTTGATTGTTTTATTTCGTTTAAAAGATGCATTTTTGACTCAGTATGTGCATTTGAAATGCGTTCTTTTGGAATTGAGAGTGCATATCTAAGTGAGAATGGGTCTTGAGCCCAACAGGGTATATATTCTTCGTATAGGTTTTTGAAGCTTGGAGAAATCCAAGTCATTGGATGGATTCCGTTTGTTATTGAGTCTATATTGTATTCTGGAAACATTTCTTTTGTTATGTCTTTGTGTCTTTTTGCTACTCCATTAACATATTTACTCATATAAAGACCTAAGAGTGTCATGCTTACTTGAGAATTAGGACTGATTTTGTTAATTATGAATTCAGGAACATAGTTACCTAAGAGTTTTTTAAAAAGTGAAATATCAAATACATCATGACCTGCAGCGACAGGGGTATGGGTCGTGAATATACATTTTTCTTTTACGGATTCAACTGAATATGATTCCTCATGGGTTAGTGCTTCTTTGTAGGTTTTTTTTAATAGTTCTATTGTAAGAAGTGCTGCATGACCTTCGTTTAGATGATATTTTTTTATTTTTTTATATCCTAGTGATTCGAGTGCTTTTATGCCACCTATGCCCAAAATCATCTCCTGACAAAGCCTATATGTTTTATCTCCTCCGTAAAGGTATGAAGTTAGTGTTTTGTCATATTCATTATTTTCTTTGCAATTAGTGTCTAGAAAATACACTGGAATAGCATAACCTGAGATTCCATATATTGCTCCTTTCCATATTTTTATCTTGACATTTCTACCTTCAATTGTTAGATATACTTCATTTGGCAACAAGACTAAATGATCTTTTGGGTTCCAGTTCACAGGCTCTTCAATTTGATTTCCATAATGGTCTATTTTTTGATTGAAATAGCCTTTGTTGTTTAGTAAGGTGACTGCAATCATTGCAATTTTCATGTCCGCAAAAGATTTTAAAAGGTCTCCTGCGAGTATTCCTAAACCTCCTGAGTAAGTAGGGATTTTATGGCTTATACCAATCTCCATTGAAAAGTAAGCTACACACTCCTTTAATGCATCGGGTTCAGATTTGTATACCATTTAAGACCACTCTATTATTATATTATTTTTTTGGGGGTTTAAAAAAGTATTGTTTTGCTAATTGTTTCTAAGTTTTGTTATGAGTATCATACAAGGTGCGATTTTGGAGTTTTTTTTGCGGTTTATTTTGGATGTTGTTCTAAATATTATTATGAATTTTTTTATAAGGATTGTTTTGCTAATTGTTTCTAAGTTTTGTTATGAGTATCATACAAGGTGCGATT
>DAOSEK010000004.1:0-23822 GCA_035363095.1 Candidatus Woesearchaeota archaeon | reverse complement strand
TTGGGTTTTATTTTGGGTTTTATTTTGAATGTTGTTCTAAGTGTTGTTATGTATGTCATTGTAAATGTCATTAAATGTCATTTAGAGTGCTATTCTACAAATTGCGATTTTTAGTTTTTTTTTAAAGAAGAAGTATGAAAGAATATTTGTAAAGGGTGATTTATAAACTATGAATTGTGAACGATGATCTCTAAACGAAGAGTTGTAAAAGGTGAATTTTGAAAGATAATTTATTTGAGAGAATTTGTAAAAAAAGGATTATCTAAGAAAGAGCAATAAACAGTGATTATAAAAAGAGAAGTATGAAGAGGAAAGTTTTTAAAAAAAATGTGGGGGATGGGATTTGAACCCACGAACTCACTTAGAGACAGGATCTTAAGTCCTGCGCCTTTGACCTAGCTTGGCAACCCCCACAAATAGATAGTAGCTATTGATGATGGTCATATATTTAAGGTTTGAAATTTAAGATCGTTTATAAAAGTTTTGTAAACGTTGCTTGCTGTACTACAGAACCTAGTATGTTGGCACTAGATGACCCGCATAAATTCAGGATGTGAGGTTTTTTGGGATGCTTTTTTTTGGCATATATACTTATTCTATTTTGAACTCAATTCCTAAACATAATGAGTAGCTGTTCATAATACTTAGCTATTTTTAAGGACACATAAATATCTTTTTTAATAACTTTTATACGCGTCCATTATCAAGATTCTGCCCATTTAGCTTAGCATAATGGGTTTCAAATAAATGTAGAGTTTTATCAATTGTTTCTTTTGAATCAGAGTTTATTTCATTTTTTTGGTTGTCGATTAGGACATAGAAGCTATTGAGCAGTTGAAAAATTTGATCTGCACTTGTGGGATTATTTTTATAATCTAAGCATTCTTTTAAAGTATTTAGAATTTGGGAGTAGTTTTCGGGGTTTGAATCGTTTGGATTTATAGGAATTAAAGTGCTTGGGGCAAATGATATTTTTTCTAAATCGGGCATGAAGTTATGTCCTTTTGTGTAAAAATAAGGGAACTGAATTTCCTTTTTAGATTCTAAATAATCATCGGCTATTTGTGTTTTTCCAAATATTTCGTTTAATCTTCCTAGTAGGGTTATTACGATGTAATTTTTTATGCTGTTTTTTAGAAAGGAGATATAATCCTGATAAATTAGATTTGCTGAAATGTCGTTAGGGTCTAGTGTTGGTGAATTTGTCTGATGATGAATTTCATCAGAGAAGAGATTATTTGCATATTTGGATATATGTTCGGATATGTGTTTTGAAATATCATGTGTTTGTTCCATTTTTGATCAGAAGTTGCTTGGAGATAGGTTTTATTTTTAAAACTTGCTAAAATACACTTTTGGGTTAAATGAGTTTATTTGGCATTATACGAACAGTAATTTTGCAAAAGGTTTTTAAACTAAAGATTAATCCACAAAATAATCACAATACAAAGGTCAAGGTTAATATGAAGAGAAGTTCAAGAAGATGGAAAAAGAAAGGTCAGATGAGATGGAAATGGCAAAGAAAGAAAATGAAGGCCTTGAAAAGAAGGAGAAGGACTAATAAATAGATTATCTCTTTTTTATGTTTGTTATTTTTCTTAAATCTTTCTTAAGATTGATTGTTTTTAAGGTGTGTATCAATTCTTTTTTTTGTGAAATCCAGCAAATTTTACATAATTTGATATTTTGACCCTAATTAATAAGAGATGACTTAGTAAAGATAACTTAAAAAACATTCACATTTTCACTAAAAGATTAACCTTTAATTATCTAGCAAGATAACTAAACATTTATGATGAGATTTTTCGTTTTTGACTCTTTTTGGTTATACTTTGCATTGATAACAAGAATAAAAACAAAAAGTATTTAAATAATTCAAGATAATGTTACTTATAATTAAGAGGTGGTATTAATGGTAACTTTAGAGAGTTTGGCAGGGGACCTCCTTATGGTCAAGATTACTTTAGCTGTTGTTGTAGGAATATTGCTTGCAATAGTATTTGCCTTAAGGATGCTTGTAGTTGTGGATAGAAGGCTTGAGAAAATGGAACAAAACCAGTTACGCTGGATGAGAAACATTGCAAAGGCCGAAGAGACACAAACTAAGATGCTTAAGTCAAAGAAGAAGAAATAAGTTTTTCTTTGTTTTTTTTCTTTTAGATTTTTTATTGTTGCTTAAAGGGGGTTTTTTGTAAAATGCAAGATCTTTTTGATAAAACTATTAAAGATATAAAAAGCATCAAAATTCAAGGGGCTACTGCAGTTGCTATCAATGCCACTATTGCGTTTTGTTATTATGCTAAAAAAAATTCAAAGACTAAGGATAAAAAGAATTTTTGGAAGATGCTTTTATCTGCCAGAAAGGCACTTCTTGCTACAAGACCTACTGAACCAGCGATGGATAATTCTTTAAATTATATGCTTCATAATATTCATATAACAAATTATGATATTGCGGAAATAGTGGCTATTTTTGAGAAAAGAAAAGATGAAGTGATAAAACATTTTGAAAGGTCAGATGAGATTATTTCAAGTATTGGGGAAAGAAAGATAAAGAATGGTCAAGTCATCTATACCCATTGTCATTCTTCCACTGTAACCCAGATTTTAAAGCTTGCTAAAAAAAATAATAAACGATTTTCTGTATATATCACAGAGACAAGACCATTTTTACAAGGTAGAATTACTGCTAGAGAGCTTTCAAAGCAAGGGATTGCTATAAAATATTTTGTAGATTCTGCAGCTAGACAAGCTATTAAAGCTGCAGATATGATGCTAATTGGAGCTGATGCTATCTCTTCAACTGGAAAGGTTATAAATAAGATAGGAAGCGAGATGTTTGCAGAGGTTGCTAAACTTTATGATGTTCCAGTTTATGTATGTACGGATTCTTGGAAATTTGATCCTAAGAGCATTTTTGGTTATGAAATAAATATTGAGAAAAGACCAAAAGAGGAATATTGGCCTTCTGCTCCTAAAGGGGTAAGTATACATAACGAGATTTTTGAGAAAGTGGATCCAGATTTGATAAGCGGGATTATTTCAGAGATGGGAATTTATCCACCTGGTATTTTTGCTGAAGAGATGAGAAGGTCTTATAAGTGGCTTTTTGTTCCAAGAAAATGAATTGTTTTATAATCAAATACTGATTTTTAGGTAGAATATAGTTTTTATACTGATTTTAAAATGGTGTAAGATTGTTATTTGGGGATTAGTCTTCAACTTTTTTGATTTCTGCTTTTAGTTCTTTAATTTTACTTTCAATTTCTTTTATGCTTTTACTATTATCTGATTCATACATAATCTCCCCACATTCAGGGCATTTAAAGTTAAAATTTGCAACTTGGTCAAAATCAAGCCTCATACACTTTGTTTGGCAAGAATAAAATTGATTGTTCTTTTCTCTTTCAAGCCTAGAATTAAGTCTTTCGAGTTGTTCTTCTTTTACTTTCTTGAAAAGCCATTTAATATTATCGGGTCTAAAAGTCCAGTAGTAAATATACCACCCTTTCTTTTTGTCTTTTTTCCTGCTGAAATCAACCAGATTTACTTTTTGAAGCCTGTAAAGCATATTTCTTAAAGAATTAATTGGCTCTTTTATAGCCTCGGCGATTATGAATTCTGAAACCTTTTCTTTTCCTTTTAAAAATCTAACTAATGCAATCACGTCATTGCCACAAGACTCGGCTACTACCCTCTCTATAAAGCTTTGAGTTAATTTCATAAATCACCAACAGAAATGTTTCGCTTCAAAAAACATTGAAACATTTTCAGACTCTTATTTATCTAGAATTATTCTTTTATAAATGTTTCTATTTAATTCGCTGAAATTTGAGGATTTTATAGAGGAGTAAGTTTAAATAATCAAGTGAATGTTATATCTTTTGAGAAAAGCGCTAAAATTTATAAGAATATCAATTTTAGCCTATCTAATTTTGTAAAGATCTCTTTATTAGAAGGTTTTAATTAATTTAAGTGCCATAAGAGAGGTAAATCAGTTAATTTAGGGAATTTTTTAAAATTTTATAAGGGCATTTATATTTAAAAATAAGAAATAGTCTAATTTTTTGTAAAATTAATAAAAAACAACCTTTTTTTTGAATGAAATGTTCCACAGTTATTAAGTAGTCCAATCTTTAGAAGAAGTAATTGAAAATCTCACACTAACATGCAGGGTATTAAATCCTAACAAATCTCATATTGTGAGCTTTTAAATCAACAACCTCGCCCTAAAGGGCGAGGTATGTTGGTAATATAAAAGCATGCGCTACATTAAAGCGAGGTTGTTGATTACAAAAAAGCGTACCAAGTCCTCGTGTTGAAACGCAAGGTATCCTTTTCTATTAATAAACTATTTTTTTTTAATTGGTTAGTTTTTTAAATGGAGGGATTCTGGATGTATTTGAATGTAGTTTAATGATTCGTATTTAGTTTGATAAAAAGAATTTTAGTAAGTTTGATTTGAAATGGTATTGAAATGAGGAGTATAGAGATTTTTAGGCATTTTGTTTGTAATTAAGTTTGGTTTGAATGGATTTATTAAGGTTTTTTAAGTGAATTTTAGCATTTTCAAACAAAATATTTAAATACGCACCCAAAACACCAGTAATATAAACTCATATTAATGGGGCTGTGGGGTAGCCTGGTCTAGCCTTTGAGCTTTGGGAGCTTGAGACCCCGGTTCGAATCCGGGCAGCCTCAATTTAAGGTGATTAATGTATGAAAAAAACTAACGGTCCATCTAAAAGATTTGGAGTGAGATACGGCAAGACCGTAAGAAAGAAAGTTGATGAGATTGAAAGGCTTGTCAAAAAGAGTTATAAGTGCCCTTTTTGCCATTATGAAAAGGTTAAAAGGGAGTGCGCAGGAATCTGGAAATGCGAGAAATGTGGTAAAGTTTTTACATCTAAGGCGTATACTATGGATATAAAACCTTCAGTTGGTCTAAGAGGTAGCAAAAATGGTAGCATATAAGTGCTTTTCTTGTGGGAAAGATATCGATTCAAATCTTATTCGAAAGAGAGTAAGATGTCCATATTGTGGTGGAAAGATTTTATTTAAGCCAAGAACTAGAAATACAACAGTTAAGGCTATATAATGTAATAATACTAAAAATGATAACAAAAGCAACTATCACAGTTTTTGATGATGTTGATGAGATTGTTAAGATTTTTGAACCTGAAGACAAGGTGCTTACTAATAACAGGGGTTCTTATGTCATTAGAAAGGAAGAAGACAAGGTAGTTTTTTGTATAGAAGCAAAAGATTCCAGTGCACTTAGAGCATTACTTAATTCAATTTCAAAAAATCTCATTATATGTGAGAAAGCTAGGGAAAAACCGTAAATAGATTAATGGTGAAGATATTCAAGATTTTTGTTAATGCAGATTGAAAAATGGATATGGAGAAATCAAATCAGGATATTGAAAAGTTACAGATACTTGAACAAAGTCTTCAGAATAATATTTCGCAAAGGGTAACATTTCAGGAAAATAAGGCAGAGATAGAGAATGCTCTTAATGAGCTTAAAGATTGCGAAGAAAGCTATAAGATTGTGGGAAATTTGATTATTAAAAGCAATAAGGAAACACAGATTGAGGAGTTAGATAAACAACTTAATGTCCTTAATTCAAGAATAACGGCTATTAAGAAAAATGAAGAGGCGCTAAAAGAGAAGATAGAGAAGATTAGAAAAGATAATGTTTGAGAATTTTTAATGGTTTTAATGCAAATGCTTTGATCTTTGTGTTTTTAGGATTTATTTTGGAATGAATAACCCTCTAGTTTAAATACACTAGGGCATCTTGCCAATAGTTAAATGTTCATCGTTTATGTGAATCCGTTTTTTTCACATAGGTTAAAAGATCAAATAATGTGAAAATTAGGATTTTGTTAGATTTACGCAAAAAAAATATGAGGTGATTTTTATGGAAAATCCTTTTGAAGAAATTTTATCAGCAATTGAAGAGTTGATTAATGATAGTACGGTTCCAAAAAATATTAAGAAGAAGATGGATGAGAGTAAGAAATTTTTGTTAGAAGAGAACCAAGCTCCTACGATTAGGGCAAATAAGGCGTTAAGCAAGCTTGATGAGCTTTCAGAAGAAACAAATATTCCTGCGTATACAAGGACTCAAATATGGAACATTGTTTCTATGCTTGAGACTATTAAATAGTTTCTCATTTCTTTACTTTTTTTATGTTACTTTTATCTCATAAATACTATTGTTATTATTCTGTTGTAAGGATATTATAATTAAATATATGAACTTAGATTTTAATCGATTGTGTTTGGAGATTATGTTAGATACTAAGAATTATTTATGTTAGGAATATTGACTATTTTATTTAATTCGTTAAACAGATTATTAATCTTTTTTAAAATTTTTCAATTAGTTTTTTGAATTATTTATTTTTTTAAAAGGGATTATTTTTAATCATTATTCTTTTTATTTTTATTAATCATTATTATCTTTACTATTATTGCTATGATTATAAAGAGATGCTGTGTTAAACATTGAGGAGATACTGTTTTAAACAGTGTATACATTTTTTTATCTATAACGATTTTTTAGAAATCAAGTCCGACTCTTGCACTCTGGCCTTTTTGGTAAGGATGCTTTATTTCTTCTATTTTACTTACTAAATCAGATATTGATTCAAGCTCTTTTGAAGCGTTCCTTCCTGTTGCGATTATTACTTTTGATGAGCAATCTAGGTTTTTAATGAGTGTGATTGTTTCATCTATACCTATAAGACCTAGTGAACAGGCCACATTTATTTCATCTAATACAATCATATCATAGTTGTTTTGATTTTCGATTATGAATTTAAGACCTTCTAGTACTTTTTTTTTATGTTCGTCAAAGTTAATACTTGAAACGAAATCATATATTCCAAATGATTTATGCATGAGCCCTTTGCTTTTTAATTCCTCAAATATATTAAATTCATGGCTTTCTCTGCCTTTTAAGAAATTTACAAATAGAACCTTTTGGTTTGCTCCTAAGGCTCTTATTGCAGCACCTATTGCAGCAGATGTCTTTCCCTTTCCTTCTCCAGTATAGGTTACTATCAAAAGACCAACATCTCCATTTTGACCTTTTAGGTCTGTTTAAAAAATATTATTTTAAATGAAAAACCTTGACATAAATGTTGAGGTATCTCGTGAATAGTCGAGGTTAATCCTTGCATGAATTCGTCTATTATTAATTTGGCTTAAAAGGCCAAAGTATGCGAAGTGATGCTGGATTTCATGAAATCAACAACCTCGCCCTAACAGGCGAGGTATGTTGGTAATATAAAAGCATGCGCTACGTTCAAGCGAGGTTGTTGATTACAAAAAAGCGTACCAAGTCATCTTGTTGAAACACGAGGTATGCTTTTCTATTAATGAAAAATTAAGTCTAACTTATTGAGCATTTACTCCAGCCACAGTCTATGCATTTTACGCAACCAGATTCCATTATAAGTTTACCATTGCATGAAGGGCACCTTTCTTCTTTATCATTAATTCCCAAAGTGTTAACCATTGTAGTTCTTGGAACAGCGCTCTTTAATTGAGAGTTTTTAGTTGATGTTGTACCAAGGCTTATTTCTTTAAGATTTAATTGATTTGAGTCTTCGTAAAGCTTTGATATGTTTATATAGTTTGCAATCCAAGGCTTTGTTTCCATTATATTTTTAATGAGTTCAACAGAATATTTACAAGGGGTAAGGGTGAAGGATTTCTTTTTTGCATCAGAGTCTACGTTTAAAACTTGGCCGTATTTTGATCCATCCCTGTATACAGTTACTCCTTTGCACCCTAGTTCATGCGAGAATATGTATGCCTGTTTTATTTCTTCAACGGTTGCTTCGTTTGTCATGTTGATTGTCTTGCTTATACTATCTGTTGTCCATTTTTGCATACTTGCTTGAGCGACTATATGGTCTAGCCAGTGGATGTCCATTGCAGTTACAAAAACATCTCTTAATTCTTTTGGTATCTCCTGTAACCCTTGAACAGAACCATAGTTATTTGAGATAGCTTTTAGTAGTTCTTCTGAGTATATTCCTGCATTTTTGAGTGACATTTCAAATATTGAGTTGACATAATAAAAATCTCCAACTACAACATTTTTTGTAAATACCAATGAGAAATTTGGTTCCATTCCGCTGGAAGTGTCTGCAATCATGCTTACTGAGCCTGTTGGTGGCATGGTTGTAACCATGGCGTTTCTTGCACCAAAACACTTTATCTTATCTGATAAGTCTTGCCAATTTTTATGCCATCTGTCTTTTTGGTAAAAACCTTCTATGGGCAGGTCTCCTTTTGCAAGCGCTGATTTTTCAAATAAAGGAAAGGCTCCTCTCTTTTTTGATAGCTCAACGGATTCAAGATAGGCTGAGTATGTTAGTCTTTCTGCAAATTCTTCTATTGAATCAAAACCTTCTTTACTGTTATATTTTATTTTGAGTAGATAAAGTGTATCTGCGACTCCCATTAAACCTACACCAAGTCTTCTTGTTAGAAGGGTGTTTTCTTCAACTTCGGTTATGGGATATTTGTTTACTTCAACAAAATTATCCACAAGTCTTGTGGTTATTCTAACAGCGTTTTCAAATTTTTCATAGTTTAATGTAGGTTTATTGTTTTCAAATTCCACGAATTTTGCGATGTTTATACTTGCAAGATTGCATGATTCGTAAGGGTATAAGGGTTCTTCACCACAAGGATTTGTTACTGTTATAGGCCCTCCTTTTGCCTCTATTAAGATGTTTCTTTTGTTAAAGTTATCAAAGAATAATACGCCCGGATCAGCAATTGACCATGCAAAATAGCTTATTATTCCCAGAAGTGCTCCAGCATCAGCCTCTTTTACTGTTTCTTTTGTTCTTGGACTGATTAGTTTTAGTGGAATTTTGTTTTTTAAGCTATCCCAGAATTCTTTTGTGAATCCTACTGAGATGTTAAATGTTGTGTATGTGCCATCCTTTTCTTTCATTTTGATAAAATCTTCAATGTCAGGATGGGTTATATCAAGGATTCCCATATTTGCTCCCCTTCTTACTCCTCCTTGTTTTATTACTTCAGATATTGAATCAATCATTTTAATAAAAGATATTGGACCACTTGAGACACCGCTTGTTGATCCGACATAGTCTCCTTTTTGTCTTAGTTTTGAAAAATTGATTCCTGTTCCTCCGCCCATTTTTTGGATTACTGCAATATCGCAGGCAAGTTTCATTATTGAGTTTAAATCGTCTTCTACATTTAGTGTAAAGCACCCTGATAAAAGGCCGAGTTTTCTTCCAGCATTTACTAGTGCAGGAGTGTTTGGAAGCATTGTCTGAGAGGTCATTAGTGAGTAATATTCGTCAATTAATATTTCACATTGTGAGAATTGGTGTTCCTCTATTTTTTGGATTAGTTTTGGCAAGGATAGCTTCATGTGCCCTGAAAGTCTAAGTCTTTTATAGGCATAGCAGAGTTGTTCAAAGTGATATTTTGTGAATTTATATTTTCCGATGGATAGTATGTTTTCGTATTCTTCTGAATTTTTTATTAGCTGATCGTATTTTTCAAGGGTTTTTTCACAGATGGGATCTTTTGAATAGACATCTTCTGAGAATAATAGATCGCCGATTCCCCCAAGTAGTGAAACCCGTTCAAAGAGATGTTTTACAGTTTCTGCTATTTTTCCATCTCTGTTTTTTTCAAGGTATCTTGAGCATACAACCCTGAGTGAATTTAAAGAGAATTGCTTATCTATTGAATCTAGCTTCTCCTTGTTTAGAAGTTTCTTTTTTTCTGCTCTTATCGCTGTTTTTTTTTCACGGTAAAGTATGAAGGATTTTGCCACATCAAAAAGGTTTAATTTCATAAATGCAATTTCTACAACATCTTGTATTTGTTCTACATTTGGATAAGTTTCTTTTGTGAATAGTTTGACTACGTTTTCTAAAACAATCTCAATTACATTATCTTCAAGTTTTTTTGAATATTGGTTGTTTGATTCAAGAGATTTTTTTACAATTTTTCTTATTTTTTCAATGTTAAATTCTACTATACTTCCATCCCTTTTGATTATTTTTTCGGGCAATTCTTTAACTGTTTTCATTAGCTCACCTTCTTTTGTTTTCATTTTGTTTGTTGTAGTTTTTTTATTTGAATTTTTTTTTATTGCTGTTTGTTTTTTCTTGTTTTTTCGATTTCTTGTAGTTCTTTTTTAAACTCTTCTAAAGTGTTAAATCTCTTATATACTGATACGAATCTAACATATGCTACATCATCAATTTCAAATAGTTTTTTTGCTACGATATCACCTATTTGAGACGATTGTACTTCTTCTTTTCCAAAGTCTTGTATTTGCTCTTCAATCTCTTTTAATGCACGCTGTATTATTGAGAATTCTATTTTTCTTTTTTGGCAAGCGGTTAGGATTCCATTAAGAATCTTATCCCGATTGTAATACTGTCTTAAACCATCTTTTTTTACAACTAATACATTTAATGGTTCAACATGTTCATAGGTTGTGAATCTTTTTTTGCATGAAAGGCATTCGCGCCTTCGACGAGTCGATTTACCTTCATCCACATCTCTTTTGTCTATAACTTTTATGGAATCATTACCACAATATGGACATTTCATGTTTGATACACCTCTAAGTTATTAAGTAAATTACCCAAAAATTGAGTGTTTAAAATTTTTTAAAATATTAAAAAAAATAGACTTTATCATTAAAAATAAATTATTGTTGTCCTTATTTGTCGCCACCATTCAAAGACAAAAATACTACAGGTTGTGGTGTTTTTTTAATTACTACACTACAAGTTGTAATTTTTAAATGTAAGGTATTAATAGTTTTCGTTTTTAGAAAAGATAGTAAGTAAAGGATATATAGTAATATAATGTTATTTTGAATTGTGTTAAATCGAACAGTATTAAATCTAATAGGATTCACTTTCTTAATTCGAGTTCTGGATTCAAGTTCTGGATTCAAGTTCTGGATTCAAGTTCTGGATTTAAGTTCTGGATTTGATTTCATGAAATCCAGCATCACTTCGCATACTTTGGCCTTTTAAGCCAAAGTAAGAATAGACGAATTAATGCATGGATTAACCTCGAATATTTACGAGGTACATTGGTATTTATGCCGAGGTTTTTCATTTTTTTGAAATTCAGGTCATTTTGCATACTCTTAACTTGAGGCCTAAATTTTGAATAGATGGATTTACATAACGATTAACCTTGAACTATCCATTAGATACATTGGTATTTATGCCGAGGTTTTTCATTTGAATAAAATTCTATAGTTTGTTGGATAAAGATTTAAGGGACTTTGTTTAAAGAATTAAAGAGATAAATCTGAAGTGATTTGTTATCTTTAAAGTAAAGATGAAATTATTAGCCAAATATTAATGACCAAATGTTTTAATGTTAAAGTTCACAGGGTTTGTTATCTTTAGAGTAAACTAATCTTATGCCTAGGCCCAATGAAAGTATGCCTGATAGAACAGCCATATGGGTTTTTCCATCACCTGATATCATGTTAAAGGCAACCTCAAAGTCTTGGATTTTATCTTTTAGTCCTAATAGAACTTTATCTCTTATTTCTTCAGGGGATTGTGAGAAATCTACTTCAACAAATTCAATTCTTTCCTGCTTTTGAAAGTGATTAATGCCGAATTTATCGGTGATTATAAATATATTCTCCCATTCTGCAGATTTTATTAAATCTATTAAGGCTACCCACGTTCCCTTTCCAAAGGATGCGATTGCGATTAGTGAAGTCATTTTAACTAAGTATTTTTCTAAGGTTTTAAAAATTGTGTTTTTAAAAGCGTGATTTTTTAAAATCGTTGAATCATTTTGCATATTTTTGACTTTGTGAAATACTTGATTGTTTCGCTTACTTTGATTTTGTGGAGTCCAGTTCATTTTGTCAAGCTCATTTTACTCATTTTGGTCTTTTTGCCTAAAGTTTAAAGATATGGATTTACAAAATGATTAACCTCAACTATCCCAAAGATACCTTGGTATTTATGCTTCGAAAGATTTTTCATCTTGAAGGGCTATTAAAGAGAAGGGCTTTTTATGATGAATTAACAAAGATATATTTACAAACCAATAACCTTTTAATTATCAAGATACCACAGGGCATGTGAGTTTAAAGGTAGCATGTAACCTTACAAAATCTAGGGATTTAGAGGAATAGCTTAGGGCATGTGAGTTTAAGGGTAAGACTTAATTTTATAAAATCGAGGGATTTAGAGAGAAACCTTTGAGCATGTGCGTTTAAAGATTTTTACCAAAGCAAGGGGTTTATAAGAAAAAGTTGGGAATATTGTTATGATTGGCGATTTTATATGATTGCTAACAAAAGGTTTTTGGCGAGATTTAATGGATTAGTGAGTATTAAAATTTTCGAGGATTATTTAAGATGTTAAAGATATTTTCAAGATTTGAGATGCTCTCGGTTTTCATTTCTTTTATTTTGCTTTTAATATTTTTGAGTTATTATGCTTTTAAGAATAGAAAAGATATTTTTATGATTGTCAAGAAATTAAATCGATGGGATTATGTGTTAATTATAATTTTGGTAATATTGAGGTTGTTTTCTTTTTTTTATTTGGGGGTTTTTGAAGACCCTATGAGTGGTTCAAATGCTCAGAATTGGTCTTATAAGTGTCAGGGCCGTATATTTGTTTCAAATGTATCTTTTTTTGATAAATCTGAACAAATTGTTAAGTGCCATTCTGCCCACGCTCTTTTGTTTGGGCTTAATCTTGGACTTTTGTATTTTATTACAGGAAGCTTTTCTTCTCTTAATGGGATCGTATTAAACCTGGTTTTAAGTGTTATTAATTCTGTAATTATCTATATCTTTTTGGTTAGTGCTCATAATGGTACTTTTAAAAAAGCATTTGGGTTTGTTTGTTCGTTGGGATTTCTTTTTATACCATTGTTATTTTTTGAATCCTTGTATTCTTCTGTTCAGTATTTTGGTGCTATTTTTGTTTTGATGTTTTATGTATTGTTTTATGTATTCTTAAGAAAGTATGATATAGATAATAAGTTAGATGTGGACTTGCTGATTATTTTGTTTTTAGTTGTATCTTGTATGCTTAATGTTAAATTTGAGTATGTGTTTAGCGCTTTTTCGGGTTGGCTTATTATTTTAATATTTATGTTAAAAAGGATTGGGTTAAAAAAAATATTTAGGGTAATTATTGGACAAAAGAGACTAGTTAATAAGAAAGAGAGGGATTTTTTGAGATTTTTCATTGTGCTTAGTATTTTTGTTTTGGTTATGAATTTGCATGTGCTAACACGAAGCCAGAATAAAGATGCGGTTCCAAGGGATCCTTTTGGATTAAAAGAGGTTGAGAGGAATTTTGGCTATATGTTTTTAGGAGATTTTAGCGCACTTCAAATAAATTCTATATTGCTTACATTTGTTTTGGGGTCTGTTTTTTTTCTTAAGAAGAGTATTGTTAAGATGTTTTATTATTATGGTTATATTTTCACTATGCTTTTTTATTTTTCTTTTTCTGCTTTTCATACGTTCTCAATGGGGTATATATTTGTAATAATGATTTCGTTTATTGTCCCTTTTTTGATTTTTCATAAGAACAATTTCACTAAACTCTTTTTTTTATTTATTTTGGTTTTAGCATTTGGATTATTTATTGGAGATTATTCATATGATTTTGTGAAAGAAAGTACTCCTAAAGATTGTGTTGGTGACTTAACAGAAATATATCCTGCAAAAGATATATTTGTTGGGGGCTGGGTTTACTTTGATGAGCAACTATTGTTAGGCATTCATGATTCTAATCTTAAGAATATTGGGTATGATAGATTGTCTATTAGGACTCTTAAGGGCAAGTACTATTTTTGGTATTATATGGGCTATGAGATTGATTTGAGAACATTTAGAGATTGTGAGGATGTACAATTTATTCCTAATAGTTGTTTTAATATGAACTCAAGATTCTTTTTTAAAAAGTGCTAAAAGAGTTTTTATTGCAAAGATTGGGTTTTGAATAGGCTTTGGATGACAGAATTATTTTAAATATGATTTTATAAATGAGTTAGTCTCATCTTATTAGAAAAAAATATAAAGTAAAGCTTTTTTCGATTTAATTAATTGGGCTCGTAGTCTAGTGGCTATGATGTCCGCCTGACTCGCGGAAGGTCCCCAGTTCGAATCTGGGCGGGCCCATTTTTTGCTTTTTTATATTTTTATAAACAAGGCGTTAACAGCGCTCCTTTTTTCATCTGCTTGAGGAACACTGCTTTTTGAGGTGGCTTTTTAATTGGAGAAATACGATGTAGTTATTGTTGGAGCTGGTCCTGCTGGTCTTGCGTGCGCAAAAGAGCTTTCTAAGGGTAATAACTCTGTGTTGATTATTGAGAAAAACAAGGTTATAGGACCCAAGGTTTGTGCAGGTGGACTTACAGAAAAAAGTGTCGAAATTTTAAAAAAAGAGTGGAAATTAAACTCGAAAGGAATGTTTAAGTTACTTCCTATGAAAAAATATAGGGATATCTTGTTTAAGTCAGATCAAAAAACCATTTTAATAAGTTCAAAAAAGCATACTGTTTGCGTTATTGACAGAGGTTACTTTGGAAATTTTTTGCTACATCAAATAGATAAAAAGAAAGTTAGAATTCTGAAGGGTTTAAGGGTTAAAAATATTACAAATAGTTATGTTGAACTTAGTGATGAAAGAAAAATAGGGTACAATTTTTTGGTAGGTGCTGATGGCTCAAATTCTTTGGTCAGAGAATATTTAGGAATAAAAAGCGAGGTTGATATAACCTTGCAATATAAGATTAAAAAAAGTAACTTAATTCGATCCAAAAAAAAGTTTAGATATCTAGAGGTTCATTCAAATACTAAATTATTTGGTTCTTGGTATGCGTGGATTTTTCCATATAAAGATTATGTATCTGTAGGATGCGGTTCAAACCCAAAAATAATGCCTCCTGCAAGGCTTAGACAAAATTTTTCAACTTGGCTTAAGAGCGAAGGGATTGATGTTTTGGATAGTCAACTTGAGAGCTTTCCAATATCTTGTAAGTATTGAGGATGGAGATTTGATAAGGTGTTTTTATGTGGTGATGCCTGTGGACTTGCAAGTGGAATGAGTGGGGAAGGGATTTATCAAGCACTTGTATCAGGAAGTGAGATTGCAAAGGTTATTTTAGAAAAGGATTATGAACCAAAATTGCTTTTTGAGATTATTGAGAAAAATAAGAAAGCTTATATGATTGCAAAGTTTTTTGGAAAACATAGATTGTTGTTTTGTCTAGCTAAGAATTTTACGCTTAGCCTTGTTGGTTTTAAACTTGTAAGAAGGTATATGAAGAAGAAATTATTAAGCTGATTTGATTATAATATAAGATTAATAAACGGGTTTAAATAGGATTTAAAAAAAGGGTCAAAATGAAAGGATTAATTAAAAATATTATTTCAAGAAGAAGTATTAGAAGATTTGTAAGAGGCAAGGATGTTGATGAAAAAGATATTGAAGTTATTTTGAGATGCGCTATGAGCGCACCTTCTGCTGGGAATCAGCAACCTTGGCATTTTGTTGTTATCAAAAATAGAAGCACACTTGATAAAATCCCTGATATCCATCCACATGCTAGAATGTGCCTTGAATCACCTTTGGCTATACTTATATGTGCTGATCTTTCTTTGGAAAAACACAAAGGTTTTTGGATTCAGGATTGTTCTGCTTCTTGTGAAAATATGCTTTTAGGGATTCATGCTTTAGACCTTGGTGCAGTATGGGTAGGGATATATCCTAACCAAACAAGGGTTGATGAATTTAGATTGCTTTTTTCTTTGCCTGAAAAGATTATTCCTTTTTGTCTGTTACCAATAGGTTATCCTGCTGAAGAGAAGTTAGCAGAAGATAGGTTTAAGGAAGAAAGGATACATTACGAGTTATGGTAAATGTTTATTTTTTGTTATTGATTTCATGAAATCCAGCATCACTTTGCATACTTTGGTCAATATAAAAGCATTCCTCATGTTTCAACAATAGGGCTTGGTACACTTTTTTGTAATCAACAACCTCGCTTTAATACAGCGCATGCTTTTATATTACCAACATACCTCGCCCTTTAGGGTGAGGTTGTTGATTTTTCAAGCCAAAGCAAGAATAGACGGATTCATGCAAGGATTAACCTCGAATATTCACGAGATACCTTGACATTTATGCTGAGGTTTTTCATTTTTCTTAAAAGTTTAAGTTAATCTTTTCTTTTTAAGTTTTTATTTTTAGAATGTTTGCAGGTTGTTTGCTTTAAACACAATCTTTTTATACTGATAAGGATATTTATTATATCAAGATATGATTAAAATTTAAGAAGTGTGGTTTTTTGATAAATTTATGGTTTTGAATTTATCATGGTTAAATTTAAGTATTAGATTAAAATGGATTAAAAGTGTGTTTTTTTACACGCTTTTTTGATAAATAAGTTAAATAATTAAAATTTATCCTCTTGATTGTTTGTCCTGCCCCAAACATAAAGGTTGGGGTATTTACGGACTCACGGGTAGGGCGATATTTTGAAATTGAAAACCTCAAACTAAAGTGCGGGGTATTAAACCCCTAACAAATCTCACATTGTGAGATTTTCAATAAATAAAAACTAAGTAAACGAATATTTTGGATGAAAGGCTGAATTCATAAGATTTTTTTAAATATTACAAATGATTATTATGGTAAATAAAAAAATAAAAAGCAATGGGAAAAGGCGAGATTATTTTAATAATCAAAAAGAGATTAATAAAACAAATGATGATGTTGATTCTAAAGACCTTATTCAAGATAAATTTGATGGATTAGAACGAGATTATGTGAATAATAAAAGGGATGTTAATAAATATATTAGGATGGCTTTGGTAATTGCTCTTTTAGTACTAACTTTTCTTGTTACAAGATCAATGTTTAGGGTGATTTTGGGAGCTTTTTTAATGACTTATTTGACATATCCTGTGTATAAAAAGATTCAATCTAAAATAAAAATTAAATGGCTATCAGCATTTATTGTTATTGTCTGCATCCTTGTTGTAATGGTTGCTTTGCTTTGGTTTATGGCAAGTTCTCTTATGGGAGAGGCTTATGTGGTTTATATCAATTCAGCTAATGTTTTGAATGCTATTACATCAGATGATGTTAGGGATTGTTCTGTTGAAGAATGTACAATCACCCAGTATATTGCTGAGTTTGTAAGTAATAATCCTGAGCTTAAGGCATCACTTAGAAATCAGATTTCATCCATTGGAAAAACTGTTTTTGATGTTGTTAAAACCATCATAATTAAACTTCCTGCTATTTTAATCTCACTCTTTTTTGTTATTTTTCTCACATTTTTCATGCTAATGGATGGTGCTAAGATTTCTGAGGAAATACGATTGATATTACCTTTAAAAGATGAGCATAAAGATGAGGTTTTAAGAGATATTACTAAGACTGCAAATTCCGTATTATTTGGTCAGATACTTGTGTCTTTGATTCAGGGACTTACCGGAGCGATAGGGATTTTAATTGGTTCTTGGATTTTTGGGATTTCAAATCCCGGGGTTGTTGGTTTTGGTATTGCTATGGCTATTGCGTCATTGATTCCATTTATTGGGACAGGGCTTGTGTGGATACCCTTGAGTGCTAGCAATATTTTGTTAGGGATAATTAATAACCAACCTAGTTTATGGGGCTATGGAATTTTTGTTTTAGCTTGGGGAGCAATTGCTGTTGCAAATATTGATTCTATTACAAGACCAAAACTTGTAAGTTCAATGTCAAGTCTTCATCCAATGGTTGTTTTAGTTTCGGTTTTTGGAGGGCTTTCACTTTTAGGTTTTATAGGTATTTTTATTGGGCCTATTGTTGTTGGAATCTTTTTTAAGATACTTGAGATTTATAGAAAAGAGTATGTATAAACGCAAAAAATCTTAAGATTAGGCGTTTATTAGTATTTTTTCAAGAGTATTTTTGTATTGGTTTATATTGCAGGTGGTCTTTTTATGAATGTTAGTAATAGAAACTTGATAAACACATTAAAAGTAAGGGTGCTTGATTCATCAACAGGGAATACTGTTGTTGCAATTCTTAATTATAAGGATGCTTCAAAGTTGAGGCTTCATAGAGGGGATCGGATTGAGATATACCTAAATAAGAAAAATGTAGTTGCTATTGTTGATGAAAGTATCAGTGATATTAAGGAAGGAGAGATAGGACTTAATTTTGAAGCAAGCAACCATATTAAAGCGAATTGTGGTGATTTGGCAAGGATTAAACCTGTTGTTAAACCAAAGTCAATTTATTATATTAGAGAAAAGATTGAAGGTAAGAAGCTAAGTGGGGAAAAGATAAAACAGATTGTTAGTGATATTGTTACTAACAGGCTCTCAAGTGTAGAGATTACATATTTTGTTAGTGCTTCTTATATTAGGGGATTAAGCCTTTCTGAAACTGTGAGTCTTACTAAAGCAATTTATTCATATGGGGAGGTTCTTGATTTTAAGAAACCAAGGTCTAGTGATATTTTAGTTGATAAACATTGTATTGGCGGGCTTGCAGGCAATAGAACTACGCCCATTATTGTTCCAATTGTTGCAGCCTCAGGTCTTTTGATTGCAAAAACATCTTCTAGAAGTATTACAAGCCCTGCTGGGACTGCAGATGTTATAGAGGCGCTTTGTGATGTTTGCCTTTCTAAAGATCAGATTATTTCAACTGTTAAGAAAACAGGAGCTTGTATGGTGTGGGGTGGGTCTTTGGCATTGGCACCTGCAGATGATGAGATTATCAGGGTAGAACATCCTTTGAGTATTGATTCAGATAATCAATTGGTTGCCAGTGTTATGGCTAAGAAGAAATCTGTTTCAAGCGATGTAGTTTTGATTGATATCCCTATTGGTCCTTATGCTAAGGTAAAAAACAAATTTCAGGCAAGAAAGCTTAAGTTTTTGTTTGAGTTTGTAGGGAAGCATATTGGGATTAAGACAAATGTGATATATACTGATGGAAGAAATCCAATTGGGAAGGGTATTGGTCCAAGTCTTGAAGCAAGGGACGTATTAAGAATTTTTGAGAATCATGAGGACCAGCCTTTGGATTTAAGAGATAAGGCGCTTAGTATGGCTGGACTTCTTATTGAGATGGGAGGGAAAGCTAAGAAAGGAGAGGGCATAAATGTTGCAAGAGAACTACTGGAATCTGGAAAAGCATTAAATAAATTTATTGAGATTTTGAAAACACAAGGGGAAAGGGCTCTTTGTTCAAATGATATTGAGATTGCTTCATATGTGAAGTGTTTGGAACTTAAATCTGAGGGAAGAATAAAACTTATTAGAAATGACTATATTGCTGAAACTGCAAAAGTTGCGGGTGCTCCAAAAGATAAACTTGCAGGTGTGTATATTAGAAAACAAGCAGGGGATTTGGTTAAAAAAGGTGAGGTTGTGATTGAGATTCATTCTCAAAGTAAACATAAGCTTGATAGTGCAGTAAAGTTTTTTAATGAGCATATTCCTTTTGTGATGTAGTTTTGGTGTTGTTATGATTTTTGATTAGGTCCTTTGATCGTTTTGCATGCTTTGATCTTTAAGATCCAGATATAAGAAGAAACTAAGAAGAAATGGTTTGCTAAAGACTAATTTCGAGAGATTCGCAAAATAATTAACATTGAAATATTTGCAAGAGATATTAGGAGGTTTATACCGAGATTTTATTTGTATTAGAGAATATTTATTATAGAAAAAAGAGTGTGATTTGCAATGCAGCTTGAGAATATAGAACCTGAAAAAAGTAAATTTGGCGTGAAATCTATTTTATTGATTTTTGGGATTATTATTATGGTAGTGTTAGGTTTATCAATTAAGAGTGCTATGGATGTGAGAAAACATTTTCCCGATGAAACATCAAGACCTATTATTGTTTCAAAAGAAGATGGTTTAAATCAAAGTGAGATTGATTCAAATAAATGTTATCAGTCAATTCCTTATAATGTTACTTTGAATAAAACAGTGGTTGAAGAAGTAAGTGATTATTTTTGTGACGCTAGCCAATATGGTTTGTCTTTTGAGGTTAATTCCAAAAGATGGGCAGAGGATTATTGGAATAGTACTTTAGTTGGCCAATATTATGTCCAAGATATTTATGTATATAATACTGAACCTTATGCACTTTGTGTAAATGCATCAGTGATTTTTAAAAGAAATAGTATGTTTGGTTTTATTGAAACTCTAAATATGACTCCTGTACAGATTTTGATTCCAATTAGAAAGAATTCGTTTTATAGATTAAATTATAAATGGAATACTACAAAGGATAGTACTAAGTTTTATGAGCTTGAACTAAAAAACCTTTTAAGTGAAGAGGAATGTAAAAAGGTTTTTGAAGAGCAAGATTTGATATCTAGAAATAATGAGCTTAATATCACCAATACGAACTATATTCAAGGTCTCAATATCAAGGGATGTTTTAAGTATAGTACGATTGAGGTTGAAAAGATTCAAGAGTTTAATGAGACTAGATATGAACAAAAGGAAGTTCCTTGCTAAATAATGTAAATTTTTTTTTATATCTCAATTATTAAATCAGAGATAATGATATTTAATTATGGAACTACTTAATTGCTTTTAAGTGAATGGAGATGAGCATTAAATCTGAATCAATGTTTGTTTTGCACTTGTTGATAAATATCTTGCTTTTGCCGATTTCCCTAATTTTGTGGATTTTTGGAAAGAAAGATTTTTTAAAAAGACATTCCCCTTTTAAAGAGATTTTTAATTTTTTATTTTCCGCTAAGGCAACTTCTTTTTTAGTGTTGATTAATATTTTGTGTTTTATTTTTGTAGTAGCTTTAAGCGTATATTCACCTGATTTTGTTTCGCAATTAATTCGTTACCCTTCAGATTTTTTATCTGTTAGAGCTTATTCTCTAATAACTTCAGGATTTATACATGGGGATTTTATGCACCTTTTTTGGAATATGATATTTCTTTTTATATTTGGAAGAGTTGTGGAACGAAAGGTTGGATCTAGAAAGTTGATTTTGATATACTTTCTTGCACTTTTAATTTCACAGGTTTTGGATTCTATTGCGTTAATGGCACTTGGGATTGATACAGGCTCAATTGGAGCGTCTGGTGCAATTATGGGACTTGTTTCTGCAGCAATTCTTTTAGACCCATTTTATTTTACACATCTTTTGATTATACCTGTTCCGATTATGGTTATTGGATGGATACTAATTTTTGATAATCTTATGAATGTTGGGCAAATAATAAATAGTAGTGTAGGGTATATTGCTCATTTAGCTGGTTTTATTTCTATTGGAATTATTGCTGGATTTTTGTCAGGTGCTGATAAAGCGAGACTTAAGAAGGGTTTTTTGATAAATATTGTAGTACTCTTGGTGGCTGTATTTGCGTTTTTTCTTTTCAAAGAGACTATTACTTCATTTTTAGGCAGATTTGTAGGAGTCATCTGGAGAAGTAATTAAGTTGATTTAAAAAATCAACAACCCCGCCCTAAATGGCGAGGTATGTTGGTAATATAAAAGCATGCGCTACGTTCAGCAAGGTTGTTGATTAAAAAAAAGCGTGCCAAGTCCTCGTGTTTAAGCATGAGGTATCATTTTTTATTAATGAAGTAAATGGAAGTATTTATTCAGGAATCACATCCCAAGGGTAAATTATCCATGCATTGCCACATTCTTCGCCAACAAAATCAGGATTAAAAATACTCCTTTCTTTTTTATGCACAACAGCAGAGTATATTGATTTGGGTTTATAGGAATTTATATAAGATATAGCAAGTTTTAAAGAATGCCCTGAATCTGCAACTTCATCAACCAATAAGATGTTCTTTTTAGGGATATCTCCAACAACCTTTTCAGAAATATCATCATATATTTGTGGCTTATCAAGAGGGTTGTTATCCTTATCATAGTTTATTATACCCAAAGGATACATTGCAAGTGGGAATTTTTCACAAGGATTATTTGGAAGAAATGTTCTTAGAAATCTTGCAGGAATCCAACCGCCAGTAGAAACTGCAACGATGAAATCTATTGTACCACCTTTTTTGGATATCCTAGGATCAGCTAGAATCGTCTTGGAAAGGCTATATACAATCATGTAAATCTCATCAAAGCTATACATTACTTTATTATCGATGCTCTTTGGCATATCATTAACATTTTTTAAACTGAATATATAATTTTTGGTTTAACCATTGCTTTTTTGAAATATTTAGTTGCAATTAGGAACTTTTTGGAGAATAAGAAACTATTAAAAAATATGGGCCAGGAGGGATTTGAACCCTCGATCTTCGGCTTAGAAGGCCGACGCCCTATCCAAGCTAGGCTACTGGTCCAATTATTAATAAGCAATAAATGAACTTTTTAAAAAGGTTTCTAATAAGATTTATTGATTTAGTGAAATCCTGAACTATTTTACATACTTTGATCTTTAAAGCCTTTAGTAAGAAGAGAGATATGTAGGGGCGAGATAACAAAGACCGATTTATATGCTAATAATATCTGGGCATCTAATGAGATACCTTTTGGCATTAAAGCTTTTGAAGTTAAATTCATTTGAATAGGACTTTTTAGCCGATATAGTTAACACAGTCTTTGGTTTCTGAATCAATATGTTGGGCTAAATCAAGTTTTTGTATTGAGTTTGATAGTGCTTTCATTTCTTTTGAGTAGCCTTTTAGGTTTATTCCAAGGTTGTATTTCTTTTCTATCGTTTTTAAAAGTTCATTGGCACCTTCCATTCCAACATATAGGGGATGTGCTAAGGTTTCAACAAGCAAGACTATGCCATTGATTTTTTCGGGGTCAGATAAACCTATTAAAAGTCCAGCTACACCTGATATTGAACCAACCGTTCCAAAGACGTTTTGTGATATTTTAAGATCTTTTTTGAAGTTTTCTATGCAGTTTAAGTCTTTTCCTGCACAATATACTTTAGGCTTGTCAGGTGGGGCTAATAGCCCAATTCCCCCTGTTGTAATTATTGTTTTGCAACCTAATGTTGAAACTAAAGAGAGTATTTCTCTACAAAACTCATATGATGCCTCGTTTACAGGCTGGGTATTTCCAGATAAGAATAAAAAGTCTTGACCGTTGATTTTTTTGTGGTATATTTCAATCTTTGGGGTTTCTAAAAGGTTTTCTGAATTGATAAATACAGCACTAGGAAAAAAATCTGATGTTATTGAATATATAAGAGTGGGGTTTAGATTTTCTATGATGTAGTCTATTGCAATTTTTCCCACGTTAGCAATTCCTGGAAGCCCTTCTATTAGTACGCCGTTTTTTAGATTTAATGTGCCGTTCTTTTCTTTTTTAAATTCAAATTTCATTATAAAAGACCCCTCTTCTTTCTTTCTTCAAATAATCCGAGCCTGCGGTATTTTGAGTATTTTGATTCAGGAGTATACTTTAAAGTTCTTACTTGTTTTGTTTTTGCTGTGCACTTTGAACAAATTTCTTTTAAGGTATAGTTTTTACATTTAATGCATATTCTCATTGGACTACTCATAGTTTTTTCAATTGATAAGAAAAACTTTTTGATTTTTTAATCTATCGATTTTAAAAGCAAGAGTTTTATGGGATTTTTCATTATTATTTAGATTATGAAGTGATTAATTTTACGAGTAGTTATTATTTTGCGGTTATATTTAAGGGATTTTTTAAAATAAAATGAAAAACCTCGGCATAAATGCCGAAATATCTCGCGAATATTCGAGGTTAATCCTTGCATGAATCAGTCTATTCTCACTTTGGCTTGAAAAATCAA
>DAOSEK010000003.1:91834-133262 GCA_035363095.1 Candidatus Woesearchaeota archaeon | reverse complement strand
TAGTGGTTTGTTGGGATTATAAAAACGAAGTTGAGCAGAACAATCGGAGATACTGCTAAAAACAAAAGCTTTATATACTACATGGCATCGTTAAAAGTATTACAAATATCATACAAATATACTCTTTTGTATTTTTATGAACTTCATTTGTCATACAAATAGCTTACATATATACTCCAAAAGCATATAATAATATTAAAAAGGGATTTTTCAAATGCCAGATGTCGCAAAAAATGAAATAATTGTTGTGAATATAAGGCTTCCAAAGAAGGTGGTTGGCTGGATTGATTCTTTAGTTGATAAGAAAGCATATAGATCTCGTTCTGAACTGATAAGAAATCTTTTAAGAGAGTATGTCATAGAACAAAGAGAAAAAAAATCATTTAGTTTCAAAGGAGAAAACAGATGAATGATGTAATGATAAGCATAAGAATGCCAAAAGGGCTTGTTAATGAATTAAAGGAGTTAGCAGTAGAAAATCACTATATGGACCTTTCTGATGAAATCAGGCAGGTTGTCAAACAAAAATGTCTATTCGAAATAGAGCCTTACAAGCATGAGCTAAAAAAAGTAAGAGAAAATCTAGAAAAAGAGATCATAACTAAAAAAACTACGCAAGATAAAGAAAAACTAGTCGCTGAATTAAAAAAAATAATAGATGAGCTAAAAAAATGAAAGCAAAAAATAATATACTTAATAAAACAAGTAAATACAATAAATCTTTTTATTGGTCAATTGCACTTTTATTAGTATTTATAATAAGTATTCTTTTGTTTAATTTAGGCGTATCACAAAATGTAAGTGTTAGTCCTACTCCTCAGAGTAATGATGGAAACATAGTTTTTGAAATACTCTCTCCAACCCAATCAACTTATAATTATTCTCAAGGAGTTAGTTTTTTCCTAAGGATGAATATATACTCTAAGAGCAACTTATCTGCAAATCTAATAGAGCATAATTTCACCAATTCATCATCTCAATATTCCCTTGAATGTGTGAAAAAAGAAATATTAAATCCAGATAATCTGTTGGTTTATGAATGTAATTACTCATTTTCAAATTTGAAATCACAAGAATACAGTTTCAGGGTGCTTGCAACAGATATTAATCTTTTTTCAAATTCAACTGGAGAAATTTTATTTTCAATCAAAAAAATTGAACCTAATACTGAGCTCCTAATAAATTCCACTATACAAGACTTTCAATCAGAAGAAGGGAGTACAATTAATTTAAAGGGCTTCACATTGCAAGATGAAGGAGCAGTAGAGATGTTTTTTAATGGCTCAAAAATAGCAACTGGTGATAACATTACTCCTATTGAAATAAACAAACAAATTAAGCCTGTTGGTTTATATGAGGTTTCATTGGTCTTTAATGAAACACAAAATTATTTAGCAAAAAATGTAACTAGGCTAGTAAATATCACCCCTTTTGAATTTAATATTTTAGCAAAACAAGAATATGACATAGGGTCATCAGAGCAATTTTTATTGTATGCTCCTCAAAATTCATTAATTTCTATACTTAATTATGGACCTAAAGAATCAATGATAGGTTCTTTTGCTGAATGTTTAAAAACATTTCAATTATCAAATGAAACCTTCCCAAAAGAAATAGACCTTCATTGTGTAAATAAAACTGGCGAATATATAATCAATGCTACTCTAACAAAAAATAATATCACTAAAACAATAAGTAAGACCTATAAAATAAAGAATAGTATTGATATTGCTTTGAGTGGAAAAACAATATACTTTAAGGGGGATGAAATCAAACTTTCAGCATCTGCAAATGGCGGAATACTGCCCTATAATTATTCTTGGCAACTTGAAAATGGAACAAAGATTAAAGGAAATAAACTCAATATAAAATATGATACTTCCGGAAACTATGAAACCAGAATTGAAGTAAGCGATAATGAAGGAAATAAACAAGAAAAACTATTTACTATCTCTGTGAATGATTGGTACCAAGTTGAGGTAAAAGTAATTGATAGCGAAAATAAATCAATACCTCTTGCAAGTGTTAGCTTTGATAATGAAAAAGAATACACAAATGATTCAGGAATTGCTTCATTTAAATTAATCCCTAATGATTATGAGTTAAAAATCACAGCAACTGATTATAAAAGCTCTATAATGGATTATGAGGTTAAAAAAAATGAAACTGTTGTAATCAGATTGCAATCAAATGAGCCTCTAATAAATAATCTTTCAATAGAAAATCCAATTATACTATTAGAACCTTATAGCAATCAACGATCATCAAAAGGAGTAGTATATTTCAAGGCAACTGTTGATATTGAAAAAAATACAGATTGTGTGTTATATGTAGCGCAAAAAGAATCATCTTGGTTTGAACAGGTTAAAGATTTTAGTTTAGAATCAAAACAAAACATAACTTTTAATAAAGAATTTGAAAATGGAGAATATAAATGGAAAGTTGAGTGTTCCCAGGAAAATTCACTTCCGTTTAGCTCTCAAATTTTTAACTTTATTGTAAATAAAGGTGAGGAATCTAATGAAACTAGTTTAATTTCTTACATGTCAAGTACAGATGATGATGAACTTGTTGATGCTGGAAGAATTAGATCAAAAATAGACCAAGCATATACAAACCTTGAAAATCTTGATTATAAAGGGCAAGGTCCTGCAAATTCACTAAACTTCAGAAATAATTTGGATTTGGCTTTAAGGGACTTTGAAAGAATCTTAAGAGATATAAATGCACTGCAGTTTAGAAGGGATTTGTCTGATTCTGAAAAAGATAGAAAACGAAATGAATATCAAAATTCATTAGAACTCCTTGAAAAAACAACTTATTATGATATAGTTGTTGGTGAGTCTAAGGACTTTGTAACCTATCCAAAAAAAGAAGATCTTACTATTATTGCAAAAGAATATGCTGAGAGTAAGAATCTGTTAGGAAATTTAGATTTAAAAGCCTTAAATGATCTTCAAAATCTTATTCTAATTAAAACAACTATAAGCCATGTTGAATTGCATTACATTGATGGTCGCGTTGAAAAAGTAACATTAGTTGATAAAGAGGTTACCTTAACAGGAAATGCTTCACAAAAATCTTTTTTGCTAGAATACATCCCAAAAGATACGGCTCAAAGTAGTGATGAGATAACTATGGTTACTAAAGGAGAGATTGTTAAAAAAGATCCTTTACTTAGATTCTCAAAAGACCTACCGAGGATTGTTTATTACATAAAGGGCACAAAGGATATTGAAAATGCAAAAAATTCGCTAACCATTCTAATGTCTGATGAGGTCTTTTTAGCAAAAGGCAAATCAGTAGGTAACTTAATTACAGGTGCTGCGATAATCCCTTTGCCACAATTAAGTTCATCTGCTTGGCTTGTAGTGATACTTCTTTTCATCTTAGTAGTATACCTGATTTATGCATTTGATATGCTTGATCACATAAGAAAGATTTTTGGATCAAACAAGAAAAAAGAACACCTTATGAATCTTTTGATAAATGATTGTAAAGATTACCTAGATGCAGGAAATCTTTTACAGGCAAATTTAGTGTTTAAAGAAATCAAATTAAATTATGAGAAATATCCAAAAGAGCTAAAATCCAAAGTTTACAGCCAAGCAATATCCCTATTTAATGAAATTAATAAAGCATTCTTTGAAAAGATTATTGATGAGATTGCGTCAAAAAAAGAAAAAACTACAAAAGAATTCCTTGGAAATAAAAAAGTTATTTTGATGGATTCTTATAATGCACTTGATGAGAACACAAAAGAAAAATACAAGGCAAACTATGAATATCTTATTAACCTAATAAATAAGATTGTCTAAAAATTATCTGGGTGAAATTATCATACTCAAAAGAACAAAAACCAAGGATAAAAAAGAGGAATTTTCAATAGAGGAAGCGATAGCGTTAATGGAAGCTGAAAAGGCCAATCCTATGCTTAAATATGCAAAGATTAGAAAAACCAACAGAATAATCTCACTGATAGCAATTCTTTCAATCATAGCTGTTATAATACTTGGAATCTTTGGTAGCTATACTGCTTATGTTGCGTACCATGAGGGTAAGGGAGGTTATATTTATCAGCTCAATCTGCTTTTCAAAAAACCCGCATATAATTGGGCGGGACTTTACGGTGCAGCATTTGGTGTGGGATTAACTCAACCGTGGGAATTTGATTTAAAACCTAGCAGTATGACTGAAGCAAATATGTTTTTTGAGTGCGTTGAAAAAAATAAAAGAAATCTGATGTTTGCAAGTACAGTGCCTGAATCCCAAGTGGATTTTAATTCTTTAATTCCTGCATCTCCAGCGTTAATAGACCAGTATATAGGAATTAATTCAACTCACTACGATTCTGCGTATAACACATTTACAAAAACTATGAGTATAGAACTTGGAAGTAGGACGATAAATAATATTCCTTATGTTGCTACTTCGGTAGGAACTGGAACTGAAGAAGAAACATATGATACAGGAATATTAAAAGATAGACACAACAATCTAGTGTATGTAGCTCATTTGAATAGAATCCTTACAAGAGGCTTTAATGACAGGTATTATAACTATCAGTTTTTGCTTCCAATAGGCAACAATCAAACCACAAAATACTATGTTTTTATAAACCCTTTTAATGTATGTTTAGCAGGTGAAAATGAATCAGATATACGGGGAGGAGTTTATGGAACAGTAACAGATATATCTGGAAATACTGTTGATGATGTTATAATAGTAGTAAGCTCTTCTTCAACAGTTACAAATCAAAATGGATTTTATAATCTAACAGCGACAACTGGCGAACAAAAGATTATTGCAATAAAACAAGGGTATAAGGTTTATGCAGGGAACGTTACTGTGATTGAAGACCAGATGGTTGAACATAACATAATTTTAGAGCTTGATGTCCCACCAAATATTTACACTGATATTGGCCCTGATTATTATTCAGATCAAGGTCCTGATTATGGGCCTGACTATGGTCCGGGTGAAGTGCCTTATGTAATTGAGAGGCCATTTGATTTTGAGGGTAAAGAATTTTGGATTCCCTACCGTTCCATAGAAAAAAAAATCAGAGAGGGTGAGTTTGCACAAGACATTGTATATATTCAGAGTTTTAAATTAACGGGTGTAGAGGTTGATTTTACTTTGACAGGTGATATTGTCAACTTAACTGTAATTGACAAAAAAAATTTATACTTAAACCCTCGAGAAGAAAGTCAAACTATGCTTACTTTTTTTGGTAATTTAAGTCCAGGGGTTTATAATGGTTCACTAAATATTACAGGAGGCATTGAAGCCGAGATCCCTATCTCTATTGAGATTTTAGATAAAGATAAAATTCCTATCCAAGCGCTTTTGATAGGTATTTCAGCAACTGACAAGAAGCTATACCCTGGCTCTAAATTTACTTTTAGAACGGACTTTACCAATCTTTTAACAGACAGGGAATATCCTGTTCAGGCAATATACACAATACAAAATATAGAAGGCACAAAAACGGTTTGGACTCATACAACTAACCTTTATGTGAAAACATCTGTCTCTGTAATTAAGACTGCACCTCTTCCTACAGACCTTCCAGTAGGAGACTATGCATTAAGGGTAACTGCCAATTACTTAGGTCTTACTACAAGTTCAAATTATCTTTTTACAGTAAATCTTCCTTTGCATGAATACATGGTTTTTGGAAAAGTAAAACTTTGGCATTTACTTCTTATAATTTTAGGGCTTGCAGGGATTATAGCAGGGATAATCTACATAAAAAAAGATATAGAATCCAAAAAGAAATACCATCTAAAAGTTGATTACACACAGATTCCTAAAGTTGGACCAAGAAACATTTTTGTAGGAAAGATTGCTGAAAGTGATAACAAGGCCTATATCAATATTGAAAATCTTAAAACCCACACAATCGTTGCAGGAAGTACAGGTGGAGGAAAGAGCTTTAGTGCCCAAGTTATTATTGAGGAACTTTTAATGAAAGATGTAGCTGTAATTGTGTTTGACCCAACTGCACAATGGACTGGTATGCTTAGAAAACTTACTAATAAGGGGCTTTTAAGTCTATATCCTAATTTTGGAATGAAAGAAAATCAAGCTATGTCTTTTAAGGGAAACATTAGAGAGATAAAAAACGCAAGGGAATTAATTGATATTAAAAAATACATGAAGCCTGGCGAAATCCAAGTTTTTGCGATCCATAGACTCGATCCAACAGATATAGATATCTTTGTAGCTAATACTGTAAGAGAGGTATTTCACTCTAATTTTGATGAGTCAGAACCATTAAGACTTTGTTTAGTTTACGATGAGGTTCATAGGCTTTTGCCAAAATTCGGTGGAAGTGGGGAAGGTTTCTTACAAATCGAAAGAGCTTGCAGAGAGTTTAGAAAGTGGGGAATAGGTGTAATGCTTATTAGTCAGGTTTTAGCAGATTTCGTTGGGCAGATTAAAGCAAACATCAACACAGAAATCCAGATGAGAACAAGAGATGAAGGAGACCTTGATAGAATTAAGGTCAAATATGGCGCTGATATCTTGCAAAGTCTTGTTAAAGCAAGCGTAGGAACCGGAATGCTTCAAAACAGCGCTTATAATAGGGGTAAACCTTACTTTGTAACCTTTAGACCAATACTTCACTCAGTAGCAAGACTTTCTGATGATGAAATCGAATCATACAATACCTATAACGAACAAATAGACCAAATTCAATATGAACTTGATCAATTAGAAGATTTAAAGCAGGATGTTTTCGATTTAAAACTTGAGCTAAAGTTGGCATTAGATAAGGTAAAAAGTGGTAATTTTAACATGGTAAAAATTTATCTTGATGGTCTTTTGCCAAGGCTTAAGAAAGTATGGGATAAATTAGGAAAAGCGCCAAAGAAACTTGAAATAAGAATGGTTTCTGAAGCTGAGTTAAAAGAAGAACTTGAAAAAGCAAAACAAGATAGAAAAGATTTTGTTGCGCAAAACAAACAAGAGGAAACCAAAAAGGAAGAAAAAGAAGATATGACTACTAATTTCAAAAAAGACGTTCCTCCAGATAAGATTCTAAAACTTGTAAATGGAATGCTTGTTGTTAATCCAAAGGGCTTATATTCTGAAGTAGAAGCAATGAAAGATTCGGATTTTGAAAGCCATGTAAATGATTCAAAAAATGATTTAGCTGATTGGATAATAAGCGCTGTTAATGATATAGAACTTGGAAATCTTTTATATGAAACAAAAGATAGATCTGAGATATTAAAGCTTTTAGATATGAGAGAAAAAGGGCAAAAGCTTCCAGCATTAAAAAATCCTCCTAAAATAAACAATGAAGAAACAAAAGCACAAGGTCCAAACCCAAAACTAGCAACCGATTTAAATGAAAATGTTTCATTAAATACTGAAAACTCCAAAAAAGAAACAAGTACTTCAAATCCAGAGGAACAAAAACAATCCTTAGAGCAAAGCTCTCTAAAATCTGCTCAAATAAATAAAGACAATTCTTTAATAAAGCCTGATGAGAACATAAAAGCGCACTACCAAGATATTGAAAAGTTCTTTGATGCTGATGTTAAAAAGTCAATAGACCCACAAAAGAAAAAGGAAATTCTTGAAAGGCTTGCACCAAAGGATAAGAGTTTCTGGCTTTCAAACGGAGTAGAACTTAAAAGTATATCAGAGCTTGCAAACTATTTATCTGAAATGTCTGATGAGGAATTTAATAATCATGTCAATGAATCAAAAAATGATTTCTCTGCATGGGTACTTGGAGTATTTGGAGAAAAAGAAATTGCAGATAAAATATCTAAAGCCAAAACAAAAAAAGAACTATTTGAGGTGATAAATAATGCTTGAATTAATATCATCTCAAATAAATAACCCCAAACACTATTTCTTTTGCAAGAATGGGGAAGTTCTTAAGTCATTTCAAGACTTTAAATCAGAAATTATCAAAAATACACACAACTTAAATCTTGAGAACTTTCATTTTCATACAAATAATAACAATAATGATTATTCTAATTGGTTAGAACATGTATTTGGAGCATCATATTTAGCAGATAAAATTCGAAAATTAAAAGACCCAAGTGAATTCATTCAAGCAATAAAGGAGTTTGAAACTAAACAGCTTAATAAGAATATTCCTAAAGATAACGTTATTGAAAATGATGTGAGCACTCAAAATGAGAAGGATTTTTTTGGAGAGATAAATAAATCAAAAAAAGGATTTGAATCCCATTTGGAATCATCAGAAGCACTTTTGGATAAGACTAAGGCTTTGAAAAAAAGGTCAAAGTCAATAAAGTCAGGAAATCTTGAAACCATTAGTGCGATAAAAGAAAGGTGTGTTCAATTTGATGAGCAGATTTCAGGCTTTAGAAAAGAGGGTTATGATATGCTAATCCCTCATCTTAAGATGATTAATATTAAGTCAAAAATTAAATATCTTCCTTACTCAAGTAATAAAAATGACTATCATAACATTAATCTTTTGCTTGATGATATTGAAAATGACATAAAAGAAGCACTTTCAGAGAAAAAGCTTGATTTAAAAACCCAAATATTAAAGGAAGCAGGGCTTTGGGATGAAATAGTTAAGCCTTCAGAATAGTCTTTGGAATAATTATTATTCAATAAGTTTTACAAAAATAAAATCAGAAAACAAGACCAAAAATGATTATTATGGAAATGTTCGGTAAATAGTATGGTGGTACAAAATGGGGCTTTTTAAAAAAAAATTGTCTGATGAGGAAATGATTAAGCAAAATCTTGCAAACGAACAAGCAGAAATAGAACAAAAAACTGCAAAACCAATTGATGAATTTCAAAATCAGAATGTGGGTGTTGAGTTAATAAAACTCAAAGCTCAATTAGAAGGATTAAATCAACAAAGGCTTGCAACCAATGAACGCTTTTCCTCAGTAAGTGAACAGATTGGAGAAATGAGAGGGCTTATTACAGATGTACAAAAGACTGTTTCAAGTGTTGAAGCGGCGGCAACAAAAGCAATTGATGTGGTAGAAAGTGTTAAGCCTGATCAATTAATGGTAGAGGTAAGAAAGCTTGATTCGAAACAAGAAGCTCTCAAAGCAAATCTTGAGAGTAATGAAACCTTAATGAGAGACCTTATGAGTGAAATTAAAGGCATAAGAAGACAGATGAATTTTTACAAAGGTATAGAACAGGTCTCTAAACTAAATGAGGAAATAAAACAAGAACTTATTGATATTAAAAAAACAGAGGCAATTATTGAGAGGCATTCAAATAAGGTCGAAAGTATGTTTATTGAGGTTGAGAAAAAATTTGCAGAATTTGACAAGTTTAATGATGTTACAAAAGATCTTCAGCGAAGTTTTTCAAAGCTTGGAAATGACTTTGAAAAAATTAAGGTCAAAACTGAAGACAAGGCAGATAAAAAAGAACTTGCAACATATGTTAAAAAGTTCAATGATTTTGAGAAGCATACAACAAGTATCATTAATTTGTTAGACCAAAAAGCTAAAAGCAGTATGGATAATATAGACAATAAATTTTTATCCCTTTCTGAAAAACTTTCTTTGAGGGTGGATAAGGCAATAAGACTTTTGAAGTTAACCTCAAAAGAAAAAGATATGCTTTTTGAAGATAAAGACAATGAACAAGGTGCTCAGAATACTGGCGTAATTAATTCAAATGAAGAAGAATCAAAAGGCAAAGAAACTGAGTCTAATGATAATAAAGAAAGCAAAAAGAAGAAAAGTCTTTTTTCAGGGCTTTTTAAAAAGCAAAAGGATGAAGAAATAACTCAAGGTGCTCAAAGCAAATAGCAATATGTTTTTTTACATACATTTTTTTTATTTTTTAATATTACTTTTTAATTTTCGTTTTTTTAGTTTGTTCAAATAAGGGGTTAAATTGAAATTAAAAGAGAATGATTTTAAGAGATGTAAGGTTATTCTTAGATGCTTGATAGCTTTAGCTTTTTTATTATTTGTTTTTAATTTCGGTCTGAAAATTTCATTAGCGCAAAGTAACTTATATTCTAATGATGTTGGTTATTTTAGCTTAAAATTATCTAATTATACCTACTATGAAAATCAAGTAATTCGTATAAATATCTGCAAAGGAAGCGATTGTGGAAGTATCTCTTCTTTAAAGTTAAGTGAGGATTTTGAGCTAAAAATTGTATCTGGAAACTCTACAAAAACGTTTGTTGGTACACTAGAATTCCCAATTGATTTTCTAGCTGAACATGAAGGCGTATATACTGTATCTCTCATATCAAAATCTCTAAATAAGGTGCTTTCACAAACTGAATTTAGGGTTATAAAAGAGTCTTATGAGCAAATACCCAAAGAGCCTATTGCAGATGCTATAAACTTAAGAGAGTTAGGCGAACATCTTGAAAAAATAAAGCTTTCAAAAGAAGAATTTTATTTAGGAGAAGAGGTTAAGATTAATTTTGAGGCTCTTAATGAAAACCTAATGGGAAGCTACGAACTCTTAATTACTCATAATGAAAAGAATTATGCTTTTGTTGGTGAGCTTGATAATGTTGAGTTTTATCCTACGCTTCTAGGGAAATATTCAATTTATTTGAAATTGCAAAATGAAATCCTAGATTATAGGGGATTTTTAGTTTTGGATAGTTCTAAAAAAATTCCTGATTTATACGATAATCTCTCTTTAGAGATTAATAAAATAAGTAGTGTTTCAATTGTTAACCCGATAGATTTAGTTTCTATTCCTTTAGCCTCAGTTCCATTCACTTTGCGAAACAGGTTTTCCGAAAAAAAGCAAGGAATTGGAAGACTTGTTCAGACTGCAAGAGGAATAGAGCATGAGATACTTAATCCTACCCCTAGTGTTAATAGTATTAGATTTTACCAATTAAAAGATACATCAAGTATGCTAGGTATTGAAGAGGTGGCTCAAACACACAAAATATACGGTATGCCTTCAGTTAAATCCTATGCAATTGATCCAACTGAAATGGATTTTACAACTGCAAGTGTAAGATCAATTGCTAAAGGAACTATGCTCTATGTATGTAAGGAATATAATTTTACAACTGGTGAGTGTTTTGGTTACTGGCAGAAGGTAAGGGATATTGTTCCTGGAGAAGAGTATAGCTTTAGCATCACTCCCGAAGATCCGTTATATAGCGAAGTAAATGCCTCTTATGATTGTAGTTGTGCTGATTCTGTTGTTGACCAAAAAAGTGGAACTTTAAGTTGTTCTGTATATTGTGCCCATACAATCAATGTTCCTGAGAATGCAACAAGCTTTTTTTTACAGGCAATGAGATTTGGCGTTGATTTAACCATAACTAAAGATGGTTGCACTATGACTAATTCAAATCAGAATGGAAAATATGATCATGATACCACAACATCAAATTCGGATGATGCCACAATTGGGAGCGGAACAGCAACTTCAACTACAAGCTTTACATGGACAAATTCAAGTTTAGATAGTTCAGGTGATCGCTCTTTTACAAATTTTGATTGCAGTGGCTGGCCTGACTATTGCATCTATTATACCTATCTAAATGCAAGCATGGATTTCAAGGCTCCAGGAAACTCAAGAAAATCTCCAAGTATGGAAATATCTTTTGACTATGTTAATTATACGCTAAATTATACTGCACCTGGAAACTTATCAGTTGCTTTAAATGCTCCGAGTCATAATACTTATACAAATAATTTCACTGTATCTTTTTCTTATACCCCTATTGATCTTGGGTTTTCTCTAGCCAATTGTTCACTTTATACAAACCATAGCTCATGGAGCTCAAAAAACAGCACCACAAGCCCTGTAAATGGATCTGTTAATACGCTGGGAGCGACCTTTTCTTCAGAAGGGGTTTATGTATGGAATGTTGAATGTTATAATTCAAACGGCGATAACGAATTCGCTCCATTAAATTATACCCTTACAATAGATAACAGCTCTCCAATTGTTACTCCAATTGACCCTGCAAATCTAACCACTATTACTAGTTCAAATGTTGTTACTTTTACTTATAATGTAACCGATTCTTCTCCGATAGATTACTGTACCCTATACCTAAATGGAACAGCTGTAAAGAATTCAACGCCTATTACTAAGGATGAAAATCAGACAATCGCCTACAATGTGCCAAATGGAGTGCATAATTGGAGTATTGGTTGCTTTGATAACGCAACTAATTTTGGAATAGGTGCCAACAGGACAATTAATATTTCAGTTGAGAAGCCAATTTATGATGGAGAGTGGTATGAAACAGGCTCATCTGATTGTAGTAGCCTTCCTTGCGATATATCAGTTGCGCAACAGACCGATGGAGTACAAAATGAGATAACTGGAACTCTTAGTAGTGGAACTACTGTGAATATTTTAAAGGCAACATCTGATTATGTAGGTGCAAATGGGGGCATGATTAATGCTAGTACAACAACTCTTTTCAGCACATATTTTGTAGATGTGGAGTCAAATCTTTTTGCTAGATGGTATCTATATATCCTTGATGAAAATGATCAAACTACTTTAATTTGTTCTAATACTACGGGCGTAGGAACTTCTGATGCCACAGCTTCAGTAGGCTCATGCACAAATTCATCAAATATCAGGGTGCAAAGTACTGATAGATTTTATTATGAGATTGAGATGTATAATACTCATCCTGCGCAATCCAAGGATTTTGAGCATGCAATTGATCATGCTTCAAGTTTTTTTAACCTAACTGGTTTTACACAAGTTGGCTTTTTATCATCACAACTAATCTATCCTGAATCTGAGCTGAGTTTGAATCAAGGCGATTCTTTTAATCTGACTTGTAATGTAACATGCGAAGAAGGCGGATGTATAAACACAAGCGTTTATGCACAAAGTAATGCTACAGGCTCATGGGTCAATATTGGAAGTAGTGGAATGCTCACATTAAATGGAAGCGAGGTTAATCCTCACGAATTAGGTACAGTATTTAATGAAACCCAAAGCACTTCAATATCTATTAATGCCAGTAGTTATGGCACTGCTGATGTGAGGTGTTATGCAGAGTCCTATTATCAGAGCCACACTACTGATTCTATAAGAATAAATGTAGCAAGTACAGAATTCCCAACAGTAAATCTTTCTTATCCAGGAAATGATACTTGGGTGAATTTTACAGATGCACTTTTAGTATATCTTCCTTCTAGCTCAAATGGATATGTGAATTGTAGCCTTTACATCAATGGAGAATTTAATCAATCAAATTCAAGTGCTATACTCAATAACCTAAATAATAATTTTACAATTACAAATATCCCTGAAGAAAGGTTTAACTGGAGCGTGTCCTGTGAAGATGAATCCGGCAGAGTTGGAAATTCCTCAGTTTTTTATTTTGATGTAGATAAATATGCTCCATATAACATAGAGCTAAACGAGCCCGAACCAAATTTTTCAACAACAAATCCTTATGTGTTATTTAATTGGACTGCTTATGATTTGCGTTCCGAAAATATGAGTTGTAAACTCTATATAAATGGAGCAATAAATGAGACAATAAATAGTACAAATGCAACTGCAACTAATGTTACTGTATATGGATTTGAAATAGGGAATTATAGCTGGTATGTAAATTGCAGTGATTTAGCAAATAATTTTAATGTATCAGAAACAAGAAATATTACCGTAAGTGACCAGTCTCCGTTGGTAAATCTTTTAAATCCAGGAAATTACAACGGTGTTAATTCTACAACAGTAACATTAACTTATAATGCATATGATAACTTTGCCCTTACCGAATGTCAGCTTTTTATTAACGGAGTTTATAATCAAAGCAATCAAACCGGTCTGATTAACGGGCTTAATAACTTCACTTCTGATTTTGAAGAAACTGGATATAACTGGAGCGTAACTTGCTTTGATGATGGTGGGAATAATGCTTCCACAGCAAACTGGACATTTTATGTTGATATAACTCCGCCCCTAATAGAGCTTCACGAACCAGAGCCCTCTGCCAATTTAACCAATTCCACAATCTTGTTTTCTTATACCGTTACTGATAATTACGATAATCTTAGCTGTACTTTATATTTTGATGGCTTAGAGAATATAACTGCAAATGCCACGAGTGGTATTAGGCAAAACGTTACAGGCTATGGGTATTCTGATGGCGAACATGATTGGTATGTAAACTGCACAGATGTTGGCGGATATTCTAATAGCTCTGAAATAAGAAACCTTTCCCTTAACGAAACTCCAAGACTTATTTTAAATCTTCCAGAAGATGGCACTCACATAAAAGATACTGATATTATTCTTTATTATACCGCAACCGATAATGATGGATTTTTGGCATGTGACTTATTTATTAACGGAGTTTTTAACCAAACAAACTCAACAGAAATAAATAGTGGTGAGATGGCTAATTTTACATTGACAAATCCGCCCGAAGGTTATTACAACTGGAGCGTAAATTGTACGGATGCAGGCACATACTCCAATACTAACACAACAGGAAATAGATCTTTTGTTGTTGATAGAGGAGACCCTTTGGTGGGTTTAATTGCGCCAAGCGAAGCAGAGGTAGTTAATACGACTGATTATGTTTTTCAATGGATGGCTAATGATACATTCTCAAATATAACCTATTGTAATCTTACCATAAATGGCAATGTTAACAATACAAGTATTGTAAGCTATAACAACACAATTACAAATTACACCGTTGAAGGTCTGAGAACTGGGGCTTATAACTGGAGTGTTGCATGTATAGATAATGCGACAAATACAGGTTATTCTGTACTTGGAAATTTCAGTGTACTGCTTCCACCTCATATTGAATTAGTAAGCCCTGCAAATAACACTGGAAATCTCTTAAATGATGTAACTTTTCAATACATCCCAAGCCTTGGGAGTGAAACTTTTACAAGATGTACTCTGATATTAAATGGTGCAGATTATACATATAATGATTCAATAGTTCCAAATGTTGTAAACAATTTTTCCGTGAACCTTCCAGAAGGAGAATATATCTGGAACGTAAGGTGTAATGATACTAATAGTTTGACCGGAACAGCAGAACAGGACTGGGTTTACTATATAGACCTTCACGAGCCTTATAATATAAGTTTAATAAGCCCTGAACAAGATGAAATAGTATCGGTAAACAATGTCTCGTTTACCTTTGTAACAGAAGACATGATTTCGCCAACATTAAGTTGTACTGTTTACCTTAATGAAAGTGGCAGTGTTTACTCCATAGGAAGCGGTCTAAGTGCTGAAAATGGCACTCCATATACTCATTATTACCTTCTTTATGATGGAAACTACAGCTGGTATGTTGAATGTGTTGATAAAGCGGGAAATTATAATACTTCTGTAGAATTGGATTTTGAGGTTTTTGCTCCACCTAATGTTACTTTTTTAAGCCCTGAAAACCTAAGCTGGCATAACCAAAGTGATATTGATTTTATCTACATCCCTGAAGATGATTTCCAGATAGTCAACTGTACTATTAATGTATGGGGCACAAGTGCAAATTATACAGATAATACTACAACAGTTTTAAACAAACAAAATAATACATTCTCTTTTACTGGAATGGAGCAAGGAGAATATAATTGGACAGTTGTATGTTATGATGGTGATGGAAATCCTTCAAATCCATCTAATGCCACGATTTATCTTGATTGGCAAAAGCCTCAAATAACTCTTTCAAATCCGGACGAAGAGGATAGTTTATCTTCATCATCTGTTTTATTTAATTGGACTGTAACTGATAACCTGGCAGAAAATTTGTATTGTAACCTAACGATTAACGGAACACAAAATCTTACAAATGTATTAGTAAACGAATCTGAAGCTTATACTAAACTTATATCAGGGTTTAATGATAGTTTTTATATTTGGAATGTATCTTGTATTGACCCTGCAAATAATTCAAATTACAGCGACACTAGAAATTTTACCGTTCAAGAGCCACCAACTGTGAATCTTGGAAATCCAATTAATAATTATAGGAATAACACTGCCGAGGTTATTTTGTATTTTACACCAAGGGATAATTCAGGTGAAATCTCTAGTTGCACCCTTATTTTAAATGGTGAAGAAAATCATACTATTAACTCAATTAATTCGGGCCAACAAAATAATTATACTTTGACAAATCTTGAAAACAATACATATACTTGGGATTTTAATTGTTCTGATCCTAGTTCTAATACTGCTGTAAATGGCACTCCAAAGACATTTCATGTTGATTTATTAGGACCTTATATAGAATTGATTTCACCTGAAGTGAATCAGACTTTTAATTATAATAACATTACTTTTGAGTGGAATGCAACTGATTTTAACTCAAGTGTTTTAATTAACTGCGATCTTTTTGTTACAGACCCTTTAGGGGATATACTAGTTGAAAATATTAATAATTATTCAGGAAATAACTTTAGCAATTTGGTGGCAGAGCTTTCAGATGGAGAGCATTTTTGGAATGTAACTTGCGTTGATGACCTTGGCAATACCAATTATTCTGACACAAAAAGATTTGTAATCAATCAACCTGACCTTTACATAGAGTCTCAAAACATCACATTTAATAACACAAATCCTGACCTTTTAGAAACAATTACTATAATTGCAAATGTTAGCAATATTGGGGGAATTGATGCTATTAATGCTGTTGCAAGCTTTTGGGATGGAGACCCTAATGATGGAGGCATATTAATAGGAAATGACACACAAAATGTTTCTTATGATTCCTTTAGCCGGTTTTCGGTGGAATGGTCAATTAGTGAAGGCTATCATACAATATATGTAATATTAGATCCAGATGAGCTTATTAATGAGCTTAATGAAACAAACAATAATGCAACCGCCAATATCTCAGTTTTAAGGGTTGAAGTAAGCTATCCTGAAAACAATTCTATCTTTAACTACCAGCCAACTGAGTTTAATTTTACTTTAGAAGATTATACTCTTCAAACCTTAAATTATACATTTTTTGTAAATGGTTCGCCTATTGGTGTTACTGGAAATGTTAATGATGGCGAATCTAATCTTTTGAATGTAACTTTAAATGAAGGCCACAATATTGTGGTTATACAGGCAAAAGACGATTTATCAAGGCTTAAAAACTCAAGTCCTTTAAATATTGCAATAGACCTTACAGCTCCGATTCCTTATATACATACCATGAACTTATCCTGGTTTAATTATTCAGAGCCTGAAATAAACATATCTGCAACGGACCTGTTGTCTAGTATAATTAATTATACAATATATGTGAATGGAACTCCAGATGCATCTGGGAATCTAACAACCGGAGTTAGCAAGAATGTTTCATTATCAAGCTATCCTGATGGGCTTTATGAAATCATACTTGAAGTTATAGATGATGCAAATAACAAAAGGAATTCATCAATAACACATATATATATTGATACAAAAAAGCCTTTTATTGAGTTAAATTTCCCTGAAAACATATCTAATTACTCTTCGCGAAGTATAAGCTTAAACTACACTGTAACAGATTTAATGTCTCCAAATGCCAGCTGTTCAATTTATTTAGGACCAAACGATGGAAGTGGAGTAGATTACGGTCCTTATGTAGTTAATACAAGTCAAGAGAAGAGCTTTCTTGCACAAGATTTGGTTGAAGGCGAGTATTATTGGAATGTAAGTTGTTTTGATTTAGCACAAAATTATAATTACAGCGAAACACGAATGTTTAACATATACTTTGCTCCAAATATAAGCTTAGTTTCACCACCTAATTCAAGCTGGAGCAATAATTCAACAAATGTATTTTATTACAATGTATCTGATGAAACAGGGATGGAAAATTGCTCTATTTGGCTTAATGGCGGGATGTATGACTATGATTTGAACGTGGAAAATAATGAATTAAATAATTTCACAGTATTGGGCATGAATGGAACATATGATTGGCATATAGAGTGTTATGATAACACTTCTTTTAATGCCCATAATGTTTCTGAAGAATGGACTTTTTATGTTGATATAGACAATCCTTTTGGGAATATTACAACGCAAAACTTAAGCTGGTTTAAAACAAATCCAACAATAGACTTTGTGATAATAGATAATATGGCTCTTAATATAAATTATACATTCTTTTTGAATAATAGCCCTAATGCAACAGGTGTAGTATCTAATAACACCCCTTCACAGACTCAAATAACACTAGTAGCTGATGGTGAATACTTCTTAATTTTACAATCAAATGACTCTGCAGGAAATATGCATAATAGTAGCGAGATAATATTTTATCATGATAGCGTTGCTCCACAAATAATACTTCATGCACCTGAAAATGGCAATCCTATAGAAGGCACACAAACTGAGCTTAATTTTACTGTAACCGACAATATGGCAGATACCTTATATTGCAATGTTACTTTTGATACCGAAATTATAGAAATAAATATGAGTGTTGATGAAGGTGTATTGCAAAACATTTCCGTTGATTCCCTATCCGCTGGATATCATTACTGGAATGTTAGTTGCATAGATTTGGCAGGCAATTATAATGTTAGTGAAACATGGAGCTTTTTTGTTCCAATGCCGGATATTTATGTAAACCCTTCAGAGATTTATTTCAGCGATGAAAATCCAAAAGAAAATGATTTGGTTACAATTAATGCTACCATTAGAAATATAGGAAATAGTACTGCTGAAAATTTTATAGTGCAAATATGGAAAAATCAAGTTGGAGTTTTGGGAAACCAGATAGGATCAAATTTTACCATTAGTTTAGCTCCAAGTGAATCACAAAATATAAGTGTTAATCTAAGTGCTCCTTTAGGAACAACAGAAATAATTGTGATTGCAGACCCAGATAATCTGATTCAAGAGGAAAATGAAACAAACAACAACGCTTCAAGATTTTTATCCGTAGTATTTTGGCACTATGTAATGGGCAATACAAACGATACCCTCAAGATGCAGGATGGATACGAAGGGATTTTATTTGAATGGTTTGTTGAAAACTCAACAGGAAGCAATATATATGTAGCTGATTATGATTCAGATATCTCTTGGACTACACTTCAGGCATTGGGAAGGGATACTTCAAATCAATCCTCACCAAATGATTTTGAAGCACTTGATAGTGCTTTAGGTTCAAGTAATTATGGCGATTCAATAAATAATACTTTCACATTAGGGGGAGTGCCAATTGAAACTAGAAATATGACTATTTTTTATAAAACAATTGAGAATGTGCCCGTTGTAAATAGTACAAATAATTCAAATTTTAAAACAGGAATACTTTGGGACTATGGGGATGGAAACACCAATTTCAATCAAAGCCAAGATGTTTTATTTGTTACAACTATTAATAAAGGAGCACAAGGCTATAATGACACCTATGATTTTGAGATAAGAATCCCTGCAAGCCTACGGTCTTATTTAGGTCCGAATAGTGAATATGTGGTATTTTATACTGAGATAATTTGATTGGCTCAATAATGAAAAATAAAACATGAAAAAAAACATCAAAAGAACGGAAAAGCGAAAAATACTATTTGCTGGAATTCATCCAAAATTGAACTTTAATAGTTTTAAGGATTATTTATATAAACGGCTTGCTGTCATATTGATTATTTTATTATTGCCAAATTTGGTTTTGGCGCTTATTACAATAACTGATATCTCTGGAAACCCTCAGTCTGAATTCATTATAGGAGAAACTGTTTTGATATATATTGATGGAATGGAGAATTATAAAGTATCAATTGATAACAATGGAAAAATATACTATTTCACTAGTTCTAAAGAGAATAAAGAAGAGCAAAACGAAGATATAAATGGCATTGTTCCAATACCTTTTATCCCAAAAACCTTGGGAAAATATACTTTATATGGAAGACTAAAGCCAGATATTTCAAGTCCAAATCAAAACCTGCTTTTAGAAATAAATGCATCTTTTATTGTGCTTGGAATAAATGATAGTATAGACTTAGACTTAAATGAAATAACTAATCTTGATAATATACCTCTCCCTTTAGAAATTAATAATCCCAATGAAAAATTAATTGATGGTATTACAATTAGAAATAAAAAAACTACTTCAAATAAAATCTTAGCAAATAAAATCGTTGTGACAGACAATCTTGGAAAGCACATAAAACTAAATATTGCAGAGTTTTCTATGGAAAATGAATCTGAGTTTGAAGAAAATATTATCCAATTAAAAAATTCATTAAAAGTTTCAGAATTAACACTCAAATTTGATTCACCAATTAAAAGGAACCAAAAAGATACAATGCTTGTAAAGAATATAGTTTTTGATGAATTAAAAGATAAAGAGTTAAGTATAAAAATTGATAGTATTAAATCTGTTAAATCAATTCAATCTAAGAATAATATTCCTGAAAAGATAAGCGATGTTAAAGTAGTTAATTCTTATTCGATAAGCCTTGATTCTGATTTTGAAAGTGCAACTTTTATTACGATTGCAAAGGGAACTGAACTTTATGGGTGCGAAAATTGGGATTTTTCAAAACAGGCATGCCTTGGAGAATTAGTAAAGATAAAAAATATTATTCCTGGTGTTGAATATGAGGTGAATTTCTCTAATAAAAATAGTGCTTTCTTTGAAACTGGGCTTGCAACAATTAACACAAATAAGCCAATATTTTATCCAAACGAAAATGTTGGTTTAAGTGTTGTAGTTTTAGATTCAAAAGGAATGCTTGTTGAAAATGCAGATATTGTTATTAATATCACTTCACCCACTGGCGATATCGCTACACTATCAACGCGCAATTCTGAAGTTTATGAATTTCAAAAAGGTATTTATTTTTCTCAATATGAAAAAACCCAATCAGAAGGCAGATACTTGCTTTCAGTAAAAGCTATTGGAGAAAGCCCTTATGGTTTTGTTGAATATGATATTCAGTCTTATTTTGAGGTAAGAGAGTTTTACGAATTTGACATAATAAGAACAGTTCCTTATTCAATAGACCCATTCAAAAGCCCTTTTGAATCTAGAATAAAAATAACTTCTTTTATTGATTGTAAAGGTTTTGATTTTACAGAAGTTCTCCCTTCAAACTTTACAGTTTTTGATTCAGGTGGAGCAGAGGTTTTAGAGGATCAAGATTATAAGTATCTCAAATGGCAGGGTCTTACTAATAATTCAGAGGTAAGTTATGTTGCAAACTCTCCATTGATAACTCCTTATCTTTGGGAGTTAGGTCCTTCTTTTATTGAGTATAAGACTATTCAGGATATTCAAGATACTCTGGATATTCAGGATATTTACGGAGACCAAGACATTCAAGAAATCCAAAAAAATGTATTCTATGAAGCAAGGCCGTGGGTATTAGCCATTGATCCAGAGTATTTTTACGACCCTTATGTTACATACCAATCACAATGGAGTGGCGGAACAGGTACTACTTATACTGAAGTTAGTGATGGGATTAGAGAGCCAAATCTTCCAGACACTTCAGATTACTTGTCTAGTGTTATCGATTCTGGGCAGGTTTCTCAATTTGGATTTCCTAATATAACTCAAACAAGAATTGATAATATCACTCTTTGGGTTTATGCTGCAACAGGAAATAATGCGCAATTTACTTTTCATTTATATCAAGGAGCAACACCGAGGTGTTCAAATACCTTTTATGCTTCAAGTTCTGGGTGGTATAAATGTGTGTGGAGTGCCCCAACTGGAGACTTCTCAAATCTTAGTTTATACCTAGATGGCCCTACCAGGTCTACTGGAGGAAAACCAACTTCGGCAACAGTATATGCTGGCTATTTAACAGTAGATACTGGTCCAAACCCGCCTAATGTGACACTTAATTATCCAACTAATAATTTGGTTCTAAATTCAACCCCAATAGATTTCAATTTCACAGTAACAGATGAGACATTCTCAAATATATCTAATTGTACACTTTATGCAAATTTCTCTGGAAGCTGGGATAAAAATATTACAATTTATAACATTACAAACAATACCATAAGAAATATTACAGTTTCACCTTCTGATGGCACTTATATTTGGAACGTAAATTGCACAAATGGCGCTGGCAGGTCTAACTCTTCTCAAAGCAATTATACCTTGAAAGTCAATTCTAATACTCCGCTAATAGAAAATTATACTTTAAATGAGACAACAATAAGGCAAAACAGGTCTGTAAGGTTTAATGTAAGTATTACTGATTTTTTTGGAATCTCAAATGCTATTGCAACATTAAGATATCCAAATGGTTGGTCAAACAATTATACGCTTAGCAAAAACGGAGATGAATACTATTTTGTTTTTGATAATACAACTGCAGTTGGGACTTACAATCTAACTCTTATTTGGGCGAATGATACTCTTGGCAAAAACGCTACTTTAAACCCAGCACTTTCATTTGAAGTTCAGGCAATTCCACCAGATGCTTTCAATATTCTTTTGCCTGGTAACAACACAACATCAAGTAATCTTAGCCCAACTTTAACTTGGGAAGAAACACAAACCCCTGATTTTTTAAATTATACAATTCTTATAAGCAAAAGCCCAACATTTTCTTTTGTAGATTTTGTTTATGGAACATATGAAATTGATAACACCACATTTGAAATTCCAATACCATTTGATGAAAACCAAGCATACTATTGGAAGGTTATAGGGTATGATGTCTTTGCAAATTCAAGAAATTCAACAAGCTTTCATAGTTACATAACCGATACTCTCCCTCCAAGCATATCCTTAAATTCTCCCAGAGATAATAATTATTCAAAAACCCTAGAGGTTACTTTTAATTACACTCCTAGCGAAACAAATACTATTGATACCTGTATCTTATATGGAAATTTTTCAGGGATTTTTGAGGATAACCAAACAAATTCCTCAATTAGCAATTCTTCCCCAAACCTTTTTACAATCAGCTTAACAGAAGGCGTTTATATCTGGAATGTGTGGTGTAATGATACTTCTGCAAACTCTGCGTTTGCTCCATCAAATTATACACTTACAGTTGATATATCGGGACCAGTGATTATGCCAATCTGGCCTGAAGATGATGAACTTATAACTGATACAAATATCGTAGATTTCACAATCAATGCAAGTGACGTATTGGCAAGTGTAGATGTTTGTACGTTGCTTGTTAATGATTCTTTTAAGCAAAATGTCTATGATATTACAGATGGAGTTCCTTTTAATTTCTCAATATTTCTTTTAAATGGAAACTACAATTGGAGGGTGAATTGCACAGATACTAATGGCCTTGAGTCAGTAACGGCATATTATAATCTTTCATTAGAATCTAGTGATCATGACCCTCCAAGCATAACGCCAAATTATCCTGAACCATTTGAACATATTCAAAGTGGAAGCTTTTATTTCAATTATACTGTAGAAGATGCAACAGGAATAGAAAATTGTTCACTTTATATTGATGGGCAATACAACATTACAGATTATAATGTTGAAAATTTGGCGGATAATTTCTTTGAAGCGACAGGCTTAGCAGATGGAGAGCATAATTGGAGTGTTTCATGTTATGATAATAGCACAGACCATAACTTTAGGCAAGGAGAAGTTAGTTATTTTACTGTTGATACTATTAATCCTATGGTTATTCTTAATGCACCTGAAAATGAATCTTTTTTTAATTATTCTTATGTAACTTTTAATTATACCCCAAACGATACCAATCTTTTAAATTGCACACTTTATGCAAATTTTAGTGGTTCTTTTGAGCCAATAATTTATAACCTCACTCCACAAACTGGTGTTCCAAACTATTTTTATTATACTGTCCCTGATGGAATTTTTGTGTGGAATGTTTTATGCTATGATGAAAGTAAGAGGTCAGGATTTTATGAAAAAAATTACACCCTTTCAATAGACACAACTCCTCCCCAATATAGCGATATATCATCAGACCCTATAAGCCCTGTAACATATAACCAAATGAATTTTTATGAGTTTAATATAACATGGATTGATAACCTTGAACTTTCAGAAGTTATACTTGAACATAACTTTTCAGGCTTTATGCAAAATCAAACCATAACCTATCATATTGGAAATATTTATTCTTATAATGTGACGAATCTCAGCGCTGGAACATATTATTATAGATGGTATGCAAATGATACTATAGATAATCAAAACAGCACAAGCCCTTATGAATATCTAATAAATAAATCCCAGTCTTTGATAAATCTTTATTTTAATGGAAGCGAAGGCAATATTACAATTAATCAGACATCACAGGTGAATATAACAGCAATTATTACAAACCCTGCAGATGGAAATATTGAACTTTATAACCAAGGAGAACTAATAGATATTGGAGTCGGAACTATTGAAAACATATCAACTTTTTCTTATCCTGGAGTGTATAATATTACAGTTGTCTATAATGAAACCCAGAATTACACTTCAGTTCAGAAAACTTATTTCATAACTGTTGATGATATATTTGAGCCCTATGTTGAATTGATCTCTCCTAAAAATGAAAGTAGCGTTAGTGCTGGTCTTAGTGTGCTTCAATATAATGTTTCTGATGACTCATTGATTACTTCATGTAGCTTGTATATTAATGGAAGCTTTAATCAACTTGATAATGATGTATCAGTCAATACTACAAAAGGATTTACTCTCACAACCACTTCAGGGGATTATTATTGGTATGTAAATTGTACAGATTCTTATGATAATGTAGGAATTAGTAAAACAAATATTTTCACCGCAGTAGAAAATGCTAATATGTATGTGAATCTTTCATTAAACCAATCTCTTTATGTGAAAGGAACCTTGGCAAATATAACTTCAAATGTTAGAGATTTTTTTGATAATCCATTGGTATTGAATGTTACAACTTCTATAATACAAGGGGATACGACAATCCCTTGGTGGAATGGCTCTTGGGCTAAAAGAAAGGTCATACTTTTAAACGAAACAACTGGAACTAACCAAAATAATGCAATGGCTGAAGTCAACATTACTGGGCTAGCGGGAAATATCTCAGATTGTGTTAATGAAATAAGGATAATATACCAAAACCAAAGTATTATCTCTGAGATTCCTGTTGAAATCTACTCTGGAGATGATTCCAATTGGTGTTATGTGGCATTTAAAGCAAACCTTAGTGCAAGCTCAATAAATAATGATAATTATTACGTTTATTACAACAATTCTTTGGCAAGCGATCCAAATTACGATATTGGAAAGTATGCAAATGCTATTTTTTATGCTCAAGCTTCAGCTCAGGATGAAGGCTCAGTTGTTAATGTTGGAAATATTGTTGGATATAATGATGCAACATCAGCGGTAATTTCTGAAACCGGCGGTGGTGGAGGTTATGAATCAGCCCATGGAAGGGCATTTATTAACCAAACACCAGGCAAGCAAATAACTAGGGTTGAGATACGATTTAGATACGATGTAACTTCTATTGCAGGAAACTGGTATTTAAGATATAGTATAAATGATGGAACAAGTTATAGCAATGCACATCTTGGAACAAATACTGTTGTAAAAACAACTTCAGGATATACAGATATTACATCTGCTTATCCAACACTTTCATGGAGTGAACTTAATAAAACAAGGCTTCAGGGAAGGGTATACAAAACAGGTGGGTCAGGTGGAAGCACTATGAATCTGTATTGGGTAGAATTAAATGTTACTTATGTGCTTTCTCCAATCATTAACCAAAGTGCTATGGGAGAAACGCATTCTCTTGTTGCTCAAAATATTTCTCAAACTAATATTTTGGGAAGTTCGAATTGGATTTATAATACAAGTACGCTAAATTTAGGAAATTATTCCGTTGTTTCAAGAGCAACAAAAAGTGGCTTTGACCCTGCTGGGAATTATTCAATTTTACAGATTGTATCAAATGAATTGCCAAAAGTTAATCTTATGAGTCCAATGAATAATTTTAATACTTCAAATAAAACATTGTTGTTCTCTTGGAATGCAACTGATAATCTTACTGCTACGCTTTTATGTCAAGTTTATATCAATGGAGCTAATTGGACAGGTAATATTTCAACACAAAATAACACCCAAACAAATACAACTATTACAGATGTTCCTTATGGGGAAAACACTTGGAAAGTAATTTGTTTTAATCAATATAATTTGAGTAATTTTAGTGTTGAAAGGCAGTTTGTAATACTTTCTCATCCAGATAATTTTTCAATAGAACTGATGGGTAATGGAAGTATATTTCTGAATTGGTCAAATGTTACTTTGGCAGATTCCTATGAATTATATTTTACTACCAACTATTCTTCAGGATTTTTAGGGTCGCCTGATATAACACCAATATATGCACTAAATTATACTGATAATAATCACGAAAGTAACGCAATGAAATTTTATCAAGTTGCGTCTATAAGAGGAGATGCAAAGGCAATAAGTAATATTCATTTGGGGAAGTATGAATCAGCATTATATACAGGATTTAATCTAATAAGCATTCCTTTTGTACTATCAAATTATACCCTTAAAAATCAGGTAAATAATGGATATTATTTCAGAACGGACACAGATTGTGTAGAAAGTCTTTGGAAATATGAGCCTAGTGCTGGATTTAAAAGAACAGATTGGTTGTCTGGATATTTTGTGCCGGCTATTGGTGATGAGGATTTTACTTCAATTTCAAATGATTCAGGGTATTGGCTTGAAACAGATGATAATTGTATTGTAACTTATTTCGGGATGGTGCCTTCAAATAATCTTAATATCTCGTTATCTCAAGGTTATAATACTGTACCTTGGTTTTCAGTTGAAGATGCACAATTACCTACAGATTATGCACCTGTTTTAATAAATACAGAGCCCGAAAATTCTGTAAAATCAATCAATAGGTTTAATGCTCAAAACCAATCCTTTGAGGTTACAATACACTATATTGTTTCCGGTTCGCCTTGGGGTTGGTACCCTTCATGGAATAACAAAGATTTTACATCTTTGAATCCTGCAAAAGGATATTATTTTGATTCAAATGAGGTTTCAGTTTGGAGTCATTCGCCATAATTTTATCACTTTCCATTATATATGCTCAGACACATATTATGTAATTGAGAACATATTATGCAATTAGACACATATGCCAAAACAAGAAAAAAAAGCGTAAAGAACAAAGTCCAATCAAAAAGAAAATATGAAAATCTGAGAATATGAAAAAAGGAAAATAGAAAAATGAGAGAAAGGGCTGAAATAAAGTAATAAAAAAGAGAAGAAATATGAAAGAAAGAAATGTTTTTTGGAATAAGAAAATTTCAGAGTCTTTACATTTAGTAACGATTATTAGTTTAATTTTTATCTTTATTTTTTCACAGGTATATTACTCATACGCCCAAGCAATTCCTGTTCCAAAAGGTGTTGATGGAAGGGTTTTTTATCTTGATGGAGTGACTGAGGTGTTCAAGGGAATTCCAATCCAAATTACCAATCTAGATACTGGGCAATCAATAAATGGAACTACTGGAAGAGGGAGTAGTGGAAGGTATTCTGCTTCAATTAATTGGATTGGAAACCCAAAAATAAATATAAAAGCCTGTAACCCAATAAATTGTGCAGAGTCTAATATAACATTGAAGGGTGTCATCCATAATCTTGATCTAAGACTAAATATGAGCATCCCTAATTTTGCACCAAATATCACTTCACTTCCAATACTCACTGCTGAAATAGGAAAACTCTACGAATATAATCTAAAGGCTTTTGATTGGAATGGCGATAAAATAGTGTACTTGCCAGAAGTTATGCCAGAAGGGATGGTTGTTGAAAATGTTGGGAGTGTTAGTGGTGTTAATGGTGTTAATGGTGTTAATGGTGTTGATGGTGTTGATGGTGTTGATGGTGTTGATGGTATTGAAAATGTTCAAAGTAGTATAGAATGTTCTGGGAATAATCTTGATAATGAGAATTATAGATTATCTTGGGTTCCTAAGCGAAATCAAGGGGGGATTAATAAGGTGATCTTAAAGGCATACGATGGGGAGCTATATGATATTCAAGAGTTTGAGATTGATGTTTATTACGAAAATAGTGCACCGATAATTGTGTCTGAGCCATTAACTTCTGTTAAAGCTGGGGAGCTGTATAGCTATCAGATTGTAGCATATGATAATGAATCTGATTGGATATATTTTAAGATCTTGTCAGGACCTGCCGGAATGAATCTTGCCCAGTCTAATTTTATCGAGTCTAATATTACTGAGGCTAATCTTGCTCTGGCTAATCTTGCTTTGGCTAATCTTGTCGATGCTAATCTTGCTTTGGCTAATCTTGTCGAGAATAATAATGTTTTAAATGATTTAGAAGAGAATTATTTGGAGGGGAGCAGTATAGTTAATAGTAGTTGGATTAGTGGTAGCTTTGTTGGAAATAGTTTAGTTTGGCAAACTAAGAAAAATGATGCTGGTGTTTATCTTGTGGAGTTGATGGTTGTTGATAGTTACAATGCTAGTTCAATTCAAAGATTTAATCTCAGTGTTTTAAGTCATAATGCCAAAAATCCTAAGAAACAAAAAGACACAATTAGTAGTTCAAGTAATTTCGGTGATATCTCTTTTAGAACTTTAATAAATCAAGATGGTAGAAATATTGCTAATGAAGATGCTTTACAAAACATTAGTGCAAATGAACTTATAATCGGTGGTGAAAGCAATTTTAAAGATAATTATGAAATCAATCAAGATAATTATCAAAACAACGAAAATTATTATAATATAGGTCTATACGATTTTAATAAAGTTGTGCTAAATGGCCAAGTGAACAGCTTTGATGTGGGTACTAAAAATTCTGTTCTAATGGATAAACTTGTTTACAAATATTTCTCAAAAGAGTTATTAGATAAATTGTTTAATAATCATGCTAATCATGCTGAGGGCATATTAGATGATGGTAAAGATGATAATAAACAGGATAATAAACAGGATAATAAACAGGATAATAAACAGGATAATAAAGAGGATTATGATGGTAGTAAAAAAATAATTTTTGGAGTATCAAAAGATTGGATTAGGGATTGGGGCATTGATATTGAAAATATTGTACTATACGGATACAAAATAAATGATAACAATGAGGATTTATATAATGAAATATTCAATGACGAAAAAAAAGAGTATGTTAAGGGTGAACGGAAAAACGAGGGAAAATGGGAAATTATAGATACAAGAATTGTTGATGGGTTTATGGATGTTAAGGGTATAATTGTCAGTAATCTGTTAGAGAATATTACCATTACTACCAACTTTGATTCCATTTCCATTACCCCTATTGGAGATAATAATAATAATAATAATAATAATAATAATAATAATAATAATAATAATAATAATGATGACGGTAACAACTACAATAACAACTACAATAACAACAATAATGATAAGGGTGATAATAAAAACAAATACAACGACAATCGCAATAATAAACAAGGTGACAAAGAGCAAATTAATAAAGAAATATTCTTCCAAGCAAATATCTTAGATTCAAATGATTATTCTATTTATGCAATATCCCTTATAGATGATGTTTTGAGATCTGCAAAGAAAGTAAGTGCTTTGGAGTTAAATAGCCCTCTTACCTTGCTTGGTAAGGTAATGGTTGATGGAAAAGATGTTTTTCTTCCAAAGTCTTCAAAAATATTGGTGAGAGCAAAGCCAGTTATTGAAAATTCAATAAACAATCCAATAGACAATTCAATAAACAAGTTAAATGATGACTCAATAGATAATCATAATAAAGAGAGTTCAGTTGAATTTAAAGGGCTGGTTGGATTTGAAGATTCTGTTGAATATGAAGGCCAACTAGTGAGGTTTTCTGATGGTACATATAGATATCAAGTTACAATAAGCTCTTCATTTCTAAGAGGTCTTGATGTATATTTTAAAGAGGGAGATAGGGATAAGACACCTATTCTTTTGAAGAGCCTAGATATTGAGAGCTTTCAAGATAGCAGTTTATTGAATCTAGATTTAAATGTAGATAAAACCTTATTTGATAGCCCACATTTTAAGATCACAGGATATGTTGGCGGAGTGGTTGATAAGCTTTCTAATGACTTTGATGAAAGCAATAAAGCTTGGCTTTATATACTCATTTTAGTTATTTTTATAAACATTGGGCTTCATATTTTTTTAATCCCAAAAATAAAGAATAAAATGAGTTAATTATTCAGCGAATAGTTAATTATTCAGCAAATTAATTATTTTGTGAATACGTAATTCCAATTTGCAGTTTTGCATACTTTGATTTCATGAAATCCTCGCTCATTCGTATACTTTGGTTTTGAGATTTCGTCTTGAGATCTAAAGTTTGAAGAGGCGGATTGTTGAAGACAACTTCAATAACTTCAACAACTCCAACATTTTTAACTAAACAATATGACCTTAATTATCAAGCAAGATGCTAAGTGCATTTATGCAGAGGTTTTTCATTTAGGATTTAGATTTAATATTTAGCATTTAACACTTTTAGCATTTAACACTTTTTTAAATGATTGGTTTTGTTCCTAAGGCAAATTGGGAGATTTTGCTGAGGGCGTTGTTTGATATAAATAGATTGGATTTAAATAAGTGTATACAAATAAGTGTAGGCAAATGAATGTATGGAGTTAATGTAGAGAAATAAGTGAATCTAAAATAATGAAAGCAAACGACGACAAACATTTTTTTGTTTTTTTAGATCTTGAATTTTTTTAGATTTCACAAAAGCCTCGTTCATTTGCATACTTTGGTTTTTTATTTTGAATTTTTATTTTTTTGAAAAATTTAATAAGTTAACAGGGGAGTCATGAAAATAGGTAGAATGTCACCTAACTTGGAATTTATATTCTTAAAGATAGCTTTAGCTTTAGCTTTAATCTTTATTTTTTCAAGATTAAGTTTTTCTGATCCCCCTAGCCCTGCAACAATAAACGGCTTTGTTTTTCATACTAACGGGACGGGAGCAGAAAATGAGATTCCAGTAAAGATTATTAATGATGACATTAATCAGGTTTTTTATACAAAGGTTTATGCTCCTCCAATTCCTCAGCTTGCAGGTGCTTACTCTGCTTCAATCATTGGAACTGCTGGTGATCTCATCAAAGTGTATTCTTATAATTCAACGCACTATGGCTATTTCGAAAGCTTACTTTTAAGTTCTACCACTGAGATCAATGTTACTTTAAATATTTCTCGACCTGCCGAGATTAATTTGACTATAATTTATCCCGAAAATCACGCATTACTTAATACAAGCCAAGAGGTTAATGTAACGATTAATTTGACGGCTTTAATTAATGATGCGGTTGGTTGTAATGTTACGTTGTTTATTTCAAATGAGACTGTTTTAAATTTTTCACAAGGCTCTAATTCAACTAATGTATTAGGAGATATATCATATGGTAACACAATTCAGACTAATTTTACAGTATTAACAAAACAAATGGGCAGTACAAACATAAGTGCTATAGCTAACTGCTCAAGTGATTCTGTTAGTTTTTTAGAACTTAATAATAAAAGTGTTGAAAATATTACTGTTAAAGATGATGCCCCTCCAGAGCTTTTTATTATTGCACCGGGAAATAATACAATTGAGAACACATCAAGACAAGTTTTCTTTTATTTTAATATATCGGATTCTTCGGTAGTAAAATGCGATTTTAATGTCAATGGGAGTTATAATGATTCTATAGATGACGCTCAAAAAGAAGTGATTTTGAATTTTACAAAAAATCTAGAGCTTGGAAATTATCTTTGGAATATAAACTGCACTGATAGTTATGGAAATTCAAAAGATTCAGGGCTTTATAATTTTACGATGAATGCCCATTACCCTTCAATTAAATTGATTGAGGTTGATCAAGATATCGTCCTTAATGCTGGGAGCACAAAACGGGTTTTTTGTAATGTGAGTATAGAAGATTTAAATGGTGGAAGTGATATCAAAAATGTTAGTGCAACATTCTATCATAATGGCAGTTTGAGTGAAGATGTGGATAATAATAATACTCATTATACAAATTCTAGTTGCGTGTATATTGGGTCAATAGGCAACATTGCTGATTTTGAATGCAGTTTTTATCCTTATTACTATGCAATAAGTGGCGGATGGGAATGCAATGTAAGCGCAAGTGATTTTGGTAATCTTTCTGATACAAATATAAACACTACTTTAATTGACACACTTTATGCAATTAATGTATCATTAGCAGTGCTTGATTTTGGGGATTTAGCCCCTGGGCATTATTCAGAAGAGAAGGTTTTAGAAATTACAAACCTTGGAAATCAGCAGGTAAATGTTTCTGTTTTAGGCTATGGTGGAAGCAATCCAATTACAGGCGATGGTTTTGCATTGTCTTGTGAACACGGGGATAATGTAGATATTTCAAACCAACGATATTCACTAGAATCAGGATTTTTCTATGATAAAAATCAATTAAGTTCTAATTTAAACCAGATGAATCTTACGATTAACAAACAAAACGAACCAGCAACACCTGTTACTAATGCAACGTATTGGCAATTATATCTGCCTTTAGTTGAAAGGGGAGTTTGTGAGGGGACTATAAGGTTTTTTGCAGGGGCATCATGAAAGACTTTAAAATTTTTGGAAAGGGAATGAAATCTGACTCTCTAAGTACTACTTTGAATATTAATCTAAACAGGACTTCAATAAAGTCTAATCTTTCAGGAGAGTTCTTTAGGATTCTTTTAAGTGATTTCTCAAAGGTTTTTTCAAAGATTTTATTAAAAGTTTTTAACTCAAAGCTATTTTTTATCTTATTTTTCGTTTTATTTCTAGCTTTGTTTTTGTCTAACTCATTTACATCTGCTCAAAATCTTAAACAAACCAATTATTCTTATATTCAGATTTCAAAAACCAGCTATTTATTAGGAGAATCAGTGTTTTTTAGAATAATTGATAAGGCAAATGAGAAGAATATTGATCAAACCAATTCATATGTTGAAATATCAAATGGCCAAAGAACTTTTAGGATGATTGGCGATTTAACTGAGGATAACATATTTATTCCAAATGAAATAGGTCAATACACAATCTATCTAAAAAGGGTTTTTTCAAATCAAATTATTGATTCAATCGGTTTTGATGTGGTATTTGAAAATCAGAAAAATTCTATTTCTAAAGTAATTCCCAAAAACATGTATGATGTTTCTGGTTCTTTGGATTTAGATTTATCTCCAAAGGAAAATCTAGATAGTAAGCCTACTTTATTTACTGATAAAATCAATTATATTCTTAATGAAAGTGTTAATATTTTTTTTAATCTCCCTACGGGCGAGTATGAGCTAATGATAGAAAATGATGAAAGCAAATTCTCTTTTATTGACTCCCCTAACTCGCCCGTACTTTTTTTCCCGAGGATTGTGGGAAAATATGAAGTGTTTTTGCTGAATAGAAAAACTAAAGATTTATACTCTTCTAAATTCAACGTATATACTGAATATGAATACAATAAAATTGGATATCATGAATTTGAAAACAATCAATACATTGAAAATAAAGAATATAATCCTAATAGTTCTTATCAGAATTTGGTTTCATTAAATGGTTATAATGTTTCAGTGTCATTAAACGACAATTTTGGTTTGGGTTATTATAAAGAAAATCAAAAAAATGATAGTAACAAAGATTATAGTAACAACGGGAATATTAGTGGAGGAAATACCTTTATAATTAGCGATGAAAGTAAAATAAATTCAATTGTATTCAATGCCAAAAAAACCCAATTAAATTTTTCAGTTAAATTCTTTGAAAGACAAAATATTTCATTTAGGCCCATTAATGAACTTTCATCTTATGAGGATTTGACAAATTCTCAAAACCAAGAAAAGTCTTCAAATGATGATTTATTGAATGAAGCTGTAAGTGTGGCTGAAAGTGAGGCTGTTAATGAACCTATAAAAGGTCCTATAAATAAAACCTTGAATGAACCTATTAATGAAAACGCAAATAAAAACATTACCGAAATTGCTAACGAGGTTTTTGATGAAAATAGAATTGTATCAATGAACAGAGCGCCAATAATAAAATATGACCTTCCTAAAAATCAGGCACTTATTGAAAAAGGATATCTGGCTTTAGAAGAGAATAAGATATACGATATTGAGATTGAGCCTAAGGGCATTATTAAGTCTTTTGAAATCAGGAATGCTAAATACAATAGTGAAGTAGAGATAGGATTTGATGAAATCTCGCCTGAAAAGTACACTAAAATAAAAGAGAGTTTTGAAGAATCTTTTAAAGAAAGCAATTTAGCTGAAAAAAAAATAGTTGAAAAAACAAAAAATATTGTAAAATCTTATGCAATAAATCTTGATTTTGAGTTTGAGGAGGCAAGTTTTAAAACTGTTGCTAGAGGAACAGAACTTTACAAATGTAAAGATTGGAATTTTAGCGAACAAATATGTTATGGTGATTGGGTAAAGGTAATGGATTTGACCATCGGTGAAGAATATGATGTTAAACTTTATCCTGGCGACCCTTGCTTTTTAGAAGTTGGAGTAGCATCCGTTAATACTGATAAACCAATATATCATCCTAATGAGAGTTCAAATATTACAATTGTTGTTTTGGATACCCTTGGTTTTTTGGTTGAGGATGCTTTGGTTAATTTGAATATAACCTCTCCTTTAGGGGATATTCATGTTTTTTCAACTGAGAACTATTCAATCGTTGAGACCTCAAAAGGCATTTATAATGCAATTTTTGATTCAACAAATCAGGAAGGCAGTTATTATATGTCAGTTAGTGCTTTAGGGAAAAACACCAATAGCTCTATGCAGTCTTATTTTTTGGTTTCAGAGTTTTATGAGTTTGAAATAATCAGAAATACTCCTGTTACAATTGATCCTTTTAAAGAGCCACATACTTCTAGCATAAGGATAAGCTCTTTTATCAATGTTTCATCATTTGATTTTATTGAAAAGTTACCAAGTAATTTTACGGTGTTAGATTCTGGTGGAGCAGAGGTTTATTATGAAGGAAACTATATTTTTCTTAGATGGAAAAATCTTACAAACAATTCTTTAGTGAGTTATGTTTTTAATGCTCCTTTGGTAACTCCTTATCTTTGGGAGATGGGGCCTTCAGAGGTTCATTATAGCCCTTTAGAAAACGGGTTGGAAAGCGAAATCAATAGCGTTTTTTATGAGGCAAGACCATGGCTTTTAGCTGTTGATCCAATCTATTTTTACGACCCTTACATAAGTTATTTGACTGGCTGGAGTAGTGGGACAGGAATAACCTATGCTGAGGTGGATGATGGTATAAGACAGCCTAATACTCCTGGGACAGGGGATTATGTTTCAAGCCTTGTGAATACTGGAAAGACTTCACAATTTGGCTTTAGAAACATTACGCAAACAGGTATTGAAAATATAACATTGTGGGTATATTTAGCAACTGGTCGAAACGCAGTATTCACATTTAATTTGTATCAGGGAAGCACTTCAAGATGCTCAGTAAGTGTGGGAACTTCTCAGTCAGGCTGGAGGAGTTGTACTTGGAATAACCCAACAGGCGACCTTTCAAATCTTAGTGTTTATTTGGGTAATCCTACTAAATCTGGAGGTGGAGCTAACACATATGCTACAGTTTATGCAGCGTATATTTCTGTTGATACGGGAGATAGTCCCCCAAGTGTTGTTTTGAATTACCCAACAAATAATTTAATAGTTAATTCAACTCCTATAAGTTTTAATTTTACTGCAACAGACCCTAAGTATTCAACAATCTCTAATTGTACACTTTATGCAAATTTCTCAGGCTCTTGGGCAAAGAATATCACAATACATAATGTTACAAACAACACAATCAGAAACATAACAATCTCTCCAGCAGATGGCACATACATCTGGAATGTGAATTGTACTAATTCAGCAGGGAAGTCAAATTCTTCTGCATCAAATTTGACTGTCAAGATTAATTCTGTTTTGCCAATTATTCAAAATCAAGCATTAAATGGAACAACTATTAGACAGAATAGGACAATAAGATTTAATGCTTCAATTACAGACTTTTATGGAATAAGTAGTGCCATTGTTACTTTGAAATATCCAAGTGGTGAATCGTATAATTATTCATTAAGCCAAAGTGGTAATGAGTTTTATACATTATTTACTAATACAACTGCTCCTGGAATTTATAATGTGACTTTGATATGGGCAAATGATTCTTTAGGGCAGATTGGCAAAAACGAAAGTCCCAGTCTTTCTTTCACTGTTGAGGCAGTGCTACCTGAGCCATTTAGTCTCTTGTCTCCTGAAAACAGTATTGAAACCACAACTACTCTCCCAACTATGCTTTGGAGTCAGACTTCTACTCCTGATTTTAAAAATTATACATTGCTGATAGATTCAGACATCTTTTTTTCTTCTCCTGATTTTACTTATTACACAAATGATATTGCAACAACAAGCTATCTTTTGGATTATGCGCTTTATTCAAACACCAAATATTACTGGAAGGTTATTGCCTATGATATTTTTGGTAATTCCAGAAATTCTAGTGAAACTTATATTTATATTATAGATTCAATTGCTCCAACAATATTGCTTAATTCTCCTGAGAATCAATCTAATAAAACAAATGCGTTGGTGAATTTTACATTTACTCCAAGCGATACCAACACATTAGATAGCTGTGTTTTATATGGTAATTTTTCAGGTAGTTGGAATGAAAATGAAACCTTAATTTCAGTTGCAAATAACACAATTAACTGGATTAATATCACTTTACTTGAATCAAATTATATCTGGGGGATTTGGTGTAATGATAGCGCAGGGAATTCAAGATATTCTGTAAACAGCACATTCACATTGGACATTTCAGGACCAAACATCTCATTACTATCTCCTGAGCCTGATGCTTTGATAACTGATACAAATGTAGTTATTTTTTCAATTAATGCAAGCGATAAGTTTGGAGATATTTCTGAGTGTTCATTGATTGTTAATGATTCTATTAGGCAAACCCAATATGATGTAATTGATGGACAAGTGTATAATTTTAGCCAATTCTTAGAGAATAATTATTACTCTTGGCGTGTTAATTGTACGGATACAAACGGAATAGAGAATACTTCTGAAACCCGATTTATAAATATAACATCAATTGATAATGACCCTCCATTGATTACTTTAAATTATCCTATCTTAGATGATTTTGTCTCAACGCAAGATATTGTATTCAATTATACTGCTGAGGATGCAACGGGAATTGAAAATTGCTCACTATATATCAATGGGGTTTTTAACCAATCAAATGACACTATTGAAAATTTAGCAGATAATTTTTTTACTGCTAAAGGATTTAGTAATGGGAAATATTTTTTTAGGGTTGATTGCTTTGATAATTCTACAATACATAGTTTTTCGCAATCAGATACATATAATTTTACGGTGGACTTAGAAAATCCAATAGTTTCAATATCCTTGCCTTATAATGATAGTTATCTGAATTATTCTAATATTGTGTTCACTTTTACTGGAAGTGATTTAAACCTTGATTACTGTGCACTTTATGGGAATTTCTCAGGGCCATTTGAAGAGAAGGCAAGGAATAGCACACCTAATAATGGGACAAGTTCAACTATTACTTCAGGTATAAGTGATGGAATTTATGAGTGGAATATTTTTTGTTTTGATAGGAGTGGCAGAAGTGGCTTTAATTCAAACAATTATACTTTGGTTGTGGATACCACACCTCCTCAATATAGCGGATTAAGTGTATCGCCAAGTTCTCCAACTAATTATTCTGAGAGCCAAGTTTATGAATTTAATATTAGTTGGATTGATTACATAGAGATAGATACTGTGATTTTTCAAAGTAACTTTACTGGAGAGATTGTCGAGGAAGAAATAAATCCACTTTTAGGCAATTTGTATTCTATAAATAAAACAGGAATTTCTGCCAGAAATTATTTTTATAATTGGATTGCAAATGACACTTCAGCAAATGTAAATTCAACAGGTGTTCAATCTTATGTAATTAACAGGTCTGAATCAAGTATAGTTTTAGAGATTAATGGATCCGAAGATAATATAACAATTAATCAAAATACTATTGTGAATATTACAACTTATTTGACAAATCCATCTGGGGGTTATATTGAACTTTATGTATCTGATGAACTTATAGATAATGGAACAGGTACTCTCTCTAATCTTATAAATTTCACTGAGCCAGGGTCTTATAATGTTACTTCTGTGTTTTATGATTGTGAGAATTATACTGGAGTTTCAAAGACATTTTTTGTTGAGTCACTTGATGTGTTGGCACCTGTTGTAAATTTAATATTTCCTGAAAATGATAGTTCGATTGGAATTAATGATGCTATTTTTCAGTATAATGTGAGTGATTATAGTGATATAGAGAATTGCAGTTTATATTTGAATGGGTCTCGTGACCAGTACGAAGAAAATCCTCAAAGGAACACAACGCTTTTTTTTAATGCAGACCTTGAAGAAACTGATTATCTTTGGAAGGTTGTTTGTTATGATTCTAATGGGTATGTGGGAGAGAGTCAATCCAGAATAGTTCATGCAGTAGATAATGATGCAATTAAGGTATTAGTAAACACCACAAAACCTGAGTATGAGAAGGGCGATAATTTGATTGCATTTTTAATTAAATTATTTAGTTACGATGAAGCTAGAAAAATAAGGAGGGTAAAGCTCTTATTTAATACACATTATAAATCAATTCAAAGCCTTGTAAAGATTGCAAACCAAGAGCTTTTAAGAACCGAATCTGGGATTTCAAATGATATTTATCAATTAGGTCAAAATAAAGAACTTTCACAAGCATTATATAAAGCTCCAGAATTATATAATATCTATAAAGATATGCTCAAGCTTTATTCAATATACAAGGAAAATAAGGATGCACAAGACCTTGAAAAAGACCTTCAAGCAAATATTGAACGTCTAAAATCTGATAAACCTTTTGAATCATTTGCCTCAAATTATCCAGAAATAAAAAGAGTAATCTCTAATCTTTATCTACTTGGAAAAGCATACGAATCAAAGCAAATGCTTACAAAGGAGTTGGAGAATTTGAAGAACCTGATAGAAAACCAAAAAAGTACAAAGTCCGATTCAACGACCAGCCAAACTTCAAAATAATCAGAATACTGAAAAATGAAAACTAAAAACATATTATTGCTTCACATTTGCTGTGCTCCTTGTGCAACCCAAAGTCTTAGAAAATTAAAATCTGAAGGATATGAGTCAGTAGGATATTTTTACAATCCTAATATTTATCCAAAGGAAGAACATGATAAAAGGTATTATGAATGTCTTTCATTTTGCAATACTGCACATTATTCTATGATGGAGCTTGATTACGATTACTTAACCGAGCATAAAAGATGGCTTGAATACATAAAGGGGCTTGAAAACGAAAAAGAAAATGGAAAAAGATGCCTTAAATGCTTTGAATTTAGATTAAAAAAAGCCTTTGAAAAAGCAAGTTCAACCCCTGAGATTTTGGGGTATACAACCACCCTTACAGTAAGCCCTTATAAAAATAGTAAGGCAATATTTCAGATTGCCAACAAGATTTCTAAAGGTTTAAAAGACTCAGAAATAGTTTTTTTGGAAGCTGATTTTAAAAAAGAGGCTGGATTTGAAAAAAGTGTTTTAATATCTAAAGAATATGGATTATATAGACAAGATTACTGTGGATGCGAGTTTTCAATGCGAACTATTTGAAATGAAAAACCTCGGAATAAATGCCGAAGTATTTCGCGTATGGTTGAGGTTAATCCTTGCATTAACCCCCCTATTCAAACTTTTTGTCTCAAAAATAAACCTCAAGACTAAAGAATGCGAATGAAAGAGGATTTCATGAAATAAAAATAATCTAAATATTATTTAAAAAAATCTTTTACATTAAAGCATGTGGAAGCCTTGCTTTAGGAATTCTTCCATACTTTCCTGCCTCATTAGATAATGTTATTGCACTTAATAAGCTTGCAATTGTATCTATTTCAGATTTGCCTTCTTTAATACTACGATAGATTATTTCGTTGAATGTTCCTGCAGTTGTTTTTAACACTTGAATATCGCCATCAAGAAAAACTTTTAATCTTTCTTTTACAGTAAAAAAATCTTTGTATGTAAATAGAGACTCTTCTTTTCTCTCTGAATTCTTAATAGTGTATTTTGAATGCAAGTCTATTTTCTTTATATCGAGAGTATATAAAAAGCCTCTATTTTCATCAATCTTTTTTATATATTCAATAGCCTCTTTTGAATTTTTTGCATTCTCGTTTAGCTCTTTAGCAAATATTTGAAGTTCTTTATATTCTCCCATACTCTTGGCAATCTCAATTGTTCTTTTAGAATAAATATCTTCAACCTTATAATACCCATTTAATTTACCTATTGCTCCATCTACAAGTCGTCTCCAAAATTTTTTAATTGGACCTATTTTTGTTTGCTCGGTAAGGATTTCATCTAAATCATCCTTTGCACCATCTTTTGAATCATCTACTGTACCATATACTGCATCATCTCCTGCACTTGGATCATAATGCGTGCTAAGAGTATCATCTTTTGATGTTTGCTCTAGGCTCTTAGTGTTGTTTTGATTGTAAATAATGTTACTAATATCTTTTTTTAATTCTTTTAGTTTGTTAAAAGTATCTGGGTCTTTGTAAGCTTTAAGATTTCCATCCTTTTTTGTAAAGGAATCTATTGCATTATCTACATAATCTAAGAAATACCTACTCATATCGGGGTTTGCATTTTCTGAGGACAAATATTTTTGTATGGCATCAATTCTCTTATCCCAATACCTGTAAGCGCCCTTTTTGGAAAGAATATCTGAGATTTCTGGCTCAAGTATTTCTTCAAAGTTAGAAAAGGTATTTAGTTGTTCATCTAATCTTTTATATGCTTCTATCTTTTCTTTTTGATAAGATGTAAGATTCTCTTCCCCATCCCTTTTTAATATTCTTTTATTTGAATTTAGCAAATCCCTAATCTCAAGGTACTCAACAATGTTCATAGAAGGTTTCTCGTATATAATATTTGAAATTTGATTCAATCTATCCCTAATTAGTCTTGGGCTTTCCTTGCCAATCATCTCTTCTAGAGCGCTTAGACTTTTTTCTTTAGATTCTTCTTGAATTGTTTTCTCATTCACCATATTAATCATACCTTTTAAGTGTGAAGAAAAAGAGCTATATAAATGTTTCTACGATAAAGTAGCAACTTATTGCAGTTTATTTAAGAATTCTTTTGAAAAATAGCCTATCTTGATGCTAAAACAGGGTTATCATCATTGCATCTCCTAATGAGTAAGATCTATATTTCTCCTTAATAGCTTCATTGTTATGCTAAAACAGGGTTATCATCATTGCATCTCCTAATGAGTAAAATCTATATTTCTCCTTAATAGCTTCATTGTGATACTAAAACAGGGTTATCATCATTGCATCTCCTAATGAGTAAAATCTATATTTCTCCTTAATAGCTTCATTGTGAT
>DAOSEK010000003.1:0-91734 GCA_035363095.1 Candidatus Woesearchaeota archaeon | reverse complement strand
AATGAGTAAAATCTATATTTCTCCTTAATAGCTTCATTGTGATACTAAAACAGGGTTATCATCATTGCATCTCCTAATGAGTAAAATCTATATTTCTCCTTAATAGCTTCATCATAGCATCTAAGAAGTTCAGTTTTACCAATGATTGATGCAACAAGAAGAAGGAGTGATGTCTTTGGCAGATGAAAATTAGTGATCATCGCATCAAATTTGAGCTTAAAATCATAACCTGGATAAATAAAAAGCGATGTAGAGCCTTTGTTTGGGATAATCTCGCCTTTAGGGCTAATAGAGCTTTCAAGAGCTCTCAAGGTTGTTGTTCCTACAACAATGAGTTTTCCCTTCCTTTTATTAATCGTGTTTGCACACTCTTTTGGAATCTCGTAATCTTCCGAATGCATAATATGTTTTGTGTAGTCTTTAGAGTTTACAGTTTGGAAAGTCCCAATACCTACATTTAAGCACACTTTGGCAAACTTTACCCCTTTTTTTTCAAGTATTTTTATAAGTCTTTTAGTGAAATGAAGTCCTGCTGTGGGCGCGGCAATACTCCCTTTTTTATTTGCAAAAACAGTTTGATATCTGGATTGGTCTCTTAATTTTTTCTTGATATAAGACGGAAGAATAAGGCTTCCTTTATCATGTATTAATTTATCAGGGTTTTTATTGAACTCAACCAAAAAATCATAATTTCCCAATTTCTTAATCACACATGAAAAATCATTATCAAATATTATCTTACCATCTTTTCTTGGGTTTCTACCCAAAACAAAACACTCAAATCTTTTTTCATCTACCCTTTTTGTGAGTGTAACAGCCATTTTGCTTTGGCTTTCTTTTTTACCCTCTAAAAACCAGCTGTTTACCTTAGTCTCATTAACAACAATAACATCGCCATCATCAAAATAGTCTATGATGTTTTCAAATATTTTATGAGAAATTTCTTTATTTTCTTTTGAATAGACCAAAAGCCTTGATTGGTCTCTTTTTTCTAAGCCGTCCTGAGCGATAAGCTCTTTTGGAAGAAAATAATCAAACTCAGAAATATTATGACTAACTAGTTCATTTAGCACTTTAATTTGAGATTTTGAATCGTTCATTAGACCTAGAACAATTAGCTATATTAAAAATATTTCTCAAATTTAATATTCTTTAAGTTCAGTCTTTAAATTGAGTATTTATAACAATTTTAACATTAGAAAAGCTATTTTTATAAAATGTGATTTTTGTGAACTCCAGCTCATTTTGCATACTTTGGTCAATAGAAAAGCATACCTCGTGTTTCAACAAGGGGTCTTGGTACATTTTTTTGTAATCAAAACCTCGCTTTAATACAGCGCATGCTTTTATATTACCAACATACCTCGTCTTTTAGGGTGAGGTTTTTCATTTCGTGCAATCCTAGTTCATTTTGCATACTTAGGTTTTTCAAGCCAAAGTAAGAATAGAGATTCATGAAATCAATGGATTTAATCTAGATAATTTAATATAAAAAATCTTCAAAATCGCTATGATTTTTTATCAAGTACTTTATTTTTTTTTTAATCTCACTTTCAAATTCGTTAGGTAAAAATGAAAGTAAACTAATCTCACAAATCATATATTTTGCCTTTTCTTTTGATAGCTCTTTATAATAACTAATTGTTCCACTAAAAACCTCTAAAAAGCCTTGGTGTAAAGCATTTTCTTTTCTAACATTGTCTTTTGAAATATATTCGCTTAGAATAGATAACCAATTAATTAAAGTATATTCTATTTTTTCACCGAATCCTTTATTTTGTATTGCATAATCATAAATTCTTTCCCAAAAACCTGCCATAACACCTTCTTTAAGCTTACATTCAATATTTTGCACAAATAAATCAATATCTTGTCTCTTAGAATAATTACTTTCAAAACAGTTTGGAACGCCTGATTTCTCTAGTAAAAAGCCAATAGCAAGACAGCTTAAGCCCTCTTTAGAAATACGAGAAAAAATCTCTCCTGAATTAACTATCTCTTCAATCATTTTCACATACAAACTTCCAAGTGAAAAGGTTGTGTAAATATCCAGTTAATAAATAATTAGAAAAAAGAAAGTTTATTTTAAAAAGTCTATTTAAAAACATTAAAATAGTTCTCTTAAGTTTTATTGAAACCTAAATATGTTCCATTTGAAATTATTAAATAATTTTTTGTGTTCTAAACCTAATCATTCTCTGTTGGGAACTTAAAAAGCTCATCTACCATCTCAATGTATGTTGAAGCACTAAACCCTTGGGCAAAAGCCCCTTTGCTGTTTTGCTCTTTAGCATCACTTATCTCAGATGCACAACCAAGTGCGTGTCCAAACAAAATATCATAGGTGCTTGCACTAAGGATTGCAGAAATGTGTTTTGAATATCTGTTTTGATCAAACCTATTAAGAGCAATAGCTGCAATATTATTTATAAAGTACCAAGAATCTCCCCTATGATAGCTTTTTGTGTCTTCTCCGGTATTTATAGGACAAAACAGGTTTGAGTTCCTTTGAATGGATGCAAAACCTCCCCATGAAAGCCATAACTCTTTTATTGCATAATCAAAACAAAGTTTCCATCCTTCATCAGTTAAAAGATTTGGGACAAAATAATAAGCTAAAAACACATTTGGTCTAATCCATCTATTTTTGGTATTATCAACAAGATAAAGTCCGTTCCAGAAATTCTTTATAACATTCTTTCTTAATTCAATCTCAAGATTTTTGTATTTTTCAAGTCCTGTAATCTTATATGCGCTTGACAAAAGATAGATCATCATAGCTTGTACTTCAATATTAAATCCAAGTCTATCGTCTATATCATAAACCGAATCCATCCAAGTTTCATGAGGATAGGAATAAACAAGACCTTGTTTCATGTGGTTTTTTTGTATATCTTCAATAACAGATAGCATTTTTTTTGATATATCTAGATAAAGCTTTTTAGTAGTAGCACCAAATGAACTAAATTTAGTCTTTTTCCCTGCTTTAAAAATTAAAGCATCGTTTAATCTTTTAAAAATAAAAGGGAGAGCATCAATTGAAAAGGTTCCAACATCTTCATATAGCTTATTTTTCACTTTTCCTCCAATAGAACCTTTAATAAGATTTAAAGCAATCTCAATACCTTTTTTTTGATTAAGAGAAAGAATTGAAGAAAGCATAAGTGCTTCATCCCTTGGCCATTCCTGACAAAACCAAGGCAGTCCTGCAACATAATATTCCTCATTAACTCCTAAAAATTCAATATTTCTCTTTGCAAAAGCGTAAGCAAACTCAAGATGGGGATACTTAAAGCTCTTCTCATCAAGATCTTTTAGTTGAGCCTCTAGTGCCTCAAATCTTTTAAGATAAGACTTTGCATTATCTAAAACCTCTTCCTTATTAATCCCTGCAACAATCACAACCCTATCAGAAAACATCTCAATTGGGCAATAGACATGTCTTTCAAAGGGCATTGAATTTCTGGCTTTATCATGAGGATATTCAACTTGTTTCCATTCATCAATAGCTTTGGCAATTCCTTTAAAACCAATGCCAATATACATCTCAAACTCCTTTAAATTTGCCAATCCCTTCTCATTTTCTGAGATTGTTTTCTTAAACGAAACAAGGGCATAATTCTCAAAAAGTTCTAATTTATAATTCCTTCCCCATTCGCTATTATCATAAATTGCTTTGATATCTAAAAAGGGCTTAATTTTATCAGGCTTTTTAAGAGCGTAGAAAAGAGACTTCTTTAATTCAGGCATAAAAAATCGTTCTTCATTATTTTCATAAGCTCTCATGACTTTTTCCTTTGAAAGCTCAATAGATCTTGGAATACCAACACATCCTTCAACTTCTATATGGTCTAAAACCTTAAACATATCTCTACTGCCAGATTTTGATTCATCAAAATAATAAAAACCATCATATCGGCTTTGATTTTTAGGAGAAAAAGAACAAAAGCATCCAGATTTGTCCGAAAGTAAAACCCTGCTATCCGAATCTGTATTAACGCTAAGATTTTTATTTTTTGATTTGTAAATAATCTCAATCATTCAACTTCACCTCTATAAAAAGCAGCTGCTTGCTCAGGAGGCATAATATTTACATAAGTTCCTGTTAATTCTACCCCTCCCCATGTAGAAAATCTAGGCTCAATGGAAATATGAAAATGAAGGTCAAAAGATTGTGGGGATTCAATAATGTTAATATTAAAAGGAGCATTAAGCACTTTCAATCTCCCTAAAATTCTCAATAAAAGTGAACTAAGCTCTAAAAAATTATTCTCTAAATCTGACAAATACCTGACATGTTTTTTAGGAAAAATATTTATCTCAAACATAGACCTTGAAGCGTAAGGAGTAAAAGAGACAAAATTCTCACTTTCAAAAACCCTTCTTAAAGAATCCTTTTCAATATTTAAAATCCTGCAATAAGCACAATCTCCAAATCTATTGTTGTTAATTGATTTTTGAAGAACAATTGCAGGGATATGATTAATTCCTAAAATCTGGCTGTGTGAATGTCTTAGCGATATCCCTGCATCTCTTCCATGATTCTTGAAAATCAAGACATATTTAATTCCTTCAATTTTTTTAAGATCATTTCCCCTCTCAAGATAAATCTTAAACACTTTTTGCATTCTCTCATTTGAAAAATCCCACATCTGTAGGTCATGTTCACTTGTCTCAACAAGTACCTCATGTCTTCCAAAAGAATCAGAATAAGTAAAAAAATTATTATCAGTATTTATTCTATAATTTCCCTTTAAATCAGCAATTGGAAACTTATTCTTAAACCATCTCATATCCCATAAATCCTTAGAATCAGGTGAAGGGATTCTACCAATCTCACATGTTGTCATTATCTCATTTCCCCTGCAAAAAGGGCATGTTGTTTTATCGTTTGAAAAATCCTTAGCTTTAGTAACATCTTCTTTTTGGATTAAATCATAAGGTCTTTTTGAGCGATTTGCAGCTATATAAACAAATCTTGGAAGCACATAATCTTTTCTTAATTCCATATTAGAAATCGCCTCCTTTATTTGAAGATCTCAAAATAGCTTGTTCATGAGCTTCAAAATACTTATTTATTAGATTATCCCAACTCGCAAGATTAGAGGTTTGCTTTGCTAGTATTTTCATCTCAACTCTTTCATTTCTTGAAAGGGAGCAATACCAATAAAGTTTCTCTGAAAGTGCCAATGCGCGGTCCTCAAAACTTTTATTATCAAAATCCAATACAAAAATTCCTTTTCCATTAGCGTTTTTTTCTATTATAAACTTGCCATAACCTGCAAGGTCAGAAGTTATTGCGGGAACACCGCAAGATATTGCTTCAAGGGGAGTATATCCCCAAGGTTCATATGTGGAAGGAAATATTGCTAGATGACTTGCACTTATTGCCTCATTATATGTCATGTCCAAAAGACCATCAGGGCCATTTAGATAAATTGGATAAAATATTGTTTTTACCGCATTGTTTTGAGAGTTGACAAGACCTTTTTGTCTAAGCATATTTATAATTGAATCGCTTTCATCAGAGATAATATGTGTTGCAAGTGGTGGATTACCAATCTTTTTAATCATTCTGGATGACTGAATAAAATGCTCGTGAAGTTCTGGACCGAGTATATCCTCATAAGATGCCTCTGAACCCTTGAATAAAGAGTGCGTAATCCTTTGGGTGATTTCAAGATTATTTTCTTTGAAAGTGTCGATAAGGTCATCAAAAATAACCTTTGATCTCAATACATTATTATCAATGCCCTTAGTATCTGCTGGTACAAAGAAAAACACTACTATTTTTTTTTTATAATCTTCCCTTCTTAACCTCTCATCAAGAAGTGCTAGACCTTCAATAAGAATATTCATCCCTTTAGAATAAAATTCGTATCTGCTTGATATGAAAAATGTGAGTGTTTGTTCAATGTCAAATACATAATAAGGATAAAAATACTCCATCATGAATTTTCTTTGTTTGATACAATTACTCTTGTGCTTAATTGAGATCTCTTCAAATGTAGGATAAGAATATGGGTTCATGCCATTTTCAAGAACAATATCAGCTTTTTTGGAAAGTATTTTTTCAGCTTCTTTTGAAGTGATTTCACTAACTGTTGAGAAAATTTCAGATATGTTCGCACACACTTTTTCAGTAAGATGTTTTGCAGAAAGTGAGTAGTTTTTTGCTTCTAAATCAAAGTCAGATATTTTTTGAATTTCTGAAAAGACATCCATATTTCTTCCTGCAATAGCCCTGCCCATTACTGTTGCATGGGTTGTAAATATACATGCTGTCTTTGAGTTTATTGATTTCAGATATAGTATTGCCCCACCACTGAGCCATTCATGGAATTGTGATACAATCTTTTTCTTAGGGCTTAATTTTTCAAACTCTTCAATAAGCATTCCTGCGCAACTTGACCAAAGTATTGGTTCATCATAATCATAAAAGCTTGTATTTAGTGAATCAATCCCAAAACTATTCCAGTATCTAGATTTCAATTCATTATTCATATATCCTGCTCTTGAAAAATCAATTAGGATTGTTTGTGGAGAGCCTGCAATTTTCCATTTGCCAAAGTAGCAAACGATTCCCTTAGATTTGAGTTTTTCAAAAACCCTCTTTATTACTTCAGGCATAGGCTCTTCAATAAAATCCATTGAAGATTTATCTGTAAAATATGGCCCCACAAGAAAATAAGAGTTGTTGTATTTAGAAGTAATATACCTAGATTTAGATTCAACTACTCTATAAATCCCTCCAACCATATTGCAGACTTCCCATGATACCTCAAATACAAAATCAACATTACCCAATACATAACCACCTCTAAAACTATTCCAAAATAATAAACAGACCAAAATTACAATTTATTAAACCGCCATTTAATCCAACACAAAAATATCAACTGCAAAATCTTGGAAATCAAATCACGCATTCAAAAAAATATTTTGGATTAACCTTCAATCTTATGTTTGATATAAACTACTAAAGTTATAAGTTTAACTTATTGCATTTTGAAAGCGTGTTAACGATGTATTTTAGCAAAGCTATCTCAAGCTTTTCAGGGTTTCTTATAGGCAATATTATTTTTTCAAATTCTCCATCCCCATACATCTCCTTAATCCAATTGTAAAAATCGTTTTTTTCGTCATTTACGTGATGATAAAATGTATAATCGTCAATGTTATCAAGGAGATGAATCAAATCAAAAAGATTTGAAAGAATTTCTCCGTTTGCAACTAAGAATTTCTTATCTTCACTAACGTTTTCACAAAACTTTTGGGTCATAGGTTTTTTGTTTTCTACTTTGCTTACCTTTTTGGTGGTTGGCTTAACTTCACTTTTCTTTTTTGCTTCCTTAAAGCTTTTGGTTTTCATCTCAAAACACCTCTTTAAAATTACAATCTTGTTACCAATACTTTAATTAAATAAAATAATTAAAAATTAACAACTCAAATTTTTTATTTTTAAAATCCTACATTTATTATTTTTAAATTCAACTCAAATCCAAAATTTCTAAGTTAGTTTGTTTAACAGCAATATTTTGGATTTTTGAATCAACTAAATTCTTTTTATCCACAATCTCTTCGGCTCTGCATTTTATGTCTGAAAATACATTCATAAAATAAACAAAAGCATCATAGGGGGTCTCATAGGGACTAAAGTATTTATGAACATCACCATCATTAAAATACTTAGTGCACATATAATAGAAATGGTCAGAGGTTTGAAGCTTTCTCCATTTCTCAATTAGTTCCTTATCATTCGATTTTTTTACAATGCCTTCAATCTCATAGATCTTTGTGAGTGCATTTTGTTGCATGCTATTACCAATCCATGCAGATAAATCCCTTTCAGTATCAGCCCAAGAAAGATAAAATGGAACATCATATACCTTTTCTGGGATAAAGGTTTTTGCACTTTGCGAAGGAGTAAAAAATTTATGGTCGAATTTATTTGAATATTCTATAAACTTATTAAAAAATTTAAAAATTCCCGTATCCTCCCATTGGTGTTCCCCAAATGTTTCGTAATCCATAAACAGATTAATTATATCAGAGCCAAATCCAGCCTGACCAATCCAATCCATATATTTCTCTGCACTTAAAGGCCATTCTTTCCAGTTCTTATCTGAAAACCTAAATGCAATATCATCTGAGAGTCTGTAATTTTTCAAAAGGATTGATATTGTCTTATTTGGATTTGTGTAAACCTTGTTTGGAGAATCACCTTTTAATACGAAATCTGCTCCTTCTGCAAGGATTGCCTCATAGCCAAGTTCTGATGCGAAGTTTGCAATCTCATTTGAGTAGACAAGCTCAGTATTTCTAAAAGTACTGGGAATTTTTGAGAACAACGAGTTGATTTGCTCTCTATGAAGAAGTATTTGTTGCTTGTATTCTTCTTTTGAGTGTATAAAAGCAAGAGAATGGTAATAGGTTTCATCTAAAACCTCTACATTTTTGCTTGTGCATATTTTTTTGAAAAGTGATAATAGTTCTGGAGAATAACTTTTCGCTTGATCTAAAAAAACACCTGAAAAACTAAAAGCAACCTTAAAATCTGGATATTTTCTTAAAAGCTCAATAAGCATCTTTGTAGTAGGGATGTAGCATTTTTTAGCAACTTTTTCAAAGACCTCAAAATTCTTAGTCTCATCAAAATAGCTATCACTCTTTGAGATATCAAATACAGTAAACCTTCTGACCCTATAAGGCTGATGTACCTGAAAATATAATGATATATTTGTCATTTTTAAAACCTTAAATTTATTACCTTTTAGCTTTGAAGAGCTAAATGAAAAACACACAAAGCCTTTAAAACCCCCACTCCTAAATCCTTCCTTTTTTTGATATTTATATATTTTGGCATATTTTAGTCTTATGAAAGCACTTTCTCATATACTTTTTTGCAGGTTTTAGCACTATTATCCCATGTAATCTTTGTGACCTCAAAATAGCCATGGTTTTTAAGCTCATTTTTGAGACATTCATATCTAAGTATTGACACAATCTTATTAGTGAGTTCGTTTACATCCCAAAAGTCAATCTTAAAACAATTATTTATGACCTCTGAAACCCCTGATTGCTTTGAAATAATTACAGGAGTTCCGCAAGCCATTGCTTCTAAAGGAGTTATTCCAAAAGGCTCTGATACTGAAGGCATAACATAAACATCTGCCTGTCTATAAACATAATCAATATCATCCCCTGTTAAAAACCCTGTAAAAAATACTTTATCAGATAAGCCCATCTTTGAGGTTTCTTCAATCATCCAAGGAAGCATATCCCCTGATCCTGCAACAAAGAATTTGGCGCAAGGCTCAAATTCTAAGACTTGTTTTGCTGCTCTTAAAAAATACTCTGGGCCCTTTTGGATTGTAACTCTTCCTAAGAAAAGTACAATTTTATCATTTGGAAAAATTTTAATCTTATGTCCGTTACCTTCAGTTTTCTTGTTGTTTATCTCAACTGCATTGTGAACAACATCAACTTTTTCAGGTGAGATACCATATTTCTCACAAACAACACTTTTAGTGTAATTACTTACTGCAATAATCCTATCACTTCTTTCAAAGCCCATCTTCTCAATCTCATAAATCTTTTGATTTGGATGGCCTCCAGTTCTATCAAATTCAGTTGCATGAATTTGGACTATCATTTTCTTTTTAGTCTTTTCTTTGATAAGCACTGCTGCAGGATAAGTCATCCAGTCATGCGCATGTATTAAATCAAAATCTGTCCTTTTTGAGATCTCAAAAGCTTTTATGGCATAACATTCTACCTCAAAAAAAAGATTAGCTCCATATGCAGAGAAGTCTCTAGTTTTTGAAGATGGGGTTTTCGAAAACGAGATATTTTTTAGAATTTTTTTCTCCCCCACATATGGAACCAACTTTGAATCTACAAAAATAGGATTTAAATGCTTATAACAATCATCTTCGCAATCTACTTTCGCATTCACTACACTTAAAAAAGAACTTGTAATAGGCATAGGACTTTTAGGGATAACAAAAGTAATATCCACAAAAAGCTTACTAAGACCTTTTGTGAGCCCATGGCAAGCTGTTCCTAGACCTCCACTTTTGTATGGCGGAAATTCCCATCCAAGCATAAGAACCTTCATTTAAATCACATATATACAAAAAATCCAAACCTCTTACTACGCATTAAAACTTATGTTAAGTCTCAACACACATAATCCCCATCTTCAAATATAGTCTTTTTATAATTAATACTCTATAAATATTGTCAATCACTGAACAGTAATCATTTTTCTAAATGAATTTTCTAAATGGAGCATAAATTGAGCAAACTATTTAACTAGAATTAATTTAAGCAAATTAAGTAAAATTAATTATTGGAATAATTTATTGGAATAGAATGATTGAAATAGAATTTTACTGGACAGAATATTACTTTCAATGGTTGAGAGTTTTCATTTTTGACTAATTTTAACCAAAAAAATTTTAGCCAAAAACTAAACTTAATTAAAAAGTTAAAAAAAAGAAAACAATAAAAACCAAATAATCAAGAAGACTAAAAATAATCTATTTAGCATTAGGCATCTTAGCTCCCATCTTTGAGAGCACCTTGCCCATATTTTTTTCAGACCCTTTAAGCATCTTCATAATCTTTTTTGATTGCTTATATTGCTTTACAAGTTCTCTTATATCTGAAGTGGTAATCCCGCTCCCTTTAGAAATTCTTTCAATGCGCATAGAATCAATAATCTCTGGGTCCTCAAGTTCTTTTCTTGTCATAGAAAGCATTGCAATCTTCCATTTTTCCATTTTTTCTTGTTGAACATTAATCATGTCTTTTGGAATATTTGCATTCGAAAAACCTGGTATCATCTCAAATACCTTATTTAGAGGACCTAACTTTTTCATACTTTCAAGTTGGTCATATAAATCTACAAGATTGAACTCACCTTTAAGTAATTTTTTTGATACATCCTCAAGGTCTTCATTTTCAAAAGCAGTTGAAATCTTTTCAAGAAGTGAATCTAGATCTCCCATTCCTAAAAGTCTTCCTACAAATCCTTTTGGATTAAACCTTTCAAGGTCATCAATCTTCTCGCCTGTTCCAATAAATTTAATCTTTGCTCCACTTACTGCGCAGGCTGCAAGTGCTCCTCCTCCTTTTGCTGTTCCATCAAGTTTTGTAATTATGATTCCATTTACATCACAACTTTCATGAAATGCCTTTGCTTGCGAGATGGCAGTCTGACCAATATCTGAACTAATAACAAGGATTCTCTCATGTGGTTTTACTACATTATTTAGTTTTTTTAGTTCATCAATAAGTTCATCTGAGAGAGCGTCTCTGCCTGCTGAATCAATAATAACAACATCGTATTTTATGAGTTCCTTCTCAAAAGTCTTGTAGATTTTAATAGGGTCTTTTTCTTTTGGATTTCCAAATACATCAACTCCTATCTTTTTTCCAAGTTGAGAAAGCTGATCATATGCAGCTGGTCTCCAAACATCTGTTTGGATCATTGCAACCTTGTTTCCTCTTTTCTTGAAATAATGCGCAAGCTTTCCAGACTGGGTAGTTTTTCCAGATCCAAAAAGGCCTACCAATAAAATTTTAGTTGGTTTATTTGTAAGGTCAATTTTAGATTCTTCATCTCCCATAAATCTAACTATCTCTTCATAAACGATTTTTACAATATAATCCTTTTTAGAAATCCCTTGCGGAGGCTTTTCTTTTAATGCTCTTTCCTTGATCTTTGAAGAAAGCTCAAAAACCTGATTGACATTTACATCTGATTGTAAAAGCGCTCTTTGGATCTCTTTTATAAGTTCATTTATGAGTTTTTCATCAATAAAAAGAGAGCCTGCCAATTTTGATAAGGTCTTTCTTAAGGATTCTCCTAGTTTCTCAAGTACCATAATCATCAAGAAATCTTTATTGTTTTATATATTTTTGCAAGAAAAAAATAATTATATTAGTACTGATATAAAAAAATTCAAAAAATCAACAACATCGTCCTAAAGGGCGAGGCATGTTGGTAATATAAAAGCATGCGTTACATTCAGCTAAGTTGTTAATTACAAAAAAGCGTACCAAATCCTCGTGTTGAAACACGAGGCATGCTTTTCTATTAATAAAAAAAGTCAATTAAGCTTTCTTGAACTTGGCAATAGAATCAATTAAATCAACATGCCCCAAGAAAAGTCCCCTGCAACAATATCTATCAAGCCCAAAGCTATCAAGAACTTTTTTTGGGTCTTCACCTTTTGAGACCCTTTCTTTGTATTCTTCCCAAAGATGGGCTAAAGGTTTTCCACAACTAAAACATCTTATTGGAATTATCATTTTTGATGTTCACCTATATGATTTTTGCCTCTTTGCTCTTGCTTTACTTCTATTAGGTTTTCTTACCTCTTTTCTTCGGGTATCAGCAACAACTAAATTCCTATCATACTCCTCAAAAACTTCTCTTAATTTTTCATCTTTAGTATAATCAGAGATTGCTCTTGCAATAGCTAATCTTGCAGCCTGAGCCTGGCCTGAAAATCCACCACCATAAACGTTAACATCTACATTTAGATTTTTTGTAATATTCCCTGCTAAAATCAAAGGCTCTAAAACCTTTAATCTGTAAGGCTCATTATTGTATTCATCTAAAGGAATTTTATTTATTTTTACAATCCCTTTTCCTTGTGTAATCGTAGCTCTTGCGATTGCCCTTTTTCTTTTACCTGAAGCGTGTGCTGTTTTATCATTCATTGTTTACCACCCAAAAGTTTGCAGATATCTGCAATGCTTTGGTATTCTCTTTTAGGAAGCTTAGTTAATAATGCATCCTTTACGACTATAAAATCCTTGCCTTCAAAGGATTTTGGAACTCCACTATAGCATTTAATCCTGGAGTATGCCTTTTTTCCATCACCTGTCTTATAAGGAACCATTCCCCTGATAAGTCTTTTAAAGAGTCTTGAAGGAACCTTTGGATAAAAAGGACCATGAGCATAAGTACCTCTTTTGAATTTATTTAGATACTCTGCCAAGATACTCTTTTTTCCACCAGAGATTACTGCATACGCAGTATTAACAACTATTACATCTTCACCTAGGATTGCTGATTTGGCAATCCTTGTGCCAATCCTTCCCAAAATTGCATCCTTTGCATCATATATTATCATAAGTAATCACCTTTAACCAATTATTTTAAGATTTTTGCCTTTAGGATTCTCTTTTATTAGCTGTTCTAATTTCATCACTTTTGATTTTGATTTCTCAAGTTTTTCTATAGCCTTTGAAGAGAAAGACCAAGCTGCAATAGTAATCTTTTTGTTTACATCTCCTGATGATAAAACCTTGCCTGGTACTACTATTATGTCGTTTTCGTTGCAAAACCTATTTATCCTTGAAAGATTTATTGACCTTCTTTGTCTTGTGGGTCTTTCTAGTTCAATTGCAACCTTTTTCCAAATACTAACCTTCTCCTTTGCAGAAGACTCTTTAAGTTTTCGTATCGTTTCTAAAAGATGATTATTAGTTGGTCCTGTTCGTTTCATATCTTCTCAACCTCGTGATTATAATTCATATTAACCTTTGAAAGGATGCGGGAGAAGGGGTTTGAACCCTCGTAGGCACTAAGCCACACGGCCCTCAACCGTGCCCGTTTGACCACTCCGGCACCCCCGCAAAGAGCCTATAGTGACTTTTTTAAATCTTCCCCCATATCAACTATGATATCTGCAGCTTTATCCATAATCTCTTTAATTTCTAGCTGTCCGAATGATTCAACTGAAAAGCAAAAATCCTTGTTGCTTGCAGAAATATTAATTGATTCGCATGCATTTGAGCAAGCAAGACAAAGGCTACAGTCCATTACTTTGTTTTCATTTATTTCAAGCTTACTTGAACTTGCCTTAAAAATATTTTTAGGACAGATATCACTTATCTCTTTTGGATTCTCACATTTGCCCTTAATTTCAATCTTTGGGACCCCTTTATAATATACGTGTCCTGGACTCCACTTTGAGTGTTCTATCCCAATACCTAATGTTGCTGTAGCAATGAACTCAATCTCTTGGCGTTCTAAAAGCTTAACAATAGGCATATCAGGAAAGGCTGGCTTTACTTTAGGATCAGTTGAAACTAGATCCTTTGCATAAACTGTACATGGTCCTTTTGCACTTAATTTGATTTTAAGTGTACATTTAGCACATCCTTCCCCCTTACAACTGCATTTAGAAGGCAATTCATAAGACAAAAGATCAGTTTTTAGTGGAATAAGACCTAATCTATTTGCAACTATCTCATCATATAATGCAGAAGAGTTCTTAACAAACTCAACCTCATTTATGGCCATAGTAGGGACTAAAGAAATAACAGTTCTCCTTAAAGCATTTACAAAAGCAGGCGTCTTGTTTTTTATTAGAAAGACTTCCTTTTTTCTTTTGTTATCTTTTGAAAGGATTTCGATGCTCATTTAAACCCTCCTCCCTCTTTTTCCACCTTTTTTTCTACAACCATCGTGTGGAATAGGGGTGACATCTTCTATTAAACCAATTCTAAGTCCAATTCTTGAAAGTGCTCTTATTGCTGCTTGAGCTCCAGGTCCTGGTGACATTGGTCCGTTGTGCCCACCTTTTGCCCTGATTCTTACATGAATTCCAGTAATTCCTTTCTCAAGAGCAGATTGACCAGCTCTTTTAGCAGCGATCATTGCAGCAGTTGGAGATGACTCAAGCCTATGAGCCTTCACTACCTGGCCTCCTGAACTTAATGCAATTGTTTCGCTTCCGGATATATCTGTTATATGGATTATAGTATCGTTATATGAGGAATAAATATAGGCAATTCCCCACTTTGAATTATTTTCTCTTCTTTCGTTCATAAAAATCACCTATCTACTCCTTTGATTCCTCTTTCTTTTTTGTAGGTTTCTTTTGCTTTGGAAGAGGTTTTTCCTTAGCTATCTTTTCGCTAGCTTCATTTTTCTCTTCTTGATTTGAATCAACTATCTCTTCTTCAGATGCAGGGATTATTTTAGTTCCTGTTGATAAAATCTTGTTTCTTTCAGGATGGTCAAGGCTTCTAAAAGGCGAACTTAGAACAAAATCAATTAAGTTCTCTTTAGCAACTTCTACAAGATAAGAAGGTGCAGTTTGCTTTTGACCATTAACTGCAATATGTCCGTGTGTGATAAGTTGTCTTGATTGTCTAAAAGAATTTGCAAGCCCTTTTCTTACAACTATCGTTTGGAGTCTTCTCTCTAAAACATCTTTTGGCTTTAAATTTAAAACCTCATTTGTAGTTGCATCCTCTTTTAAAAGCCCTAGTTTTGAAAGTTTTGAGATAAGTTGCTTTTTTTCAATATCCGCTTGAGTTCCTCTTGCAACAATAAGCTTTTTTGCAATGTCTGATGAATTTTTAATAAAAGTCTTCATTTTCCAAAGCTCTTTGTGGCTTGCAAGACCATACTCTGTAATAAGCCCAGCTTCTTCTTCAATCCTTGACTTTTGCCAAGGGTGCATAGGTGTTTTGTATTTTTTTCTTTGTTTTTTAGGATCGCCCATTTTTAAATCACTCTCTTATTTCTTTTTGCCTTTGCCTGATTGTTGATTATCTGTCTTTGGCTTTGATGCAGGTTGCCCTTTTTTCTTTGAAACGCCCATAGCTTTTCCTTTGTTTCTTCTAAAATTAGATTTAGTCCTTTGTCCCCTAACTGGAAGACCTCTATTATATCTTGAGCCTCTATATGTTTTAAGTCTCATATTTGTTTTCTTGATTTGGTCTACATAGAATCTAATTTCAGGTCCAACTAAAATCTTTGATTCGCCAGTTTCAGGTTCATTTCTTAGGTTAAGCATGTACTCTGGGATACCATGTTGAGCTGGATTTTTGATAATGCCTTCAATTTTTTTAATCTGGTCTTCTTTGAGATGTCCTATCCTCATATCTCTATCAATCCCTAAAACATTGCATATTGCATTAGCTAGTGAAAAACTAATTCCTTTTATGCTTGCAATTCCTGCATATAGCCTTTTATTTCCCATGATATCTTCGTTTGCTACACGAACTATAGGCCTAAGATAAGCCTTTTGGTCTTTTTCATCTTCAGACATGTTTAAAATCACCTTTAAATATGATAATTAGCTTTTTAGCACGAGATATTACTTAAAAAGCGTTTAGAATAGAACTTGAATTGCTAAGCTCTATTCTTTTCGCCCTGGTAAGGACTCGAGCTAATTAATGTTTGGGAATCTATGTTTATTTTTAAAGTTATCTGTTTTTTTCCTAGCAGTCCTTTGATGTAATCTTTCGGTTTTTGTTAAATAATAATTAAGTTTATTGACAATCTCACACTGTGGGATTTGAATATGGGATTTGAATATGAGATTTGTTAGGGGTTTAATGCCCCACACATTAGTGTGAGATGTGTGAGATTTTCAGTTAAAAAAGTAAAACTATATAAAAACTATATAGTTAGATGCCTAGTGGAATTTATGCTTTTAAAGGTTTTTTATATCAAACTTTTTCTGAAGGTAATATTTATAAACCCTGCAAAATCCCCCCATTATACTGATTAGGATGTGGGGAGTAGCTTCCCTGAACTAAGGAAAAGAAAATAATGGAGGCTAAAAAATGGGAGTATATAAGTATGTTAGAGAGGCTTGGAAAAAGCCAACTGAAACTCTAAAAGGAATTTATAGGGAGAGAATTTCTGAGTGGTCTAAGGGCGAATCTACTATTAGGATTGATAGGCCTACAAGAATAGATAGGGCAAGGGCTTTAGGTTACAAAGCAAAACAAGGCTATATAGTGGTTAGGCAAAGGGTTCCAAGAGGCGGAAAACAAAGACATAGAATCACTGGTGGTAGAAGGTCAAAACATAATAGGAGAAATCTTGTGCTTGCTAAAAATTACAGGTTGCTCTCTGAAGAGCGATGTCAAAGAAAACATCCAAATCTAGAGGTATTAAATAGCTATTTTGTGGGCAAAAATAAAAGCTATTATTTCTATGAAGTAATTTTAGTGGATAAAGAGCATCCTTCAATAAAAGCAGATTCGAGGATTAATTGGATTTGTAATGGTGCTAATACCAAAAGGGTCTTTAGGGGACTAACTAGTGCAGGAAGAAAGATAAGAGGCTTACGTCATAAAGGAAAGGGCGCCGAGAAGCTAAGACCTTCAAAAAGGGTAAGGATTAATAAAAAATCAAATCAAAAACATGCCAATAAAACGTTTTTGAAATAATATTATCCTAAATTATTTTCCTGATTTTTTTTTTAAATATTGTTATTTATTTTAGTTCTAAGGTGTTCTTTATTTTAATTCGAATGAATTAGTCTTATCGAATCAGTCTTGTCATTATACAATCTTATTATAAATTAATCTAGTGCTCTAGCAATTTTATTTTTTATTAATATTATTTTCAATTTATCTGAAGTATTTTTTAAATAGATTTATTGAATCTATTTTTTTCTTAATTTGCTTTTCAAGGCTTTGAGCAATGAAAAGGATTAATGAAAAAATAATATTTTAAAATCAAACCTAATAAGTGTATCCTAACAAATGGAAATATGTACATACCTGAACAGTTAAACAAATGGGCCCATATTTTTAATTCTGATTAGAATAAACACTTATTATATTAAATTCTTATTAGAATAAATACTATTTAGAACAAATAGGGCAGTTTTTATTTTTTTTGACCTCTATTTTTCTTAATTTCAGTTCTTCAAAATCAAATGTAATTAATTTACCTTCAAAATCTATTGATTGTCCTAAAAGCATTTTTATTGCTATATATGATTGTAGTGAAGCCGCTAAAACATTCACTGGCGCGATAACTGCTTTTGTTTCATTATTTGACTCATTTGTATTATTATTGTTATAATCACCATTACTATAAGTGTTTTCATAATAGTTGTTTTTATTGTTACTATCATCATTATTCTTGTGGTTATTAATATAATTGTTTTCTTTACTATTATCACTCATACTATTATTATCACTCCGAAGATCATTATTACTCATACAAATAAGATTGCCTGTTTGATTCTTTGAATCCTCAAAATCATCTTTATAAGCATCTTTATTATGTCTTCTTTCACAATGTTCTTTTTCTTTTTCCATTTTTATATTCAAGAAACAAGATAGACAAGGGTCACCTATGTTTTTAGGATATATCATAACCTTAGAATTTCCAATCATTGCAAATATAACAGGCTTATTGTGAAGGAGTGCACTCTTATTTATGAGGTATCTTGCGCAAAGATTATCAGTTCCATCAATTATTAGATCATAATCTTTTATTAAAGCCATATTTTTTTCTGATAACTTTTCAGTTATGAAACTGGTTTTTATTCCCTTAAAATATGAAGAAAGTCTTTCAGATGTAAGTTTTGCTTTATTTTTCCCTAATTCTTTAATGGAGTATAGTTGTCTATGAAGATTTGAAATGTCTACTTCATCATAGTCCATTACAGTTAAATTAAATATACCTGATTTGAAAAGAATCGTTGAAGAAAAGCTTCCAAGTCCACCAACACCTATGATAAGAACTTTCTTTTTGGAAAGCTCTTTTATCTTTTCAGGACTTAACCAAGAGTATAAAAGCTCTCTTGAAAAGTATTTTTTGTTAAATTCAGCATCTTTGTTAGATTCAGCATCTAGGTTAATCTCATGGTTTATGTTTTCTTTCATTTTTACTATCTCTTTTATTACTAGAAAAACATACCTCTTGTTTTAACATGATGACTCGGTACGCTTTTTTGTAATCAACAACCTCGCTTAATATAGCGCATGCTTTTATATTACCAACATAACTCGCTCTTTAGGGCAAGGTTGTTGATTTTTACTATTTTCACTAGTTTTTAGCACAAAATATAAAAACTTTTACAATATTCCCTTTGAATAGTATGTAGGAATAGTATGTAGGAATAGTATGTAGGAATAGTATGTAGGGTTTTTTAGTTTTTACACCGATTAGATATGAAAAAACTGGAAACGGTTAAGCAATGGAGGGATTGATATGGCAGATAACTCAGTATTTGTAGGAAATAAGAACTTTATGAACTATGTGACAGCTGTTGTGATGCAGTTTACCACAAAAGAGGCAAAAGAAGTAACTGTTAAAGCAAGAGGAAAGTTTATTTCAAGGGCTGTAGATGTATCAGAAGTGGCTTCAAAGAGATTTTTGGATGGACAAGTTGAGGTTAAATCCATTAAGATCGATTCTGAAGGCTTTCAAAATACTGAAGGTAAAGACGTTAGAGTCTCTACAATAGAAATAACCCTTGGTAGAAAGTAAAAAATAAAAAAGTGGTTTTTAGTTGTTTGGAAATGTATTTATATTTTCAAATATAAAAATCACCTGCAAAATTTTTGTGTTTTATGCAATTAAATGTGGTTGCGCTATTTTTTTAGATTAAAGGTCTTTTATGTGGGGCCTTTTACATGGGGCCTTTTACATGTAGACACGTTATATCTTTTCTTTTAGTTAATTTTAAATTCAATAAGAAAATTCTTATGTTGTGATAAGTATGAGATGTTCGCTTTGTAAGTCAAATTCAATCTATTCAGATAAAAGGCTTTGCAAGAAGCATTTTAAGAGTTATTTTGAAAAAAAAGTAAAAAAAGTAATGGATAGTGTGTTATTTAGGGATAAAAAACTTCTAGTTGCTATTAGTGGCGGAAAAGACTCAACTGCTCTAATGTATTCATTATCTCAAATAGAAAAAAAGGTGCCTTTTGAAACGGAAGCATTTTATATAGACCTTGGAATAATGAATTACTCTGAAAAATCAATTTCCAGTATCCAAAAGCTTTGCTCTATGTGTGATGTTAAACTAAACCTTGTAAGATTATCAGATTACCCAAAAGACATTGATAACATTGCAAAATCAACAAAGAATGTATGTTCTGTTTGTGGTACAATAAAAAGATACATTATGAATAGATTTGCGTTTGATAATGATTTTGATTATGTGTTAACAGGGCATAATCTTGATGATGAACTATATTTTACTATAAACAACCTTTCAAACCAGCATCTTGATTATTTCTTAAGGAGTGGAAAAATCACAAAAACTGAAAAAGAAAAAAGATTGATTGGCAGGGCCAAGCCACTTTATAATCTAACTGAGAAAGAAAGTACAATATATTGTTTAATAAATAACTTGCCACATTATATGGACGAATGTCCTTATTCTAAAGAAAGCACACAAGTGATTATGAAAAAAAAGATATCCTACCTTTTAGATTCCAAGGATAAAAAGCTAGCCTTTCTAAAAAGTGTTAATAAATTAAAAGAAGGCTTTCTGAAATCTCTTGAGTCAATCCCTATTTCCAATGTGAAACAAAAACAAAAAACCTCTGGAACCCTGATTCTCTGCAAAAGTTGTGGATTTCCAACTTCAACAGAGGTCTGCAGGTTTTGCAGAATAATGAAAGAATAAATATTATGCTCCTAAATTTACTTGCTCTTTGTTTAATGTATAAAATTGGATAGATTTTGTTTTTGAAAATTGCTCTAAAAGCCTTTGGTTGTTTGGATTAAACAATGCATACCCAAAATCAAATGCCCTTAATAAACCAAAAAAAGGGATATCTAAAAATAGAACAGAACGTAATAATGCTTTGCCAAAAGTCATTTTACCTTCAAGATTGACTACATAAATTCCAAATGCTTTTTTTCCAAAGGTTTGAGAGAAACTATACTCCAAAAGCGTGAAGTAAAAAAAAGCAATAAGCCCTGCATAAAATGGAAGCATCAAAAGATATTGATCACTTTCCACCTTTTGGCCTATTTGCTCAAAACTAAGTCCTTGATAATCATTTGCGACTGGAAGATATGCAGGTAAAATCAATAGTGAAATAATGATTATATCTATTAAAAAGGCTAATACTCGCTTAGAAATTAAAGCATTTGTACCTAAAAGACTTTTAGGCTTTGTTAGTTTATCTTGAATATCTTTTAAAGAATTTTTATCTTCCATTATCTCTTGAGGGTCAATTAATGAGGAATTTATTGATGACTTTTCAAAAGGAGTCTTTGTGCCTTTCTTTTTTATAGTGTCTTTCTTTTTATTTTGAACCATATTAAATCATAAATCTTTTCTATTTAAAAAGTTACCTAATACCTATTTATGTAGTATAAAAACTAATTATTGTTCAACCATATTGTGGCAATAATAATAATAATAATAATAATAATAATAATAATAATAATAATAATAATAAAGATAAAAAGTAGCGATGACGATGATATTAAGAATAAATCGAATAACAAATCATCCAAGTTAAACAGATCTATACATTATACTCAAAAAAATTCTATTTGAAAAATACTCCTACAATCTAAGCATTGTAGTCTAATAAGAATTAATATAACAAAAAAACAATGAGGGATTATACGAGTGGTGGCTGACCTCCGTAAAGAGCTCTGAATTTTCGATCAGTATATTCAAGTGAATACACATCCAAATCACATTTAGTTGCCCTCATCTTTACAATTGAAATAGACCTTACTACCTTTCTATACTTTTCTGTTCTTTCTACAAGAATGATTCCATCAGATAAATAGTCCTCAATCTCATAATCACCAAACTTTGATTTGTCAAGGGGCATTTCTGATATTAGAAACGTTGTGATGCCTTCATCTCTTAAGAATTCAAATACGTGGAATAACTCAACTCTTGGATTCACGAAGTTTGAAAGAACATAAAGTGCTGATAAAGAATCTATTACAAGTATATCTAAAGTTATATATTCCTTGACCTTTTTAATCACATTTCGTATAACATTTACCCAATTCCCGCTCTCTCCGGTTTTTGTGTCCTTAATCTCTTTTCTTAAGGCTGCAAGATCTATTACAAACAAATTCCCTTTTTTTGAGTTTTTTGCCTCTTGAGACCTAGTTTCAAGCTTTGAAATATCTGTTGTAATGATCATATTAATTTTTGATAGGTCCAAATCAAGATTTACCATGTGATTGATAAGTGAGATGTAGGATTGTTCAAGTGAAAGATAAACGCAATTTCGCTTTTCAAGTGCATTATAATAAAGTGTTACAAAAGAAAGAGAAGATTTCATAGTACCACTAGTTCCTGAAACTAAAATTACATGCCCCTTAGGAATACCTCCCTGCATAACCTCATCCAAACCTTCGACATACGTCTTGACCCTTATGATCTCATTTTTATCACTTACTAAAGGAATTCCCATGATTTTCACCTTTAACCTTTTGTTTTGAATTCAAATTTTTGAATGTCACCATTCTTCACGGCAACAATAATCCATTTTTTTTTGTTTTTATCGATTATAAGATCTGTTCCAATTACAATTCCACCAAGGTCTTCTTTTGCCAATTTTTTTCCTTTATATTGTCCCGGATCACTTGTTACAAAATCACTAAAATGACCTGCTTGGTTAGATAACTTTGATATACCTGGAACGTAGTTAAGTAAAAATGAGCCTTGTGCATCTAAAATATACAATGAATGGTCATATGAACCTACAATCACTTCTTGATTTCCATCATTATCAATATCTTCAATAATTGGTCTTTCTTCAATCCAGAAATCTGTTTGATAGTTCCAAATTAAATCCCCACTTGCATTAAGTGCATAGATATTTGAATCATAAGAACAAAACACAATTTCTGGAATTCCATCTTTATTAAAATCAGCAAGTGCAATTTCGTTTACTATCTTATCCTGAGTTTTAAACTTCCAGTGAAAGTTTCCAAAAGAATCTAAAGCATACAAAAAACCATCATGAGAACCAATGATTATGAATATCTTATCTTTCGTATCAAGATTTGTGATAACAGGTCTTGCACTTACCTTTCCTTGTGTTTTATATCTCCATAATACTTCTTTTTGCTCATTAAAGCAATATATATAACCATCATTTGATCCGAATACTAACCTATCTTTTCCATTATCTTTAAAAAACAGTGGAGTGGATTCAATCCCTGATTCAACTTGTCTTTCATCAACTATATTTCCGTTCACATCAAGCCAAAAAATCTTGCCTTTTGTTGAGGTTACAACCACCATAAGTCCCTTTGATGTTTCTGCAACAAAGGGCATTCCTCTAATCTTGCCTTGGGTTTCAAACTTCCATAGCTCTTTTCCATTAATATCAAGGCATATAACCTCTCCTGAATCTGAGCCAATTAAAATCTCTTTTTTCCCATCATTATTAATGTCGTATGCAAATGGTTTTACATATATAGAATTATCCCTTGTTTCATCAACGAAGAACGCTTGAATTTTATCAATATTCCTTTTGATTTTGTATAACCATTTTATTTCAGACTTATCACTTATTGCGAAAACCTGACCACTTTTAGTGCCAAATATGATTAAATTTTCTCCATTATTTGAGAGATTGGAAGCAACTAATGAGGAGACAATTGGATTTTTTGAATTAAATCTCCATTCCTCAATCAATTCCTTCTTTCCTTTGCCAAACACGTTTTCAAAAGCCATCTATCCAAATAGTAGAAATCCTCCTTTAAATAGTTAATTTACTACTCTTAAATAGTTTAACAACTTTTTTTAACAGGTTTTTAACAAATTATTAAAAAAGTCCTATAAGTCTTTTAAGCCCTGATTTATAGAAAAGCGTACCGAGTCCTCGTTTTTCAAAACGAGGTATGCTTTTCTATTGACCAAAGTATGCGAAATGATGCAGGATTTCATGATATCAACAAATAAGCAAATTGATTATTATCCTGAAATTATCCTAAAATTACCTTGTGAAATTTAGATAAACACGTCCAGTGTGTGAATTTTTAGTGTGTGAATTTTTAATTAGTTAGCAAATCCTAATCGAAATCTCATTTGTTTTTATAATGTATGGCACAAATTAAAGACTTCATCGAAACGTTTATATATCTTCTTAAAAGAATTAAATGCTTATGATAGATAAGAACGCTATAGAAATTGCAAAGGGCAAATTGATCGAGATGATGGATAGTGAAGTTGCATTTCAAATTCTGATCCAAAAAGGCTACCTTCCAAACGATGCTCAGATTGCAATTGATGAAGCATTATCTCAGATTAAAAGGGAAAACAAAAATAAAGTGATGAGAGGCAGACTTGGAATTTTTGGTCTAGAGCTCTTTGATAGAATTGGGTTTGGATTAAGTTCTATTCAATACACCAACATATTCTTTTTTTTATTTGGAATAAATCTTTTTATAATAGGATTAATACATGGTATCAATTTATTCATTCAACTAATTGTATCATTTTTATTTGAAGGACGAAGAAGACTTAAAAATAAAACACTATCGCTATTTACAAAGTTTTTAAGTATAGTTTTTGTTTTAGCAATGGGTGTGTTTTCTATAACCTCAAATAAATTAGGATTACTTATATCGTTTTTGTTTTACTCATCATTTATCCTGATTTATTCAATAAAATACAACAAGGTATCATACATTTTATTAAAGAGTGAAAACAGAGGTTTTTTTATAAGACACATAGCACTAACAGGGCTTATTTTCACAGCAATTGGTATTTTTTTATCCGCTTGGATTTTAGATTATTTTTCTTTTGCACAAGATCTTTTTGGTAAAATCCAAATATTTCAATTCAGTATAAACTCCCCTGCAATAATCTATTTTTCTAGCGCACTAATGCTTTTTATGGCTTTTTTGATAATGCTTTTTTTTAGATCTAAAACTACTGAAGATGAGCCTATCCCAAGAATAGATATTTTTACAAAGATTAGTTACGCGATAAAAACCTTAAAAGAAATATTCTCAGACAAAAAACTTATGATTTTATCAATTGGCTCCATTATATCTTTTATCGCTAACATATTAGTTAATGCATACCTTGGAATCTTCATATACACCTCTTTAAGTAATACTGGTTTTGGGGCGTTTAGAAATGTTGCATTGATTTTTATTATAGCATTATTTTCCTCTATGTTAGGCCCATACATTGTAAGGAGCAATTCACGTTATATTGGAAAGCTTCCGCTTTTAATATTTGGAACACTTTTAAGCGCAATACTTCCTTTTGCAGTATATTTTAATAGAGGACTTATGTCTTTAGCAATAGCTACACTTTTGGGTATTTTAGGCTCTTCAATTGCTGAAAGCGCACTTGGAATGGCTTTTATGGATATGATATCAACAGAAAAAAGATTAGCTTACTTTAAATCCTCAAGCTTTATTGTATCCATCCCATCAATAATTTTTGTGGCATTAGGAGCACTAATAGCGCAATTTTTTGGAATACAAATACTTTTTATATCAATTTCGATACTGATTGCCTTTGTAGTAGTTCCAATGTACTTTGCACTGCTAGTAATCGAAAGTACTCGAAAAATAGTTATATGAATTATACAAAAAACAATATAATAAGAAAACAACATACTAAGAAAATAACATACTAAGAAAACAACCGAGTCTAAGTTATTTAGATTTTTGTGAAATCCAGCTCATTTTGCATACTTTGGTCTTAAGGTCTAAAGTTTGAAGAGACGGATTCACTAAACCTTTAACCTTGACTATCCACGAGATACCTCCCATTTATGCAGAGGTTTTTCATTATTAATATAAATAATTAACAAAATAGAATTTTAAGACTTACGGTCGCTGAAAACAAAGGTTTAAAATATAAAAATGATTATTATGGTAAAAATGAAAAATAAAAAGGCAATCTCACCTCTTTTAGCAACAGTATTTTTGATAGCCTTTGCGGTATCTTTGGCAGTAGTTGTAATAAATGTAATGGTAATCCCACAACCTGCAGGATATAACCAAACAAATAATGAAGAGCAATTATCAAAAAGATTGTGCTTTGGTGTTGATATGAATATAGTGGTTTTAGAGATACCCTATGTATGTTATAAATCTTTAGATGATTCAACTAACTCTTTATTGTATGTCCTAAAAAACATAGGTGATAAGCAAATTACTTCCTTAAAGGTTTCAATACTTGGATCAAAAGGGATTCTTGACTCAACAGTTGTTTTAGACTCTTGGGCTCCTGGAAACACCTTAGATAAAAGAAAAGAGCCAGTTTCTTATAGTAAAGAAGATATTGGAGAAATTTTAGATGTAACATTTATTCCAATAATTAAAAACGGTGGGAAAGAGATTGTGTGTAGTGCTTACTCCTTATCTCAAAAAAGACCATTGGCCTGTCCATAAAAAGGAGTTAAATATCTCTTTTTGAAAGTTATAACTCTTTGAAATGAAAATATTAAATTTAATAAGTGTATCTTGAAAATGAAGCTTATCAATATTCCATTCTTTTACAAAAGAAAGATTGTAATTCCAAAAAAACTTATGTATAATTTGCCTTTAAAGGTAATGTTATTTACAACAGCACAATACGTTAATCAAATTAGTTCTATCAAGAATCAGTTGGAACAAAACGGTAAAATAGTTTTATTAAAAAAATTGAATCATACAAATATAAAAGGACAAATACTTGGATGTAATATCTTAGAAATAAAAGGGGATTTTGAAGCGTTCTTATATATAGGTGAAGGAAAATTTCATCCAAAAGCGCTTACTTATGCTAATAAAAAAGATGTCTTTTGTTTTGATCCCATTGCTTTAAAATATAATACAATTAAATATGATTCTCAATCAACAAAAATAAAAAATGCAAAGATTGCCAAATTTCTCTTCTCAGAAAACATAGGTGTTCTTTTTACAGTAAAACCTGGTCAATTTAAGGATTTTAAGTTAGATATATTAAAAAAAAAATTCAAGGATAAAAAGTTTTATCCCTTAATAAATGATAGCTATAATTTTTCAGAGCTTGAAGATTTTAGGTTTATTGATTGTTTTGTGAACACTGCTTGTCCAAGGATTGGTGTAGATGATTTTGATGTGATTCAAAAACCGATAGTGAATCTTTTTGATATAATGGATATATAATCTTTATATCTAATTGTGATATTTAATCTTCATATCTAATTTAAACAAATTTTAAATACCGCTTAGAACTTCAAATATTGATTAATAGAAAAGCATACCTCGTGTTTAAAAACGAGGACTTGGTACGCTTTTTTGTAATCAACAACCTCGCTTTAACACAGCGCATGCTTTTATATTACCAACTCTTCGCCCTTTAGACCGAGGTTTTTGATTTTAAAACCCTTGAAAAAGAAGCTCTTTCCTTTAACTTCTCTTCAATTCTTAAGATTCTATTATACTTAGCAAGTCTTTCGCTTCTAGCAGGCGCTCCGCTTTTTATCTGTCCTAAACAAAGTGCACAGGCAAGGTCAGCAATAAATGAGTCCTCTGTTTCACCGCTTCTATGAGATATCATTACTCCCCAATTAGATTTACTTGAAAGGTTAGCAGCTTCTAAAGCTTCTTTTAATGTACCAATTTGGTTTAACTTTAATAAAAGCGAATTACAGGCTTTTTTCTCAATTGCAATTTTAATTCTTTCAATGTTTGTTACCAAAAGGTCATCTCCTACAACCTGAATTCCTTTAAGTTGATCTGTAAGCCTTGAGTAAGATTCAAAGTCATTTTGCTCAAAAGGGTCCTCAATTGAGCATATTGGAAATTCTGATACGATCTCTTTGTAAAAATCCAATAATTCATCGCCAGATAGCTTTTTTCCTTCAAACATATACGAGCCATTATCAAAAAACTCTGAAGCTGCAACATCTAAAGCGATACTTACTTTATCAATGTAGCCTGTTCTCTTAATTGCATCCATAATTAAATAAAGCGGTTCTTTAGCAGATTTCAAAGGTGGAGCAAACCCACCTTCATCACCCACATTAACAGCTTGTGGACCGTATTTTTCTTTAAGAATCTTTTTAAGGGTATGATAAATCTCTGTTCCAATTTTCATGGCTTCTGAAAAGTTTTTGGCATTTAGGGGAACAATCATGTATTCTTGAATATCAAGATCATTTCCTGCATGCTCTCCACCATTTATTACATTAAAACAAGGACAAGGCATAACAAATTCCTTTTTTTTGATATTGCTTTTATCAATGTTTTTTTCTGTAGATAATGAATCATAAAGTATCTTAAGGTATTCAAAAAGCTCAAGATTAAGTGTTTTTGCTCCTGCTCTTGCAACAGCCATTGAAACTGCAAGAACCGCATTAGCTCCTAAATTAGACTTGTTTTTTGTTCCATCTAACCTAATCATTATCTCATCAATCTCAAATTGTTTTGTTTCATCAAGTCCTACTATCTTATTTGATATAATAGAATTAACATTTCCAATAGCCTTAAAAACTCCCTTTCCTAAGTAATCTTTTTCTTGGTCTCTTAGCTCCACTGCTTCATAAAGTCCAGTTGAAGCGCCTGAAGGGACCATAGAACTAAAAATCCCTTGCTCAGTTGTAACTTCTCCTTCAATAGTAGGGTTTCCTCTTGAATCAAATACCTGTCTTGCATATATTCTTTTTATCATTTATTCTCCCTCCTAAGTTAAAATAAATTAATACTAAAATAACAAAAATTGTTTAATTCTATTCTTCAATGAATTTGTTTATCAGAACAATCTAAACAAATATTCAATTACTTAACATTTTTCTTGAATAAAAAAATTGAAATAATAACAATCAAAGGATTAATACTCTGGTCTTCTAAATATATGTTTCCACATTTCACCTAAGTGAGATTTTGTCTTAGGAGGTTTTTTTGATGATATTATCCAAAATATCACTGCTCCGCCAACTAAGAATACAATCCCTAGTGACACTAATGTTTCATTTTCAAGCCAAGTATTAACAAAACCAAGGTTTGCAGAAGGTCCCATCCATCCAAGAGACGCTGCATAGAGGTATATAACAAGCGCTACAACTATTATGATAAAACCAACTGGCATATTAAGCCTTGCAGTTTCTGGAAATAAGGAAGGCATAACCAAGGCAAGTACCACGAATAATGCAAAGATTGCTACAATTAAACCGGTAATACCTGGAACTGCAGAATTTATAAAATTGACAATATCAAACCCTCCAATTGTTGTTCCTCTAATGTGCATAAATATAGCTGTCAGAGAGATAGCAAGAGATATAATTGTAGCGAATTTCTTATTTTCTGCAATTTTCCTATTTCTATCTTCTTCTGATTCATTAGATGCTATTCTTACAAAGATTCTTGTCTTGTCTAAAATAGTGAACAAAATTGTAAAAATAAGTACAAAAGGCAAAAATACTTCTCTAATGCCCAGTTCATTTAAATTAGTTATAATTTGCATCAAATCCAATATAATCACATCTCCTTATTATTTTAAAAAGCTTTAATCGAAATTATTTTTTTCCAACTGCCTTTGGACCTACAAACAAAATTGTGAACATTGCAATGAAAAAAATGAAAACCATTCCTAAAACCTTTGGGCTAAAAAAGGCGCTCTTTAGGTTCTTTTGAAAAGCACTCTCATCTCCATTTGCACTTTCCTCTCCTAACAACTGGTCACCAAATATGCTACTTACAGCACCTATTGCTATTACAAGGCATACTATTATGACAAGCCAGGTCATTCCTTTAGTGGAACCATCAGAACCAAAAAGCCCTATTAAATCAGACTTGCCCAAACCTATTGTACTCATTGTTATTAAGACAAACATCAAAAATACAATAAAAAGCACAAATCCTGGAGCCATTTGTTCTATAAGCTTTGACATGTTAGGAGATATTGAAAACAAAATCGCTAATGTGAATGCAATAATTGCGGTTAATCCTGATTTGCCTTCTAAAATTGCCTTGTCTCCTACCTTTAATAGCCCTAATACTACATAGGTAAGCACAAATACTATTATGAAGGTGAATAACGGACTAAAATTTGCAATGAATCCAAAATCTAGCAGTGTTGCCATTTTTAATCTAAATTTTAAATGATAAGTTTAGGTTCAATAAGGGTTTTTTAACCACTTGTATTAGGAGGAGGGCCTTTAGTATTCGCATATTCTGAGTTTTCAAATAACCATCCTATGAATTTGCCTATATTTCCCAGGGCACTATTGTTCGTACTTGGATCTTTTTGCTTACCACCAATAATAATCCTTATGAATACGATGAAACCAAATAATACTAAGAGAATTGCTTGGTTACTTGATTCTCCTAACCAAGTTCCTTCTATGTTTACATTTGGTGAAAATTTAAACCAGCCTAGTGCATTACCAAATATGTAAATTGATATTATCACAGCCACAATAATTATTATCCTTGGAAAACTCTTTCCTTCTTCAAACATGGTTGGCATAACTAAAGCTAGTACAATAAAGAATAAAACAATGGCTACTACAAGACCGGCTATCCCTGGTAAAGATTGATTAATAAAATCAACTATATCTATACCTGCAACTGTGACTCCTGCAACATGTCCAAAAATAACAAGCAAACTCATTACAAGCGCAATTACAACAGAATATCTTTTATTATCCTCTGGATCTTTTGATAGAAATTTTATGCTGTTAAGTAAAGAGTATAAAACTGTAAATATCAGTATAAAAGGAAGCATTACTTCGACCACTCCAAACTTGTCAAGATTTTCCAATATTTCTACAAGACCCATTATTAATACACCTCAATTTTCAATTTTTATAAAACAATGTCAATTAACTTAATTTACTATATTTTTTTATGATTAAACAAAAAGAGCATCCAGATTATCATTATTAATACATCATTCTGTTTTGCTTCCTGAAGTACGTTTTCCTCCGCCTCCTCCTTTTGTTACAATCATTATGAAAAATAATATGAACGCTAAAAAACCTAAAGTCATTAGTGTTTGTTCGCTGAACAAACCAGCAAACCAATCAAAGAAGTTGGCTACTCCCTGAAGATCTGAATCTTTTAAAACTGCTGTGAGGAATAAAATTAGCATAATAACAATTGAAAGTATCGCTCCAATAATTTTTGCAGGAGTGCTATTCAATATGTTTTTTGAGTCTGCTCCTGGATTAAAAGTTACTATCAAAAACACAAAAAAGACTCCGATTACTACAAAAAGTACTACCCATTGAGAGAGGTAGGTTATGATTTCAACCATATAAGCAGATGCTATAGTAAAAAATGCCAAAACAAAAGCAACCATAGAATTTAGGTTGTGCTTAGATTCATTATTTGCTTCACCTAATACTTTTGATCTTTCTAATACTGCATATACCAAAGTGAATACAAGCAAAAATGGAAAAACTACATCAAAAGCTCCTAAAGCTGTTAAGAATTCTATTGTCCCTCTAAGTGAACTTGTTTGTGTCATCAATCTTTTTTTGATGAGAATATATTTAAACCTTTCGTTTTTAAATGCTTAAATAAACGCACTTGATAGAATCATAAATTATACCTGCCCTTAAGACCTACGCTTTAACCTTAAATATTTAAGCTTGAAAGAAGCTTGAAAGAAGCTTGAAAGTTTTTTTATTGAATTAAAAACACAAATGTTTAAAGACTAATGTCTAAACGTAATGTTTAAAAGCTTTGTATCAAAAAAACTAGCAAATAATGATTAAAATAAAAAACAACAAAAACCACAAAGAAAAGCCAAAAAACTATTACATCAATAGTTATAAAAAATGGATCTAAACATAAACGGATTGGAAATTCCAAAAAATTATACTCAAAAACTTGTTGAATCTGTAAAAGAAAAAAAAGAGTTTAATCTCTTATTAGATAGTATTATTTTAAAAGAACTAAAAATTTTTTCATATGAAAATTATACATTTCTTAAAAAAGCTATTACTAAATCAAGAAATATTACTGATTTCTCAAAGTCAACTTATTTTAAAAATTGCGTTAAATTCTGCAGGTCAAAACTAAGAAAAAAAACTGGCTTGTACCTAAAAAATAAGGAAGAAAAAATAATTTTAAAAGAATCTAGTAAAAAACCCCTTGGTGTGCAAAACATCAATAAAATCTTACTTACCCATAAGTCGTCATTTGAAAGATTTCAATACTATCCTTTGATATATAAAACAATATTTAAAAGATTCAAAACAAACTTTCCTGTGAATAAAAATAAAAAAATAAAATTTATTGATTTGGGTTGTGGACTTAATCCTTTGTCTTATGTATTTATTGAAAAAAATTTCTTAAATTCTTCTCAATACCTTGCAGTTGATGTAGATAAAAGGGTTTTAAATATTATTGAAATGTTCTTTAAAGAAAAAAAACTGAATGGAACAACCTTAAATCTTGATGTATTTGAAATTATTAAACAATATTCGGATAAATCTGCAAAACAAAATCCTATAAAAATTTGTACCGTCTGTTCTGAAGGTGATTTTAGTAAAATCAAATCTTTTAAAAAGAGTGAGTCCGATATATTCATTAAAAACAGCAGTTTTTCATGTGATATTGCATTACTTTTTAAAATAATAGATTTAATAGAAGAAAAAGGACATAAAAATTCTGAGATTTTATTCAGGCTAATTGATGCGAGAATGATTGTTGCTAGTTTTCCTAAAAAAACTATCTCTGGGAAAAACATGAATGTAACAAAAAAGCGTTGGCTTGAAAGAATGCTAAGTCGATTAGTTTATCAATTTGAAACCTTTGAAATTCCAACTGAGACATTTTATTTGATATATCCTTGCCAAAAATCCTCCAAAAACAATAAATCTGATATATAAATAAACAAAAAACGAATTAGATATTTCAAAATCTTGGCAAGATGAATCTGGTACTGATATTCAATTTTTATCCATTAACTAGAAAGATAGGAATCCAAATCATTTTTTTAACCAAGGTTTTAACTAAGCCTATTTTCTAATCCCAAACTCCAGGGATAATCTGTTTACAAAAATTGCATTTTCCATTATCAATATTGTTGTTATAAATTTGATATCCCTTTCTCTCAATTAAAATATGTTTGCAACTTGGGCAATAAGTGTTTTCTGCATCCAAGATTCTTGTGTTTCCAATATATACAAAATTAAGACCAACATCGACAGCTATTTTTCTTGCTTGTTTTAATAATTCATTAGGTGTTACATTCAGATTAGAAAGTTTATATGTTGGATAAAACGCCGAAAAATGGATAGGGGTGTCTTTTCCAAGATTTTTTACAATCCATTTACACATATCTTTTATTGCCTTCAAATCATCAGAATATTGTGGCACTATTAGGTTTGTTATTTCCAAAAAAACCTTTTTAGATTTAATGAGCTTTAAAGACTTAAGAACAGGATAAATACTTCCACTTGTAAGTCTTTGCATCCCTTTTTCATCAAAACACTTTAAATCTATATTTGCTCCATCCAAAAGACTACAAAGCTCTTCAAGTGGCTTTGGATTAATATAGCCGTTACTGACTATAATATTCTTTATATTCTTTCTCTTTGCTATTTTAGCAGTATCAATCATATAATCATAAAATATTGTAGGTTCAGTATAAGTGTAAGAAATAATCTTTACCCCTTTTTTAATTGCTTCTTCTACCAACTCATGAGGTGTAAGTTTGATAATAACTGTTTTTTTTGAATCTCCTAAAGATATTTCAAAATTTTGGCAGTTTAGACATTTTAGATTGCATCCTGCAATTGCAACAGATAAAGTCTTAGAACTAGGAATAAAATGAAACATTGGTTTTTTTTCAATAGGGTCCACAAAAAAAGCACAAAGATTGGAATAATTCGTATCATATAGTTTTCCGCCTATATTTAATCTTGCTCTGCAAATTCCCCTCTTGCCTTCAGAAATCTTGCACTTGTGTGGACACAAAAGGCAAATAACATCATTATTTTTATTGAATTCATTGCAATGATTTATCTTATTGATTATATTAATACTCTTATAAAAACTCGCTTCTTTAATTCCTTTATCTAAAATATCTGTTTCCGAAAAATCCTTTTTAGTATTCATCTCATCTTCAATTTAGAATAATTAATATTTTGTTATATAAACATTTTTAAAATACATTTAGAAATGGTTTAATAGCCAATACTTACCTTGCTTTATTAATCCAAGAGTTTTTATTTTAAAACTTATCCCCCTAAATGATATTAACCAAATGATTTCGTGAAATGCTCGCTCATTTTGCATAATTTGGTTAATCGAAAAGCATACCTCGTGTTTTAACAAGAGGACTCGGTAAAATTTTTTGTAATCAACAAACTATTTGAATACAGCGCATGCTTTTATATTACCAACATACCTTGCTCTTTAGGGTGAGGTTGTTGATTTTTCAAGCCGAAAGTTTGAATAGACGGATTCACTAAGCGATTAGCCTCGATTATATACGAGACACTTAGGTCTTTACCCCGAGGTTTTTCATTAATAGAGATTGGAAAGTATGTCCACAAAAAAATGCATATAAGATTTGTTTTTAGAAAAATTGTTAAAAAAATTGTTAAAATTAAAGAGTAAAAACAAATGGTTAAAAGATTTGAAAACAATATTTTTAAGAATTTACTAGGTTTAGGAGTAGCTATTATTTTTTTGTTTGTAACATACTTAATTATTTCCAATATATACTCTGCTAATTCTTTTTTAACCTTTTCTAAAGAAAAAGAAATTAATGATTATAATCTTAGTAGAAAAGATATTTATTTAGAATATAACACAACAACTAATCACTCTTTTAATTCTTCATTTAATTCTAAAAATCAATCAAGTGAAAATGAAATATTAAATAAGGAATTTTCTTTTGAAGATGATTTAAGACTATTGGACCAAAGAAATGTGGAACTGCAAAATTATGTGTCTTCAGAGCTTTTAAATTCTAATCTTGACAAAGAAAACCTTCCGATTTTATGTATTAAAGAAGCCTGTTTTTATACTGAAATTTCAAATACATTAAGTTCAAGACAAAAAGGGCTTGGTTTAAGAGATAATATTTCAAATGATTCAGGAATGTTATTTGTATTTGAAAAACCAGGTTCACTTTCTTTTTGGATGAAAGGAATGTTATTTTCAATAGATATCATCTGGGTCAATGAAAAAAGTGAAATTGTACATATCGAAAAAAATCTACCATTATGTAATCTAACCTGCCCATCTTATAATCCTTTAAAAAATGATTCATTTAATTCAAAATATGTATTTGAAATAAATGCTGGATTATCAAACTTTTATAATTTTTCAATAGGAGATAAATTACGAATAAAAATATAGAACCCCCTTAATAAAAAAGCATTGTTTTTAATCGTTAAATTATTTTTCTAAAAATATTCTTGGTTGGGCTATATTTTCTAATCGTCGAGACGAGAAATACCCAAAGCTTTATATATGAGTAAGTTTATCTTTTTATAAATCTATCGCAAAATTTAAAATATTTTTTAAAAAATAGATGCTTAAAATATAAAATAACCAATTAAAAAAACAAATTATGTGTACCCTTCGAAGTACAATAAAATAATAATGTGAGAGATCAAAATGGATCAATTCATAAAAAAATGTCCGGAATGTTCAAGTATTAATCTCTTCCATAATAAGGAAAGAGGAGAAATTATTTGTAAAGACTGCGGTCTTGTAATAGAAGATAAAATGATTGATTTTAGTCAAGAGTGGAGAAACTTTGAAGATAGCGAAAGTGGCACAATAAAAAGGGCAGGTGCTCCAATGACCTATACCCAATACGATATGGGTTTAGGAACTGAAATCGGCAGAAAATCTGACATATCAAAATTCTCAGGGAAAACCAAAAATAAATTTTTTAGATTAAGAAAATGGCAGTATAGAATTAGTACTGCTATTGAAAGAAACCTAAAACTCGCTTTAGCAGAACTAAAAAGAGTTTCTTCATATCTAAAGCTTCCAGTTTCTGTAGAAGAAGAATCTGCAAGGATATACACACAAGCTGTTCAAAGAGGGCTTGTAAGAGGCAGGAGTATGGAATCAGTTGTCGCAGGTTCGCTATACGCTGCGTGCAGAAGACATGAGGTTCCAAGAACTCTTGACGAACTTTCAGAAGCATCAGGAATTGATAAAAAAGAGATTGGAAGAACGTATCGTTTCATTACAAGAGAACTTGAGATAAAGATATTACCTTCAAATCCAATAGATTACATTGCAAGATTTGCGTCTTCTCTAAAACTTGCTCCCGAGACACAATCAAAGGCTGTTGAAATTTTAGATATGGCTCAAAATTCAGAACTGACATCAGGTAGAGGTCCAACTGGAATCGCAGCAGCTGCTTTGTATGTTGCTGCACTCATGAACGGAGAGAAGAGAACCCAAAGAGAGGTCGCTGATGTCGCAGGAGTAACTGAGGTAACAATAAGAAATAGATACAAAGAATTATTGGATAAATTAAACCTTGAAAAAGAGATAAAGAAGGTAAAAAAGAAAAAGAAATAATAATCTTTCATTGATAGAAAAGGATACCTCGTGTTTCAACACGAGGGTTCCGTACTCTTTTTTTAAATCAACAACCTCTCTTTGAATTTGGTGCCTGTGTAAAAAGAGATGAATTTACTAAACGATTAAGCTCTAATATCTGCGAGATACATTGGTAATTAGTCCAAGGTTTTTTTATCTATTATTTATTCTAACTATATTAACTATATTTTTTAACTGTATTTTTTTAACTATTTAACAATAATAAATAAGTTTTTTATACGTTGCACTCATTTAAAATACTTATGAATTGCATTTTAGAATTCCGTTGGTTACCTGGAGCAATAGGTTTAATATTCTTCTCATTATCTTATTATTTTGCATTAAAAGAGATTAAATCAAAGAAAAATGAAGAATTGCTTGATATATCACTCCTTTATTTTTTGAAAGGGTTTTTAGTATTTTGGTTTGATTTAAACCTGCTTTTTTTCTTATTTCATATAAATTCCAATTGTAATTTTGCTATTCCAACACACTATTCATTTTTGATATTTATCTGTGTTATAATTATTCAGTTTATAATGGGAGCAACATCTTATAAAAGTAGAAGTAGAAAAGCCATATCAACTATGAATAAGCTATTTGAACTGCGCCAAAAATCTATAAATGAAACTGGTAAAAGCTTAAAAATAGACTTATTTAATAAATATATCCGTTATCTTGAAGAGTTTTCTATGGAGTATAGTATAAGTGGCTTGGAAAAATTAATCTCCGAAGCAAAAAAAGCAATAGAAGATGAAGTTTTAACAGACCTAGAGAAAACACGCTTACTTAACTCTATCTCAAAAGCCAAAAAGGCATTTTTGGTGCACTCCCAAAATAAACACTTTAACTTTGCAATAATTGCACTCTCAAACATAGAAGAGTTAATTAAAATATCTTAAGTAATGAATTATTATATCTTATTGATAACCTGATTAATTCTTATCAAATATTTCTAATTCTTTAAGATATACTCTAAAAAAAACATTCATAACTTAAAATCTTAAACAAATACTTTTACATTTAAAATTATGAGCCTAGAGGGATTCGAACCCCCGTCAATCGGTCCGAAGCCGACCGCACTATCCTGGCTATGCTATAGGCCCAATCTAAGCTTAGCTTAAGTGGTTTTCTTATTAAAGTTTTCTAAAACAAAATTTTTTTCAGATATAGATTTCTTACAGATTTTTTACAACCTAAATTTAAAAATATCTCTATTGATACTTATGTCTAGATATTCTTGTATAAGTATATTCTCAAGGTGTAAAATATGATCTATTTATGTTCTTAAAATAAAACTATATCAAACACTTAAATGAAATATTCTCTAAACAAAATAATGCCCAGATAAAATAATACGAACGCAAAATAGGATTATCAATATGTGCCAAAAATAACAGCTAAATATAAAGATTTAAAAAAGAATATTCCCTTCTTTATTTTTATGGACCAAAAACAACAAGATGGGATATTTGATGATAGTCAATTAACCCCTGCGATGAAACAGTATGTTGAGATAAAACAAAAACATCCTGATTGTATAGTTCTTTTTAGAATGGGAGATTTTTATGAAACTTTTTATGAGGATGCAATAACTTCTTCAAGGGTTTTAGAAATTACCTTGACTTCAAGGGGCAAAGGAGAAAAAAAAGCACCACTTGCCGGTATTCCATATCACTCGTTAAATGGATATCTTAAGAAATTTGTTACATTAGGATATAAGGTTGTAATAGTTGAACAAATAGAAAATCCAAAAAATGCCAAAGGGAGACTTGTAAAAAGGGATATTGTAAGAATAATAACCCCTGGAACAATAATAGAGGATGAGCTTTTAGAAAAAGGAAATAACAATTTTATAGCATCATTCTTTGTCAATGCGCAGGGTTTTGGAATAGCACTTTGTGATATCTCTACAGGTGAGTTCATAATATCTGAAGGTGTTGGAATAAACAATCTATTTTCCGTGTTAAAATCCTATATTCCTTCCGAATGCTTAATCCCTGAAAGCTATGCAATAAATAAAGAACTAATCTCAAAAATAAAAGAAGAACAGATCTATATAACATATCTGCATGACAAAGTTTTTTCATATGATTATGCATATGATACATTAAAAGAGCATTTCCAGGTAGGCTCTTTGATTCGTTTTGGTGTTGAATCAAAAGAGATTGCAATAAAGAGTGCTGGTGCACTATTGGGTTATCTTTTAGAAACTCAAAAGCAGGGAATATCAAACATAAAAAACCTAAAATTTGTTGATTTCAATGATTACATGGTATTAGATGAATATAGCATAAGAAATCTTGAACTATGTGAAAATATATACGATAAAACCAAAAAATACACTTTATTAGAGGTATTAGACAAAACTAAAACTGCAATGGGCTCAAGACTAATAAAAAGAATGATCTTATCTCCTTTAAAAGATGTAGATAAAATAAAAGAAAGGCTTGAAGCAATTGATGAACTCAAGAAGAATAAAATCAATTGCGATGAACTTTCTACCCTTTTAGAAGGATGCTTTGATATTGAAAGAATATCTAGTAGGGTATCTTTTAAATCTGCAAATCCAAAAGACTTAGCTTCCCTGAGGCATACTATTGGAAAACTCCCTCAACTTAAAAATCTGCTTTCTACATTCAATTCTTCATTACTAAAAAATATTTCTACATTACCTCTCTTAACTGATTTAAAAAATCTTTTAGATCAAAGCATAACAGATGAGCCTGCCTTGAAAGTGGGAGAAGGAAATGTAATAAAAGAAGGGTATAGTAAAGAGCTAGATGATTTAAGACAAATTAAAAAAAATAGCAAAAAATTCATCCAGCAATTAGAATATGAAGAAAGACAAAAATCAAATATCTCAACACTTAAAATCAATTACAATAAGGTTATAGGTTACTTTATTAGTATTGGCAATGCAAAAAAAGATCTTGTTCCAAGAGATTATGTTGTAAAACAAACTCTTGTCTCTGGGAGCAGATACTCCACTCAAAAGCTAAAAGAACTAGAAAACCAAATACTTGGAGCTGAAGAGCGGATTTTAGACCTTGAGAATTCGTTATTCCTAGAAATACTAAATGCAGTGTATAAAACTATTGAAGATATACAGCAAATTGCAAGACAGCTTGCTTTAATTGATGTATTAACAAATTTAGCTTTAATTGCTATTGAAAATAATTACACTAAACCACTAATTAACAGAGATAAAATCATTGAAATCCAGTCGGGTAGACACCCAATTGTTGAACAACACATTGATAATTTCATAACTAATGATATATTAATATCCTCAAATGAGCTTATAATATTGACTGGCCCAAATATGGCTGGAAAATCTACATTTATGAGACAGATTGCACTAATAGTTCTAATGGCTCAATTAGGTTCTTTTGTTCCTTGTAAACACGCAAAAATTGGAGTGGTTGATAGAATTTTCACCAGGGTTGGAGCACATGATATCCTAAGCCAAGGACAAAGCACATTTATGGTTGAAATGAGTGAAACTGCTAACATTTTAAACAATGCAACAAGCGATTCATTGATAATCATTGATGAGTTAGGAAGAGGAACATCAACTTATGATGGTGTAAGCCTTGCTTGGTCAATAGCAGAGTACATATATAAACATATAAAGGCAAAAACTATCTTCGCAACGCATTACCATGTATTAAATAAGCTCACCGAAGAATATAAAAACATAACAAATTACAACATATTGGTAAAAGAAAGAGAAGAAGGTATTGTTTTTTTAAGAAAAATAGTTAGAGGCTCAACAGATAAAAGCTATGGGATTCATGTTGCAAAATTAGCAGGAATCCCAAACGAAATAATAGAGCGTTCAAAGGAGATTCAAGAACAATTTTTTAAAGATAATGATATGTTAAATAAGGTCTCAGGAAAAAAAGAACCCAAACAATTAGAGCTTTTTAGAAATTGGGAAAAATAATAATTTAACACAATTTATGCCCTGTGATATATTATTATTACTATTATTATCAATGTTGTCATTATATTAATGATTGTAGGTTGTTATTATAATTATCATCATTATACTAATGGGCTTTATCATACTTATCATCATTATGATGATGATTGTATGTTGTTATTATTAATATTAACATTGATTATTATTGATAATATAATCATCACTATAATTATTAAATATATTCAAGTCCTTACAATTTAATAAAGACACATAATTGAATAAAATGCAAAAAATAAACCGATTGGATGGTAAAATTGTTGCAAAAATTGCAGCAGGAGAAGTAGTTGAAAGACCTGTTTCAGTTGTAAAAGAACTTGTTGAAAATTCAATTGATTCTAATGCTGATGAAATAAAAATAACAATATTTTCATCTGGGAAAAAAGAGATTCGAATTACAGATAATGGTCAAGGAATTCAAAAAGATGATTTGCCTTTGTTATTTGAAAGGTATGCAACAAGCAAAATCATCACCGAAGAGGATTTATATAATATTGCTACAATGGGTTTTAGAGGTGAAGCATTAGCATCAATTGCCTCAATTAGTAGAGTTAGCGTAACTTCAAGAACAAAAGAAACAAGCGTTGGATACCAAATTAACTCCGAAGATAGCAAAATTACCCAAGTATCACATCCATTAGGAACAAGTGTGATTGTCAAGGATTTATTTTATAATACTCCTGCAAGAAAAAAATATCTCAAATCTGATGCGACTGAATTCTCGCATATATCAGATCTAATACAAAGATATGCTCTCTCATTTCCGAATATAAGCTTTTTTTTATATAAAGAGAAACAGCCATTTTTAAAGGTTCCAAATGGGATTGATGAAATCTCCAGAATAAGCTATATTTATGGAAATCTTATTGCAAAAAATCTTTGTGATGTGAGTTTTGAAAATGAATTTATCAAAATTAAAGGTTTTGCCGGAAAACCCACTATTGCTAGAGAATCAAATGATTACATAAGCATTTTTGTTAATGGAAGGTATGTAAAATCAGATTTAATAAACTCTTCAATTATAGATTCTTATAAATCAATGCTTTTTTTAAAAAGAAAGCCTATAGTGATACTAAAAATAACTTTGGACCCTAAAAGAATAGATGTAAATGTTCATCCTTCTAAGCTCGTAGTAAAATTTGATAATGAACAACTAGTTTATTATTCTGTTTATGAAGCAATTAAAAAAACTTTAAAAGAAAACAATCTGATTGAGAGTCAGGAAATCAAAAAGCCCAATTATAGCCCATTTCTTAATAAAGATAAATCATATCCAAGCGCAGATGAAAATAGAACAATTAGAAATGATGAACTTACCAAATCACAGGATAAATTCTATACCAATGAGAAAGAGACAAAATACTCATTAAATCAATCAAAACTTACAACACTTAAAAATGAGAAATTCATGAAAAAAGATTTCTCATCATTAGATCTAAAAGAAAATGAAATAATCGCTACTAAAACTGGCTCTAAAGATGAGAATACACAAATAAATGTCTTGTATGGAAAAGATAAACTTATATTCAGAATTTTAGGGCAAGTTAATAAAACATACATTGTTGCTCAAACCTCAAAAGGGCTTGCATTAATTGACCAACACGCGGCATGCGAGAGAATAAATTTTGAAAAGATTGAAAAGGAATACAACTCTGGATTAATAAGCTCTCAAGTCCTTTTAAAGCCATTCTTAATTTTTCTTAATCAAAAGTATAAAGAAGTGCTAAAAGAGAAAAAGAACTACTTTAAAAAAATTGGCTTTGAAATAGAAGAGTTTGGGGAAAATGAAGTGATTATTCGTTCAATACCCCTTATCTTAGGAAAAGAGATGGACGAAAACCAAACAAACATTTTAGTTGAAGAGTTGGCTCAGAATTTCTTAGATAAATCAATAGCTGATTTGATAGATCAAAGAATCCTATATACGATTGCTTGCAAAAAATCAATAAAAGCAGGTGAAGAGCTCTCATTTGTGCAGATGAACAATATATTAAAAGAGCTTTTTGAATGCGTAAATCCTTTCACTTGCCCTCATGGAAGACCTACCATTATTGAATTTGATGAAGAAAACCTTGAAAAACTCTTTAAACGAAGAGCATAAAATTAGCGTTTTTTCTATTAACCATCACGTTTATACTAGATGACTACTCCACAAGTATAGGTCGTCGAGCTATCTCCTTTTATAGTCACAAGGTTTGAACCAATACCTACATAATATTTTCCATCTTGAGTAATTATTGGTTGAATCTTTCCTTCCTCGTCTTCAAAGATTACGCAAAACTCATAGTTCTCCCCAAGCAATTTTTTTGAGCTCTCATAGCCGTCTTTAGCGAATTTTAGAAGTTTTGCGGGGTCAACTACATTTTGTTCATTTAAAAAACCATGTGCAGGGTTAGTCCTAATTGAGAAAACCCTATCAATACTATCTTGCTGAACAAAGATTTTCTTGTTGGTTGGATGATTTACCTTTTCTGATGTAATAAAGAAAACTAGCAAAAAAACCCCTACAAAGATTACTGTTGCTACTACAATATCAAAAGACCATGTTTGTGATTTCTTCCTTGCCATTGTCAAAAACGCTTTTTACTATTCTAAATGAGGGTCATTAAGTTGGATAACATTTGGATGTGAAGTACTTTTATTTAATTTATTCGTACTGCTACCTGTATTAATCCTATTATTATTTGCTGTAATGTTATAATCAAAAGGGATTGTTATATCAGAACCCATGTTGTTATTATATTTAATAATTATTACTGAAAAATCAGTTTTAGGGTTATCAATTGTTATGGAATACCCCAACCCCGCAATATTTTGTGGAAGGGAAAAAGTTCTAACAAAGCCTGCTTCGCTTTTTATTGCAAACTTTATCTCACTTTCAATATAACTAGCTACATCTTCTAAATTTCTTCGTGTCTCAAGCTTTGCAAATTCATAGTATCTTGAAAAGATGGCCATTACAAAAACAACCATCACTGCCATCATTATTCCAATTACTATTGCAAGCTCAGTAGCGGATTGTGATTTTTTCATATTAAAATAATTTATATTCGTAAAATAGTCTAAGATCTATTATGATTTAGTAATGTTAACAATTGCTTTTTTCCCTCCATCGGAAAGAGTATAATATACGCAATCAAATTTTAATCTTGTTTTTCCTTTTCCAAGTCCTACAATTGAAAAATTTAGAGGAACTGTGCCCGGAAAGGCAATCTCTCCATACTTTTGGGTATCAAAAATAATGTGATCGTGCTCAGGGCCTCCTGCTCTTATCCTAGTTATATCTGTTGGAATAACAACTTGTGCAGTAACCCTGCTTGGAACACCGTGATAGTAAACAACCTCGGAATTTGTAACAATCGTTTCAGCAAGGGTTTGTAGCTGATTTTTTTCAAGTTCCTTAGTTTTTCCCATTGTTTCTCTGTAAGCAATGGATATTGCAGGAATTGAAATAGCTAAAACGATTGCAATAGTAAGCACGTACTCCATTGCAAATTGTGCCTTATTATTTTTTTTTAGTTTAACCATTTTTAAGCCATTATTCTTTTCGTTTAAACTACCTTTTTTATTAAAATTTTTAGATTGCTAAACTTGTAATTAATAAGAGATACAACAAGACATGTCATTTTTATCTTTTCTCTATTATAAATCTTTGTTCTCACTAAGAAATAAACACAAATTTAAATAAATATAACTTCAAAATATAACTTTTACTAAATTAACCAACTTGATAATGAGGTTTTAGCGAGAATATAAACTGAAGGTGATTGAAAATATTTAAATTGAAAGTGTTTGATTCTTATACCAGTGCCATTGTTAGTATAATACTTATGGTTTTATTTACTGTTATACTGATAATCATTTCTAAAAGTGCATATGTGTTTAGCTACACTGTTGCCAGTTACGAAAACACAATAATTTTATCCTTTGGCTGATTTAACAACAATTAATATTTATAAAAATCAATTTCATAGCATTCCTTTGTCTTTAAAACTAAAAAATCCTGCCTTTGAAATGATTACATGATCTAAAAGCTTTATTCCCATCATCTCTCCAGCATTATTTAGAACCGATGTGATCTTGATATCTTCTGGAGACGGATTTTTGTTATTGGATGGATGGTTATGAACAAGAATTATTGAATTTGCACTTGATCTTACAGCCTCTTTAAAAATTTCTCTTGGATGTATTACAGATTCATTTAAAGTTCCTTTGAATAACAAACTAGAACTAATTATACTATTTGAATTATCAAGACATAATAAAAATACATTTTCTTGTTTTTCATCCTTTAATTCTTCATAAAATATTTCATTGACATCACAAGACATTGTAATTTTTTTTGTATTTTTTATCCTATTTAACTTATTAACTCTTTTATTTATCTCAAACATAGCAATTATTTTCATTGCTTTAGCATCTCCTATACCGTTAATTTGTTTAAGCTCTGGAAGTGTAGCATTTGAAAGATTCAAAAGACCAAATAGTGAGATCATTTTGTTACTTAATTCAATCACACTCTCTTTTTTAGATCCCATTTGAAGTACAAGTGCTAAAACCTCAGAATCAGATAGATTTGAAACTCCTACCTTTGAAAGCCTTTCCCTTGGCCTATCACTTTCACTTAATTCTTTTATTTTCATCAGTATAAAAAGAACTATTTTATTTATAACAATTGCTTAAAAATATTTGGAATAATTACATTTCTTAATTTTTATGAAATACTCAATCATTTTGCACAACTTGATCTTTAAAACCTATATCACATAATAAATCCTGACATAAAACACATTCAACAAAAAACAGAGTCACTAAGAAAAAAATCGACTTTTTGAGATATTTTTGTATGTTTATAACTAGGTTTTTCATTTTTCAAAAATATTGTTAAATTTCCTACATAGTAAGTAAAATCTATCATATTCACTTACATAATAAGTATAATCTATCATTTATTTAGAAATGTTTATAAATAAGTTCTTACATGATAAGTATATGTTCTTTCAAAAAACAGGTAATTGCGAGTATTCTGTTTCTTATTCAGTAAATATAGGCGATAGTTTTGATGAGTTTGGAAGACCTGTTGTTTTTGATTTGTTAAAGCCTTCAAAAGAAAATTTACTTGAAAAAAAAGGTGTAGAACTCCCAATTAAAATTTTCTCCACAAAAATTAGTGGACTTAGAGCAATTGTAAAGTATTTAATTGAAGTGAAATCCCTTTCTTTTTCTCAGATTGCAGTTTTATTAGGTAGAGACCCAAGAACAATATGGTCAACATATAACGCTGTAAAAACTCAAAAACGTTTTACCGCCGAGTTATTCTTAAATAAAGGATTTTTTGTAAATACAGAAGTATTTAGAAATTCTAATCTATCTATTTTGGAGTGTATCTCACTAAGTCTTAAGGAAAAATCTCTAAACTTGAATGAAATCGCATCACTTCTAAACAAAAGCCCAAAGACAATTTGGACAGTTTTATCAAGAGCTCAAAAAAAGTTAAACTCTCAAAAATCATCTCATCAAAAATCAGGGGGTGTTCAAAAATGATACCTCCTTTAACTAAATCTATAAAAGTCACATATCTGTTTTTATTACTGATCAGCCTTTGTATAATATTAAACCCTTTGATTGTATTGGCGATTCCAACAGGTCTTAATATTACTTATAATGTCACTGAAACTATTGCTCCTAGTCAAGCAGCTTCACTGACAACGGCTGGTGGCTCATTTACTACAATGATACTTAATGGAAGCTTCCAAACCGAAAGGTGGAAGGCCTATGTAGGTAATATATCAGGGCTATTAACTTTAGATGATGCTAGTGGAAAATCAATATATAACTGGGACCTTGCAATAATCTCTGGGGAGATATATGTATCAAGAAGCTCTCAGATAAATTGGTCAACTATAAATTGCAGTGAACCAACGGATATCAGTTCAGAAGAGAGTACTCTCAATATTAATAGCTCTTTATCTGATAGTATTAATAATACTTTTAATACTACTACTCATAAGTCCTTTTATGTTGGAACAGTAAAAATATCAAATAGTAGTTGTAGAGCAATATCCACTTATGTAAATGATAGTATCCAAGAAGTTTCAGAAGATTCATTTTTCCAAGAGGTATTATTATCTGATATAGATGGAAATGTTGTTTATACAACAATACTTGAGGATTCGACTGCAGGATATGATTTAGCAAACTACAACTTCCAGTTAATAGTTCCTGAGGATCCAACAAGTCCAACGCCTAGTACCTATTATTTCTTTGCAGAGATATCCTAAATTTGTTTTAGGCATACATTATAAATTTTATATTTAACTAAATCGTTGTTTAAAATTTTAATTTTTAGTTGTATATATACTGTATTTTTTTCTTATTTTGAGTTTTTTACCGACTTATTCTTTGAAAAATCAAAAAAGAATTTTTTATAGTGTTGCTGTACTTTTGTAATTCTGTATTGCTCTGTTATTGTAATTAAGTATTATTATAATTTTGTTATTTCTTTAAATAAACAATTACACTAATTTATTATTTATTAAATTAAATAAATTACACTAAACTATTAATTTTAGGTTTGTATCAAAGTATGTTCTTGTTAACTTATATCTAAATCGTATTTTGACAGTTAAAGAATAGATTTAAATATCTCAAAAATTTAAAAACCTCGTATGACACAAACAAAAGATGTAAAAACCGGAATATACAAGCACTATAAAGGCAATTTTTATGCAGTATTAGGTGTTGGGAGAAATAGTGAGACTTTAGAAGAGTATGTAGTATATATGGCGCTTTATGAATCAAAAGATTTTGGTAAAAATGCAATCTGGATTCGTCCCAAAGAAATGTTTTTAGAAACTGTTGTTTATCAAGATAAAAATTTGCCTAGATTTGAGTTTATAAGATAAATTATTATCATCGTAATTAACTAGCTTAGGATTGTGTATTAAAAGAAATGATATATAAAAACCTTTTAATCTAATAACTTTATTCTCTTAATTCAGAGATTGGCTACTGACGCTTGCCAAATAAAATCCACTCATACAACTTAAGATTATCAACAGTAATTAATACATTTTTATACTTGCCTTCACTTATTTGTTCTTTAAGAAATCCAACTATATTATTCTCATCAAAAGTATCGCTTTTTTCAATCATTACAAGGGCTTTGTTAAAATAAAGTGTAGTTAGATGCGCATCACTTTGTGTGAGGTAAGGAATATTTAGTTTTTTTGCTAAGTTCTCTGCGGTACCATTTTTAATTATATTTACAGGAAAAGGCAAAGAGCCATTGCCTTCTAAAAAATCAAAATATGCTTGGTATTGAGTTACTGCATTTTCTCCTAATCCAAAAGCCATTTTTGTAGTTGGATGAGGTGCTCCAATTAAAGCGCCTTGATTTGATAAATTACTTAAAACTTCATCAAGAGTCATTGAAGAATCAGGAACACTACTAATTCCTATGCCCAAAACATGAGTGTCCCTTCCTTCGTGTTTAACAGTTATTTCAGCGCCGTTTAAAACATAAAGCACATGATCTTTATCTGGATGCGTTACTTTATAAGTGGTTTCATTAACTTTGGTAACATCAAAATCCCCAAAGTTGGTTTCTGCGAGTTCTTCAAGTTTAGACATTGTATCGTGGGCATTCAATTCTGGTGGCTGTTCATGGTCTGTAATAGAATAAATACCATAACCCTCCAAATAAGCATTCTCTATTATCCATTCAACACTTCTAAAACCATCACCTCCTCCTGTTTGAGAGTGACTATGAAACGAAGTAAGTATATACTCTTGTATGTATTTCTCCTTATTAAGTAAAAAATGTGCATACTTTGCTTTTTCGTAAATAAAGTTAAAACCAACAGCAAAAGAAAGCCCTATTGCTGACAAAAGTGTAATCCTCTTGATTAAACCTTTAGAACGATTTTTATCTTTCGGGTTACTGCTCATTCCTGGACTTTTTTTTATCTTCATATCTTAAAATATGGGGTCAAATCATAATTTATATAGGTTTATGTTGCTTTTGTTCATATTTTATAATATTTTAAACAAATTTATCCATTTATCTACCTAAACAAAATGAGAAAACACCACCTCTAAATGCCGTTTTATGACGCATTATCACTTAATTTAATCCTAAAAATTATACTCTGTTCAAAAAGAAACACTACATATTAAAATAATGCTTCTGCTTGGAAGACAGAAATGTAAATAAATTCATTTTGTGGGCTTATTTAGCGTATAAGGCGCAAGTATAGAAAATTCAGTAATTTCTTATAACGCCAAAAAAGAATAAGTTTTATAATATAAGACTAATCAGAAAGTATTTGAAGGAAATAATAGCTTATTAAAAAGGTGATTTTATATGAAGGCACACACAGAATATATATATGTAACAAGCGAAAAGAAAATTGAAATCTCTAATATTACTTCTAAGGTTGATGAGATAATCCAGAAAAGTTCAATTAAAAATGGGTTAGTATTAGTGAATGCAATGCACGTTACAGCATCAGTTTTCATAAATGATGCAGAAAAAGGGCTTTTAAAGGATTTTGAGAAATGGCTTGAGAATTTAGCCTCGAAGGATTCAGTCTACGAACACAATAAGACCGGAGAGACAAATGGTTATGCCCATCACTGGAGAATGATAATGGGAAGAGAAGTGGTAATTGCGCTAAAAGAAGGAAATATGGAATTCGGTCCTTGGGAGCAAATATTTTATGGTGAATTTGATGGACAAAGAAGAAAAAGGGTTTTAGTCCACATAATCGGTGAATAAAACTAAAATTTCTTGCATTCAATGTGAGCTATAAATGAACAGAAGCTTAAAAAAAATAAATAAAAAATAAAATTATTTTCTTATTTTATAAATTCAATCTCTAAAGGGTATTTATATATCTCGCCTTTGTAAGATTTAACACTTGCAAGTATTACTACTACAAACGCAAATATTCCAAGCACAGGCATAAGGAAAATACCTATAACAACAAAAGATAACACAAAAACTGCTATCCAATATATAAATAAACTTATACAAAAATTCAAAGCGTGTCTTGCGTTCTCAGAAACAAACTTATTGGCTTTATCTTCCTTGTATATTAGGTAAAAGATAAGCGGAACAACAAATCCTGCAACAAAAATCAGCAAATGGGAGAGCATCCCAAGCACATTTTGATTATTTTCTTTCTTTTTAGCCATACTAAAAACACCTCTTATAAATAGCGTTTGTGTTTTCTATTTTTAAATATTTTCTTTTTTAGTTGAATTATGAGCAAAAAACTAACATTTTCAATAATATCCCTTTAGATTTTATTAATTAGATTCCAAATATTCTAAGTTGTATTCTGCGTTCAAATATATAATTTTAAAATAATTAATTTTTGTACTAGTATGTTTTATTTACATTGATTAATAGAGAAGGAGATATCGTGTTTAAACACGAGGACTCTGTACGCTTTTTTGTAATCAACAACCTTGCTAAATATAGTGCATGCTTTTATATTAGCACATAGCTCGCCTTTTAGGGAGAGATTGTTGATTTTCCATTTCGTGAAATCCAGCATCACTTCGCATACTTTGGTTTTGAGGCCTAAGGTTTGAATAGACGGATTCATGCAAGGATTAACCTCAACTATTCGCGAGATAACTGGAGCATTTATGCCGAGGTTTTTCATTTCATGAAATCCAGTTCATTCCCATACTTTGGTCTTGAGGTTTGGTCTTTGGGCCTGAAGTTTGAAGAAATGGATTCACTAAACGATTAACCTTGAGTATTCGCAAGTCACCTTTCATTTATTCAGAGGGTTTTCATTATTGCGAAGTCTAGCTCATTTTACACATCTTGACCTTTTGGGTCCTATGTAAGAAGAGATGGGTTCACTTAACGATTAACAATTAGAAATTTAAGCAAGGAAAACATTTAACTATCTGCAAGACACCTAAGGCATTTATGCTTTAAGGTTTCTCATTAATTATTAATATAGAAAGATTGAAGTAATCCTGATAAATGTATAACCCACACAATACTGCCAATATCACTTTCTTGCTAAAAATCACTTCAATGATATTAGAAGTTATACAACACATATTTAAATTACAAATAATTGATTAAACCATTAAATTTAATAAGCTCCAATCAAAGAGAGCATAAAGGTGATTTTAATGGATAAAACGATTATGAATGAAAAAAGTATTCAAAAAACAAATCTAATTTTTGTATTAGCTATAATTTTAATAGGGGGCTTTATTTTTAGTTCCTGTGTAAACACCATCACAATTTCAAAGAATCCATCTGGATTAACAAAAGAATATACATTTGAAAATCTAGCAAAATCTAAAGACCTAAAAGCACTACAATTTAAGTCTGCTGAAGAAGTTTTCGAATTTTTAAATCGAAATTCTAATCAAGATTACTATGCTTATCCATATTTAAGAAACATGGAAAGTTCTTTTTCAATGGATTCACTTGCAAGTGATAGTTCAATGGTTCTTTCTCAAGCAAGTGTTGCTAAAGGAGAATCTTTAGACTACTCTGAAACAAATGTGCAGGTTACAGGAATTGATGAAGGAGATATACTTAAAACAGATGGCAATTACATATACACCATTTCAAAAAACATACTATATATCATCAAGGCATATCCTGGAGAAGATGCCAAAGTAATATCTACAATTAAATTTAATAACTCTCCAGCTGGTCTTTTCATTTATGAAGATAATCTAGCAGTCTTTGGAAACATTGGAAGAAATGACCCTTTTATAAGATCGATAGATGCATATATTCCAAATCAACAATTCAGTTTTTTTGAACTTTATGATATCGCTGATAGGTCAGCACCAGTCCTTACGGCTGAGTATAAATTTGAAGGAAACTACTTTAATTCAAGGATGTCGCAAGGTTATATATATTTTTTAACAACGACTTATCCTTCATATCGAAGAGATTACCCAATTCCTATATATTACGAGGGAATGACACCAAAACAGGTTGATGTATCAAATCTTTACTATTACCCAATACCTTACGATAACCCTATTTTTGTTACAATTAGTTCTCTAAATATAGCAAAACCAGACAATCAAATCAAATCAAAATCGTTCTTGGTTGAAGGCTCTCAAAACATATACATGTCCCAAGAAAACATATATATAACATATACCAAATATATCAATGAGTACGAGTTAAAGCAAGACTTGACAATTGAGTTGTTCAAAGACAAATTAACAGATAAACAAAAAACATACATCGAAAAAGTAAAGGCTACTGATAATGATGTGCTTACTCTCTACGAAAAAAGATATAAGATACTTAATGTATATAACGATTATTTCAATTCTCTTGATCCTGATAAACAAGAAGAAATAGAAGATATGCTTGAAGAAGAAATAAAAAAGAAACTTCAGGATTTTGAGGCCTTTGAATTTACGGTAATCAATAAGATCTCAGTTGAAAAAGGTGAAATAACTCCTAGTGCAAATAATAAGGTTGCAGGAAGTATAATTAATCAATTTTCCATGGATGAATATAACGAAGTATTCAGGATTGCAACGACATTAAGCCCTAGATGGTCTAGTTATGACACCTCAAGAAAAGTTTCAACAAATCAAATATATACACTTGATAAAAACCTTAAAATTCTTGATAAACTAGATGGTCTTGCTGAGGATGAAAGAATATATTCAACAAGGTTTATTGCGGATAAGCTCTATATGGTTACCTTTAAGCAAATAGATCCATTCTTTGTAATTGATTTATCAGACCCTTTTGAAATCAAAGAGTTAGGTCAGTTAAAAATTCCAGGGTTTTCAAACTATCTACATCCTTATGATGAATCAACAATAATTGGGATTGGAAAAGATGCAACACAAACCGGCAGAATCAAAGGGCTTAAAATATCGCTTTTTGATGTAAGTGATGTATCGCAACCTAAAGAGATTGCAAGTTATTTATCAGAAGAGCGTTACTCAGATTCCACTGCTCTTTACGAACACAAAGCATTCTTGTTTTCAAGAGAAAAAAACCTCTTGGTAATCCCAGGATATAACTATAACTATGAGAAAACCTCTGAAAATTATAATGGTGCTTTAGTATACAATATAAGTAAAGACTCAATAACACTAAGAGGTTTAATAGACCACTCCACTGGTGCTAATAGATACTTAGGTGCAGGTGTAGAAAGAAGTTTATACATTGAAGATTTGCTTTATACCAAATCATTAAATCTTTTAAGAATTAACTCATTAGAAGACCTAAGCTCAGTAAAAAACATTTCACTACAACATACGCCTGAGAACATAAAAATTTACTGAAAGTATGTTTTTTTTAATAATTTTATATTTTAAAATCCTAATATTTACATACTTTAATCTAGAGAAGTCCTTTATTCGCGGGTGTTGGTATTTGAGATCAAACTAAGTATTCAAACTAATATAAGATAGATTAACCCAAAGAAAAATCTCTAATATCTGCTAGATGCATAGGACATTTATGCTTTAAAGGCTTCATTTATTTTTTTTCCTTTTTATTATCAAGAAAACAAATACTGCTATAATTACAATTATTACCGATAAAATTATACTTAACATAAATTCCCCATTTGATTCTTCCAATGAATTAGATGGATTAACATTAATAATAGAACCCTTTTGAAAGGTAATTTTGTTGTTGTAGTATACCCTGCCATTAATTTTGTACTGACCAATATCTTTTGGGCTAAAAAACATTTCAATAGGTACTGTTTCCTGTGGTGCAACGGTTAAAATATCAGATTCTAAAACTTGGACAATTTTACCATCCTTACTAATAGTTCCTTTAAATTGTGCAGACACACTTCTCTCTCCTCTATTTCTGAAATGAGCGACAATAGGGATTAACTCTTTAGTACTTGCCCAAGGCAAATTATCTATTCTCACAAACTCGCCAACATCACCAATTTCTCCTTTCTCAAGTATAGAAAAAGTTCTAAGTGCACCATCTCCACTGCATTCAGAACTTTTAATCTCAACCCAGTACTGTCCTTTTGAAAGATTTAACTCTATAAAATCAATAATCTCTTGAGATGTAGTGGGTAATATTTCATTTTTAGATAAATATGACGTACTTAGTATCTCTTGTTCTTGCAATTGGTCAAAAATTTTAAATTCAATAAATGGTTTAATTCTCACATTGCCATTATTCATAATTGTTGCAAAAAATTCATTAGGTTGTCCAATCTCAGAGTCTTTTATCTCAAATCCGCCAGAGTTGCATGATAAGATCTGAGTATCAGATATAATCACTACAATCTTCAATTCAAAGGCAACCTCGACACTTGAGCCCATCTCGGATTCAACTCGGCCTAATGAACCCGTAGTAATGAGCACCTTCCCTTCATAAGCTCCTACTCTAGAATCAATAGGGGGCTCTACAATTATTTTTAGCATGCCACTATTATCTTTATTTACAAGTAAAGGGCCATCCAAAGGCTCAAAACGTATCCATTCTTTAATATCTCCTTTAGCCTCAAAATTTACAGGTATTAATTCATCACTTCCAATTGTTATAACTACATTATCCTGTGCATATCCCCCTCTTAAAACATCATTATAAGTCAAACTAACCCTATTAACTCCTAATAATGCAGATACTCCAAAGTTTGCAAAAATTATCAAAAAAACCACTAGTACAATCTGCATATTAACAATTCTTGTAAACCTATAATTATCGCTCATAAAATCCCCTTGACTATTAATGTAAGATTATTTATTAATAGAAAAGCACACCTCGTGTTTCAACATGATGACTCGGTACGTTTTTTTGTAATCAACAACCTTGCTTTAACACAGTGCATGCTTTTATATTACCAACATGCCTCGCCCTTTAAGGTGAGGTTGTTGAATTTAAAATATTGTAACAAATTAATTAAAGAGCTAAAAACAAAAAATCAGAGACCCTCAAAGACCAGTGAGATTCAATCTTTTCAAAACAAAAATAGCTAACCTTTTATGGTGTAGTTGCTGTGAATCTTATAGTTCCCGTACAAAGACCAAAAGGATTTGGTGGGACATAAAGTTGCCAATATGTATTAGCGGTTATCTGAGTTAAAGGTTCGGTTTGTTTTCCAATTGTAATCTCTACATCCTTATTTTCTGTTCCAAGCAATGTCTTATCATCCCAACTGACTAATGCTCCTGAAAATCTTTGATTCTCAACACTTATGTTTGAACCATACTCACAAACTAACCCTACACCATCACCTTGTGTAACGCCATATCCCAAAACACTTACATTAATTGGAACATTACCAAAATTTGTTACTGTTGCAGTGATATTTCCACTAGTATCAGTAACAGAAAGATCTCCGTAATCTATTACATCTGTAACATTCAAAGCATAAAGTGCATTTATTGTAGCATTTGATGTAGTGTTTGAGGCATTATAAGAATAACTATCATTTGCAGAAATATTGCATCTCCAAGTTCCGTTATTCGCATAATAATAAACCTCAAATGAACACGAATAATTTGCGATGTATACTCCATCATCTGATATTGCTTCACAAGAACCGTTTGTATAATGTACATTATTATCGTCAGGATCATGTGAATTATTCAAGTGATAATAAAAAGTAGCATTAACATTATCTATATCTCCAAATCCGTTCCAATCTCTTATTGTTGCATTACAATAAACAATTTTTGTAGTGCCGGCATTTAATACCACTGGTGAACTAATGTATGTATTTAATATCTCTGGACCTGCGTTAGTTACATTAACCTTTGATGTAACATTTACGTGTTCGTAGTTATAAGACGCCACTATTCCTGAAAATGCAAAGAATAACGTGAAAATTAAAATTAACAAAAATGCTAACTTATACACATTCCTAATTGCTTCACGACTTTGCATTTTAATTACCTAGTTCTACGAAAAAATAATAAGTGGTGGTGCTTGCAGGATTATTTGCAACAATCATCTGAAAATCATACCTTCTGTTATCAAAACCTGTTGAATTTCGATTCATTAAAGTTGTATAAACTAAATTAGTTTGATCATCTAACAAAATTATCGGAAATGTTGCTGAGGCTTGTTCTTGTCTTTGGTCATTTACATAGGTTGCTGTTGCATTACATCCTGAACTAATGGTTTTACCTGCAGTAACAAATTGAGGATGAGTAGTTTCATTGAATGTCTTTGTGATAGTATCTGCTGAAGATGAATTCATTCCTAAGGTAGTTTGTTCTGAAGCAACAATTGTAGTGTTTGCACACCTTATAAGACTCCAAGATATGGATGAAGCACGTGAAGAATACACTTCACCTGTAATATCTGCAAGTCCCACTGTCCAATTATATATTGTCATCCCATTACTATCATCTAAAGTTAAACTTCCTGTAACATTTCCCACATAAGCCTTCCATCTGGTATCTTGCTGTTGAGCATCAACAGAAAAAGTTGTAATTGTTCCCCCAGGATCCGTTCTGTTTGCTGGGGTATAAGTTCTTCCACTATCAGTTACATTACTGCTAATTGTTGTTCCACTTGAAGGGTCTGCTTTGGTAAATAATGCTACCATAAAAATAAAACCCACCGCACAAAACATAGTTAAAAATCTAATAATTCTTGTTTTTTTGACTTTAATTTTAATCACTTCCTTATTTTTTTTAATTTAAATTAATCATAAGCATGAGTGCAAATTCATTATTAACCAAACAATCAAACCCTTAAAATTATAAAATCCTACAAACACATTCAATAAAAAATAAAAAAATACAATTTAAAAAAACAATAAAAACCATAAAAAAATAAAAACCAATTTATTGTAATTCTACATAAAAGTAATAAGGTGTTGAACCTTCGTTACCGGTTTTTCCATTCTCACCAACTAATAACTCAAAATGCCAAGGAGCATTGTTAAACCCGTTTGTGAGGCCATCCTCAAGAATAGTGCTATATACCGTATTTACACCATCGCTCAATAAAACCTGCCAAAAACTATCTGCTCCTGGACCTCCAGTAGAATCATATGCTTTAGTTGCATTGCAACCAGTTATGTTGGTTGTACCAGATAAAAACCAAGGATGATTTGTCAGGGTATAAGTATTTGTAACACTGTCTCCATCATCAGAAGTTTGTCCTAGATAGGTTTCCTCTCCAGAAAGTAATACTGGAGTTATACAAGCGATACTTGCCCACGTAACAGCATTTGATCTGCTTGCATATACCTGTCCTGATGGATTTGTTAGGTTCCAATCATAAAAATTATTCCCGCTGGAATCTGCTAATATTATGTTTCCCGTAACATTTCCGTAAAAACCCTGCCAAGATGTTGTTACTGTTGTTGCATTAAGTGTTATTTCTGTAACATTTCCAGCTATTGCCTCAATAGAATCTGGAGAGATTGCACTGGTATTATATCTTGAAGATGTAACATAACTTACATCATCTGCTCCATAAGGTTCTGCCAACGCAAACACAGTGCAAAAGGCCACTGCCACCACCAAAAACACAAATATCTTTTCTATTTTTTTCATATTAAACCCTCCCTATATTTTCAAACATGTATTTTTTCCTCTATGAGATTTTGAGGATCGTAAATTGCATATAGTGAATTATTTTCTTTTTTCACAAACTCCTTTGTAACAGCCTTGTAAGAAACTTTTTTTGAGATCCCATTGTTTGTCACATTGAAATCTTTCAAATCAATTTTCGAATCGCTTTTTTTCAAAACAACAAGAAGCTTAACTTCAGTAAGTGTATTTTTATCTACATAGATTGCTTCATATTTCTCTAAATTTTTTTCAATTATTTCAAATGCTTTCTCCAAAAAGAAGTGCATCGAAGAATTTTCAAAAAACCATATTCGAACTATTGCTTTTTTGTGTTCATCTAAATCTATTAGTCTTTTATCCACAAATGATTTAGATGTAAGAATTAAATACGCATTGTCTTTAGCAATAGAATATATTATTCTTGGTTGTCCTTTATCTCTATTTGAGACACGTTCACTTTTCACAAGACCTGCAAGTTCTAAAAATCGTAATGCCTGACTAATATTTGACATAGAGGTATTATTTGCTTGTGCAAGCTCTAAAGGTGATTTCTTTTCAAATGAGAGTGATTTTAGAACACTCCATTTGGCCGCTGTGAAAAGCGTTTCTTGCTCCATTTGCATACCAACTCTATCTCGGATATTCAAAGTGTGGAAAACAACGTATTGTCGTAATCAGCATACTTTTTTGTATCCTATTACAATCCTTGTAAGAACTTATATTTAAATCTTTTCTTTTTTACTGTAAATTATACAGAATTATAATAAAATTTTTATAAAATTTTTTAACTCATTATAATTATAAAATCACACTAATTAATAAATTATTGAATTAATCTTTTGCAAAAATAAAAAAACAGATACTCTTAAAGAAATATAGTATAGAAAGCGGTATGAAGGAAACAAAAATATGATTGAATTAACTGGGCATAAATCCCATAGATATCTTCTCAATATTTGATGATATTATGAGGATATCAATTAATTCATTCATTCTACTCTTCTTTGATATTTCAAAGAATCAGACTAGCAGAAAGAACAAGAGTTCACAAAAACAAAATAAATTGAAAAATTAGGTGTTAATATTCCCAATTTGCAATCAAGACATACTATTCAAAAACTTTCTCTCAGGGCATTATAAGCAATACAGAAAACTTCATTGATAAGAAATTCTATCTCTAAACAAAAATACCTCATCATTTATTCTTACCTTTTCTTTAATAGGAATAGTAACCTTCATTCCCTTAGATGCAACATTTACTACTTTCCCAGAAAAATCAACAATGTTTTCTACTTTTAAGAAAACAGGTCCTGTAGTCTTTCCTGAAATCATTATCTTATCGTTTAAAGACAAACCATTACTTTCTATATATATCTGAGCAATTTTATTCTTACCATAAAAGTGAATAACCTTTCCAATTTTTAGTTTCTCCGTTGTAGCAACTGATCCATAGGCGTTTGCCCATTCTCCATTTTTCTTTCCTAGATAATATCCATTTTCCCAAAATCCTCTGTTAAAAACCTTATTTAGCTCTTTTTTCCACTTTGCGACCTTGAAAGGAGAATAGCTTTTATTTTCAACAGCTAAAACAGCCTCTTTGTATATTTTAGTAACAGTATATACATACTCAGGGGCTCTTGCCCTTCCTTCAATCTTAAATACACTAACACCTGACTCAATCAGCTTATCTATCATTGCAATAGTGCATAAATCCTTAGGTGACATAATAAAATTATTATCAACAACTAACTCATCATTAGTCTCATCATCAATAATCCTATATCTTCTTCTGCAAGCCTGAAGGCATTTTCCCCTATTTGCAGAGCTATTATATTGTGCTAAACTCATATAACACTTACCAGACACTGCAACGCAAAGAGCACCATGTACAAAAACCTCTATTTCAACAAGTTTTCCAGATGGTCCTTTAAGCTTGTTTTTTTGAATCATTTTACAAATATAATCAATTTGAGCTAAGGAAAGCTCTCTAGCCAAAACAATAGTATCTGCATATCTTGAAAAAAATCTTACTGCTTCAAAATTTGAAACATTAGCCTGTGTAGAAAGATGTACCTTTAGTCCTATTTGGTTCGCAAATTCAATAACTGAAAAATCACAGGCAATAATAGAATCAACACCTGCTTTTTTTGCTTTAATACATATTTTTTTCATTTGATTTAAATCATCATCAAACATAACACTATTGAGTGTAAGATAACACCGAACATTGTTTTTTTTGCAAATCCTTACTATCCTTACTAAATCACTCACAGAAAACCTAATAGAACCAGAGCGCATATTAAGTTCTCCTGCCCCAAAGTATATGGAATCAGCCCCAGCTTTTATTGCTGCAATAAGCGATTCAAAAGAGCCTGCGGGGCTCATTATCTCAACTTTTTTTCCACTAGTTTTCATAAAAAATCCACTTTAAAATAATTTTTAACATCTATATGACAAGATGAAAAACCTAAGCATAAATTCTTTGGGTATCAGATTTATAATTCAAGGTTATTATTTTTAAATCTCTCTTTTTTAAACACATCTTAAATCTATCCGTTCTTACTTACTGTATTATGCACCAAAGTATGCAAAATGATTAATTGCCTCACAAAAATAAAAAATCTTTAAAGCATAAACACTAGGAGATATCTTGCTAGATTGTTTCTAGATTAATCGTTATGTGAATCCGCTTCTTCAAATTTTAGGGCTTGCGACCAAACCCCAAAACCAAAGTATGTAAATGACGGATTCATGAAATAAAAAAAATTGCAGTCTAATTCTTCCTTAAAATATCATATAATTCTTTATCAAGCCTAATCAACCTTATTTTACCTAACGCTTCTTTTGTAACTATATCTTTATTAACTAAAGACTCTACTATTCTATGTGCTTTAACCTTACTAAAACCTTGCATGTAAGTAATCTCAAGTTGTTGAACTTTTCCATTATTTTCCACAATCTTTTTTATAACCCTTCTCTCATCATTATTCAATAGTTTTAATATAACATCAGAATTATGCTTGATTAATTTATCCTTCTTTTCAATATTGCTACTAAGAACATAATAAAGAGTAGCACCTATCCCTAGTCCAAAAAAGCTAAATATAGGAATAAAATAATACATCGGAGAACTTGTCTTTTCTTGTCTTAAATATACCATTTGTATAATCTGCTCCTTTGTCATAATTTCAAGTTCTAAAGGATTAAGCCTTTTATTAATCTTTGATTGTTCAATGTAAAATAAAAATCCCAATATTACAATCATAAAACTAAGTATAATCACACCAATAATCATAATCTTTTTTAGTTTCATAACAATTAAAGAAAATATCTCTATATTTAAAACTTATGAACTTAACTTTGTGTATAGTTTCTTAGATACTAACCACAGTTTCAACAAGATAGTTGTATGGTTTCATACATTCGAAACAATATGAAAAACGGGATTTGTTAAAAAAACATAATCCAAAGAAAAGTGGGTTTTTCAAAAAATAAAAAAAGAGGTAAAAGAATATGAAGAACAATGAGAAGAAAAATATGAAAATAAATGCCAACAGCCAAATTAAAAACAATTTGAAACAAAAAGCTATTTTTGGAATTATCCTGACTACATTAATGATTAGTTTAACAATTGCAGGATTTACCTACGCTCAGATTGGTAGTCCAAAAGAAAACAATCCAAACTACGACCAAGTTGTCCATGACCAATTAATAGAAGCCATAAAATCAAATGATTATGAGCAGTGGATTAAAATAAGAGAAGAAAACAACCTGCCAACTCATGGTAAGATGTTTCAAGTGATAAATAAAGATAACTTTGAGAAATACAAAGAACTCCATAATGCAAACTTACAAGGAGATTTTGAGACTGCTAACAATCTAAAAAAAGAGTTAGGTTTAGGCGTTGGGCAAATGAAAAAAGGTATAGATGGTTCAATCGCTCAAGGAAAACAAAGAAATTCCGTTGCAGACCTTGGGTTAAACTCTCTAGGGTTTAAATCTCAAGGATTTAACTGTCAACTTTGCCAAAGAGTGAGAAATTAATTTTTTTTTTCTATTTTTTTCTATTTTTTATGCATATATCATTCGTATATACATTACTTTTACATATATTACTTTTATACTCCTTATTCTAATATCTATGAATCGAATAAAATTTTAATCTTTCAGAAATTCTTAGAAATTTTTTTTAGATGATAATTGCTAAAATGGCCACTAAAGCAACAATAATCCATATCAAATTCAGTAAAGCCGGTTGATAAGCTTTCTTCTTAAAGGAAATGTATAATATCCCCGTTGAACCAATAATATTAATAAATTGATACAACACTGAAGAAGGCATCAAAACACCAAAACTGATCAGAATATAGGCAAAAAGTATTATTGACATGCCAATCCAGCCTACTACTTCATCAAACACGTTATTTTTCATTGTATTAAACTAACAAAGCTAATATATATTATTTTGCAATTTTTAGCTCGCTTTGAAATAGTTCTTAAATATTTCTTAAATATTTCTGAAATAGAAATAATATGTAAATTAGAACACCCAACCTCGCTCAGACACTGAACTGCACTGTAATACTGAACAGTATTCTAATACTGAACTGCACTCTAACATAGAACCTCGCTCAAACACTGAACTGCACTCTAACATAGAATCTCACTCAAACATAGAACCTCACTCAGACAAGATACCATACATAATCTCACTTAGTGAACTTATGTGTCTCATCTAGTGCTACTATACTCAATTGTACAATTCCGAACAGAGTCTAGTTTTTTTAAAATAATTCTCAATTCAAAACAACATTTATTCTCTAAAACCTAAAATCAGCTATAAATTTATAAACAAATTGATTATCTTAAAAAAAATCTGGTAGAATCATATGGAGTTTAAAATACTTAAAACTTACAAGGGATTAAGACTTGGGGAATTAAAACTAAAACATGGAATTGTTAACACCCCTGCATTTGTTCCAGTGGCCACAAAAGCAACAGTAAAAGCCTTATCAAGCGAAGATTTAGAAAAGCTTAAAGTAGATCTTTTAATTACAAATACATATCATCTAATGCTTAAACCAGGAGCGCAAGTTTTAGATAAACTTGGGGGAATAAATGAATTCTCAAGCATAAATACCCCCTTTATGACAGATAGTGGTGGCTTTCAAGCATTTAGCTTAGGGATTGGAACTCAACTGGGAAAATCAAAATTCGATTATAAAGTAAAAGAATCAAAACAAAAACAGGAAAGAATTGCATATATTACTGATGAAGGTGTTAGTTTTCGCTCAATATATGACCAATCAAAACACCTTTTAACTCCTAAACTTTCAATTCAGACACAACATAAAATTGGTGCAGACATAATACTTGCACTAGACGAATGCTCCGCTCCTTCTTCTGATTATAAAACAACAAAAGAAGCCAACATCAGAACACATCTCTGGGCAAAAGAATGTTTTGATTACCACAAAAATAACAATAAAAAACAACAGGCACTATATGGCATCATACAAGGAGGATTGTTCAAGGATTTAAGAGAGGAATCAGCACAAGAAATCAATAAGATTGGCTTTGATGGGTATGCAATTGGAGGCTCATTTGGCAAAAAACAAATGTATGAAACTCTATTTTGGATAACTCCGTTTTTAGATGAAAAAAAACCAAGACATCTACTTGGAATTGGTACTGTGGAAGACATTTTCAATTCAGTTTTACAAGGCATTGATACCTTTGATTGTGCAGGTCCCACAAGAATCGCAAGAGCAGGTTATATTCATATTCATCCTAAATCTGGAGGCAATCTTAAAAACAAATATAGAATACGAATATCAGGTGCTAAATACATACACGACAACTCAAAATTAGACCCTTTTTGCAGTTGTGAGATGTGTAGGCGATACACAAAAGCTTATCTGTGTCATTTATTTCGATCGCAAGAATTCTTAGCGTACAAAATTGCTTCATATCACAACATATTCTTTTATCTAGACATAATGGCACAAATCAGAAAATCAATAAAAGAAAAAAATTTTGAGCACTTATATTCTGAATGGATTAATCAAACAAATTAAGTACTATTTAGAAAAAACTAAAGCCTTATCTTTTCCATTAAATAACTGATAATTCCCTTCTTCAAACCAAAATACTAAATAAGTATTCCGAGGCATTAAAAATTCTTGGTTGGAAATCCTTAGGATATTTGTTTTTCCTGTATTTAGTACCCCTACTATTCCATCTGTATAAATATTGGGAGTTATAATCCTTGAATTATCAATAACAAGGTTTTGATTAAAAGCATAATGTGAATATGCACTAACATTTCCTAAAACAAGGAATGCAAAAAATACCCATGCAATGTTTCTTAATTTCCATTTCACGTAAATCCCCTCCTTATAACGATTGTAGAAATTTATCTGTTTATATTATTTTATAGTTTGAAAAATAATATAGTAACAATATATGCTAGCTATTAAATCTAATTACTCAAGCTATAATAGCTATAATATTTAATGGTTGTACGAATTAAATAGATAGTGTATGAATAAAATTCAAATTAACCCTGAATCGTTAAATTATTATTTGAATCCAAGAGAATTAGTAGAATTTTTTGGTGTTAAAAAAATTTTAATAAAAATAAAAAAACCAAAATCTTTTCTAACAACCAAACGCAATTATGATAAGTAGGTGCTCATTTATAAATGTTATCTAGAACAACATGCCTTTTGAAGTTCTTTTTAGTTCTATTCTAGCTCAAAGGCGTTATTTTTCTCTTTTTACTTCTCAGAAAGGAAATAATCGGTTAAAAATACTTTATTCTGGTTAAAATCTTCTTTTTTAGTTATGATCCTTTTTTCCTCTAGATCAGTTAAATATCTATGCAGAGTTGATTTTGGAATCTTTCCAACTCTACTTATTCTTGCCTGTGTTGAATGGTTTCCTTCCTCTAATAAAAACTCCACAACTTTCTTTTGTCCATTTGAAAGACTATTTAAAATATCAAGACTCCTTTTGGACAGATGATGTTTTTCTCCGCTAAAAGAATAATCTATCTCAACAATATCTTCATTTTTCCCTTGAATAGGATCATTTTTTATACTTTCCTTGTGTTCAGGTTCATATGAAGAGATCTCCACTTCGCTTTTTTCTTCTTTGTTTAATGGATCTATCTCTTCAACAGGATTATCTGTTCTTATATCTTTTTCATGAATATTATTTCCTTTTGATTTAGAGAACTTAAAAATAAAAATCAGAAGAATAAATCCGGCTAAAGACATTGATAAAATAGTAATAATGTTATTTATATCAAAAAAAACAACTTTTTGATCAAGAACTACAATTGCCTCATGTGCATTGCCTTGTTTTACAAAAATCTCACTAATTCCAACAGAATCCCCATATGTTGCGTATACCTTACAGTTGCCTTCAGGAACAATCCTTGTAGAAAAGGTTCCAAAAAGATCACTTTCTAAAATTCCAATGAAATTATCCCTTTCGCATTCAAACTTAACCTTAGCGTTGCTTACAAGCTTTCCTGAATTATCCTTAACTAACCCTTTAATACTTCCAACCCTTAAAAGGTAGATATTTTGCGTAATATCCTTATCTACATTAAGTGAATGTATTATGTAGTAATCAAGAACCGGTGTCCTAAGGTCATCAATCTCAACCTTAAAATCCCATTTGCCCTCATTTAGAAAAAAGCTTATATTAAACTCAGAAGAATTCCTATTCTGAAACATAAATTCTTGTTGAGAACCATTCTCTTTTAAATTTGCAGTAATCTTCGCAAAATTAGATTTAATTTCCTCTCTATCATATAAATCATAAACACCAAAGTCTATCTTGAAAACTCTCTCCTCTTGCGAATACACGTTAAGAGATTGCAAAAAAAGTAATAAAACCAATAATATCCCTAAAGCTTTTATGTGGTGCATATGTCTAAAGATGAATAGATTATCTATTTATAAATCTTTCACAAAATTATTTATAAAGTCTTAAATTATCAATGAATAAAATGGAATTTTTTAATATTTCAAAAGAAAATAAGCAACTAACAAAAATAGATGGAAAAATCTGTGGGAATCTAAAGCCAAAAGAACTAAACATCCAGAATTTTATAGAAATAAGCCCCACTTCATTAGGTTCAGCATATTTTTTAGATGGGGGCATTCAAGAGATATTCTCAACTTACAATCAGTCCTTTTATCTTCTTAGATTTGCATATGTAAAATTTAAAAATGAAAAAAGACTAAGTCATGAGATTTTTCAAACATTTATCAAAACTAAAAACTTACAACCTTTAGAATGTGAGATATCAAACGAACTTCCATTTTTTCAAAATAAACATATCATTTCTGCAAAGGACAATCCTAAAGAAACATTCATATCCCAAATTAGAAGAATATTTGAATTAAAACTAGCCATCCATATCGCCCAAAATATGAATCAAGGGGAACTTTTAGTCCTTGATGGCTCTCTTTGTCCAACAGAATATGATTTAGAAGAATTAAAACAACTAATCAATATATCAAACCAAAAAAAGATAAATCTAATAGGCTTTTCAAAAAATTCTCAATTAAAATCCCAATCAGGTGCCATTTTAAACGAAGAAATATTGACATTTTCAAAATCTCTTGATTTCAAACGTTGGGTCTGCCTTGACGTTTTTTCAGATTCTACATTTGCAGATAGTGCATTAAAAATAACCACCTCTTTTGCCTATTTACATCCTTTATCAAACTTTTCCTTTAGAATTGATCACCTATCAAATCCTTTAGAAGCACTATCCAGACTTTCAACAAACTCTTTAGATGGCACTTTTTTAGGTTATCCCTATGGTTTAATAATTGCAGATAAGCTTGCTCGAGTTAAAAATGAAGAAAAATCTTATCTATATTCTAAATATTTCCTTTCAAAAAATCTAATAGAAAGACAAAACCCTCATGAGATACTTGATACTATGTAATAAACAAGATCTACTAAATTACATCCAACAAACAAGGTTAATCAATACCTTTTTGGTTAACTCTTTAAATGAACATTTTATTCATACTCCTTTGAAATACATGCTTTAAAAGTTATACTTTAAAAAATTGCTTTCAAACAATAAAATTTACTTTCAACCAATAAATTCAAACATTCGTTTAAAACCATGCTCAATAGCTTAATATATAATCCTTTCATACACAAAAATTATATCTAAACACACAAAACTTAACCTAAAAAAACAAATTCACAAAGTTATCCATTCAAAATGCAAAAATACATATCCTAAAAGAGATATTAACAGGAATAATTTAATATTTAAAAACAAAACAAATAAAAATTGTATGCTTTAAAGGTGAATAACATCATGTCACAAACATCTAAAACTAATATGGCCGAAAACAAGAAAGATTCTCAAAACAATAAAGTAGGTTCACTTATCCCAAAAACAAAAGGAAATGTTTTTGCCTTTTGTGCTCATTCAGATGACCAAATACTTGGAGCTGGTGGAAGCCTTGCAAAACTATCCGAAGAAGGATACGATGTTTATGTAATTGTTTTGTCGGCTGGTCAAAAAGCAAATCCTTTGACAAAAACAAAATTCACAATAAAAACCAGAAGAGATGAATCATTAAAAGCTAACGAAATAATCAAAGCAAAAGAATTATTTTTTTTTGATTTATCCGAAGGCAAATTTCTTTTGGAATACAAACTAAAAGATACATTCTCAAAGCTTGTAAAGATATTAAGAGAATACAAACCTGTAAAAATATTTACACATGCTCCTGATGATGTACATATAGACCATCGTAACTCACTTACAATACTTTTAGACATTATCAATTCATTAGGAGATGATTATAAACCAGATGTATTTTCATTTGATGTTTGGAACATATTTAACCTAAAATCAAATAGTTATCCTGTAATATATATAAATATCTCAAAACAAATAAGAAAAAAATCTCAGGCAATATCTTGCTTTAAAAGTCAAAAAATCTCAATGATATCTTTACTTGCAAAAATGTATTTGGAAATGTTATTTAACGGGATTAAAACAGGAACTTTATTTGCTGAAAAATTTTACAAAATCATGTAACACAATCATCAATTTCATGCAACTTCATCATCAATTTCATGCAACCTAATTATCAATTAACAGAATTCACTAAAAGACATAAGCATCAACTAATAAATGCAACAAACAGAATTAAAAAATAAATTCAAGAAATATGTATTATGATATTACAATAATGATCTGACAATACACTCACAACATACTCAAGCAACATACTCAAACAGTATACTCAAACAATAAACTAATATAACAAACACATAAAATTTCCTCAAGCATTAAACTCAAACAAGGAACCAAAACAAGAAACCAAAATAATCTGCACAAACTAACAAATATTGCTTATTCAAATGAAAACCATAGTAATAGCATCGGACTCATACCTTCCAAGATGGGATGGCATATCAAGATTTTTATTTGAAATAATCCCTATGCTCTCAAAAAAATACAATGTGTTAGTTATCGCACCAAATTTTTCTGGGCAAAGTAGAATTTTTGAAAATGTTCATACATTAAGAATTCCACTGACTAATTTAAAAGCAGGAGATTATAGTATTCCAAAATTCAAATTCAGAGTAATATCAAAAGCCATTTCAAAAGCAGATTTAGTCTGGGTAAACACATCTGGTTCAATAGGAATATGTTCAATCTTACTCTCAAAACTTATGAAAAAACCTCTCTTATACTATGTTCACTCAATTGATTGGGAACTATTCCAACTAAGTATAAAAGGTTGTTTAATCAAGAAAAGATTTGTAAGATTCATAACTAGATTAATTCAAAGATTTCTCTTAAATCGAGTTGATTTAATCATGGTACCTTCAAATGAAGTAGGAGAAAAAATATCAAGTCTTGGTGTAAAATCAAATAAAGTTGCAATACGCCTTGGGGTTAACCTAAAAAATTTTCATCCTGCAATCAATAAAGAAGAGGCAAAACAAAAACTAGGTATTGATAAAAATAGCATAGTAATCGGTTTTTGTGGTCGTTTAGCAAGAGAAAAAAATCTTAAAGTTCTATACAGGGCATTTAGAAGGTTAAAAATGGATATAAAACACAAAAATCCAAAACTTTTGATTGTAGGTGATGGTATTTTAGATATAAAAGAACAATTCTCAAAACTTCCTGATACAATTCTAGTCGGATCAGTTGATAATCCACAAGATTACTATCAAGCAATGGATATCTTTGTTTTGCCATCATTTACCGAAACAACAGGTCTTGTGCTTTTAGAAGCAATGGCTTCTCAGATCCCTGTAATATCTTCAAAAGTAGGCATTGCTTCAGAAATAATAAAAAATGGTAAGAACGGCTATCTTTTTGACCCTTATTCTGATTATGAACTATACAAAATTCTCAAAAAACTATCCCTTGAAACCGAAATTAGAGAAAAAATAGGCAAAGCTGGAATGGAATTAATACACAATAGGTTTAGTTGGGAGAATACCACTACATCAATATCAGATTTAATGGACACTTATCTAGAAAACACTCAATAATTCAAACTCTTTATATTCATTTACTATTTACTCATATAAATTATCAATATCAGTTCTATGTATAAATCTTCCTTATCAATTTTTCATACGTCTTATCTATATATTTTCTCTATATATATTCTTTATATTTACTCTTAACATCTATTATCTATATCTCTGAGTTAGATCTCTTATTTATCTACTCTATCTCTTTTCTTGATTACTAGAAAAGCATATCTCATGTTTCAACAAGAGGACTCGGTACGCTTTTTTGTAATCAACAACCTCGCTTTAATACAGCGGATGCTTTTATATTACCAACATGCCTTGATATTACCAACATACCTCGCCCTTTAGAGCGAGGTTGTTGATTTTTCAAGCCAAAGTCAGAATAGACGGATTCATGCAAGGATTAACCTTGACTATCCTAAAGATACCTCGGCATTTATGCCGAGGTTTTTCATTTCATGGAATCCTCGCTCATTTTGCATACTTTGGTCATTTGAGGTATGTAATAAAGAATAACTTGAGAAAAGAAGTATTCACATAACGTTTAACTTAGAATATCCTAAAGATATCTAAGACATTTATGCCGAGTTTTTTCATTTCTCTTATTTACAGCTATTAAACATATTGCTAAAAGCCAAGAAAAAAATAAAACTATGATCACCAAAACAATATATAAAGTAACTTAAACTCTAACAGAAATAATCTTACTAATCAAGGTAGCCTTATCCATGCTTGCTCCAAATAGCAAATCTCCCTCAGAAATCATCTCATCATTATGGCTGATTACAACATACTGAGCTCGCTTTGAATATTTTTTAATGAGCTGAGCAAGTTTTTCGCTATTCTTTTTATCAAGTGCAGAATCAACCTCATCAAGAACATAAAATGATGCAGGTTCAAACTCCTGAACTGAAAAAATAAATGCCAATGCCGTTAATGATTTTTCTCCTCCTGAAAGGCTTCTTAAATCAAGATATCTATTGCCACTAATCTTAACCTTCAAATTCATTCCTCCTTCAAAAGGAGATTCTGGATTCTCAAGCTCAAGGTAGGCACTGCTATCTTTTGTAGATAACTCACTAAACATCTTCTTAAAATTATCATTTGTCTTCTCAAAAATATCAAAGAACTTTTCCTTCTTTTTATGTTCAAGACTCTTAATAAGTTTTAACACTTCCTCTCTTTCAGATTCAAGCGTTTTCTTTTTATCCAAAAACTTATTATACTCTCCTTCGGCAAGGTCATATATCTCCAAAGCCTTCATATTAACAGTACCAATACTCTCTACAAGCATTTCAAATCGTGCAATTTCCTTTTTAATTTGTTCCTCATCAGGATTTTTAATAAGCTCTACCTTAACATATGGTTCAAGCTGTTTACACAGATTAGATTTCTCACCTTCAGCCTGAACAATCTGAAGTGATAAGAGATTATATTTCTGCTCAAGAGTTCTTGACTCTGAGAAAATAGAATTAATCTCATTATCAATTACTTGGTTTTCCTTTTCAAGCTTACTTCTCTTTTCAAAAAGTTCTTTAAATTCAACGTAAAACTTCTCAGCCTTCCCTTCTTTTTGCGTAATTTCCTTATTTATGTTTTCAATTCTTTTACAAAGTTCATTTATCTCCTTTGTAATCTTTAAATCTTCCTTATCAAGTTCTTTAATAGCTTGCTTTGAATCATCAACTTCCTTTTTATATGACTCAATTTTATCTTTTTCAAGCTTTATAATAGGTTCCTTTTCAAATATATCCCTTTCAAGCTTTCTTAAGGTCTCCTCATATGTTGTAAGCTCTGCAACCTTAGCAGGGTCTTTCATCTTTGAAATACTTTCTTTTAGCTTTTGTTTATCAATCTTTAATCCTGCTAATTTCTTGTTTAACTCACTTATCTTACTTACAATCTTTGATAATTCATTATCAACTCTGCCAGATTCCTTTTTAAGAATATCGACCTTAGTTGAAGACACATCAAGTGTATTCTCATCAAGATAAAGACCTTTACTAAGCTTAATTATTTCTCCTTCCAAAGATGCCTTTTTATTTCTTAATTCCGAAATCTTAGATTCTATCTCGTCTTTTTCCCTTGCAAGCTTAGAAATCTGGGAATCACTCTTTTGTACACTAATCTCAAGCTCTTCCATCTCTTTTGAGAACTCTTCGCTTTTAAATCCTGAAACCCTTTTAGTTTTGTTAAAACCTCCTCTCATAAGTCCACTAGTTTCTGTCAAATCTCCATCAAGTGTAACCATTCTTATTTTGCCAATACCAATCCTTCTAGAAACATCAATATCATTCACAACAATTGTTGAGCCAAAGACAAATTTGAAAGCATTCCTAAACTTTGGATCACACTTCACAAGGTTTATTGCAAAATCAATTGCTCCAGTTGTTGCCAATAGTTTCTTTTGTTCAGGAGTAGGATCGCTATATCTTATCTTATTCAAGGGAATAAAAACAGCACTCCCAAGTTTATTTTCTTTAAGGTATTTAATGCAAATAGTTGCTGTCTGATCGTTATCAACAACAATATAATTCATAGAACCTCCTGCTGTAGCATCAAGGGCTGAAGAGTATTTTGCCTGTGTGGTACCAAGATCTGAAATCTTCCCATAAATCCCTGAGTATTTAGATTTTAGTTCAAGAATCTTCTTTAACGAAACATCAAAAGCCTGAGATTGCTTAATTGACTCGCTTTTTATTTTGAGCGATTCAAGTCTTTCTCTTAAAGAAATCGACTTCTTTTTAAGCTCTCCAATTTCAAGCGAAATCTTAGAATCATCATTTAATAAATTATTCAAAAGTAAAGTAGCCTTTTTAAATTCATCCTTTTTAGATTCAAGTTCACTAATCTCCTTTTTATGTTCTTTTTTAAGTCCTTCAATCTTTTCGGCTTCCTTTGAAATCATCTCAAGCTCTAAAGCAAGTCTATCCTTTTCTCTCAAAAGGGACTGCTGAATCTCCCTTAAAGAATTTGCTTCTGCTGATAGCTCTTCGATCTCTTTATCATTTTTTTCCAATGAGCTTTCAATATCGCCAATATTTTCAAGATTATAGTCTTTTTTTATTTTTTGAACCTTTGTTTTAATTAATTCTATATCTTTATTCTTAGCTAGTAGAATGGATTCATTTTCCTTTACAAGTGATTGTGATAATAATATTTTAGATTCAATATCTGAAATCTCATTTTCAATAGCTATCTTTCTCTCAGAGAGCTTTTCTTTCTCCCTTTTATGATTTTCAAGAATAATTTTATTCTTCTCAAAATCTACTTTGAGTCCTTCAATCTCTCTATTTAGTTCAATCTGTTCCTTTTGGCCTTTTTCTTCAATATGTTTTGAAATTTCCTCACTTTTGTTCTTATTATCTGAAATTTTCTTTTTGTATTGTTCTATCTTAGAATTTGCCTTTTCAACCTCGACATTTATCTTTGTAGCTTTGGATTTAATTTCTTCTAACTCCACATTTTTCTTAGTTAATTGAATATTTAGATATGTAGCTCTATTTTGATCAATCTTATCTTTCATTTCCTTGTATTTTAAAGCTTGATCCCTTTCTTTTTTAAGGTCCTTAAGATAATTTTTTCTCTCATTTAAAATAATATCAGCTTCTTTAAGTTTTTCTTCTACTTTTGATAGTTCAGATTCAGCTTTTGCTTTTTTTTCCTGATATATTGAAATTCCTGAGATCTCCTCTATAATCTGGCGTTTCTCATTACTAGACATCTCAATAAACTTAGTAATATCCCCTTGCAAAGTTATGTTATACCCCTCAGGATTAATCTTTGCCGCACTCAGTAAATCAATTACATTTTGTCTTGTAGTTCTCTTGTTATTTATTCTATAATCGCTTTGTCCACTTTGATGTATTATTCTTGAAATCTTTACATCTCCTTCTAAGGGGAACTCTTTTTTGGAGTTATCAAACTCAATAGAAACCTCTGCTTTCTCAAGTGTTTTGCCCTTAGGTCCTCCATTATAGATTAAATTTGAGCCCCTTTCAACCCTCATACTCTTAGCACTCATTCTACCTAAAACAAAGCATATAGCATCTAAAACATTAGATTTCCCAGAGCCATTTGGTCCTAAGATTACATTAAAATTGTTTCCAAAATTAAGCTCTGTTCTTTTCGCGAAGGACTTAAAACCATTCATTACAAGCTTTTTTATCTGAGTCATTTGAACAAACACTTTGTATATTTACATTAATTTAAATCAGGTATGTTTTCATTTCATGAAATCCAGTTCATTCGCATACTTTGGCCAATAGAAAAGCATACCTCGTGTTTCAACAAGAGGACTCGGTACACTTTTTTGTAATCAACAACCTAGCTGAATACAGCGCATGCTTTTATATTACCAACATACCTCGTCCTTTAGGGTGAGGTTGTTGATTTTTCAAGCCAAAAGTTTGAATATACGGATCCATGCAAGGATTAACCTCGATTATTCACGAAAAATCTTGGCATTTAGGCTGAGGTCTTTCATTATAGGTTCTCAACGTTTATATCAAGTTTTTTTTATCCAATTCTAATACAATTATGATTTTGTGAAAATACCCAAAAACCATATGATACTTGTGCAAACTTTATTTGATACTTTATATATTTTGGAGTAATTTTGTTGAAATCCGCGAAATTAATATTCAAAATAAATGAAAAACCACTCAAGCATAAATACCACAAGATATCTGGCAAAAAGTTCATATTATTCATAAGTAAAATACTTTCCTCTTAACTCTTTTATACTCTTCTTACTTTCTCATTAATGCCACAGTTTGGAAAAAAAAACGAATTTCATGAAAAACCATCCAAAACAGCAATTTGCTAATTGATTTAGATTGATTATTTAAATCTTGGGGTTTTTTAATCTTTCTTTTTTGCTGTAATTAGCCCGTTTTTAAAGCAATCTATTTAAAGGAAAAACTAAAACTAAACTTAATGAACGATAAGTGTATCAAGTGTGGAAAGAAAAAAAGAGAGGAAGAATTTCTTTGCCTTAAATGTTATTATGAATTAAATCCTCCAATTTTTGGAATTAATCAGTTTTCAATAGTTACCTGTCCCAAATGTAATTCATATCTTATCAAAGGGAAATGGGAAACTAAAGAGATAAAAAAAGTGGCTGAAGAACTGCTTTTTAATTCAATTAAGAAAAATCCTATGTATGAAATAAGTATAAAAATCAAACAACTTCAGCCCAATAAAAATACCTATGAGATAGTTTTCTTACTAAACTCATTATTTAAAAAAAAGAAATTCTCACAAGAACTTATCTATACAGCACCACTAAACAAAGAATTGTGCCTAAACTGTAGCCAAAAAACTAGCGGATATTTTGAAGGAATCTTGCAGGTAAGAGGGAGAAAAGATAAAATAATTTCCCTCATAAGAGAAGAAATAATAACAAAACCAGAAAATTATGACATAAAAAGCATTGGTTTAACTCAATTTGGGTTCGATGTAAAATTTCGCTCAATCCAAAAAGTAAGAAAAGACATAACTCAATTTATTGACACTTTTGGAGGCGATTATGATTTTTCCACTCAGCTGTTCTCAAGAAACCGACTAACCTCAAAAGATATTCTTAGAACAAACATAAGGTATAACGCACCCTCTTTTTATAAAGGTGAAGTTATCAGATTAGAGAACGATTTCTATAAAATTATCTCTACTAAAAATAAAATAATTGTTAAAGAACTATTTTCTAATCAAAAAATCCAACTTCACATAGACCCTTTTAAAGACAAATATGAAATAATCTCTCCTATAAACGCTCAGGTAATCAAAACATATCCAAACATATCTGTTCTACATCCCAAAACCTTTGAAGAGACTCAATTAGAAGGAAATCTTTCAAAAACCATGATCTCAAAATTAAAAATTGGTGAGCAAATAGAAGTAATCATCGCAAAAGACAAACTATTCTTAGTATCTTAATTTGTTTGAAAGCATAATCTTTGCACAACAATCTTGTTTTTAACCTTTGTTTAAAAGTTTTTGAAAGTATAAATCCTGTATAAAAACTCGAATTAAACTTGAATTATTCAATGAAAAACCTCGGCATAAATGTCTTAGATATCTTTAGGATATTCTAAGTTAAACGTTATGTGAATACTTCTTTTCTCAAGTTATTCTTTATTACATACCTCAAAAGAACAAAGTATGCAAAATGAGCGAGGATTTCATAAAATAAACTAATAACAAAGAAATATAAAAAAATAATATACTCAAATAATAATGTAATAATAACAACAATAATGAGAATAATATCTGAGAAAAAAAGAAATTAAAAATAAAAATAACCCTTACAAAAAGAACTTTCTTATCAAAAGAATCGTGGTACCTGCAACAAGCGGAACTACTAAATTATCATCAATCTTTTGTTTATTTAACCTAAACTCAGCAAATTCAGCAAAAAGAGCAATAGCACTTGCAATCAAAGCTTCTTTAAAACCAACAAATATCATTGCAAATCCTAAAGAAAGTAATAACGCTGAAAACGTGCCAAATAATTCCTTTTTATTCCCATTTTTCCTAGTAATAAGCTTATAACTCATTCCAAAAATACAAGAAGCACTATCTCCAATAGTTACAATCATTATGCTTGCAAAAGCAATATCTTGGGGGAAAAGCTTTATCGATAAAAGAGCACCTGCAATAAAATATATAAACCCCCTGCCCGGAAAGTTTCTACGGGATTCAGGTCTATCAAATCTTTGAAGAATCTGATCCCAAATAGGAACGTGAATGTATTTAGAACAAATAGATACAAAAATAGAGCACACCAAAACCACAAAAAGAGTAAAATCATCAATTACTCCTGCACTTAAAAAGTATATTATTAGTACCCCTAAAAATATATGAACAATCTTTCTCTTTATCTCGAAAACAAGCTTTTTTTTAAGCTCTTTCTCCTCACATTTCATAAAATTGTAAGAATTCTTATACATTTATAAAATATATCGTAACATAGGTTGTAATTATACTAAAAACGAAAAACCTTCAAGCTTATATTAGAATGCATCTTAACTAGATAGTACCGGAATATATCAGAACTAGAAAGTTAAATATTAATAGTTTTATGAATATCTTTTTTTTTAATTAAACCTTTGATTCTCTCTCTTCAAACTTTTGGCTTGAAAAATGAAAAACCTCAGCATAAATGGCGAGGTATCTCTTGGATAGTCGAGGTTAATCCTTGCATAAATCCGTCTATTCTCACTTTGGCTTAAAAAATCAACAATCTTACCCTAAAGGGCAAGGCATGTTGGTAATATAAAAGTATACAATACATTCAGCGAGGTTGTTGATTACAAAAAAGCGTACCAAGTCCACATGTTAAAACATGAGGTATGCTTTTCTATTGACAAAAGTATGCGAATTAGCAGGATTTCATGAAATAAAGCTATTTAGGAAAAATCTTTTTGATATAATAATCAATACCCATTACTTTATCAAAAAATTATCATTTTATCAAAAATACTTTAATAAAAATGAGTTAAACTAAATAATGATTTCAAAAAAACAATTAAAAAAACACAACTTATAATAAATTAAATATAAACAAAAAAAATCTAAAACTCCTATCTAAAAATATAGGACAAAGTCATTACTTCAAAAATTCTATTTAAGAATCCTTGTTATTTTAATCTCATTTCCAAAAGAGAGTTTTGGGAATAACTCTTCTCTAATATAAGAAACAGGCTCTCTATACTTTCTTTTGATTTTAGAATAAAACATTCCATTCTTTTCATAGCAAGATGAATATTTTCTTTTAAATTCTTTGCAAAAACTTTCAAACCCAATAGGTGGCCCTTTAACTATCGTATCTTTTGGAAGAAGTTTATTATCAAATTGCAAGAAAAAAAGCGCATTATTTTTTGTATCCCAATCCCAATCATTCTTAATAATTTCAAAATCAGAAGACTTTAAATTATTAAGAATTTGAAGATATTGTCTATGCATCCTTGTTCCCCTTTTATCTTGGGATGGGTCTTTAATAGGTGTTTGTGAAAAAAGAATTGTTACAACACCTTTTTTATGAATCTTTTTTTCAACTATTTCTTCAGTTAAATAAATCCGTTCAAAAAATTTAATATCTGGCTTTTTTATAAACTTCTTACAACTATTTTTAAAGTCCAGATATTTGCTTTCACTAAGTGCAGACCCTGCATTTCTACCAGGAGTTATTGGGTCGATTAAAATGAGTGGACCTAACTTTGATTTGTTTAACACAATCAAAGGGTTTAATCCATCCAATTTATTCTCTGTGTCGATAATTGTTCTTTCCTTCCATGTTGAAACATGTTTTAAAAGATTTATAAAACCTTTATAGTGGATTGTTAATATCTCCAGAGCATACCCTGAAATGCCATTTGTATAAGACTCCGCGCCATATACTCTTTGTCCTTTACAAAAAGCCTTTGCCACTCTTATATCTGATGCAAATTCATTGTGTGATTTCACCCATGCTACATGATGAACTGAATAATCTGAAGAATTATTCGATCTCTGGTTACTCCTAATTTTGTGTACTGGAACAACCTCAAAATCAATCCCTTTGGTTCTAAACTGGTAATACTCTCTAGAGCCCTTTAATCTATCAGGTTTAAAAGATGCTAAAACTTCTCTTGAAAGTTTTTGCATATCAATCTCTGAATAAGATTTATCAAATCTTAAAAAAATATCACAATCAAAATCACTTAAAATTTCAGTGCCCTTACCAATAGAGCCACCTAAAAAACAATCAGCTTTGATATTTTTATCCTTTATTATTTGAGAAATTCTTTTTGTAACCTCTTTAATAATTTTAAGATAGTCACCTCTGGGTCTAACCTTCTCTTCAACAATCTTAAAAATCTCCTTAATTTTCTTTAGGCTTTCTTTATCAAAACTCATTTAGTTGCACCACTTCTGTACAATATCTATCATTCTCTTCGAGTAGCCCCATTCGTTATCATACCAAGAGACAATTTTAATAAGATTTCCATTCACACTACAAAATTCCCAATCTATAATTGAAGATGCACAATTATCTATTATATCACTTGATACAATCTTTTCTTCCGAAAATTCCAAAATACCCTTCATTGTGCCCTTTGCGTACTTTAAAAACGTACTTTTTAGATCTTTTTCATCTACTTTTTGATTAACTAATGCGACAAAATCAACAACTGAGCCTGTAACTACAGGCACCCTTAAAGCAATCCCACTCATCTTACCCTTTAGTGAAGGAATTACTTGGGCAACTGATTTGGTTGCTCCTGTGCTTGTCGGTATAATATTCACGCCTGCACTCCTACCCCTTCTAAAATCTTCATGGGGCGAATCAACAAGTCTTTGATCTGCAGTATAAGCATGAGTTGTCGTCATAAACGCACTTTTAATCTTGTAGTTATCCTCTAAAATCTTTGCTATTGGCGCAAGGCAATTAGTTGTACATGATGCATTTGACAACAAAATATCACTTTTTTTAATCTCTTTATCGTTTACACCAATAACAATGGTTTTAATATCATCCTTTGGAGGCGCTGAAAGTAAAACCTTTTTAGCTCCTGCACTAATATGTTTCATAATAGCTTCTTTAGTTCTAAATAAACCTGTGCTTTCAATAACAACATCAACATTAAGTTTGCCCCACGGAATTAATTGTGGATCGCTTTGATTAAACACTTTTATTTTCCTTCCATCTATAACTAATGAATCGCTGTTATAACCGATATCCTTATCAAACTTCTTATGGGCAGAATCATATTTTAGTAAATACGCAAGATTTTGAGTAGTGGTTAAATCATTAATACCAACAATATTAATACCTTTAAAATCACACGCCCTAAAAACCATCCTTCCAATCCTTCCAAAACCATTTATAGCCACATTTATCATTTTTTTAAAACACCTCTTATTAAGCATCATAAATCAAACATTAGACCAATACATCATTTATTTTAAAACAATAATATGATTCTTTTAAATTCCACTTTAAAAAGCTAGCCTCAAACATTTATTTAAACGAAAAATCTCAGGATAAGTATCTTTGGTATCTCTCCAATAGTCGCTGTTAAGCGTTTACTGAATCCGTCTTTTCAAACTTTCGGTTTGAAAAATGAAAAACCTCGGTATAACTGCCGAGGTATCTTGTGAATAGTCGAGGTTTTTCGTCCGTGAATCCGTATACTCTTACTTAGGCTTGAAAAATCAACAACCTCACCCTAACAGGCAAGGCATATTGGTAATATAAAAGCATGCGCTGTATTCAAATAGGTTGTTGATTACTGAAAAGTGTACCGAGTACTCTTGTTAAAACACGAGGTATGCTTTTCTATTTGCCAAAGTATGCGAAATGATGCTGGATTTCATGAAATCAAAAATCAGTATTTAATTTAAACTTTATAAATATGTTACTCTTGAAAAAACCTGTCAAAAAGACTATGCTTATTCAATTGCCTTATCAATATGTACTTTGTAATTACTTTTAATTCTTAACTCTGATTATTAAAATTATTTTGTAGATTAATTCTTAATTCGATAAAATTATTTTTAATTCAATCACTATAAATTATTTTCTATTTAACTATTTTAATCTTTCTATATTTCGCTAAAAGTCCATACTAAAAAATGTATTATTACAAAAATCTCTATTTTGTATTATTTCACCTTCAAAAACACAAGAAAAAAATATAATTTAAATAATCCGAAAATAAAAAAAATAAATATATTATTTTTTAAAAAAAGCACAACGCAAAAGTGTACAAATCATCAAATAATATTTTGTTTAGACTTTATTGTCTTTTATACCCTTGACCTCGACCTCTTTGTCTAGGTGGACTATTAGATCTGGTTCTATAAGGGCCTTTGTTTCTGTTGTAATCGTTTTCCATTTTAAACATTATTTTGGGAAAACTTGGCTTTTGCAATTTTTCAATCCTAAAATCTCTAAATTCATTCATTATTTTAGAGAAATTATCATAATCAAAATTAGAAAGAAGGTTTATCACTTTGCCACTCTCGCCAGCCCTTGCAGTCCTTCCTATCCTGTGCACATAATCTGTTGGGTCTTTTGGCAAATCGTAATTGTAAACATGGGAAACGTTGTTTATATGAAGCCCTCTTGCAGCAACATCTGTGCAAACCATAACTTCCATTTTTCCTTTGTTAAACATATCAAGAGTTTTAGTTCTTTTATCTTGAGTAAATCCACCATGAATTGCTATTGCATCTATTCTGTTTTGTCTTAAAAACTTAACTACAAAATCAGTATTTTTTCTTGTGTTGCAAAAAACCATAATCAATCCTGAAGTCTCTTGTTTAATTAAATGCAAAAGTAGTGATAATTTCAAATTCCCAGAAACATCATAGTAGTATTGCTTAAGCTTACTAGGATCAACTTGGTTATTTGTCAAAACGTATTCAGGTTTTGTCATATATTTTTTTGCAAGTTCTTTAATCTTTTTTGATATCGTTGCTGAAAAGAAAATTGTCTGCGATCTATTTGGGCATTCTTTTATTATTTTTTCCACATCATCAATAAACCCCATATCAAACATCCTGTCGGCTTCGTCTAAAATAACAATTTTAACTTTTGTTGTATCAATAGTATTTCTAAACATATGGTCTAAGAATCTGCCGGGTGTTGCTACAACAACATCGCTTCTTTCAAGAGCATGTATCTGAGGATTTATTGATACTCCTCCGTAAATCGCAGTAATCCTCAAAGGTTTATATACTGAAAGGTCGCAAAGCATCTTTTTAACCTGTTCAGCAAGTTCTCTTGTGGGAGTAAGAATTATTGATTGAATTCCTTTACCTGGAAAGCAATTTTCTATTACTCCGCTTCCAAAGGCAAGTGTTTTTCCAGAACCAGTTTCTGATTCTCCAATAACATCCTTTCCATCTAAAATCATTCTAATTGACTTTTCCTGAATAGATGTAGGGTTTTTAAAACCAAGTCTATCTATTGCTTTTTGTAGTTCACTACTAAAATTAAATTCTAAAAAACTTTTCATATTCATTACCTTTTTTTCATTTAAATTCTTTTTATAAAAGGAGATTAACATCTTATCTTTTTTATTATCAGATTAAAATTGAAAAACAATCACTACAAATGTTATTCCTTTATTCCTAATGCATCTAGCATTGTTATTTTGTTTTCATATCTAAGAAAATCATCCAAGAACTGCTTTTGCTTTAATTAAAAGCAAGACCAAACGATTCTCTTATACACCAAAAGGCGACTTAATTAAAAAATCTTTCAAACGCCCTTAATTAAATTGTTATTTTAATCCTTTAAACAGTCAATAATGACATAAATTACTCAAAAATCTTAATGGATTATTTCACATTTGGTTTATATAAGGAATTTTTAAAGGGTATATATTACTTTTGGTTTATTCATTTGCTTTTTAAATAATGTCTAGTAAAAGTGTATTTAGTTAAATTAATCATTTATTGAAAATCTCACAATGTGAGATTTGTTAGGGGTTTAATACCCCGCACTTTAGTGTGAGATTTTCAATTTCAAAATATCCCCTGCCAGTGAGTCCGTAGATACTCCAAACCTTTATGCTTGGGGCAGGACAAACAATCAAGAGGATAAATTTTAATTATTTAGTAGCCGTGTTAGTATTACAATAATTTTTGTTATCTTTAGCCCAATTTAAGTAAAATTTATAAAGTCAATACCTCACAATCCATTAAAATGATAACTGAAATTGCAAATTGGATTTGGATATTAACCTTGCCTTTGCTAGTATGGGAAGTGGTTTGGAAGGGTATTGGATTATGGAAGTCTGCAAGAAGAAATCAATTAGTGTGGTATATTTGTATTTTGATATTTAACACATTAGGGATTCTTCCAATAATTTACCTTTTATTTTTCCAAGGCAAAAAAGAAACCACTAAAGGAAGCAAAAAATAAAAACAGATTTTTTTCCTTTATTTATTGAAATACCCCTCGGCTTGCATTGATTATATGTATCATTAATCTATCAAATGTAATGTAAATAGCCTTAATGGGCCTTAAGCTCAGTAATAATTTTCTATCTCTAATTAATCCTTTATTAAACTAAAGAAAAAATTAAGAATTATTTCAAGGTGTAGATATTCACTCTGCCTTCTTGAATTTGGGCATCTTGAAAGGAACAGGCAGTCCCATTCTATCTGCAAGGATCACTGCTTCAACATTTGTTTTTGCAAGTATTGCATTGTAAATTTCTAAAGAATCTTCTTCAGGCACTTTTTGTTCCTTTTTCCAAGTTTCTAAAATCTTTGAAATTTGCTTTTCATCCTCTTTTGAATATACAAGGTTTCCATTTAAAAGAATTTCTCCAATCTCTGGATTATATGATGTTTTAACCTCAAAAGAAACCAAAAGACCTGTTTTGCCATTACTTTCTGAAGTCTTTATTTTTGCATCCATTACATTGAGGATCTTAATATTCGTATTGACCTGCATTCCTTTCTCTAGGTTCTTTTTCTTCTCAATAAACATCTTGTTGACATTGATTCCAAATACCACCATGTTAATCACCAATTACAAAAAGTGTTTTGTGATATCTATTTAAAACTTTTGGAAACCTTTTTAAATACTGTGCAAACCACAGGCATTGGGGATTTAAATGAGTGAAAAAGAACAAACACAAGATATGTCAAAAGAAGAGCAAATAGGTTTTCATAAAGGGTCTTTATCTACGTTAGCTAAGGAACGCTCAGAACTTTTAAGAATGAATTCAGTAGTCGAACAGCTTATGCAACTTCATGTAAAAGCTCTTTCCGATTTAGGTGTGGATTTAACAAAGGAATCAGAAGAAAAAACTTCTAAGGAAAAACCAAAGATTGCAAAAAAGCCAATAGATGAAATGATCTAATAGTATTTTTTTTGTTTTTGTATATTTTTGTATATTTTTCAAAGCTATTTTTTTAACTAAAAGATTCTTGCACGGATTTGCAAAGGATTTTAATCCTTTTGCAACTTTGTTAAAGAATTTTAATTGATTAATAGAAAAGCATACCTTGTGTTTAAATACGAGGATTCGGTATGCTTTCTTGTAATCAACAACCTCGCTGAATGCAGGGTATGCTTTTATATTACCAACATACCTCGCCTTTTATGGTGAGGTTGTCGATCTCATGAATCCGTCTTTTGCATACTTTGGTCTTGAGGTCGAAGGAAAAAGAAACAGGTAAACAAAAAAATGCATAAATTGATTAACCTTAGACTATCTAACAAGATAGTTAGACTATCTACCAAGATACTTTGACTATCTAGCAAGGTAATTAAGGTATCAATGGAATAATAGTTTTTCATTTAATCTTGAATAAAAACTAAAAAAATAAGTAATAAAGAGTGGTTGCTATGAAAGAAGATAAAGAGATCAAAGCGGTTATTTTTGACTTTGATAACACACTGGAGTACTTTGTAAGTGCTGAGATTAAATCTGAAAATAAAGTACTAAGAGCTATTGCCCTTGAAGCAAAACTGCCTTACAATAAGTTTAGAAAAGTATTTGATAAAACAAAGAAAGGTTTCCTTTTAGAAGGAAAAACACCTGCATTTTTTTCAAGAACTCTTTGGGTAAAAAAAGCACTAGATACACTTAATTCACATATCTCTTTGAGGAGAATAATCTATTTTGAAAGGCTTTTTTGGTCAGAACTTGAAAACAATGTAAGGCTTTACTCTGATGCAAAAGACATACTTGAATATCTTTATCGTAAAGTTCCTTTAGGATTAGTTTCTGATTCTGATGGAAAAAAAGAATATAAAATTAAAAGAGTGAAAAAGCTAAAAATTGATAGGTTTTTCAAAACTATTGTCACATCAGATGATACTGGGTTTAATAAGCCAGATAAATCAGTTTTTATACTCTGTGCCAAAAAATTAAAAATAAAACCCAATAATTGCTTAGTGGTTGGAGATAATCCTTATGCAGATTGTATTGGGGGAAAAAACGCAGAAATGCAAACTGCTTGTATCTTAAGAGGTAGCTGGAAAAGTCATTATGAATCAAAACTTCCCAAATTAAAAAAATATATTGACTATCATTTAAAATCATTAAAAGATTTAAAAAAAATAATAGTATAAATCTAAAAAATTTTTTTAATAGTGTTATTTAACCATCTTGAGCTTAAATACCCTAAATTGAATAAAATTATGCCCTGAAATCATTTGTTCTTTGCTACTAAATAATCTTTAGTTATGCATTCAATTTCTTTATCACAAAGAGTTGGCCAATTAATCATTCTTCTAAGTTCATTAGCAAGGTAGATATTCTTTTGAAGATTTGATGTAACTCCATTTCTTGCTTCTCTAACAAGGTCAAGTGAGATGTTGCGTGCAAGTTCTTCATATCTTTCAAAATACTTTAATTTATTAGTTTTCTGTGCAATTTCATGGGTTGCGCGAAGATAATCAATTACATTATTCCTATGTCCATCTTCAATCCAATATTTTAGTGTTTCAACATCAAAATTCTTAACTCTTTTTTTAAAGTATTTCTCATTTAAATAATCAATCCAATCAAATCCTTCTTCAGTTACCAATGGATGCATTATATTTATCATTTTACAAAGAGCTGAAAATCTCTTAGGATTTGGGGAACAATTATTTTCAATAACACTTCTATACTCTTTTTTGATTTTTTTCTCAACTTCTCCCATTTTATTCCCACCAGATTTACCATACTGCATAGAACAGCGACCAATCCACTCAGCAAAGGTACGGCAGTCATTTTCTATGAGATCTTTTTCAATCTGAGTAATTAAAAGTGCCAAAGCCAACTTATCGCCATCCTGTTCTCCAACCATTTTTTCCAAACCAGTGTAGTTTAGTTCCATTTTTTCTCCCTTTATTTCATTTACCCATTAAATCTTACTCTTAAAAGCAACTATTATATCATTATTTGAATCTAATTATCAACATACTCATTAAATCCCTAACACTATCAAAAAAGTCGAATAAACATTATTCTTTGCAAAGCGTTGTATTTTTTAATTGGTTCTGATACAAGCAAATACTGCGATTTTAACTATTATTTAGTGGTCAATAAAATAAAATTCATAAAATAATGTTTTTAACCTATATTTATATATTTCCAAACTCCGTTGACTAAATGAGATGCTTTTGGTATTTATGACCAGATTTTTCATTGTGATGGCTTACCCTTATCTTTTAAACAAAATTTATAAACACAAAAAAAGTTTTGAAACATACAAATGATATTAGGAAAAATCATAGGGAAAGTAACGACAGTAGAATTTGAGTTTATTGTAACAAATGAGCAAAACTCTAAAAAGCTTGAATTTGTGCAGGTTATAGGTGAAGACAATAACTATTATCTGTGCCAAATTGCTGAACTTTACAGGGATAGTGAAAAAACAATAGCCAAATGTAGGATAATAGGCGCAAAAGACCTTGGTACTCAAAGGATACTTCAACCAAGGATACCATTCAAACCAGATTCTGAAGTGGTTTTAGCAAGTGATTCTTTTATTAAAGAAATACTTCTTGAAAAAGACAACACAAAAAGTGCATACCTAGGAAATCTTGAGGGAAGAAATATTCCTGTTTTACTTGATTTAAATAAAATCCTTACAAAACATGTCTCAATACTTGCAAAATCTGGTGCTGGAAAATCATATTGTTCTGGAGTATTAATCGAAGAAATACTTGAAAGAAAAATACCAATCATCATATTTGATCCTCACGGAGAATATTCGTCAATAAAATATCCAAATCAAAATCCTTTAGATAAAATCAAGCTAGAATCAATGGGGCTTTTTCCTAAGAGTTATCCCGAAATGCTCTTAGAATATGCAGACCCCTCAATAGTCTCTGATGTTTTGCCAATCCGATTAAAAGATGAATTTAGTCCAATGGACCTAATAAGTCTTTTACCCTCAAAAATAACTCCGGGACAAAAGGCGTTGTTATTTTCAGTGATTAAGAATCTAGATAAATTAAGTCTCTCTGATCTGATTTATGCAATCTCCTCTGAGGAAAATCCACAGAAATACTCATTAATTGGGACAATTGACTTCCTTCGCTCCTTTTCAATTTTTTCTGAAGAAGCAATCAGATACGAAGAACTTGTAAAAAAAGGTCAAATCACTCTTTTTAACCTGAAAGGATATCCCCCATATGTTCAGCAAATAATATTATTCATTGTAGCAAAAAATCTTTTTGACTTAAGAAAAAAATCAAAAATTCCTCCTTTCTTTTTAGTAGTTGAAGAAGCACATAACTTTTGTCCTGAACGTTCATTTGGAGAATCAAGAAGTTCTCAGATCCTAAGAATGATAGCATCAGAAGGAAGAAAATTCGGGCTTGGATTATGCATAATAAGCCAACGACCTGCCAGAATAGACAAAAGTGTACTATCTCAATGTTCTACACAAATAATACTAAAAATAACAAACCCTAATGACCTTAAATCAATCTCAAATTCAGTAGAAGGAATCACCTACGAAACTGAATCAGATATAATTAATCTTCCAATAGGAACAGCGATAGTATCAGGATTTGTAGATGTTCCTTTGATTGTTTCAATTAGACCACGAAAAACAAAACATGGAGGAGAGGCTCAAAAAGCCTTAGAAGAGGAAGAAAAGGTTGACTTTTTAAAAAAAGTTGAATCTTATAACGAAGACACTCAGAATTTATTGTTCCCAAGGACTACTCCAAAAGACATAGAACTCATGACAAAGAAAAAGATTTCAAAAATAAAAACAATACTTATTCCTTCACTATATGTAGTTGTGGAAGATAATCAACTGAAAAAAAGCTCGATTTTAATTGAGCTAGTTACAGGAAAACAAATAATAGACTTAGATAACAAATCCACCTCAAAAGAAATCAAATCTGAAAATTTGGTGCACTATACAATTACAAGGTCAAAAATAGATTATGATGAGAAAATGTCTGCCAATATAAAAAAGGAAGATGCTTTAAAATTATTAAAAGACTTCAAAATTCAAGATGTTATAGATTGTTATTCTATAACATACTCTGTTATCTATGAAACTCAGTAGAACTAAATAGCTTTAAAATATTAACTAGATACTCAAAGTATTTGTGCTTTAAACATTTTTTATTTGTAAGAAGTTAATCCAACATTATAACATCTATATAAAAGAGTAAAAATCAAATGGAAAAAGAAACACACCTAGAAAAAGAAAACTTTTTAAAACAAAATCCTGCAAATACATCACTCACAAAAGATATACTCATTGATACTTCTTTAACATCAGATAAATGGAAAAATCATATAAAAAATTTAAAAGAATCAAATAACTTAGAAATTCTTAAAATAGCACCTGAAAAAATATTTAAACTACTTTCTCAAAAAATTTATTCTTCATTTGAAAAAAATCTTCCAAAAAAATTCATATTATTCTTTTCGGGCGGTATCGATTCAACTCTTATTGCTTATCTTGCACAAAAATTCAAAAGAGACTTTGTCTGTATTACAATCGGTTTTACAGGTTCTCATGATATAGAATTCTCAAAAATCGTTTCAAAATATTACGGTTTTAATCACAAAATAATTGAAATGAACCATAAAAAACTTGAAAATATAATTCCTTTAACAAAGCAAATAATTAATGATTCAAACTACGTAAAGGTAAGCGTAGGCTCAGTATTTGTTTTAGGAATGAAATACTCAAAATCAATGAATCACTATGAGCATATTCTAACAGGTCTTGGCTCTGAAGAGATTTTTGCAGGATACCAAAGGCATGAGAACGCAAAATCCATAAATGAGGAGTGCTGGAATGGTCTTTTTGAACTCTATCACAGGGATTTATCAAGAGACATAGCAATTATTGATTACTACAAAAAGAAAGCTATCTTGCCATTTCTATCAAAAGAACTTATCAGTTTAGCAATGAAAATTCCACAAGAGCTTAAGATAAAAAACTCTATAAAGAAATATTGTCTTAGAAAAGCGGCTGTAATATTAGGCTTAAAAGAGGAATTCTCATTTGAACCTAAAAAAGCCGCTCAATATGGTTCAAATATAGATAAAGAAATAGAAAAACTTGCAAAAATGCGAAAAGTGACCAAGAGCGAGTATGTAAAAACCGTTTAATCCTTATTTTTGCTTTTTTGTTATATGCTTTTTTGTTAAAATTACTAGGTTAGATAACCAGATATATTCACTGATAATTGCAAAGAATCTCGGAATTCTTTAAAATTCCATAAAAAAACTAATAAAAACCGATACTTTTTTAAGCAGACCTTTTCAGCTACAGTCTGTGTCCTCTTATGAAGAGTTGCAGCAAAACAAGTACAAATAACAAATTATTGATAAATTTCACAAACAATTATTAAGGATTAAATCTCAAACATAAATCCAGTGTCTTTTGATTAATAGAAAAGCATACCTCATGTTTCAACACGAGGACTTGGTACGCTTTTTTGTAATCAACAACCTCACTGAATGTAGCACATGCTTTTATATTACCAACAGGCATCACCCTTTAGGGCGGAGTTTTTGATTTTTCAAGCCAACGTGAGAATAGACGGATTCATACAAGGATTAACCTTGACTATCCAAGAGATACCTCGGCATTTATGCCGTGGTTTTTCATTTCATGAAATCCTTGCTCATTTTGCATACTTTGGTCATGAAGCCGAAAGTTTGAAAAGGCGTATTCACAGAACAAAAACCTTGGTCACTTAAGATATCCCTTGGCATTTATGCCAAAGTTTTTCATTTTTAATCAAAAATCATCAAGAATCGCAAAAAAAACAAAAGGCCAAAAAGACAAAAAATAAATCCATGTAACTCATAATGGAAAAGACTAATAAAAATATAATTTGCCTCCCATATCCTTTAAACCAAACTTACTGAGCCAAGGTAAGTTTTAATGTCTGATCTAACGATTGTTGCTTTATGCTTTAAACCAAATTCATTAAACCAAGGTTATATTTTAAAAATGGCTAAAAACATAGTAAAAAAGATTTTGAATGGAATAAAAATTATCTGGAACTTCATTTGGAAAGGTGAATCAATATGGAGTTTTTTAGCATTTTTACTATTTGCATTCATAGTAGTTAAATTCTTAGTTTATCCAACACTAAATCTTGCAATGGCAACAACTCATCCTATAGTTGCTGTAATCTCTGGGAGTATGGACCATGGAATAGATAAAAATGGATATTTGTGTGGTTCAAAAGTAAATGATTATCAAAAATCTCTGCAAAATTATTGGGAAGTTTGTGGTTTATGGTATGAAAAAAATGGGATAAGCTTTTCTGAATTTGAGACATATCCCTTCAAAAATGGATTTAGTAAAGGAGATGTCTTAATCATAAGAGGTATCTCAAAAGAAAAATATGAGATAGGGGATGTTATTGTGTTTTGGGCAGATCAGGAATATCCTCTGATTCATAGACTTATAAATATCTCCAAAGATTACAATACATTCTCAACAAAAGGCGATCATAATTATGCTCAATTAGAATCTGAAAAAGAAATAGATAAATCAAAATTATTAGGAAAAGCAATATTTAAAATACCTTATCTAGGGTATATAAAAATTTTGATTTATGATTTGTTTAGCTCGTTTTTGGGTGTCTTTAGGTAAAGATTTATTTTAAATATTTTAATTATTTTAATGTAAAAGGTGATTATTATGAATATGGAAATGTTTTGTTCAAAATGTGGAAGTTTGCTCTTTCCTAAAAAGACTGACAAAAAATCATTCATGTATTGTGCTTCCTGCGGATATGCAAGTAAGGAATCAAAAACAGTTCTAACAGAAAAAAGTGAAGAACAAAAAGAAGTTGTAGTAATAGATAACGCTTCAGAAGGTGAAAACTTGCCAAAGATGGAAGTAGAGTGTCCAAAGTGTGGAAATAGCTATGCCTATTTTTGGACAATGCAAACAAGGGCATCAGATGAACCTGAGACCAAATTTTACAAATGCACAAAATGTGAACATACTTGGAGGGATTACTCCTAAAAATAATCTTTTATAATCAAAAGATTACACCTTCATCAGTGTTTCATAGTATTCAATTTAGTATTTATTTAGCTTAGTATCGGTGTAATCTGTTCTATTAAACCTTAATATGTTAACCCTGATAACCCTTTATTGTATTTTTTATAGTTTACTATATTTTTTTGTTATTAAAATCTCAAATAGTTTCTTTAGAAACTTTAAAGATAATTCTTATCTTTTCATTTACTTCTTTTTTAAAAAAAATATGTTGTAATACAATCTCAAAATAACCTTAAAAAATAATGTATAATAAAACTACTTTAAAAAGCAAAAATTTTTAATACATTATTTATCTTTGTAACATTGCTATGAGTAAAAACACAAAATTCTCTATACCTAATCAATGCACTAAAAATACCCAAACACATAACAACGACAAATCCTCTAATGAAGTAAAATCCTCTAAGAATGATTTATCATCTAATTTTAAAGCAGTTGAGTTATTAAAAGAAATTATTGCAACTAAAAATTCTTTAATTTTTCAAATAAACACATCAAAAAAGGAAAATAAACTGTTATATGAGCCTTTGAAACAGATTTTTATAATTGAGATAAAAGAAAAACCAATTGATGGGAAGGCCAATAAAGAGATAATAAAATTTCTTCATAGTTTAACAAAGAAAAGAATAAATATTGTTTCTGGATTAAATTCAAAAGTTAAAAAAATTGAATTCTTTTAAAACTTGTTCTATTAAAACCAAGATTCAAATCAGGTCAAACTGATTAAAGCTAGATCTGTTGAATCTAGACCTATATGTTCATACCAATTTGTTTTAAAACTCTCATTTTAGAATAATGAGTTTAGATCAATTTTAAAATAAAAACGAACAATAAATAGAATTTGTTAAAAAGAACTATGCCTTGTGTATTTATCCCTAAGTCTTATTCTTTTTTTTTAACAATTCTAAATAATCAAGTGTTTCTTTTGCAATAAACTCAAGTGAAGCGCCTCCGCCAGTAGAGATAAAATCAAAACAATTAGTCGCTTTAAACTTATTTATCGCCATTACACTATCTCCTCCACCCGCAATTATCTTTGCCTTAGATTCTTTTAAAATACCTAATAACCCTTTAGTAGATTTAGAAAAATCTTTAATCTCAAAAATTCCAAATGGTCCATTCCAAAATATTGTTTTAGATATGTTAATAATAGCTTTAAGTTCGGTAATTGATTTAGTACCGATATCTACTCCATAATCATCAATACCCAATAAATTAAAATTTTTGATTTCAGTATTAATAGGTTTTTCAATTGATTTTGAGCAAAGTATATCTTTGGGTAGTATTATATTCTTGTTTCTTAAAAGATATTTAGCCTCATTAATAAGTTCTTTTTCGTATAAGGATTTGCCAATTTCTAGGCCCATTGCTTTATAAAATGTGAACACCATTGCCCCACCTAAAAAAATACTATCTGCCTTTTTTAAAAGCGCTTTTATTACAGGGATTTTTGTTGAAAGTTTCTTTCCACCAAGCAAAACCAAAAACGGCTTTTTAGATTTGCTAAAATCCAAGTTCTCTAACTCATCTAAACAAAGTGGACCTATAAAAGAAGGCATAAATTCTGCAATACCATAATTGGAGCAATGTCTTCTGTGCATAACCCCAAACCCATCATTTACAAAAACATTTCCTAAACCTAAAAGTCTTTGTGAAAAATGTTTATCATTTTTTGTTTCTCCTTCATAAAACCTAGTATTTTCCAAAAGAATTATCTCAAATTCCTTTTCATTGCATTTTTGAGAGAGCTTTTTTTCAAGTTCTTCAATATTCTTAAAAGCAATATCTTTTTTAATCTCTTTTTTCAAGATCTTTGATAACTCTTTGTAAACTGGTTTTAAAGAAAGATTCATATCAAATCCTTTTGGGTCTCCAAGATGGCTTAGTATAATTATCTGTTGTGGTCTATAACCCAGTATAAATTTTATAGACTTAACTGCTGATAATATCCTGTATTTATCACTAATCTTAGCATCATACAAAGGAACATTCAAATCAAGTCTTAAAATCACTCTCTTTTGAAAAATATCTTTTTTTGTAGGTAAAAATTTGCGATATTTTTCATTGTTTGTAATACTATCCATTACACACACCTCTTATTTTATTTAACCAATTAATATCTCTTAGTCAATCTCTTTTAAGTAATTAATCATAAAAAAATATTAAATTATAAATGTCACATATATCTTGCTAGATAGTTTCTATGTTTTAAGCTTTTTGTGAATCTCCTTTTGTCAAATGCCTATTAGTTCGCTTCTTATTAAAATCCGTCTCTTCAAACTTTCAGCTTGAAAAATCAACAACCTCACCCTTAAGGGCGCGGTATGTTGGTAATATGAAAGCATGCGCTGTATTAAAGCGAGGTTGTTGATTACAAAAAAGCGTACCGAGTCCTCTTGTTGAAACACGAGGTATG
>DAOSEK010000002.1:122008-141233 GCA_035363095.1 Candidatus Woesearchaeota archaeon | reverse complement strand
AGTGGTTTGTTGGGATTATAAAAACGAAGTTGAGCAGAACAATCGGAGATACTGGTTTTATAAAAAGATTTATAAATGATAAGAGATAGGAATAATTTATCTAGGGTGATTTTTTGGTTAAAAAAAAGATTATTAGTTATATTCTTAAAGGAGATAAAAGGTACAAGAGTGTTATATTACCTTCTAAGTTTGTTAGATTGAACTGTGGAAGTGTTCCAAGACTTTACAAAAGTAAGATGGGAAATTCAGTATATGGTGTTAAGCTTACTTATTATCTAAATAGGAAAAAGGATGCAAAAATAAATACTAAAATAGTGTTGCTTCCAAGGGGAGCAAAGAATGTTAAAGTTGTCTAGTTTATTTTTGATAATTCTTTTTAATGTTTTCACTTAAGAATGGAAATGTTTATATTTAAGCTCTAAAATTGTTTCTTTAGTGATGTTAGTTTTTTATAGATTTTTTTTATTGATTCAGAATTAACACACTATATTAAAAATTATTTAATTGTACTATGTTGGTGGTAAATGATTTTTTTTAAGATTAGCAGGTTTTAGGTTTTGAAAGGAAGCCATATCTTTAAATTGAGGGTTTGATGAATAATGAGAAAGGTTGCTATAATAAATCAAAAGGGTGGTGTTGGAAAGACTACTACTGCAATAAATATCGCAATAGGTCTTGCTAAACAAAATAGAAGGGTTCTAATGATTGATATGGACCCACAAGCAAATCTTACTACATCATTATTCTTATCAAATGAAAAATCGATATACGACCTTTTGGTCAATTCATTGCATCCTGGAGATGTAATAATTAATGCTGGTCATTTTTTGGATGCAATAATAGCTACAAAGGAGCTTGCAAAAGCTGAGATGATTATGGCAGGTATGGCTTCTAGGGAGACTATACTTAAAAGAGTTATGGAACCTGTATTTAATTATGATTATGTGATTATTGATTGCCCTCCATCTAATAGTCTTCTTAATTACAATGCATTGTTATATGCAAGCGAAGCGTTCGTTCCAGTATCTACAGACTATCTTGGACTTGTAGGATTACGGAGGATAATGGAGATAATTGATGAGATTAACAGCTTGTTTGAACACAAGATGAAAATAACAACGGTTATCCCTACGATGTTTGATGGAAGAAACAGGATATGCAACGAAAGCCTTGATGAGATAAAAAAAGGTTTTAATGGACAGGTATTAAATCCTGTTAGGGTTAATTCAAAACTAAAGGAAGCGCCTAAGTGGGGAACTAGTATTTATGATTATTCTAAGAATTCTAGGGGAGCTAAGGATTACCAATTAATTGTAAATCAAATCCTTTCAAGAGAGGAATTCTATTGATTTTTTTTGAACACATGAATTTTTTTGCATTTAACAAGTTATGTTCTATTAAACTTTTTTTAAGTTCGTAAAAATTATCAATAAGGTTCATAATTTGATCTTGAATTCTAAATATGAACAGACGGATTCACAAAAATCAACAACCTCACTCTAAAGGGCAAGGTATGTTGATTACAAAAAAGCGTACCAAGTCCTCGTTTTGAAACACGAGGTATCCTTTTCGATTAATGAAAAATCAGGGTATAAATGCCTATGCATCTCGCTGATAAGTAAAGGTTAAAAGTTATATGAATCAGTCATTCATGAACTTTATTCTTAAGGCCGATAGTTTGAACAGACGGATTCACAAAAATCAACAACCTCACTCTAAAGGGCAAGGTATGTTGGTAATATAAAAGCATACGCTACGTTCAGCGAGGTTGTTGATTACAAAAAAGCGTACCAAGTCCTCGTGTTTAAACACGAGGTATCCTTTTCTATTAATGAAAAACTGTGGTATAAATCCCTATGCATCTCGCTGATAAGTAAAGGTTAAAATTTATATGAATCAGTCATTCATGCACTTTATTCTTAAGGCCGAAAGTTTGAACAGACGGATTCATGAAATCAACAACCTCACCCTAAAGGGCAAGGTATGTTGGTAATATAAAAGCATACGCTGTATTAAAGCGAGGTTGTTGATTACAAAAAAGCGTAGCGAGTCCTCTTGTTGAAATACGAGGTATGCTTTTCTATTAATCAATGAAATAAGATACGAATTTAATTATTAATAACATCAAATTGCAGAAAGATACATTGGATATAGATTATTAAGGCTTATTTATTCATTATAAAGATGTTTTATGTAATTATTGCAAAATAATTACTTTAAGTTCGTTATATTCTTGGTATTGGTCTGTTAATGTTTATGAATTATTAGGTGATATTATGGTATAGTTAATAGAAGAATAAAATACTAAGAAAGTGAGGTTTAAATGCATACAAATAAAAGAGTTGAGATGGTTTTTGCTTCGGATTATATAAATAAACCAAAAGAGTTAAGTGATTTTATAGATGCTTTATTTTCTTTACATGAAAATGGATTTGAAAGGTATTTTAATGTTAAAGATTTTTCAGGATGTTTGTCTTGGGAAATAGAGGAGATTGGTAACTGGTTTTTTGATAAAGAGATATATGATACATCTGCAAAAGCATACAAAGAACTTGTTTTAAATGGGAACACAGATATCGTGGAAAGAATCTCTGAGAAAATTTTTAGTAGTGCAAGGAAAATAACTAACGAAGGAATTGTTGATGTTTTAGAGCTTATTTGTGCTATCTACCAAGTACCTTGCGCATATGCCTCCTTAGCACTCATTTCAAATAAAAAGAAAGATTATAATAATAGTATTGAATATGCTAAGAGAGCATTAGCAGTATCTAATAATGATAATCGTTACAACGTTGTATTAGGTGACTGCTATTTCTATCAAAAGGAGTATCTAAAAGCAATTGATTGCTATAAAAAGGTATTACTTTCAAAGATTTCTTCTAAGGAATTGGCTCAATATTCTAATGACAGGATTAAGTGTTGTTGTGAGATTTTAGATGGTTTAAAAGAAAGGGAAAATAAAAGTGGAAAAAGACAGATACAAAAAAGAGGAAATTGAAAATTTTTTGGATAAACTTTTAACAAAAAAAGGACTCCAAGGACTTTCTACTAATAAATCTACTTTTATTATTGAAAATTTTTTAATATCTGATAATGAGCACAATGATACTTTTAGAATTGAGGATCTTAAAACCAGAATTATAAAAGATTACTTGAAAAAACCTGATGAGTTTGTTTCAAAACCTAATAAAAAAATCAATAGTAAATATCCATCAAAACTGCTGAATAGTAGCGTGATAGATAGTATTATAGATGACTATCAATCACTATTTTTAGAATTTTACCCCGAGATTGGAAAGGTTTGTACTCACCAAAATATAAAAGAGTTATTAGTTATAGATGAGATATTCTATACTTTAAAAGAGGTTTTGATTGGAAGACCTATTCTTGATCTTGCAAATCTGAAAAATTCAATAATGGGTGCATGTAGGTATATATCTGAAAGAAAATGGTTAGACCCTGAACAAAGGATGGATTATCTTAGTAAATTAGATTTTTCAGATGTTGATTTAAAAGACTTTTTTTCTGTATTTGGAACACATTTAAAGTATATTGATGATTATAAGTCTGATTTTTCAAGGATAAAAAATATTTTTTATTTAATCAACGAGACAATTGCTGATTTTCCAAATAAAATCAATCTTAATAATGCGTTTTGGCTTATTGAATGTTCTTTTGAAGGAAATGCAAAAGAGGTAATAAAAGATGAGGTTGTTGAAAAATCTAAGATAGAGATTTATTCAAGAAAATATGATTTTGTAAAGAATTTAATTGAAAAAATTAATAACATTCAAAAAGCAGATAGTTTTGAACTTGCATGTTTTTTCGGGGTTAATTATGAGATTGTTTCAAGTATCCTTAGTCCTATTCAAAATAATGAGTTAAAAAGTGCATATTCTGCTTCAAGGCAACTAGCAATTGAAAGAATGAAAGAATACAATAATGCAGAAGTTGAGAAAGTTAAATTGACACTTAAACAAATGAGCTCTTTAAGGGAGCTTGAACAAATAATAAATAGTACAAACCTGAATTTAAATGACAATTATCAAAAATATGGAAAAGAAAATGCACAAGAGATTAGAAACAGGTGTATTTTACTTTTTGATGAGAAGAGGAGCAAGTTAAAATCTGATGAGCTTAAGATAGTAGAACTTGAGGAAATAAAGGCAAAAACCGGCTATTATTTGAAGAGAATATATGACTTTGAGATAGGTTTACAAGAAAATATATTAAAAGAAAAAGAAGTTGTTAGTAGATTACATCAATTAGAAACTCTCTTAAGATATGCAAAATCATGCGATAATGAAAAGTATAAAAGTGATATAAATGATTATGTTAATGCCGTTTTTGATATGACTAAGATGTGTACGGATGAGATTTGTAGTGAGGAGAATAGGTTAAACTCTGAGATATTAACTTTTAAAAGCAAAAGATTTTATGAAGGAATAAGATATAATGGAAATGAAAGAATTAAACAATTAAAAACTAGGTTGAAAATTATAAAGGATACAAAAAAACAACATGAATATGATAAAAAGTATATTGCTGATACAATCAGCAAGGTAATAGATTCTTAAATTAATTTTACTAAGTAGATGTGATCTCCTGTTAGTTTGGAAGAAAAATATAATAAAAGAGTTTTGAATATGAATCTGTAAGGTAGTGACTAGAAAGATTCACAATTAATAATAAAACAATTAAAAAAACAAACTTACTTTTTTGATGTGGGTTTTGGTAAACATTGGATTAATATTTTTATTAATAACCCAAGCGCGGTCATGAAAAAACTCGGCATAAATTCAGAGGGATCTTGCGAATAGTTGAGGTTAATCCTTGCATGAATCCGTCTATTCTTACTTTGGCTTGAAAAATCAACAACCTTGCCCTAAAGGGCAAGGCATGTTGGTAATATAAAAGCATGCGCTGTATTCAAATAGGTTGTTGATTACTGAAAAGTGTACCGAGTCCTCTTGTTGAAACACGAGGTATGCTTTTCTATTGTCCAAAGTATGAGAATGAACTGGATTTCATGAAAGCAAAAAATCGCCAGAATCCAATCTTTATAAGATTAGTTTTTTAATGCAAGGTCTATATCTTTCTCAGATATTTTTTTAGCTCCACTTTCAAATGAAAATCTACAAACGTCTTCACAATTCTTCAGAAAAGCTCTTGGATTTTTGTTTTTTTTAAAAATCTTAATTATTATCTCATCAGTCATAAAACCAATGTTTCCAATTCTTTTTCTTATAATCTTAATTGCTTCATCATTTGTGATTTCTTTTAAATCATAGCGATTTCTACCTATTGCATCCACTAACTCTTTTGATAGTTCTATATCTTCTTTTTTGCTTGCTAAGATGATTGATTTAAAAAAGCCCAACTTGTAATATTCTACTATTAGATGCATATCTTTTTTATTTAGGTCTTGAACTTCATCAACCAAGAGTATCATATTTTTTTTTCTTATTTTAAAAAATTTATTAATAAATCCACCTGCATTTATCAATAGATTGTCAAAATCAATTGATTTTTCTTTTTGGTTACAATTATAGTAAATTATTTGTTTTTTCCCTTTAAATTCGTAGATTATTCTTTTTAAAATAGAGGTCTTACCCGTACCATAAGGTCCTGTAATGTATATTATGTTTGAATTTTCAACTTTTGTAATTACATCTTTAATTACATCGTCATGTCCGTATATGTCATTTGAATAAGCTCCAGGTTTTATACTAAACGGATTGTTATAAAAACCTAATTCCTGATACCATGTTGTTTTTTCCATTTTCAATCATCTTTTAATCAATTGCTAAAAATTATTTTTTTATTTTTACTTATTTTGCTATAGTGGTTTTATTAAAAACCTCTAAAATTCATAGCAACTCAACTAGTTCTATATGCAGAAAAGACACCCTTTTATTAAAAATAACCCTCTTTTCTAATTTTATGCAAATTATAGCTAATGATAATTAAAAAAAATAATAAAATAAATTGCATATAAAGTCTATATTTTTGCTTCTCCTTTAGCTCTGTATTCCTGTGCTTTTTGTTGGAGAAGTATTGCCTTATCCTCATTTCCCTGCTTGTGAGCTACTTCAGCTTTTTTGTGCAAAGACGCTGCCTTTTCAAAGTAATAATCTTTGTCATCTTTTTCCCGTTTTGCAAATGCAAATATAAGGAGACCTATTATTATTAGTACTAAAAGGAGTAATGGCCACCAAGCAGTTATTCCACCGCCAGTGAACGCACCGGTTATTGGTGCTCCAGGGCTTATTGGACTATTTGTTGGTGTTGGTGTTGTATTGACTTCTCCGATAAGATCTTCCTCTTGTGTATCTTGTGCGCTTTCAGGAGTAGGGGTTGACTCTAGTGTAGTTTCTTGAGCTGTAGAACTATCTTCCTCTTCTTCAACTTCGGTTGTTTCTTCTGAATCTATAGGGGTCGGAGTTGGAGTTGAAGGGGGCACATAGCTTCCTCCACCAGAACTTCCTCCTGAAGAACCACCTGATGATTTTGTATATTTGTATTCTGTAACTGCACTATGGCTTAAACCAGATATTTTATATACATAACTGTCTTCTCCGACTTCAACTAATGAACAAGTATACCCTTGTTTTTCTTCAGGACAACTAAGCTTCACTCCATTTGTACAATCTCCAGTGACTTTGATCTTTGCATTTTCTTTATCAATTATGCATACTGTGTTTGAAGATAGTTTCTTCTCTATAAATACAGTCTTTTTTGAATCCTGTTCTGAAAGGTCAATGCCATTAATTATTATTGAACCATCGTCAAGTGAATTGATTAGTATCTCGATTTTTGATAAATCTAATACATAAGGGTCAAATGTAAATTCGAATTCTAAAAGGTCTTTGTCGTCATCTCTAAATCTTACTTTTGCCCGGCCTTGGTGATTATCAGGATTGGATTTTTGCAAAAGTTCAGATTCTTCATCTTCATAGTATTCAATAATGAAATTAATGTCTTTTACATTTTGTGTTTTGATATGGTCTATTGTTCCATGTATAAAATCCATATAATCTAAAATACCATCGTTATCATCATCTTCATCTATCTCATCTACCCCACAAAGAAGTGGAACTTGGGTGTAATCACAATCATCTTTATCGTTATCGAAATCCGGGAAACCCTCATCAATTTCACCATTGCAGTTGTTATCAATTCCATCAGCAATCTCTTTTGCATCCTTGTTTACGAATTCATTTGAATCATCACAATCCCAATTAGGGTCATTAAAACCAATGTACCCAGGATATCCTTGATAAAAGCCATCACCATCTGAATCGGTTATACTCAAATCAAACAAACCACCTTCTCCGTGTGGTCCTGGAGACCAAACCTCAGGTAGTTGATCCACAACTATTCCATTAATTTTGAAAGTAATGATATCTGTTGCTTCGCCTTCAATATTAAGTGAATATGCTCCTGTAAGCATATTAAAAGGTAATACAGATGTCGCAATTGGAGTGCTTTGACCGTTTAAATGTGCTGTTATTGTTGTTTGGTCTGGTGCTAGTTCCCCATTAATGTATACATAGCCCTGCCACGTCCCGATTGGGGGAGGGCCTATAGCTAAAACTGTTGGTAATAAAAACCCAAAAATTAAAATTAAACAAAATATTTTATTTTTCATATTAATCCACCTCATTTTATTTTCTGCTAAATTTGAGTATGATTTTTTCATTTTTTTCACCTGTTTATTTTTTCATATGCACATAATAATAGTTTTTTAATCTTCTTTTTTGATTTTTTTCATTCAATAAATTTTCATTCAGTAAAAATAATAAAAAAATTCAATATATAAATTGTTTTAATATTAAAAAATAAAAAAAGTTTATGCTGGTGTTGGAGTTGGTTCTGGAGATGGTCTAGGTATCTCTAACCTATCCTTAATTAGCATCTTAATATAGAATGGGTTTCCTAATAAATCTTCCATTCTTGTAAGAGTACTAAATTCGGGATTTAATGGGTCATAGTATAACCAATTCTCGCCATCATAGTAGTATATCCAATCATAGTTGCCTGCAATTGAATAAAGCACATTGGTCACAAGGAAGTCGTCTCCAACAAAGCCTAGTTCCTGAAGTATTATCTTTGGTAATGATAATGTACTCCATACTGGATACAACCACTGGGTGAAACCATACCTACTACTTAGGTCGATATCAAAATCAATAATTGCAGACTGTTTCATCTTATTGCCTACAAAGTCTTGGCAACGTATGTAATAGTTGTAGTCGCCTTCTTCAAGCTCGTATAGGTCAATGAAATGGTAAAGTCCATCATCTGATTGCATTTGATATCCTTATCCGTATTCAAACTCGTATTGGTTGTATTCGCAGTGTGCCAATTCATTTGTGGTAACTTCCAAAGTTACTTCTGTATTTTCTATTATTCCTGTTGGCAAGGCACTTGTAACAACGGGTGCTTGGCTGTCTATGTATGTACAAACTGCTTGGCTGAAAGCACCTGTATTTCCTGCAAGATCTTTTGCCCAAACTCTAAAGCATATGGCTGAACCTTCGCTTGCGCTAAAAGATGCTTCTTTATCTTTTGAGTCAGTAATCCATTCCATCCACCCAGATTCTCCTAAAGTGTATTCTACATTATATGAATCTATCCCACTTCCCCCACAATCATCTTGGCCATCCCAAGAGACCATAAATGTCTGAGTTGAGACTTCAGGCAATTCATTAATGTATGCGGTTGGTGCTTTTGAGTCTATTTGGAACTCTACAGTCTTACAGGATTCACCATTTTCTCCATTTGTGTAATCTATACAACACACTTCAAGGGTGTGCATTCCATCTGCAAGATATTGCATTTCACTATATTGGTTTATTGTCCACTCGCCGTACTCAAATATTGAGAATTCTGATTCATCAATTGAGTAACTGCACTGGGAGGGCTCGTTTGTTTTTACGCTGTATTCAATGCTTGCACCACAGATTTCGTAGTAATCCTCTTCGTATTCATCGATATATTCACAATATCCTTTTATGATATCTCCATTACTTGGGGTTATCATATCGATGATTGGAGGAATTCTATCTATTGTGAACATCTCAGCATCATACTCGCCCCAACCTGTTGCATCTTTTGAGTTTGTATAAACTACCCATATTCCTTCGCTAAGTTCACTGATATCAATTGTTGATTCAAGGGTTTCTTGATGTTCATCAAATTCTCCATCTTGTGAATTAAACTCAAAGCAGTTATTTGTTTCCTCTATAGATGGTCTTTTTTGATGTGGTCTTCTTATGCAGTATTTAGCTTCGTCAATAGGATTTGTTAGACTCATTGTTTGAGCGGTTATCAATGGATTTTCTACAGTAAAGTATGGGTCTATTACTGTTGCAAACGTCTGTGGTCTTTGATTTGTTACTACAAAGCTAACGCTTTCAAAGGTTGTGTGACCTGCCTTATCCATACATCTTACAAATACTTCATTGACACCTTCAGTTAGTTCAGTTAGACTTGCTGAATGAATAGTTGATTCTCCTTGCATATAGTCACTTGATTCAAATTCATCAAAGCTAAACTCACATATGGTGTCTTCGTTTGTAAGAACTGATAAAGTGGTTTTTTCTCCATAAACTCCTGTTGAGATTGGATTTATTATCATCACTTCAGGAGCTGTGGTATCTACTATCACTGTATATGAATCTGACCATTCACCAAGATTTCCTGCGTTGTCTATTGCTCTTACTTTGTAGGTATAGGTGCCATCAACACTTATGTATTGATTATATGGATAGCTAATATCATTTATTATATCACCATTGATCATGATGTCATAACTCTTGATACCAGATTCATCATAGGAATCAGTCCATAGTACATCAAATTCGCCATCAGTGTCAAATGGGTAAGCTTCCACTTCTTCAGAGTAAACTTCTACCTTTGAAGGTTTTTTAGTGTCAACGATTATGCATCCTGCATCAATCTCTTCACCACTATTACCTAGTTTATCTACCCCGTATACCATTGCACACCATTCTCCATCAGGAATCCCTGAGAACGTTGCAAACTTTGAATGAACTACACTTGATTCCTCAAGATCACCATTGTATACCCTCACAACATAATGGTCTAAACCTATACCAAAGTCACTGCCTTGGAAAACAAGGGATAATATACCATCGTTATCATATCCATCAAAGTCTTCATCCACTATCTCTGCGTATTCCATTTCAGGACCGATAGTATCAACATAAAGTGTTAACTCTTTAGAGCAAATCTCAAGGTCTAATTCATCGTATGCTGTTGCAGTTATTGTGCATAAGCCATCTTCAACATCTGTGAGATATAGCATTGATTCAAATCCATCAGAGCCATCAAAGTCATCAGGCATCTCTGAACAGGTTGAATCAAATAACACTTTTGAGGTTTTATCCGTACCAATCACTTCTACAATTTGGTCATCATTGTAATAATTGTTATGCGTTGGTCTTACAAAAGATATACAAGTTGGAGTATTGTCTACTTGCAAAATGATTGTGTTATCGGCAATAAATCCGCAACGATCGGTTGATGAAACCTTAATTAAATGTGCACCTTCTTCAGCAATGGTGGTATCCCATAAGTATGGGCTTGTTGCTTCAAATGGTAATGCTCCATCAATTGATAACATGTCAGTTGTATGTTCATCTGATTCCCATGTTATCTCAACTATCCCAAATACATCACTGCCTTCAAGAGGTGAGGTTATTTTCACAGTTGGATCTGTGGTGTCTATTACTAGTTCAACACTACCTACACCAAGATTTCCAGAGTTATCTGTTATCTTTACTGACAAAGTGTGGGTCTCTTTTTCGGAGTCTAGGTTCTTAGGGATGGTAACATCCCCTTCACAAATACCAGTATTTGCATCAAAAGGAATTGTTCCTAGTGCTATGCCATCAACTTCAACATAACAAGGAGTGCCTGATGTTATTGTTGATGTGACATCTCCTTCTTCTCCATCGCTAACTGTTGCTTTGAGGTTATAAGATTTTAAACCACAAAGCTCTGCTTCTTCAATAGGCTCTTCTATTGTTACTACAGGACCTTGGTTATCTATTCCAATCTTTGGAAGGTTCCAAATAGTTATTATATCTTGTATAACATCTCCTACGCAACCAGGTAGTGGAGACTCTCCACAATTCATTGAGATTGCATGAAGTATTTCTTTGATGCTATTACCTTCGTTTCCTAAATTATCCTCAACAGAGACAGCAAAGAAAGCAATTCCGTCTTCTATTTGTTCTGCAGTATCAACAAGTTTTGCATAACCTTGGCATTCCATTGCATGCGCATTATAGTATAGATGGCTTTCTAATTCTACTATTTTGAATTCAGGTAATATATCAACAAGATAAGCCTTGCATAATTTTCCATCTTCTATTCCTGATGCACATCCATGTTGCGCAAGTGGATCTTGGCAGGTTCCATGTGGGTTAACAAGGTCTTTTGCAACAACTACTGCTGGGATTGATTCTCCGTCTGAATACCAGCCATTTACAGGCTTTAGTATTAGTATATGAGGAGGCGTGTTATCTACCTTATGTCTTTGGGTTTTTTGTGTTTCGATGTTACCTAATAAATCTACTGAACCCCATCTTATCTCATGAAGACATTCTTCTTCAAAGTTGAATGTTATTGGGGTGTCACCAAAGATTTGATCTCTATCAAGGGCATAATCTATCACGCCATCGCAATCACTATCCCACCAAATCTCGTAGTAATAATAATCAACTCCAACTGCACAAGGCTCATCTTTATCTATTGGAGTTAATGTTATTTGCGTTTCAGATGTAACATAAAAGTTATCAATTTCATGATCTTCTAAATTGTATGTTTCAATGTCTGAATCGCTTGCCTGATATGTTGGGCCATCAATTGTTTTTATCGTTTCTGGTGGTGTTGAGTCTACTCTGTGATACTGCTCGCGTGTAATTTCGGTATTCCCTAATAAATCAACTCCATACCATTTAATCAGATGCAAGCAATCTTCATCTATTGTAAATGTGTATGGCATGCTATCAGGATTTACATCAACTTCCCAAAGCATTGTGTCAATCACATCATCACCATCTGAATCCCACCACAGTTCTATATGGACATAGTCAAGTCCAACTGGATGTGGATAAGGGTCATCTGAGTAAATTGTTATTTCTGATACGTGGTCTTGAAGCCAAAATACATTTGCTTCTTCAGAATTTAGATTGAATTTAACAATATCTTCTGATGATGCATGATATGTTGGTCCTTCTATTTCTTTGAATGAAATTGGTGCAAGTGTATCCACTATATCGTATTCTGTTTGCAAGGGTTCTGTGTTTCCTAAAGCATCAACACAATACCATTCTAAAATGTGTTCACTATCCTCTGGATAAGAGAATGTAACTGTTGGACTATTCACACTAAACTCTTTCCATTCATCGGCTTGGTCTATTCTTTTGTGCCTATAGTGGATTGTTACATCGTTTACAGGGTGTGGGTCTTGGTCTATGCAAGTTAGTGTGAATGGTGTGTTTTGTGTTACGTAATAATCACATCCAGGAATTAGATAGTCTCCCGTCAATAACACATTATCGAGTAACGCGTAGTCTCCTTCTCCATTATCAAGGAAGAATGCAATGGATATTGCTTCTTGATTTTCTGCTGAGCTTGGTAATGTAAAAGATACACAATCCCATAGTTCTCTAATTGATTCAAGTTCATTCCATGCGTCCCAATTAGTTGAATTGTCGTTCCATTCACCCGGAGTATCTGTGTATTCACCAATCATCCATCCTACTCTGAATCTATCGGATGTTGTAGTATCATATGTTCTCCTGCAATAACTTAGCTTTATGTTTTCATAGTCTTTTGTACTTATGGTTCTTATAAGTGCAGCATCATCTTCTATAAAGGCTGAATAACCATCGTATGCTAAAGCACCAGATGTTGTTCCAATGTCATTGTAAATAGATTGTGAATCTGGGTATTCTAGATAGTCACCAATCCAGCCAGTATCAAGCGGATGTGTTTGTGAGAAATTATCTTCAAATAATATCTCTGTTATTGTCTCAGTTTGAACCTCACAAGCTACTTTAGGGTCCCCTACAGTTTTTGAGGAGATTGGGTGAAGTGTATCTACAATATCTAGTTCTCTATGGGTATCTCCTTTGTTACCTAAAGCATCAATACAATAATAGAATAGCTCATGCCATGTATCTTCTTGATATGTGAAAGGCTGGGTATATTCTTGCCAATCTGAGATTAAATATCCATCGTTGTAAATCTTGTAGAATATCTTTTCACCACCAACAGGATGAGGTGAAGAATCTTGGCAGGATAGTGTTATCAAAGTATCTTGGTTAACAAAGTATGCTTGGTCATCAATGTGATATTGATCACTTGCAGGATAAGTCTCACTAGTTGCAATATAGTTTCCTGAAAGCTCTTTTGAGGCTATAGGTGCAAGATTATCTACAACATAAATTCCTTCTTCAACTTCTTCTGCATTTCCTAAAGCATCTTCACACCAATATGTCAGTTTATGACAGGAATCATCTAAATCAGTGATGTCTTTAAATCCATCACTTTCGCTTCCACTTGCAATAAGTTCCCAATCATTTGCTCCTCTTGTTGGTGTTCCCATACATTCATACTTCCAGTATAAACTCCAATGGAGTGTCTCTCCACCAACAGGATGAGGGTTTTGATCTTCGCATTCAAGTGTGATTACACTTTCAGATGTAATATATTTATTGATATCTCCTATTCCATCAACTTGTGGTCCCGTTATTGTTTTAGTGGTTATTGGTTTAAGTGTATCTACGATATCATATTCTATATGCAAATCTTCTTCGTTTCCAAGCGCATCTACACAATACCATTCTAACACATGGGCAGAATCTTCTTCGTAATTAAAGGTATAAGTGTTTGATTCTTCTTTGGAGAAATCAGGCTTTGAATCGCCAAATAAGTACGTTCTGTAATAGATTTCTACTCCATTTACAGGATGAGGCATTGGGTCTGCACAATTCAAAGTAATAGGTGTTTCTTGTGTTACATAGTATACTCCATCAGTTGGACTTATTCCATCATAGAAAGTATCTATTTCATGTTGAGTTCCTTCTACTTTAGGCTCACCTAAAATCTTGGATGATATTGGTGCAAGGTTATCAACTGCATCTATTTCAACCTGTTTTGTTTCAGAGTTACCCAAAGCATCTACACACCAATAAACTAGTTTATGGCAGGAATCAGATAATCCAGTAATCTCTACATAACCATCAGTTTCGCTACCTTCCATTATACTTTCTCCCCAGTCATAATCAGGATCTATGCATTCTTCGTTCCAATATAAACTCCAGTAGAGTATTTCACCACCAACAGGATGAGGGTCGAGGTCTGAACAGCTCAATACAATTGTACTATCTTTGGTAATGTATTTGTGTATAAAACCTTCTCCTGGCATTTGTGGTCCAAGCACAGTTTTTGTAGTTTCAGGAGCTTGTGTATCAACAATATCGTATTCTGTTTGCACAGGTTCTGCGTTTCCTAAAGCATCAACACAATACCATTCTAAAATGTGTTCACTATCCTCTGGATAAGAGAATGTGACAGTTGGACTATTTACACTAAACTCTTTCCATTCATCAGTTTGGTCTATTCTTTTGTGCCTATAGTGGATTGTTACATCGTTTACAGGATGTGGGTCTTGATCTATGCAAGTTAGTGTGAATGGTGTGTTTTGTGTTACGTAATAGTCGCATTCGCTTTGAATAGCTCTTTTTGCGGTGACTAAGACATTATCAATATGTCCTACATCGTTATTTCCATTGTCCAAGAAGAATCTAACCTGTATTAGAGGTTTATTCTCTGCACCAGTTAGTGTCCAAACCTTATTTTCCCAACTGGAAACTACTGATACATTTTCTAATGACGTCCAAGCGCCGGAATCTCCAACTCTCCAACCGATTCTTAGTCTGTCTGAAGATTCAAGACCACTGGTTTTACGATCATATGATAGTTCTATATCGTATAGATCAGTTGTATCAAATGTCGCAATAATTGAGGAATCGTCTTGTACACCTACAAAAGTATTTGACAAAGCAGACAATAAGAAAATATCATCGTCATTATAAGGATGAGCATAATCATCAACAATCCAACCATTGCCGTTCATTTCAGAGTATAAATTCAAACCAGATGTGTAGGTGTAATCTTCAAAATCATCTTCAAATATAGTAATTGTTTCATAGGAATCAACACCTGTACATGGAACTTTAGGCTCGCCTACTGTTTTTGAAGAGAGTGGATGCAAAGTATCTACGATATCGTATTCAACTCGCTTGTTTTCTGCATTTCCAAGTGCATCAACACAATACCATTCAAGAACGTGTGCAGAGTCTTCGTCATAGGTAAATGATACTTGAGAATCCTCTTTTGTAAATTCTGGCACTTCTTCTCCGTATAAGTAGTACCTATAATATATAGATACATCATTTACCGGATGAGGCTCTTGATCTGTACATGTTATTGTTATTGGTGTTTGCTGTGTTACATAATATACTCCATCAGTTGGTGCAACTCCATCATAAAAAGTGTCTATTTCATGTTGTCCACCAGCTACCTTTGGATCACCAACAATCTTTTCTGAGATTGGTGATTTTGTATCAACAATATCCAATTCAAAGTGATGTTCCTCTTCGTTTCCGCAAGCATCAACGGACCAATATTCTATCATATGATAGGAATCTTTGTTAAGAGTAATTGTAATTGGAGTATCAATATTGCTTTCTCCCTCCTGATCTTTTACCCAATTATCATCTTCTTCTAATTTCCACCATACAATGTATTTTATCTTTACATCTCCAGCAAATTCGTTAGTACCTTGAGGGTCTGGATCAATTGCGCTAAGGGTTATTTGAGTGCCTTGAGTTACATAATAACATCCATTAGTTATATCAAAGCCACCAAACTCTTCTAAATCACACTCAACAATTCTTTGCTCATAAGGAATTAGTTCTTTAGTTGTATCAGGTGCAGTTGTATCCTTTATGAAAGATAGTGCTGGAACTGATGTTAGCTTAAACCAGTTTTCTACTGTATCTTTTGCATGAGCTTTTACATAATTTGTTCCTTCTGGAAGGTCTGATATATCTATTATTGCAATTGTTTCTTCGCAAAAGTTGTCATTATAAGAACCATCTACTGGGTCCATGTATATTCCTTGCCAATTAACAGCATCACTAAAATCGTTTGTAGGTCTTACAAAGTATTCTGCAAGCTGGATAAAGGATTCAGTGTCACAAGCCTTATGTCTTAGTGTTGGGTTTTCTCCGCAGACTAATAATTCTGTAGCGTTAATTATACCGTTTAATGAGGTTTCATGTGATTCAGGTGGATTTAAATCAATGTCTATAGGAACACACTTGCATGCTCCCCAAAATCCATCCTGATTTTTTCCTCTGACACACAATGTGTGAGCCCCATCGCTAAGTGGATAGAATATTCCACCAAAATACTTCACTAATGGTGCAAAATTTTGGAAAACTGCTTCTTGTGTAGAATCATAACTTCCATCAAACGCAAGAAGTGGTTGGCCACTTCCGGGTAAGACATCACTGCAACCCACTAAATCATTTGGGTCGAAGAAATATTCAGCATCTATCACATCTGTGCAATCCTCTGTTTCTAAGGCGGTTATATTTACATAACCTATCATCCAAGATGAGGGATTTGGAACGACAACCAGATTAGAGGTTATAGGTCCTGTTGTATCTTTAGGACCATTTGTTGAATTACAATAATTCCTGCAACCCATATCTAATGATTCTATTGTACAACCATTTTGAGTACATGATCTTTCACCAAAATAACATACTTCCTCTTTTACTGTTCCAGGAGTTGGGCAATACGCACTTTCTGATTTGCATAAACAGCCAGAGCATTCTCCATCATAAAGACAATAATCATCTTCTATTTTAGGAAATCCGCAATCAGAATCTTGTTCGCACTCTGCATCACAATCATCAATACTACATTCATGATTTATTGTTGAGTCGCCTTGGCTACAAACACCATCTTGTGGGTTGCATGTTGAGGTAAACTCAGCTCTATAATCCCAAGTGTATTGTATGTTATCTGGATTGTTATTGCAGGTTGCAATTCCTGTTATGTCATTTGCTGAACAATCTTTTGCTGTACCTACGCAAACTCCAGAAGCGCATACATCTCCTTCAGTGCAAAGATTTCCATCATTGCATTGGGTTCCATCTTCTTTGTTTGTAAGTGGACCATATGCATATTGAGTATTTCCTGTTAATGAATAATCACATCCTTGAGATGTACAGTAATAATCTCTTTGTTCTTGGACTACTCTTAGTCTCCATTGGCATTCACTGAAACTTTGATTGGTTACATCTGTTGTGTTATAGTAACCATCTAAGCTATCACAGTTAAATGTTGAAGAGTAACTGCAATCACATGTGGTTAGTCCACAGGTTCCTGAGGTGTATAAAGTATTGCCAACACACTTATCAGCACAATCCAAATCTTGTTCGCACTGTGCACCACAGGTTTGGATATTACAGCCATTATAAGAACAAGTATCATCTATATCTATGCATTGGCTTTGACCATTAAAAATGAAATATGTGTTACAATCAGCACACCATTTACAATTTGAATCTGCTTGACATGAGGTTATATTAGAGTGATCTGTGCAGGTAAGTGGCAATTGATATTGAACCTCTAAAACAGGAGCACACATATCAGGAGATTCTTTTGAACAAAATATTCTTTCACTTGAACTGCTTTCACCTTCAGAAGCGTGCTTAATTACCCATCCTCTGTTTGTTGTCCCATTATAAAATAATAAAAAATCAGGTGTTACATTAAAAGATACAGTCCTTGGTGTTGGTGTGTTATCAACTGTGAGTTGGACAGTATTAGCTGAATAATAAGTTGGTCTGTTATACCAAGTTATTCCAGATTCACTCCAACTACCAGCAATTCTATGAACAGATAACAAAGTATTTGAATTTGCAACTGTTTGTGTTAGTCTAAGGTTCATATTGGCACCGATAATAGTTGCACCTGCTGGAATTACTGAAGTGGCATTTGATAGGTTAAACTCTAGATATGCCCTTCGTGTTCGTAACGTTCTATCATTCACATTCAGAAAAGCACTAGAGCCGAAATTAGTAGAGGGATTAAATTGATTTACATATGAATCTCCATTTAGGTAAAATAGTGCTGTTTTGATTGAAGGATCATCATAAAAAGAAGTTGAAGCTAAAATAACATCATGCTTTCCTGATTCATAAACATCTATATTATAGTGATCAACGATTCCATCAATAAGTAAGTATTCTGTTTGGAAATTATTTTGAGAGGAAACGGTAACATCATAAATCCAGTCATAAGAAATAGGGTTTGAGGGAATTGTAATTCTGATATCAACAGAATCATAATCAAATTGCATACCATAAATGTGAACTGTTTCATCACTTTCGTAATTTGCTTTATCAGTCCAAACAAATGGATGCATTGGTGTTATACATACGCCCGCATTACAGGTGCCATCACCCATACAAGATGTTCCATCAGGAAGAACCTCATAAGAACATTCTCCATAAGATAATTCAGGAATCAAGAAATTACAGGAATCAAACGTACATTCATTCTCATCATAACACATTATGTCTTCTTGACATACTTCTGATGCAAAGACACTTGTTGATAGTCCAAGACCAACTGTTATTACCAGTAGTGCAAATACAAACAACCTTAAATTTCCAAATTCAGTTTTATTTTTTTCCATTTTCAATTTCCCTCATATATCTAGTTCGAACATTCTCGGATTTGAGATATTATTAAAGCTAAAAAGAATAAAAATATTTGAGCAATAATACTTAAATATAGAAAGATTAACAAAGAAGCCTTTAGCTATGCTACAAAGAATTCTATAAAATCCAGACTTTTTTACGCTTTTAATGTTTTATCCCCCGATAAATTGCTGGCGCAAAACAAATAATGCGTGGTTTGATTACCCCCCAACAGGAGTAATAGGTAAGATGTTATATTTAAACTTTTCTTGCTTAGTGTATCGCATTGTCCAGTGCATTTTTGAAGAAATAAAAGTTAGCATAAAAATGAGGAAAAGGAATAAGAAAAAGGAATAAGAAAAAGGAATAAGAAAAAGGAATAAGAAAAAGGAATAAGAAAA
>DAOSEK010000002.1:109730-121908 GCA_035363095.1 Candidatus Woesearchaeota archaeon | reverse complement strand
AGGAATGAGGAAAAGTTATGTTATCTAGTATCTAGATTTCTTTTTATTAAAGATATAAATATCTCTATGTAGCCGGAGATAATCACTATAATAAAAACTATAGTGCTTACAAAAGGGATGAATTTGTCAGTAATTACTATCATTGGCTCGTTTACTATATTACTTATTAATGCAAGAATTTTTTGGATAAATGAGATCATAAATATTGCACCAGTTGCATTAAATAATGGATATAAAAGATTAAACGGAAATCTTAAAATCTCGAAGAGTTCACCTAAAAAAAATATTATTGCCATTAGTATGATTATCAGAATGCTTTGGTTTGTAAATTTAACAATCTCTTGAAATATTTCGTTTTTTATAAAGAGAGATAATAAGTTAACAAGCGAGATTATTACTATGAAACTAAAAAACCAGTATAGCTTTGTTAAAAATACAAACATTATTGATTTTTGTTTACGCATAGGCTTTGGTGGAATCTCTTTTTGTTTTTAAAGATATTTAGTCTGGAAATTGGAAATATTTTAAAAAAACACAATGTGATTGACACTTTAATGAACTCGCTAAAGAAGGTCTATTACGAGATATATGATAAATATGGACCACAAGGCTGGTGGCCATTGTTAGAATTTAACGGAGTAAATCCAACAAAAACTGGGAATCTGAAAGGATATCATCCGCTTGATTATTCCTATCCAAAAAATGAAATACAAAAATTTGAGATTTGCATTGGTGCAATTTTAACCCAGAATACAACTTGGGCAAATACAGAAAAAGCCTTGATTAATTTAGAAAAGAATGATTTTTTGAATCCACAGAGGATTGCTAGTTGTGAGCTTGGTACACTTAAAGGATTAATTAGGTCAAGTGGATACTATAATCAAAAGGCAATTAGGCTTAAGATTTTCTCAGAATTTTTTATGGATTTGAAAGGGAAAACGCCTAATCGCGATGAACTTTTATCTGTGAAAGGGATCGGTCCTGAAACTTGTGATTCGATGCTTTTATATGCTTATAAAATCCCAACTTTTGTAGTTGATGCTTACACAAAAAGGTTTTTGGCAAGATCAGATATTTTTGATGGTAAATTCAATTATTACGATGTTAAAGCTTTTTTTGAGAAGAATTTGGAGAGGGATATTATTATATTTCAAGAGTTTCATGCATTAATAGTTGAGAATGAAAAGAGGATAGGCAATAAAAACAATGTAAAAAAAGGTTATTAAAAAGCGTTTTTTTGGAAATTGCTTTGGAAATTTGATTTGTACTGATATTAATGGGCCTCTTTAGATATTAATAAATTGAATTAAAAGAATGTGTGTTGATTATTGATGAAATCCTCAATTATTTAGTATGCTTTGATCTTTTGAGCCCTATGTATTTGGATCTCATGTAAGAAGAGACTGATTCACCAAAATATATTTAGGAAGGATATAGATGTTTTTATAGATTTTAGATGTTTATCTTATTTTGATTGAACCAAGATGAGATACCCACTTTTAGGTTTTTTGATAGAAGGATTTGTTATACCTTTTGGACAACCAAAGTAAGATAGGGATAATTGATTTTCTTCTCCACTATTTATAAGTTGATTAAAATCAAGTGCGCTAATAAAGGATTGTTCGCCTACTAACTCAATTGGACTAAATTCAAATGGATATTGAATATTTAGATATCCTTGATTTACTCTAAATAGTTCTGTATTATTTCTGAGATAGCTAGGTTTAGAATCTTTTAAGTGTTGTTTTATATCCTTATATCCATAATCGATTGATATAATTCCGCCAAAACTGATAGATTTAGATATTTTTTCGTATACTTTTGAGATATCTAAGCTGTGTGGTATAGAATTATCAAAAGAGTTCTCTTGGTATTGAAATTTGTTTTTGTGAACGTTATATCCGTGTTTTTCGATGAAAGCCAATATGTTTGGGTCTTCACAAGGCAATGGAATTATTTCAAATAGATGATCCTTTGATTCAGAAACAAATAAAAGATTTGGCTCTTTTCCTTTAAAAACTATTAAGTTAACTGGTAATTTGCTAAAGTATTGGTTCACTATTACAAAACCGTTAAAGGGGTCGGTATTTAATTCTAGTGGATTTATTCTTGAGATTATTAGTTTGTCATCAATACCTTTAAGGGTATTTATATCCTCTTCTCCTAGATTGTTAAATGGGTCAATTATTTGATATTCTGAAATCCTCTCATAGGTATCTTTATGAGCATGTTTTAGATAATCTAAAAGGTTATTTGCTAATGTTTGTTTTGTTCCGATAATTTCTCTTATTTTAAAAGGAATTTCTTGAAAAGGAATTTTTTGATTGTTTGTTGCTAAATTGTGTATTGCCTTTGCTGTGTTTTCACCAGGGTATTGACAGAGTTCTTCTGGAGAATAAGAGATATAATCTCTAGCAAGTGTTCCAAATTGAGAGATTTGAGATTTTTTGTTTTGTGAGTAGAATCCGTAATCACTATGAAAAAGTGCTATTTTCATAAACTCATCAAATCTAATTGGACCAAGTTGTTTTATTGATTGTGATATTTCTTCTTCTAAGAGTAATGACATAGTACTTGTGGAATGCGAATGTTCTTAAATAGATTTCGAGACTTCAAGAAAGATATTTCTTAGATGGTAATTTTCTAAGAACAAGTTTTAAAACAGGTGTTGAGATAAATACATTAACTGAATTATTAGATTAGGGATAGTATCCTTAATTAGTATTATTAATACTGGGATTTAATGGATGCAATATTTATTTTCTTATTTTGAAAAATTAAGAGTATCTCTAATTATTGAAGCGATATTTACTTAGGGTGTATATAGTATATTTTTTTAGAAGTAATCTTCACCACAAAACGGACTTCTTTTTGATAGGGCGCAATTTCGACTTTTACTTTCAGTGTCTTGTTTGGGGTCTATTAAAGGAGAATCATAGTAGTTAAATCTCCTGATAGCTTTAGAGTATTTTGTTACATTTTCTAAGGTAAGATCTGGTGGGTTAATAGTTTCAATTAAACGGTATAGTGAAAGTGATTCTTCTTCAAAGTCACTATATTTAATATCAAAGACTCTTTTCATGGCCATAATGGATAATAAAAAATCCAGCCCTGAGCTTTTTGCTTTAGGCAAATGCTTTTTTGCAAGCTCTAATTCAAGCTCTATATTGTTTTTATTTAAGCAGTTTTCATCCATTTAGGTTCTTTACAAGGGTAACTATTAATTAATTTGTATTCTTGAAAAGGTAATTAGGTTTTACAAACTATATCTTTAATTTAGAGTATTAGGTTTTGAAATCCATTGAAAGATATTTTGGATAATGAGAATAATTATAAAGGCTGATTTTTGTAGTATTGTATTTTGTAGTATATAGAAAAAGGGGGGGATATATGTGCAAGGAGTAAATTTTTTAGAACCTATTTATTATACCATGGTATATGGACCTGTGAAGTCTGGTAAGAGTAGTGAGTTGGTTTGTGCTATAAGAAATCTTAGGCTTTCAGGTGTTGAGAATGAAAAGATTATGGTGTATAAACATTTTTTAGAAGATAAAGCATCGCCTGAAAAGATTGTTTCAAGCTCAGGCCTTTTTGAAGAAGCGATTGAAGTTGAGTGTGCAGATGAGATATATTTTTCCCTTTTAAGGAATCCTAAGTCTAAGTATATCTTTATTGCAGGGGCTAATTTTTTTGATAAGTTTGAATGCGAGGCTGGGGAGTTTGGAAATGATAAGCCTGATATTTGCAATCTTGTGAAAGCTATAAGTGATGCAAAAAAATTTGTTGTTTTAAGTGGTATTCCTTTAGATGGTGAGGGTAATTATTTTAATAATATGCCAAGGCTTATGGCACTTGCTCAAAATTATGTAGGGAAGAAAGGGATATGCTTTAATGATGGAAGTGAAGCAACAAAAAGCATAAGAGATAATGGCGAATATATGCCTGTATGCAACAGCTGTTTTTATGGTCTTGATGTAAATGATAAGAATTTAAGAACCCAAAGTGTTAGAAGCATTGTGGGACCAATGTTTTCTTCAAAGACAGAGACGTTATGCAATATTTTGGCGGAGCTTAAAGTTATAAGTGAAAAAAGGGACGGAGTAGACAGATGCGTTGTTTTTAAGCCCAGTATAGATACGAGGTATTCAAGTAATAGCGAGATAGTTAGCCATAATAAAAGGGCTGTTGGTTCTTATAGTGTAAAAGATTGTAGTGATATTGAAACGATAATATCTCTTAATGAGAATTTAGGTAAAAATATTATTGTAATTGATGAGGCACAATTTATTGTTGGGATTTCAGAGCTTGTTAGAGAGTATTCTAAGCGAGGTTATTCTTTTATTTTAACTGGCTTAAACAGGGATTTCAGAGGTGAGGCATTTGGAGAAGATATTGGTAATGTTCTTAGTCTTTCAGATGTAATTGATTGTAAAAGCACAATTTGTTCTTATCCTGGATGTGAAAACATATCTACAGAGACTCAAAGAATTATTGAAAAGGATGGGATAAGCATGCCTGCAAATTATAATGACCCTATAGTTTTCGTGGGAGGGAATGATTCGTATAGGTCATATTGTAAGAATCATCATAAAACTTTACGTGAAAAAGACCCTAATCCTTTTGGGGATCTGAAATTCGCCTTAAAGTGAGAAATTATGATTAATAGAAAAGCATACCTCGTGTTTCAACATGAGGGCTTGGTACGCTTTTTTGTAATCTACAACCTCGCTTTAATGTAGTGCATGCTTTTATATTACCAACATCCCTCGCCGGTTTGGGGGAGGTTGTTGATTTTTCAAGCCAAAGTAAGAATAGACTGATTCATGCAAGGATTAACCTCGACTATTCACGAGATTCCTGGAGCATTTATGCGAAGGTTTTTTATTTTAACATTGGTTCTTGTTAATTGTCTTAAGAGAATACGCAAGAGCATAGCTTGGTTGAGGCGAGGTGAAGAGATTGAAGTTTTAATTGTTAATTATAGATAATTGCCTAGGTACTATTTTCTAGGGGAAAGCATTAAATTCTCAATAATCACTTAGTAATGGTAAAAAAAAGGTGGCTTTATAAAGAAATATGATTTTCTTATATTGTATGGAAAAGGAAAAATTGAAAGGAATCTATTTAGTCATCTCAGATATACAAGGAAGTTTTCAATATTTAGATCGATTTTTTAAATCAACTAAAAATATGAAGAAAAATGGAATTTTATGTTTAGGAGACATTGTTAATAAATTTACCGATTTTTCAGATAATCTGTGCATTGATTATGTCAGGAAAAATGTAGATTATTGTGTTAGAGGAAACCATGAAGATAAAATAACAGATAAATCATATCAAAAAATAACTCTTGAAAATTTAGAATATATTTCGAGTTTACCTAGAGTAGTAAATCTAGGTAATATCGTCTTATTTCATTCTAGTCTTCAAACAGAAGGGATTCGTTTAAGAAATGCAAGACTGCTTCAAAAAGAAGGAAAATATATTCAAGCTCATTATCCTAAAGTATCTATAGCATTATTTGGTCATACTCATAAAAAAGGATGCTATACACTTCAAAATAAAGGAGTTAATCAGTTAGAAGGAGATAATATTCAGTTAAATTTAGAAAAATTTACTTTAATTAACCCCGGAGGAATTGGTTTATGTTATGGCCTGGAAAAAACTTTTGCAAGGATTGATCTAGATAAGAATCGGTTAAACTTCTTTACATTAGAACAAGCCGAGAAAATGTCTTATAAAGCAAATTTAGTTAATGCGTTTGATAATAGATGGATGCCAGAATTGAATTTAAATTCTTATCAATGGTTCTTAGAATATATCGAAAAAGATGTTCCTGCCATAAAAAATGAAGGAAGAACTGATCAATTAGTTGATATGCTTGCAGAGAAATTAGATTCTTTTAATAGGGAGTATATGGACAATGTTGGAATTTCTAGAAGGAAAAGGTATTTAGAAGAATATAGTATGGAGTTGGCAAGAGCTGTTGATAAAATTAGAATGGATGTAAATGAGATTTATGATGTAAAAAACCCCTTTGAATCTAGAGAAGAGTATTTATTTTTAGAACGAAAAAAATACTAAGCGGCTTTCGGATCTGCTTTAAGTTTATATAGATACTCATCATCTAAATTCTTAAGACCTTCACATAAATAATTTTTATCTATCTTAGAAAGCAAATCTAATATCATATCTTCCTCTACTTCTTGGCTTAATTGTCTACCACATCTTTTTTGTTCTTTGGTTAACCAAGAATCTTGTTGTATTCCAACTATCTTATTTTGTTCTAGGTCATATTGAAGTTCAAAACCGCCACATCGTGTTAATAATTCACAAGATTTATCAGAGTCTCCCTTGTATAAAGAATCAGCTTTTTCATCTGTGTAAGAAAAATTACTTAATTTTCCTTCGACTAACCTTGCAACAGTAGCTGCTGCATGCCTATGGTGAGTATTTATAGCTTCAGTTAAAAAAGCAGTGTGATAATTTCCATCAGACCCCATATAAACGATTGCTTTAGCTCCCATAATATTTTTCCTAAACTTCTTTTCAAGGGGTGTTTGAAATATTTCATCGATATTTTTTTCAGTAATTTTAGCATATAATGGACTTTGGGATTTTTCTTTAGTTACTGGATTGTAGCCTTCTACAAATCCAACAATATTATCTATACTTTCTTTATCAACAAGCAGAATTACAGAAACTATGATAAAAATAATTCCTAAAATAGAACTAACTCCAGAAGGAATATTTGAAATTCCTACAACCGCTCCTGTAATATTCGTTTTTGAGTTAAATAAGAAGAACATTCCTATAAGGAGAAAAGTTAAACTCAAAAACCTAAAGTATTTTTTCTTCATATTATAAACAATAAAAAAGAAATTTATAAATATTTGGTTTGTGGAACGAAGCGAACGCAAGGTGAGACTTCTCCTACTCATCTCTAATTACTAAAAACATGTTTCTACTAAGTTAAAAATTTACCTAAATGATATTTCCCAATCGTAGAAGAAATTTTTTTCTCGAATAATTCAGAGCTAAGAAATTTCTGAAAGAAAGCTGGAAAATTATATTTGGTTGAAGAAGTCTACAGGGTTTTTGAGTCGTTAAATTCTCATTAGGTTACCAAAGGATTGATTTCTTGAAATCCTCGCTGATTTGCATAATTTGGTCTTGAGGTCTAAAGTTTTAAGAGACGGATTTTCATGAAGATTAAACTTGAACGATCATCTAGATACCCTAAGCATTTATGCCAAGGTTTTTTATTTTTTAGTGATTTAAAAACTAAAATCCTGTGAGAAAAACGTTAAATTTATTAAAGTAATATATTATTTAGCAGTTATATGGAGAAAGTAACTCATGCTAGACATTGGAAAAAGAATGCATCAAAAAAGGGGGTTTTTGTTAGTAATTTTTCACATCATGCTTTTCCAATTCTTGAAAAAAATAACAATATAAAGAAAGTATTAGATGTGGCTTGTGGAAATGGATTAGGAGTATCACTTCCATTGTTAAGAAAAGGATTTATTGTTCATGCATTTGATCATACTTCTGCAGCTATAAATGCTACAAAGAAAAATGCTAATAAGGAAGGATATAAAATTTTTACAAAAAGGTCTAGCATGTACAATCCATTTCCTTATAACAATAATGCTTTTGATTCCACATTTTGTTTTCAAGCTATTTATCATGGTAGGCTCGAAAATATAATGTTTACATTAAGTGAAATAAAAAGAGTTACTAAAAAAGGAGGATATTTTTTTGGAACTTTTTTAACTTACAATATGATAAAGAACGACAAAAGTAGATTCTATATTGAAGTGAGACTTCCAGAGGGTAAAATAATAAAGAATTATCATAAACAAGATAGATCAGAGCCACATCTTTTCTATTATCTATCAAAAGACTTTGAATATATGCAACCCCATTATTATTTTACAAAAGAAGAACTAAAAATCATTCTTGGGCAGTTTTTTGAGAATGTTAAAGTTAAGTTAGTTAAAAGAGATGATTATTCCATTTTTTGGTTTGCTTATGGACGTTTGCTTCCTTAAATTATTGAATTTTCCGAATAGATTTTGCGAATAAAAAATCCTTAAATCGCTTGGTTATAACTATCATCTAATGGAAAAAAAACTCAAATAAAGTTGATAGGAAAAATAAGATTGAATAAGAATAGCATTAAAATCATTTTTTATTTCCAACAGTTATTGCCAGCACGCAAGCTAAAATAAATTCAACCATTAAAAAAAACTATTTAATGAGACAATGGCCCTTATTTATTAGTGAAATTTCATTTTCTTCTGGTCATAATTAGGAAAATCATTATATATAGGAAGTTATACTCTAAGTGAATGAATAATCTTGTTGGCTTATCTACAGGCAGTATTTATTCATGGGACCCAAAAATAGATAAACAAATTGAAATCATTAGCAGGCTAAATGTTAGGGCAATAGAAGTTCTTTTTTCTCACGAAACGCACTTGACAGAAGGGCTTAATATTAAATCTATTTCAATACTAAACAAGATGAAATATGTTTCAATACATGCCCCTTTTTACAAATCTGATAAAAAAGAGATTTTTTATGATTCTAATCAAAAAACAAATGAAGTTATTAAAAGATTGGAAAAGATTTACTTTGAGGTGAATGCAAAGGCTATTGTATTTCATCCAAATCTTGTTAAAAGATTAGATTTGTTTGATAATACCAAGATGAATGTTTGTTTTGAGAATATGCCTAAAAAATCAAGGGTTAAACTTAAAGAATTGGAAGGACTTGTTAAAAACGGCTATCAGCTTATATTTGATAGTGCTCATTCTTTAACATATGGCAGAAAATATATGAACAATTTTATTAAAGCCTTTAGTGGTGTCATTCAACATATTCATTTTAGTGATAGAAGATTCTCTGAGTTTTTTGGCAAAATCAAGGACCATCAACAGATTATGGGATGTAAAAACCTAGATAAATTTAAGGAATTAGTTTCCCTTCAATGCCCAATACTTCTTGAACTAAATATCCAAGATAAAAAATACGAAATTGAAAATCTTAAACAGGAGATAGATTTTGTGAAGCAAATGTTTACTAAAGACTAAAAACCTTCAAATACTATTTTACATTTCATCTAAAACATCTATTCCAAACAACACAAGAGTATTCTTAAGAACTAATGCAGAGGCTTTTAAAAGCATAAGCCTTGATAGAGATATGGTTGGCATATTATCAACAGAAGTTGGGTCTTCTTTTGAAATATCCTCTAAAACCCTGTTTGTATGGTAGTATTTGTTAATGCATTGAGATAAATCTAAAGCGTATCTTGCAAGGATGCTTGGCTTAAAGTTAATAGAAGCAGATTCTATTTTTTCCTCAAACCCAAGCAAAAGCGATATAAGTTCAAAATCAAGTGGGGTATCAAGCAGAGAACAATCAATTTTACCTAAGGCTTTTTTAATGTCTTTTGCGCTATCAAAATCAAAATTTATTCCTGTTTTGTTTACATTTTTTTCAATGCTTTTTATACGGGCATATGTATATTGTATGTATGGTCCTGTTTCCCCTTCAAATGAAAGGGATTCTTGGGGGTTAAATACAAAATTTCTTGCAGGATCAAATTTTAAGAAGAAGAATTTAATAGCACACAGGGCTATTTTTTCAGCACGATTATTAATTTCTTTGATTGTTAGATTAGAGTATCTTTTTTGTATTTCTTCTTTTGAGAGTGCACTCATCTGTTCAATTAAGTCATCAGTATCGATTACATTTCCCTCTCTTGACTTCATTTTGCCTTCTGGAAGTTCTACCATTCCATAAGAGAAATGAATACAATTATTAGCGAATTCATATTTTAATTTTTTTAGGATTTCAAAAAGGGTTTGAAAGTGACGTTCTTGTTCATTTGCTACTACGTATATCATTTTGTCGTATTTGTATTCGTCATATCTTTGTTTTGACAAATAGATGTCTTGTGTTATATATACACTGGTACCATTAGCCCTTAATAGAACTTTTTGCCCAAGAGATTTGTCTTTTAGGTCAGCAATTATTGCACCACTCTCATCTTTTTGAAAAATCCCTTGTTTTAGACCTTCTAAGATTATTTCCCTTCCTTTTTTGTAGATTTGACTTTCAAAGTAATCCTTTTCAATATTAAAACCAAGTTTGTTATAAGTTTTTTGAAAGCCTTCTATTGCCCATTTGTTCATTTTCTCCCAGAGTTTGATTACTTTTGGGTCTTCATTCTCCCATTTGATTAAAAGCTCTTCTGCTTCTTTTATTACCTCTGGATTTTCTTTTTCAATTTTTGAATAAAGAACATAATAATTTCCAACAAAATGATCGGATTTTATGTTTTCAGATTTTGGGGTTTTGTTTTCACCTAATTTTTGATAGGCAAGCATGGATTTACAGATATGGATACCTCTGTCATTGATTATATTAACTATGTGGATATCATTTCCATAAAAAGCAAGTATTTTGGAGATGGAATCACCTAAAAGCATGTTTCTGAGATGACCTAAATGGAGTGGTTTATTGGTATTTGGTCCAGGAGATTCGATGAGAATTGTTTTAGGGTTCTTATTTTTCAATTTACCATATTCATTATTTTGGGTTAAAATTAATGATAAAAGCTCTTTTGAAATGTTTGATTTATTCAAGTAAAAATTTAGGTATGGCCCGATTGACTTTATTGAATCGATATAGTAAAGCTCTTTTGTTAATTTTTCTTTTGAATTTGAGAAGGGCTTTGATAACAGACCTGAGATTTTTTGGGATAATTCTTTTGATATTTGGATTGGGGGCTTCTTTAATGTGCTTGATAGTTTAAAGCAAGGATATGCAAAGTTTCCAAGTTCTAGGTTTGGTGGGATTTCAAGCTCTTCTGAGATTTTTTGGGATAATAATTCTTTGGTTTCAGATGAGATTAAAGAGTGTTTTGATTCTTTTTCATGTAAAATAGTATTTAATAACAAGTATTGTTCTTCTTTTTGTAGTGATTCTATTATTATTTTTGCTAAGGCAATTCTTATTTTTTTGTGAAAAGGAGTAATATTTTCATTTGTTTGTTTGACTAAGCCTTCTTTTGATAATTCTGTTAATTGTTTTTTGTTTTGAGATTTCATTTTTCAGACTTTTCAAGAGTTGTATTCTTTAATCTTTTTTGTTGGGTTCTTTTAGTTCTAATGTCCCTGAAGGAAGCATTCTGATTATTTCATCTAAATCGTCATATGAGAATTTTGTTTTTATCAACTTTGCTATCTCCGAGGGCTTTTTTTTACCCTGCAATACTAATTGAAAATTTTCTTTGCAATTGGCTTTTATAGCTTGGAGTGGAGCAACCATTAATTTTTCTTGTGTTGAGTTGTTAGTTTTTTTAATTATTCCAACTGCAAGGGTCATCCTTCCTAATAGATAATTTACTTTTCCTCTTATTACAAAAGCACCTTTTGAAAGCGATTCTCCAGAATTAGGGTTTTTTGTTACTTGCGTTGGGTCTACATAGAATACTTCAAGAGCACTCATGCCTTTTGTCCATGCTTTTGAGAATGAAACAGTAAAGTCTGCAACTTCTTGGAGTATTTTTTCTGGGAGCTCTTCTTTTTTTTGGAGAGGCAATCCAAGCTCTTCATCTCCACTTAGTTTAATTACCGCGAAGGGGGATCCTGCCATGTCTGTGTGAAACACTAAATCATTTTCTTTTGTGTATTTTTTTATCAAGATTTCGTTTGTGGTTGAGTCTCTTCCAGCGATAACTAAAATGTTATTCGATGTTAAAAACCATCTGAATTTTTCAAACCATTCACGTTTTTTTGATTCCTTGATTGAAGGAATGTTTGTTTTTTCACTTGAGTTGAGGGAGAGTTCAGAGTGTTTTTTTTGGAATTTTTCTAGAGTTGATTTTGCACCGGATAGTTTTTTTTTTAGTTTTTTTGCGTTTTCAAAGTATAGCCCTGCGTTTTCTTCAAGGGATTTGTTTAAATCAAGCTCTATCCAATTGCCCATTTTAAGGGTCTCTTTAGAGGTTTTCGACTTATTTTTAGGGTTATTCTCTTTTTGACAGGTCTTTTGGTTTTTCATTTTTTTTTATTTTATAATAGGAAGTTTGCTTTTTTATCTTTTAGATTTATCTTTTAGATTTATCTTTTAGATTTATCTTTTAGATTTATCTTTTAGATTT
>DAOSEK010000002.1:0-109630 GCA_035363095.1 Candidatus Woesearchaeota archaeon | reverse complement strand
ATTTATCTTTTAGATTTATCTTTTAGATTTATCTTTTAGATTTATCTTTTAGATTATCAATTTCATTAAAGTCTATTATCAGCTTTTATAAATTGTTTTGTTCTAGAGTAGTATTTCGGGATTTATTCGCATCAAAGCATTGTTCAAAGCATTGGTATATTTGATTGATATTAGTGTAAACTGCATGGAAATATTTAAATATTCTTAAAAAAACGTAAGTTTTAAGTTGTAGTTGTTAGATACCAAGTTGTAAGATATGTTTTTTTTTGTATTTGGTATTTGATATGTTAAAAAAGGAGGGGATTAATTATGTTATGGACAATTGTTATTGTGGGTATTGCTTTAGTTTTTCTGGCAATCTTTATTGGGGTTTATAATAGTCTTATCAGACTTAAGAATGAGGTTAAGAATTCATGGGCACAAATTGATGTACAGCTAAAGAGAAGGACTGATCTTATTCCTAATTTAATTGAAACCGTCAAGGGCTATATGAAGCACGAAAAGGATGTTTTGGAGAATATTACTAAAGCGAGAGCGAATCTTATGAAATCTGATAATGTGCATGATAAGGCTTTAGCTTCTAATCAGCTATCAAATACATTGAAAACTTTGTTTGCAGTTAGCGAGAATTATCCAGATCTGAAAGCAAACCAAAACTTCATGATGCTTCAAGAGGAGCTTAGTGGCACAGAGAATAAGATTGCTTATTCAAGACAGCATTATAATGATACTGTGATGTTTTATAATACAAAAAGAGAGGTGTTTCCAAGCAATATTATTGCAGGAATGTTTAACTTTAAACATGAAGAACTTTTCTCAACACCAGAGTCAGAAAGGGACCCTGTTAAGGTAAAGTTTTGATTTTTTTTCTTTGTTTTTTTATTCACTTTTTTTAGTTTGTGTTTTTTTAGTTAAGATGTTTTAAGACCATTGTAAAAATCGTTTCATTTTTTAATTATTGGATTTTTTAATTATTGGAATGAAAAAGATTTTTTTAAGGGTATTTTTTTTAAGATTGAGAAAAAGAAGTATTAAAAAAAAGATTTAAGAATTTTAGCGATTAATCTAACATTTAATGTTTGAGAAGTAATAATAAAAAGAGAAAACATATTTTTGTTAAATCAGATTTTTTCAAGGTAACATCAAGAGTATGTTATGTATATACTAAAAAGAGTGATTGATATGAGAAGCATGTTTGAAGAAACCAGGAGAAATAAGATTATGTCATATATTATAGTATCCCTTTTCTTCGTGTTAATAGGAGTTTTAGGGGCAACGATAGGACTTGTGTTTGGTACTTTTTGGTTAGGGTTAATAATCTCTTTTGTCATATTCTTTGTTTATTTTTTGGTGATAATGAGTGCAGGAGATAAGATGATTTTGGGGATGTCTCATGCAAAACCTGCAAAAAAAGAGGATTATCCTTTTTTGGTGAATACTGTTGAAGGTCTTTCTATTTCTGCTGGGTTTAAGAGTGTTCCTGAGATTTATGTGATTGAGGATAAAGCTCTTAATGCGTTTGCAACAGGATTAAAGCCTGAAAAATCTATGATTGCTGTTACTAGTGGTCTTTTGGATAGTATGAATAGGGAACAAATTGAAGCGGTGATTGCGCATGAAATGTCTCATATTAAAAATCAAGATTCTAAGTTGATGATCTATTGCGTGCTTTTGGCGGGGATTGTATCAATACTTAGTAATATTTTGCTTAGAAGTTTTTGGTTTTCGGGTGGAGGAAAAAGTAGAGATAGGAATTCAGCACAGGTTATTTTTATTGTGGTGGGTTTGGTTCTTGCAATATTAGCACCATTGTTTGCAACATTAATAAGGTTAGCTGTTAGTAGACAACGTGAATATGTGGCAGACTCAAATGCAGCGATACTTTGCAGAAATCCAAACGCCCTTGCTCAGGCTTTAGAGGTGATAATGGAAAAATCTTCTGATGTGAAATATGCTAATTCTGCAACATCAGCGTTGTATATTGAAAATCCTTTAAAGAAAAAGAAAGCTATTTTTTCAAATCTTTTTTCAACTCATCCTCCGATTGAAGAAAGAATTAAGCGACTAAGGGAGATGTGAAGGATTTTTATTAATTGTTACTTTTTAATTTTTAATTTCTATATCTTTAAATGATTGATTATGTTAATTATTTTTTGAGATATTTTATTTATTTTTTGTTTGTGTTTTTATTTATTTTTTTACCAGTGTTTTGCAGGGATTTAGAAAATTTAGTTTTCTCGACTAGAAGTACTTTAAAAAAAATAAGATTGGAATAAGATAAATAAATGTTCTCGAATATAAAATTAAATTATAAATTAATTGGTAAGATTCATTATAAAATATTTTAAGCAACAATAAAAAAACAAATGCAAGATAAAAGTTGTTTTAGTTTTAATCTATTCTAAATGAAGTTGGGATTTATACAATAAAGTATATTATTTTTGTGTGAAATTAAATTTCACTACACTAGAGTTTCCGAATATAAAATTAAAATGTTTTTTTAAAATAAAGAATGCTTATAAATGAAAAGAGACAAAGATATATTTGGAGGCGATCTTATGCCAGCAAAAAAGAAAGCAGTTAAGAAGGTAGCTAAAAAAGCTCCAGCAAAAAAGACTGCTAAGAAAACAACAAAGAAAAAGAAATAAGTTTTTTATAAACTTTTTATTGAACTTTTATTTTTTTATTTTTTTTAATTTTTCTTGAAGGTAGATATGCTAAATTTCTATGCGTGCTCAGTATGATTATGAATTGTTAGTGATAGATTTGTTAGTAATAGAGTGGATTTAAGTTTGTATTGATATTATTTAATGTGTAGTATTTGTTCTAAAAATATTTTCCAGATTTTTTTTCGCCTAATATTTTACGACCTAGTGATGCTCTTATTCCTACATATATGAGGAATAAAATTCTTCCTTTTTTATCAAACCTTCTAGTTGATACGAATATTTTTGGATTTTTGAATGCATGAAATTTTGCATGTTTTGATATTCTCTTTGCAAATTCTGCATCTTCAAATGCGATGATTGATTCATCAAATCCTGAAGTCTTTAAAAATAGCTGTCTTTTTACAAAAATAAATGTTCCTGTTACAAGAGGGTTTTTGGTTTTTTGTGTGAGAGTAAGAAATTTGTTGTGGATAAAATATATTAAAGAGTCGTATTTTCGGATAAAAGGATTATTTAATCCTTTTTCTTCAAATCCATAAATTGGTATGTTATAAACTGTTCCTGCTAAAGAGTTATGTTTTATTATTTGTTTAACACACTTTTCTATAAAGTCTTTTTTTAGATATGTATCAGCATCACAAAAGAATATGTAATCACCTTTTGCGATTTTAGCACCTTGATTTCTACCATGTGAAGGAAGACCTCCTGTTGTGATTATAGCATTGTATTTTTTTGCGATTTTTATTGTATTATCTTTTGAGGATGCATCAGCGACGATGATTTCAAAGGGCTTATAGGTTTGAGTGATTAATGAATCTAATAACCTTTTGATGTATTTCTCTTCGTTTTTTGCAGGAATAACTATTGATATTTTTATTGAAGAATCCATTTTTATTTGCAAGGCGTAAGTGATATAAAATGTTTTCGTAATATCAAGTGTTTAATCAACAACCTCGCTCTAAAGGGCGAGGTATGTTGGTAATATAAAAGCATGCGCTGTGTTAAAGCGAGATTGTTTATTACTGAAAAGGTTACTGAGACCTCGTGTTGAAACACGTGGTATGCTTTTCTATTAATGAAAAACCTAGGCATAAATGCTTGAAAGTATCTTCCTATCTTCTTGAAGGTTAAGCGTTTTTGTGAATCTTTATTTTTATCTGTTTATTTTTATCTGTTTATTTTAATCTGTTTATTTTAATCTGTTCATTTTAATCTGTTCATTTTTATACTTTTTATTAAATTAGGTCAAAAGATTAGAGTATGTGAAAGGATTAAGGATTTCAAGAGATTAATTATCTGATTCTTTTAAAAAAATTGAATGGAATTTGTTTGAGTCATGAGAATTATTTTTTATATTTTGTTTTGATTGTAGGAATAGAAAAGTTAAAAATAATACTAATCTTAAAAAAATTAGTCTTTTCTTAAGAGTATTTCAAGCATATGAGCAAATGCTGGTCTTGTTATTATTACTCCTATTGATATTCCTACAATTGTTGTGAATGCAAATCCTTTTAATAGACCAACTCCTGCAGTGAAAAGTGGGATCATTGATACAAGGGTTGTGGCAAATGCTGCAAATACTATGAAAAATGCGTTTTTGATTCGAAGTTTCCAGTTGATGTATCCTGATGTTTGTTTTCTTCCACCACCCATAAGTTCATCAGTGATTACTATTTGGTCATCTACACCACTTCCTATTGCAATGATAATTCCTGCGATTGCTGAAAGGTCTAGATTCCAGCCGACTAAGGCTGCAAATCCTAGCGTAATTACTATTTCGGATAAAAGGATTACAGTTATTGGGAATATTGTCTCAAAACGTCTGTATCTTAAGAATATCATTAAAACAACTATAAACGCTGCGACAAGTGCAGTTCTAAGGGAACTTGAGATGAACTCTCTACCAAGCAAAGGAGATAATGAATCCATTTTGACTATTTCAAGTTTTACTGGAAGGCTTCCTGTAATGAGTACTGTCTGAAGATTTTTCATGTTTTTGGCACTGTCTTGTGCAGCTTCTTGTGCACTTCTTCCAACCCCTGGACCAGATATTGAGATATCGGTGGATACCGCTCCTTTTAGTTCTGCTGCGATACGTAGTTGATCAACAAGCTCATCATCAAGGTATAGGTCTAATGTTTCGTTTAGGTACCCCCTTGAACCTGGTGTTGAGATCACTGATAATCCTCTTGTGATTTCAGCCATCCTTTGGGCAGCATCTTGGCTTAGTGATATTCTAAATGAGAATGTGCAGGCATATTCATCTGCTCCTACTCTTGTGCAACCACCACTATTTGGGTCTACTGCGAAACTGCAATCAGAGGTTCTGCACACAGAGACTATGTCGCCACCACCAATAAAGACTGTTTTGTTTCCAATCTTACCCTCAAATTTACCTTGCTGAGCAATTAGCGTTCTTACCTCTTCTTCATTTGCTCCAGCGATTTCTACTGTTATGAATGTGCTTCCATCAAGGTCTTTTGCGCTTCTTACTGAGATATCAGATAGACCGTATACGTTTAATCTTTGTTTAAGACTTTCAATTACGATATCAACATCTGCGCTAAATTGGGATTCATTTGTGTTATCTTGAGCTTGTGGTTTTAGAATGGCTCTTGTTCCACCTTCTAGGTCTAAGCCCAACCTTAGATTGCTTTTTGGTGCGTCATATACTGAAAGACCAGTTTTTACTATGCCATCACTAGAAATCTCTATTTCTTCTAAGGTGTATGTGCCTTTGTTTGTTCTTACTAAAATTGTATCATTGTTATCAATCTGCGATATTGCTTTAAAATAACTATCCATGTTTGTTATCTTAATAGAGTCAATCTCAGTTATAATTTCCCTTGCTCTTGGAGGGGTTGTGGGCTGTGGTCCTTTCATTCCACTAAGATACGCAGGACTATCTTTTGTTATGCTTCTTATTGCAACACCTTCTATGAAGGGGTTTGGATTAATTGCAACTATTGCAAATAGTAACACAACTAAAAAGATTAACACTTTTGGATTTGTGATTATTTTATAAGCCTTGTTCATTTTAATTCTGCGCTCTTTTTCTTTTTATTGTCTAAATAGAGTTTTATAAAGCTATGATTTAATACCCATGTATTCATAAAATCTATCGCCAAACCTATGAAAATTACAAGCATTATTTCATCTATTACCTCTGATTTTGATAACAGCAAGGCTGCAAGTACTGCACCTCCAGTTGTTAAGAACATTAAAAGTCCAGTTTTAAATGCTGATCTTACTCTCTCATCAAGGGTACCTTCTTTCTCTTTGAATATTTTTGTTGATAATAATACGTTTGAATCTGAAGCATATCCTATTAACATTAGAAGGGCTGCTATTCCAGAGGTTGAAAATCTATAACCAAATAGTGTCATTATTGGGATTACTATAACCATGTTTGAGAATGTGGAGAAGACTATTGCTATTGCCGGAACTTTTTCTCTGAAATAGAAAAATATAACTGCACCCATTAGTAAAAATGCGATGAATAGAACTTTTATTGTTTGCCTAAAGAAGCTCTCTCCTAAAGCAGAGCTCATGATTTCTATTGAATAATCTTCTTTTTTAAGACCTTGAAATGTTTTTTGAACTACTGCTTCTAATGAAGCAAGTTCTGATTCATCAAAGTCTGTTTCTATTATGTATGCCTTGGTGCCTTGGCTTGTTGTTATCACTTTTGTTAATATATCTCTTTGTGGAAAATCAGATTTTAATATTGATGTAAGTTCACCAGGGGTTAGTTCAACACTACTACGAATGGTTATTGAGATCCCACCTTTTAAACCTGCTCCTCTTGGAATTATTTCTCCTGTTGAGGAATACTGATAGATTAGTAATCCAAAACTAAGTAGAAGTATTAGTATTGGAATAAGCATTAGCTTTTTGTAGTTTTTATTAAAAAAATGCTGAACCCTTATTAGATATTTGTCAAATAATGGCTCTTTTTCCGAATTATTTTCTTTAAAAGACATAGATATCATCCTTTATGTATTGGTATGTTTAGATTGTTATTGTGCTTGATGCTAATTTGTTTAGTTACTTGGTTTTTAAATCTATTTTTAAGGCAAAACGCAGTCCATTAATAAATCTTTCGCAGAAAAGGGGATTTTAGTTAGTTATATTGTAATATAAGTACAAATGCATGCTACTTGGGAACTTTTTCAGCTCTAATAATCAACAATCTCGCACTAAAGGGCGAGGTATGTTGGTAATATAAAAGCATGCACTACGTTCAAGCGAGGTTGTTGATTACAAAAAAGCGTACGAAGTCCTCGTGTTTAAACACGAGGTATCCTTTTCTATTAATGAAATTATTAATTAAGAAGATTATTTTGGATGAAGCTTTAATGGTGGAGGGAAAAGCATTCTTTTATACACTATAGATACATCGAGGTTTGAAAGTCTTTCGTTGTAATGTTTTCTGGTGCTTGAGATGAAATCATGAAGAGTTTTAAGGTTGTGCGTTCCCAAGAGTACAATATAATTCCATTTTCCTATGGAATGAAATGCTTCTATTATGTATGGTTTCTCTATTAGAAAACGTTTAAATTCGTTTTTGGCTTCAGTTGATGCAAGATTTAAGCTTAAAAGTACAAAATATCCGTGTATTCCAAAATAGGACAAATCTACTTTTGCGGAAAATGCTTCTATTAATCCTGATTCTTCAATGTTTTTCTTGCGATATATTAGGTTACTTATGCTCATATCTGTTTTTAGTATATCTTTGATTTCAGTAATTTTTATCCTTGAATCCTTCATTAGTTGGGTAATTATTTGTTCATCTATTAAGTCAAGTTTTACGGGTTCGATGTTTTTCTTTTGTTTTTTTATCTGTTTGAAATGCTCCCCTTCCCCATAGACCCAAGGAACACTTTTACTGATTATGAATTCCTTGATATCAAAAATCTCTAGGTCTGTTATTTCGTCATATAACACATCTGAAAGCTTGTCTACAAATGATGATGCATCATCCATCTTTTCAATTAGTATTTTTATGCAGAAATCAATTTTATCGCTGAATTCTGTGACCTCAATTACTCTGGGGTCAGTTGTTACAAATTTTAAGAAATTTTCCATTTGATTATCTGGTATCTCTTTTAGTTGAAGGAATATTCCATATACTGAGTAGCCAATGTATTTGTAGTTTATGACACCTGTTGGCCAGATTATATTTTTTTCTTCAAGTGAAGATATTTTTTTTCTTACTCCTTCGCTTGATAGCCTTACTAGTCTTCCAAGTTCGTTATTTGAAAGTCTTGCGTTATCAGAAAGATAGTATAAGAGTTTTTTGCTTTTTTCATCAAGCTTTTCGTTTGCAACTTTTGATTCATCGAATTGGTTAAATGTGGATTTCATATGTTGATTTTTGGAATCACTTATTTATATTCTTTTCGAGTTTATGGTGGATTTATGAGTCTTTGCTTGTTTTTAATTAAAAAATTAGAAAATATTAGAATTAATAAGATTAATAATTTTAGATTTAAGTATGTTTAATAATCTTTTCGGGAGTATTCTATTGTGCTTTGGTCTTTTCTTACTAAAGACATTAAAGAATCAACAACCTCGCCCTAAAGGGCGAGGTATGTTGGTAATATAAAAGCATGCGCTACGTTCAAGCGAGGTTGTTGATTACAAAAAAGCTTACCAAATCCTCGTGTTTAAGTACGAAGTATTCTTTTCTATTAATAAAGTATACATTGTAACAGATTTACAAGGTATAAGCTAGATTATATTGTAGATAACGGATTCATGAAATCAAATTGACCTTTTAGGTATAAAATTTATATTCATTTGATTAATCTTAATACTTACTTGAATCAGGTTCAATCAAGGATCCAGCTCTTAGTTGGTATTCATCAGATTTTGCGGAATAGAAACAACCTGCGATTGCTAGACCCAAGCTTAATAAGGCTGGCATAACTCTACCATCAATTAATCTTTCTATTGAAGGAAATGCCATAAATGACGCAAGGATGTAAAAAGCAATACTGTTATCCTTATAGTGTCGTGCTTGATTCATGTTACAATATCTTATTGCTGCTTCTATATCTTGGGTTCTATCCATTTCAGAGTATGTGCTTTGGTCTTCTAAACAACTTCTTGACAACCCTTCAGGTGTGTCTTGAATTTGATTTCTTATATAATATCTTTGACCAGCAATTTTATCAGATAATTCTTTTCTTGTTTCCATCATAATCCCCCAATACGGTTATAGGGGGATTGCAATATTATTTATAAAGTATGTTGCTTTTAAATATATAGAAATGACTAATAGAAACTAATAGATTTTATTAGCGGATTAGAAATTCTAAGGGTTAAATTGTTGAGGTCTTTATTACCTTTAAGCCGGATAATTCAAGCTTGGTTGCGATCTCTCTTATCTTTTGCTTATGTTCGCCTAATCCTTTCCAGTCAAGAAAAACTATTTCTGGTTTAATGGAACTTTTCAAAATCGCTTCTTTAATAGTTTCAAAGGATATGTCTTTAAGTGCGTATTTTGGACAGATGTGAGAAATAGCATAATCTAAGCTATCATAAATTTTTATAAAGTTTGAGCAATAATGCGGACCTCCTATTCCTAAGCCAACTTTATAGTTAAAATCATGATTAAATATATTATCTAGTGTCTTAAGTATTGTTTCGGCAATTACTTTTCCGTATTCAGGATTTACCCAAGATTTTTGTTGGGAACCAATTTCAATATAGCAACAAGGTATATCAATTGAAGGACCATGGTGGGTACATTCAGGTGTAACAAGCATTTTATTTGAATTGTTCTTTAATTGAAGATATGCAATCTTTTGAAATTCAACCCATGAATTTGATGCCTTTAAAGGAATGCCGCCATGGGAATTGTCTTTTGTAAAATTGCCCGGAATATGAACTGAGAATGAATTTACCCCTTCTTTGCTTTGATGTTTTGAAGGGAAGATTATATAATCCATTGATAAGAGATCTTCTAAGTCTATTATATCTACGCAATCTATTAAGTAGGTTTTTAGAAAAAGCTTATACTTTAAATTCTCATATACTAGCAAAGGACCTTCTTGTTTGAAATCCTTAAGCATTAAGAGCTGGGTTTTTATGTTAAGGGAGGCTTGATCTTTTTCTGAAAATATTAATCCGATTTTTTTCATTTTATGTATTTGAACTTTTTGTTTATTTAAGATTTTTGTTATGAAATTTACTTGAATTTATTGAGTGACTTAATAAAAGGATTATATATCAAATATCATTCCTAATGGACCAGGATTACATAATAAAATCTCTTTTTTTCTTCCCAAAACATCCATTACTCCAAAGTTTTCATGAAGGTGACCTGAAAAAGCATATTTTGGTTTTGTTTTTTGAATAAGTTTTCTAACTGACATGCTACCTGTACTTGTTGAGATGTAATCAAGCAGGGTGTTGTAAGGTGGGCCGTGGGTAGCTATTATAAGAGTCTTTTTTTCTAAAATTTTTTTTGCTTTTTTTTCAATTTTTGGAATGGATTTTTCTAATTTTTTATTTGTTAGAGAAAAGCCATCCCCTCCATATCCAAAGAATGTAAGATTTTTTATGCAATAAAATTTGTTATGAATTGGCTTAAGATATTTTGAAAGACTGCATAGTTCTTTAATGGTTTTGTTTGATTCGTGATTTCCTGGAATTAATAGGAATGGTTTTTTGAAAGATTCAAAGAATTTTAATGTCTTTTGTATTTTTGACTCAAATATGGTAAAATCACCACAACAAAGAATAATTTCTGCATGTTTTGATTTTTTCTTTAGTTCCTTATGAATCAAGGGGTCATTATGTGAGTCTGTGAAGACAAGCAATTTTACCATGAGTTTTATCTGATTTACTCCTTATATATATTGTTTTCTCTGAGGTTTAATGATTTGGTTAGGATTATTTGTTTATAAAGCAATAACGGTGCAACCCTTTTAATTTGTACGTTTAATGATTTGGTTAGGATTATTTGTTTATAAAGGGTCTCATTAAAATTTCAGATTAGGCTCAGTAAATTTAACTTAAGTCTTAATAAAGTCTCACTCTTTCCAGTGGAAATGAGGGGGTGTTAAATTTAAATGTCGTTATAAAATAGTCGGGATTAAATAACTCCAGTGGAAATGAGGGGGTGTCTCAAATGAGTATCATAATTGTATTGAGACTTTTTTATTTAGTATCAATTGAGTATCAAAAAAGCGTTAATTTTATATATTATTGATTATGAAATCCTGTTTATGGAGAAGGGGGAGATTTCAGCAGTAATGGAGTCAATTAGAGGCTCTTTTGAGAAGATTAAAGAGGAGCTAAAAATAATAAGAGAAAATAATTACAGGGTTGTTGAAGAAAACAAGGCTTTAAAGAATAGGATTGAGAAGATTGAAAGTAAGATTAATTCATTTGGCGATGAGAATCTAGAATATGATGAAAGGAGTAAAAAAGATTTATTAAAAGAGGAGATGTTAAGCTCTTTGAAGCGTAAGAGAAGACAGGTTATAAAAGGAAAGATATTAAGTATTATTAAGTCGGGTGCTATGAGCATTCCAGAACTTAAACATATGATTGTTGATGAGCTTTCATATTGCTCTAAGGCTACATTTTATAGATATTTAAACGAGATTACTCCGTTTATTGAAGAAGTGATTATTAATGGAGACAAAAGGCTTATTTCAAAGCAAAAAGATTAAGATAAAAAAGTGAAAAAATATGAGAAAATGTAGGATTTTAAAGAATAACAATATAATCTTTTCTAAGGCAAAGATTTTGAAAGGATTTTTTGAGAAATCTATTGGACTTATTTTAAGAAGGGAATTGAATGAAAATGAGGCCTTGTTATTTAGATTCAATAAGCCTAGGATATATAGCTTTCATATGTTTTTTGTTTTCTTTCCAATTGATATTATATGGCTTAATGAAAAAATGGAAATTGTTGAGATTTATAAAAATTTTAAACCCTTTAGTATATACTCTCCAAAAAATATTGCGACTAATGTTTTAGAAATGAGGAAGGGATCAATTGCTAAGCATGGTTTGTCTTTAGGGGATAAACTCTTTATAAGTTATCGTCTTTGATACAAAAATCTTTTAGCAAGAATTTGTTACTATGATCAAAAATATACCTAAATCCTGATTTTAATTATTTCTTTAGAATTTAAAAAATAATTAGTTAAAATAGAAATGAAAGATCTCGGCATAAATATTTAGGTATCTTTAGGATAGTCGAGGTTAATCCTTGCATGGATCCGTTTATTCTTACTTTTGCTTGAAAAGCCAAAGTATGCAAATGACGAATTCATGAAATCAACAACCTCCCCTAAAGGGCGAGGTATGTTGGCAATATAAAAGCATGCGCTGTATTCAAATAGGTTGTTGATTACTGAAAAGTGTACCGAGTCATCTTGTTAAAACACGAGGTATGCTTTTCTATTTGCCAAAGTATGCAAAATGAGCGAAGATTTTATGAAATCAATTTTTTAGTTTAATTTGATACTCTTGATAGAGGTCTGTATTTTTGCTTTGAACTGCAAGTGTGATTGTGTTATTTATCTCATTTATGTCTTCTTTTATTGGAGAAGTGGTTTGGATGTAAAATGTTTGGGATTCTTTTGGGTCTAATTCAAGTGTTTCAGGTGAGGTTATTTTAATATAATTTTTTAGTTCGCCAAAAACCTTTATTTGGTAGCTATCTGAAATCCTCCCACAATTTTTTATTTTTAGCTCTAGGGGCTTTTGTGGTTTATTTAGCTCAATTACAAAATCTGATAGTTCTGATTCTGCACAAAAACAATCTTTTTGGCTTAGTAAAGATATTATTAATTGGTAAGTAGTTTGAGTAGTTGTTTTATCTGAATTAACTAGGATTGCACAATAAGAGGTCTTTTCAAACTCTTTTGGGATTTTGTAGTTTAGAAGTATTTGTTTTTCTTCAGATGGGTTTAATGAGAACGTTTGGTTTTGATAGCTGATGTATGAAGGACAAATAAACTTTAGATTATATTGATTTGACTGGGTAGCGGTATTTTTAACAACGATAGGTATTTCACCTTCTTCAAAAGCACAAACCTCAAGGTTTTTTGGTGCTTTTATTTCATAATTAATACAATCTTCAACTAAAAAAGATTTTTGGGCTGTTGTTGATAAGTAAGGTCTTGATTTGGATGTTATTTTTAGCAAAACCTTTTCTATTGTTTTAGTTGGTTGGATTAATAATTTAAAAGGGATATTTAGGTCTGTTGTTTTTTCAACTTTATAGTCTCCTAAGTGTTTTTGATATGGTGAGATCATTTGAATTGTATATTCATCAGCCACCTCGCCAAAGTTATATATTGTGAGATTATATTCAATCTCAGTATTATTACAAGCTTCTTTTTTAGCTTTTATATCAGCATCAAAATCATAACAATCAATTATATTTAATTTTATTAATTCATTGTACAATGAATTTCTTGTGTTGATTGTAAGTACCTCGTTATATTCTCCAAGTTCTCTAGGGATATTGATTTTTGCAATTAGTTCTTTTTTTTCAAAGGGTGTTAAGGAGATAGTCTCAATTTCAGAGGGCAGGTCTAGAAAAATGTTTTGCGATTTTAGATTGTATTCTTTTTGTGTTGGACCGTTTTGGAGAATTAGAGTTATTGGGATTTCATCTGTTAAATCTTGACATATATTTAAAGGATTATTTTTTATCTGAGTGTTAATATTGGAACAATCTGTGTATTCTAGCAATAAGGGTATTTCTTTTTCAAAACCATTTTTTGATATTATTTTTAGTTCTATTGGGAAATCATTTTTTTTAATAGGGTTAATGTTGATAGGGATTTGAATGGTTTTTGATTCTAGGGGCTTTATCAATAAATCTGCCTTTTCTTCATTGTTTATATAGATTGTATAATGGTCAGATTCTATGGCTGTGTTTTTTATCTCAATAGATATGTTATTGGTTTCGCCAATACATTGTTTTTGATATTGAGCGGATGTAATTTCTGCAGATGGACAGCTTTTTGCAATGATTTTTGTTTGCTTTTCTACTATATAATTGTCTTGTTGAGTAAGTTTAATTTCGTAGTTTATTATAAATTCTCCAAGCTCGTTAATTTCTGATTGTAAGGGAATTTTTTTAATAAGGTTTTTAGGTAAAAGTATAACAGATTCTTGATTGAATTCTTCTATATCCGATTCCAATATTAAAGATATTTCTTCATCATAAAGCCCAAGATTTTTGATATATATGTTATTATTTAGTTTTTCGCCTTTACAAATTTCAATAATTGGAGGTGTTTCTAATTCGATGTTGTGGCAGTTTTTAAGTGTTATTGGAATATATTTTGAGTAGTTGTGAGTTTGTGAGGATATTATTATTTCAATGATTGTGTTTCCCAATGGGATGTTTAGATTAGGTGTGATGGAAATTTGAAATTTTGTTGCTTTTCCAGCTCCTAAATAAAACTCTTCTTTTGAAAGTGATGCAAAATTTTGATTAGGATTTCTTAGTGAAAGATTATATGTTTGAGGAAAGGCGTCATCGTTCTTTAAATATCCTGTAATGATTGTTTTTTCAAATAGACATGCTGATAGGGGCTCTTTATCCTCTAAATGTATGTAAGGCCTAGATAATGCAATGCTAGAGAATAGAATGATTGTTATTAGCATAATAAGTGTGTAATGTATGGGTAAGATTTTTTTTTTCATGATTAACAACCTCATTTTAGTGTTAAATTAGGGTTTTTTGCTTTTTTTAGTTTTTTTGTGGGATTTTTATCTGTAAGATCTAAATTATTTTAAATAAGCAAGCTTGGAGTTATACACATTAACCATTTTGCAGTAACTACTATTTATATTTTCCCTTTTGGGTTGAAAATAGATAGAACTGTTTAGGCTGAAATATTGAATATGTTGAGTAAAGGGAGATATTTAATTAGAATCTAAGATATGTTTATTGACTAACACGCATTTGAACAGAAAAATAGAGTTTAATAAATTAAAAAAACAAAAAAATAAATCAGTGTAAACTAAAAATATAATATTCTTAGAACTTTTTATGTTTTTGGTAACAATCCCTGCAGTAAACAGGTTTTCCTTCAGCTGGTTTAAATGGAACCTCGCACTCATTACCGCAATCTGCGCAGACTGCTTTGTGCATCTCTCTTGGTCCAAAGTCCCTTCTGAATCCACTTTCGTTTCTCATCTTATTCTTCACCTAGTTTTTATCACAGCTATTCAAATTTGCTTCTTAAGAATCATAGTTATATCTTTTTTATGAGATATTTTAGAATTCTAAGATATCGTTTGTATAGCCTAACTTGGAATGTAGCATGAGGAAGTATTTAAAGCTAACTGTTTATTTTATTAGAGTGAAGAATAGAGGAGAACTTTAAAAGGAGTTATTATGATGGGTAAATGAGGTGTAAAAGTATGTGTAAAGCCAAATAACCACTATCTGGTTTTTTCATTTTCATAAAACTTTTGACTTGGTTTGTTTAAATCTTTAAGTAAGATTCTCTTTAGCTTTTTTTTGGTGTTGTAATCATATATTATGTCTATTTTTTCAAGCGTCTTTGGATTTAGGCTTGTCCAATACATAGAGGTTGAGTTCGTCATGGGGGTTGGGGTAAAAACCTGAAATGACTCAACGTTTTCTAAGGATTCTAACTTTTTTTGTAAGGCAATGGTTTGGGTCTCACTATCGCCTGGGTGACAGATCATAAAGTAGTATTTTAGGTACTGTTTTTTAGGATTATTTAGTTTTTTGAAGTAATTAAGGAATTCTTCAAATCTCGCATTATCTTTATTCATAAGCGACAATACAGAGTTTGAGAAATGCTCAGGAGCTATCTTTAGGGACCCTGCTATGTGATGATCTGAAAGTTCTTTTATGTACTCTTTGCTCTCAAGTGCGAGGTCATATCTTATACCACTTCTTACAAAAACGTTTTTTACACGCGGTATTTCTCTTGCTTTTTTCATAAGCGATATTAGTTTGCCATGGGATTTGTCAAGCAGTGGGCAGTTCATACAGGATTTTTGGCAAGGATAATTTTTGCAATGGACCTCACAATCCATTCCATACATGTTAGCAGAAGGTCCTCCTAAATCATCAATTTCTCCCTTAAAATCAGGATGAAGGGTTATTTGTTTTATTTCATTTAGTATGTTTTCTTCAGAACGAGAAATAATCTTGTCCCCTTGATGAAATGCAATTGAGCAGAAATTACATCTTCCAATGCAACCTCTGTGTGTTACTATGCTAAACTGGGCCATTTTAAGAAGTGAGCCTTTTGATAGATTTCTTGTGTAGGGAAGTGCGTATATAAAATCAAGGTCTTTTGTTGTATATTGAGGGTATGAATACTGCACAAGATAGTTATTGTCGTATTCCTGAGCAAGATTTTTATAAATTGAAAATTGGGATTGCATTTTAGAAAACATTAGCTTATCATTATTTACATCTTTAAATGAAGGTAACAATTCAAATGTGCTATCTATTTCTTTTTTAATTACACATGTTCCTTTGATGTTATCTATGGGTTTGGCATCTTTTATTCTTTTAGCTATTTCTATTATTTGTTTTTCGCCATTGCCATAGACTAAAATATCTGCTCTTGAATCATAAAGAATGCTTTTTCGTATAGAATTTGACCAATAATCATAGTGGGCAAAACGCCGAAGGGAGCTTTCAATTCCACCAATTATGATTTTGGTTTTTTTGTATTGCTCTTTTATTAGATTGCAATACACTATTATTGCTCTATCAGGCATTTTTGTTGCATTGGAGTATTTGTCTAGTATCCTTTTCTTCTTTAGCGGAGTGTAATTATTTAACATACTGTCAATTGAGCCAGCGGTCACACAAAATGCCAGATTTGGCTCTCCAAGCCTAGCTATGTCCTCTTTATTTTTGGGTTTTTCAATTAGGCCTACACTAAAACCTGCTACATCTAATACTCTAGCTAAAACCCCTGATGGAGAAAGTGGATGGTCTTCGTAATATTCAGCAGTAATTATAATAATGTCAAAGTTTGATCCTATTTTTGCTATCATTTGGCTAAATAGCTATGGTTTTCTTTTCTTAAAGTTATTGTTTTGGCAAAGTTTTATAATGTAGGACTGAATATATCATTAATATGGTACAAGAGAGAATTCAAAAACTTATTTCAAATGCTGGCTTTTGTTCGAGAAGAACAGCTGAAGAGCTTATTATAGGTGGCAAGGTAAAGGTAAATGACCATGTTGCACAGATAGGGGAAAAAGCAGATCCAGATAAGGATTCTATTTTTGTTTTAAGAAGAAAGATTATTTTTGCAAAGAAAAGGTATATTGCTTTTAACAAACCAAAATTTGTGTTGACAACATTAAGCGATCCATTTAAAAGAAAAACTGTTATGAATTTTTTCAACGGGATTGAAGAGAGAATTTTTCCTGTTGGAAGACTTGATTTTGATGCTAAAGGACTTATTCTTCTTACAAATGATGGGGATTTTGCAAACAAAGTGATGCATCCAAGGTATGAGCTTATTAAGGTTTATAGGGCTAAATTAAATCAAAGGGTTAGTGAGGATGACATAAGAAAGTTAAAGGGAAAGATTATGTTAAAGGATGGTCCAGTAAGAGTTGAGTTTGCAAAGATTATTAATAAGACCCATGTTGAGATAGGTGTACATGAAGGTAGAAATAAGATTGTAAAAAGAATTTTTAAGGGCTTGGGTTTTTATGTTGATGAACTTGAAAGGGTGGCAATAGGTCCTATTAGTCTAGGAACGCTTAAATCAGGAAGATATAGAGATTTAAAAGATTCTGAGGTTAAGGCTTTGATGGATGAGAATAAAGAGATATTATGATTTGTTAAGATTGTTTAAAGAAAGATGCCGACTCGGGGCTTTGAACCCCGGACCTCTAGATATCTCAGATTTAAAAAATATCTAAAGACTCTATAATCCCAATTAGAGCAAAAGGCATCTGTTGCTTTAGTTCATTAAGATCTTGTTTGCAACAAATCTTATGAGTCTAGCGCTCTGACCAGGCTGAGCTAAGTCGGCATAACCAATTTGTTAGCAAAAAAAGATATTTTATAAAACTTTCTATAACGCTAAGGGATTGTTGAAAAGATAATTAATTGTTGTCTATTTTAAAAAGATCTTAGGAATAGAGATATTTTTATAATCCTAATTCTTTTCTTTTGTTTATATTTATCCGTTCAGGAGTCCAAGGCGGATCAAATGTTAATTTTATTTCTAGTTGATGGTCTTTAAAGGATTTTTCAATTGCTTGTTCTATTAGCATTTGAATGTATGAACCCATGGGACACATTGGAGAAGTGAGTGTCATGGTAATTGATATTTTTTTATCCTCTATTTGTATTTCATAAATCATTCCCAAATCCACCACACTTAGTGGTATTTCAGGGTCATAAACCTCTCTTAATGTATTTAACACATTTTCTTTTGTAACCGTTTTGCTTTTTGGAGCATGATTCTCTTTTGCCAAATAAAACACCTTTTTGATTTGATTAAGTTTTTTTAAAGTGTTAGTTTATTGAGTGAGTAAGAAATTCTATTTTGATATTTTTAATTTTTGGAATATATTCGAGTTTTTCTAATATCTCTTCTTTAATGTTTTCTTCGTAATCAACGTCTTGAGGATGGCTTAGCTGGATTAATATATCAACTGCTTTTTCGTCCTCTTTTGATTTTTCTACTCCTACATATAATACATATTTAAGTCTTACAATGTCAGTTCCTTTGGAAGGGTCTATTACATGACCTAACTTTGAAATTATAAAATCTTTTGTGATTGCGTTTTCGTCTATTTTTAAAAGCCCTTCTTTGATTTTATATTTTTCTATTGCCTGTTTTAGTGCGTCAACTGCTAATACTGAGCAATGAACTTTTACATTTGGAAGCCCGCCAAGCTCTTTTGTTGCATCCTGCCAAGAAATTTTTTCTGCGTCGTCAATTTTTTTTCCTTTTGCCATTTCTGTTACAATTGATGCTGTTGCGATATTTGATGCACAACCAAATGACTTAAATTTTATATCATCAATTATCTTTGATATGGGGTTTATTTTTAGCTGTAATTGTAAAAGGTCTCCACAAGCAGGGCTACCTTCTTTCACTTCAACATCAGGAGAGTCTATTTCACCTACGTTTTTTGGATTTCTAAAAAGCTCTATTACTTTTTGTGTATAATCAAGTGCCATTTTTAATTCACCTTTTGTTTTCTTAAGCCAACAAGTGGGCTTAATTTTCTTAAATCAGTTACTACCTTTTCTACTGCTGTTGCAATTATCGGGATTTCGCTTGGATGATTGAATTTTGATAATGAAAATCTTAAAGAGCCATGAGCCTGTTCATGGGAAAGTCCGCATGCCATTAAAACATGGCTTGGTTTTAGGCTTTGAGAGGAACAGGCGCTTGCGGTGGATACCATTATCCCCAAGTCATCAAGCCTAAAAAGCATTGCTTCACCTTCAATACCGCTAAATCTTATGTTAAGGTTATTTACAAGCCTTTTTTCTTTTGAAAGGTCTGTTGGTCCGTTTATTTTTGAGTTTTCTATTTTTGAAAGTTTTTGGTATAGTTCATCTCTTAATGATTTGATATAATCGCTATTTTTTTCTATTTGTTTTGTTTGAATCTCTACTGCTTTTCCAAAGCCTACTATGCCTGCTACATTATAGGTTCCAGAGCGGATTTTAAATTCTTGACCACCGCCACCAAATAGTGGTTTAATTTTTAGTCCTTCTTTGATATATAGTGCACCTACTCCTTTTGGACCATGAAGTTTGTGAGCATTCATTGTCATTAAATCAATGTTTAAATCTTTTATGTTTATTGGTATTTTTGTGTATGATTGGGTAGCATCGGTGTGAAATATTGCACCCACTTTGTGGCATAATTCGCTAATTGTTTTTATGTCTTGAATTGTTCCTATTTCGTTATTTGCATGTATTATTGATACTAACAAGGTTTTTTCTGTGAGTTCTTTTTTTAGTTCATCAAGTTTTACAAAGCCTTCTTTATCAACATTTAGAAATACTGTTTCAAATCCTTCTAATGATAATTGTTCAAATGTTTTTAGGACTGCATCATGCTCGATTTTTGTAGTGATTATCTTTTTTCTGGTACTATCTTTGTTTGCGTAAGCTATTCCTTTGATTGCAAGATTATCTGATTCTGTTGCACCTGATGTAAATATTATCTCTTCAGGGTTTACGCCTATGGATTCAGAGATTATTAGTCTTGCTTTATCCACTGCTCTTTGGGCAAATAGTCCTTTTGAGTGAAGTGAGGAAGGGTTTCCAAAGTCTTCTTTTAGGAAAGGAAGCATTTCTTCTAAAACACAAGGGTCAAGTTTTGTTGTTGATGCATTATCAGCATATATTTTCATTTTCAACACCTTAATTAGCAAACCTTTTTGTTTTTGATAAGGCAACAATTGTCTTTAGATAAGGACTTATGGATTTGACAGACTAGTCCTTTTGATTCAACAACTTGTAAGGTTTTTGCGATTGCTGTGTATATGATTGCAGGGGTTATGGATTTTTGCAAGGCCAGTTCGTTTGATACTAAATCTGATATTGATTTTGATGCAATTGGACATTGTATTTCAATAGCACTTGCTCTTTTTCCAGAACAATAAAGACTAACTGATGCTGGAGTTATGCCCATCATTTGTGATATTTGTGTTTGTTTGTAACCTTTGGATTTGAGCCAAATTGTAACAGATTTTTTAATAAATGGCAGTATATACCATGTTTCTATCTCTGGACGCAACATTATTTCACTCATAGTGAATATAAGAAAATATAAGGTTATATTTAAAATTAACGATTGTTAATAAGAAGGTATTTAGATGAATTTATAGCAATGAAACGAGGCGATGGTGTTTGCAACACTTATTTGGCAAGAAAATTATTGGTGTTTACTCAACAATATATCCCCCTTTTTGGATATTCCAAAGCTTTTTGTATTCTCCGGGTTGATTGATTAATTCGTTATGATTACCCATTTGAACTATTTTTCCTTTTTTCATTACCACTATTAGGTCTGAGTTCATGATTGTTGAAAGCCGATGAGCTATAATAATTGTGGTCTTGTTTCTCATTAGCTTTTCTAAAGCTTCTTTTATTTCAAGCTCGGTTTGAGAATCAAGTGAAGATGTTGCTTCATCAAGTATGAGTATTTCTTTTTTTGCTAAAACTGCTCTTGCGATTGATACTCTTTGTTTTTCACCACCTGATAATTTTACACCCTTTTCTCCAACTATTGTATTTTCTTTAAAAGGGAGCGAATCAATAAGCTCATCTAGATTTGCAACTTTAATTGCGTGCATTACCTCTTTTTTCGATGAGGTTGGATTTGAAAAAAGGATGTTATTATAGATTGTATCATTAAATAGTATGCACTCTTGAGGGACTATACTTAATTCCCTTCTTAGGGCTTCTTGCTTAAAACTTCGTATATTTATTTTATCAATTTCTATAGAACCACTATCAACATCATAAAGCCTGTAGAGTAATTTTATAAGAGTGGTTTTTCCACTTCCCGAATGCCCTACTAAGGCAACCTTTTTGTTTTTAGGGATCTTTAGTGAAAAATTGTCAAATATTTTTTTGTTTGCATAGCTAAATGTTACGTTTTTAAATTCTACATCGCCTTCTTTTACTTTGTAATCTTTTGCTCCTTTGATATCTTTAATTGCGTTTGGGAGCTTCCCATATTTAAAGAGAGGGTCAAGGTCTGCTAATGATCTGTAATAGCCTCTTACTCCATGAATAAATTCATAAAGAGGCAAAAGCAATCTTTGAAATGTGGTGTATACAAATACAATAGTTCCTACAGTTATTAGCCCTGCTAGAAAGTCAAAGATTGTTAAAAGGATTAAGGCTAGTGTTCCTATTCCCAAGATTAGGTTTTGAAAAAAGGAAGACCATCTGAAATAATTCCAGAATTTGAGGAAGGCAAGTTTTGTGTTTTCGGTTGTGGTAAAGAATTTCTTTTTGATGTAATTCTCTTTTCCAAAGTATTTTATTGATTCTACATTTGCAAGGTAATCACTTATTTCTCCTTTTTCAATGTCCTCTCTTTCGTTTGCTAATGAGTTTGCAAGGTTTTGCTTCTTTTGAATGAATAGGCTTATTGCGATAAAGATTGTAAAAGTGATTAATAGTAAGAGTATATAACTTATTCCCAGATATGCAAGTGATATTATAGCAGTAATCAAGCTTACTATTAATGGAATAAAGTTGAAGACAAATACATCAACAAATCGTTCTATTGCTCCACCACTTCGAGTTATCTTTGAAATAATAGAGCCTATTCTATTTGATGTAAAAAAATCATAATCAAGTCTTATTATGTGGTTGAAGTATTTTCTTTTTAACTCAGCTATTATTTTTACTTCAAGGCTGTTTAGGAGGTGTATTCTTACCCAATTACCTACGCTTTTTATCAAGAATATTATTAATAGGAATAAAAATAGTAAAGATATGGTTGATAGGAATGCATCTTTTGATATTATACCTTGAGAAAAGTTTGTTGATTCATCGATTATTGATTTGAATATAAGGTTTTCAAATACAAAAAGCGAACTTACTATTATTATTATGAAAAGAAGGCACAATGTGATTAGAAGATGATTTCTAAAAAAACCTGCAATTTCTAAAAGGTCATATTTAATGTCAATATTTTTATATCTATTTGATTTTTGATTAGTGCTTGGGTTTTGGTTAGTGCTTGGGTTTTGATTATTTGCCATCAGGTTATTTAAAGATGATAAAAGATATATTAAACTTTGCTTAATATTTATTTACTTTATACCTCATCGGTTCGCCAGTATGGTCTTATTTGGGTTTGAGAAATATTTTGTCTTTTTCCGCAAAGGTATTCTTTTATTCCAAGCCAAGCGATCATTGCAGGGTTATCAACGTTGTATTGGTTTTCTAGGATAAAGCATTTTGCGCCTCTTTGAAAACACATGGTTTTTGCCATTTCCGAAAGCCTTGTATTACATGCTACTCCACCACCGAGCAATAGCTCGTCTTTTTCGCAGTGTGCCATAGCTCTTTCGGTTACTTCTAAAAGCATTGCAAATACTGTTTCTTGCATGCTAAAGCATAGGTTTTCTAAGGTATATTTTTTTGAGTCATATTTCTTTTTTAGATTTGTTAATATCCCACCAAAAGAAACATCCATGCCTTTTACCACATACGGCAAGGGTATGTAATTATGACCCTGTTTTGCAAACTCTTCTACCTTGGGCCCACCGGGGAATCCTAGTTTAAGATATCTTGCAAATGCATCAATGAAGTTTCCAACGCCCATATCAATGGATTCTCCAAATATTTTGTATTTTCCAGCTTCAAAGGCTATGATTTGTGTGTTGGCTCCTGAGACGTATAGTAATACTGGGTCTTTTGCAGGTGTGAGCATCTTTCCTATTTCAAGATGGGCTATGCAATGATTTACACCTATTATTGGTATATTATATCTTGATGAGAGTGCTCTTGCAAAGACTGCTCCAACTCTTAAGGAATGCCCCATCCCCGGACCTTGGGAGAAAGAGATGAGGTCTATGTCTTTAATTGAGAGGTTTGCTTTTTTTAACGCATCATGGAAAGGGGTTTGACAGTTCTCTACTAAAAAATCTGCAACCTTGGCAGGGATCATTCCGCCTTCATGAGTTTTGTAAGAGACTTTCTCATTTGAAAGAACTGATTTTTCACTTGATACTATTCCTACTCCAAAAGTGTGCGCTGTTGATTCGATTCCAAGGCATAACATACTTGTTTAGGTAATCTATGGTATTATTAAAACTTTTTAATTTTTTATTTTTATTAAAATCTTGAATATTTTGCATACTTTGATTGTTAAGTCTTTTAGTAAGAGTAGATGGATTAACAAAGAAAAATTCATTTACAATGAAAAACCTCGGTATAAATGTAGAGGTATCTTTAGGATTGTCGAGGTTAAACGTTATATGCATATGTTTCCTTAAACTTTAGGCCTCAAGACAAAAGTATGCGAATCACGGATTCACAAAATGAAAAACCTCGGTATAAATGTAGAGGTATCTTTAGGATAGTCGAGGTTAATCCTTGCATGAATCCGTCTATTCTCAATTTGGCTTGAAAAATCAACAACCTCGCCCTAACAGGCGAGGTATGTTGGTAATATAAAAGCATGCGCTGTATTAAAGCGAGGTTGTTGATTACAAAAAAACGTACATAGTCCTCATGTTGAAACAAGAGGTATGCTTTTCTATTAATCAACCGATATTATCTAGCGTGATACTTATGGGCATTTTTGCTTTAGAGATTTTTTCATTTTCGATTGAGAATGAAAGGATTTGAAAAGTATGATCTTAGGATCAAGCAATTAATAAGTTGAAAGGATATTTCGTGGGTTTATATTTTTAATCCTTATGGATTTCGTTGTGATTTTTTTGTATAACTCATTTTGTTATTAGAGTTTTTCTTAGATTTCACTATTTACTTTTCACTATTACTTTGGCTGAACTATTAAACAACAGAAAAGAAGTAATCGCTAAATCCAAAGATTTTTAAAATCACTAATCTTCATAGATAGTCATGAGCGAAGAGATTATAAGGTTTGCAAAGAAGGGAAGGCCTGAAAGAAGCAAGATTAGGGATAATGTTAAGGAGATTTTAGAGGAGAATGGCTCAAGTGATGGATATTCACTTTATAAGAAGTATATTTTGAAATACCCTAAGGTAACTATGCGCTCAATTTATTATCATTTAAAAAAAGGTGTAGAACTTGAGATATTTAGGGTTAAAGAGGTTTTAAAGGACAGAGGAAATCATTCTTGGGGTGAATATTCTGAGAAGGTTATTTATGAGATTAATAAGTAAGTGTTGTATTTCTGAGCATTAAATGTTATATCGAAAGTAATAAAAACATAATGTTAGTTTCTTTTGATAATGGAATTATTTATTACAAGGCACCCTCTTACTGAAGAGAACAAAAAGAGAATTATACAGTCTCATCAGGATGGAAATATTTCTAAGGAAGGAAAAATTGAGCTGACCTACCTAATAAGAAGGCTTAGGAAGGAAAAGATTGGTAAGGTTTATTCAAGTGATTCGCCAAGATGCGTGTATGCTTGTGAAAAGATTGCCCAAGGATTAAAGATACCATTTGAGTTTACAGAGTGTTTAAGAGAATACAATAGAGGTGATTTAATTAAAGCTGGAGAAAATATCCCTGAATGGGGCTCAATTAATATCCCTAGTTTGGATTGGGTGCCTAATAATGGCGAGAGTATTACTCAGCTTTATGAAAGAATTGAGTTACTCTTAGAGAAAATTGGGATTAATTCAAATAAAAAGGTGCTTTTTATTACACATTCTTTTGTTGCTAAAGCAATTGTTTCTAAGATACTTGGTTTAGAGGTTATTGAATCAGCTAAGAGATTTAGCATCTCTAATTGTTCGCTTACAAGGATATCTTTTAGAGAAAACGTTAATAGGATAATGTATCTAAATTCTTGTGATTTTTTAAAGGATTAGAATAAAGGATATTTTAGTAGTATAATGACTTTGCCTTGGAGATTTTTTTGTTTGAGATTGCCATTTGATAGATTTCTTCAAGGCGTTTCATGCTGTTTTTGATGTCATGTTCTTTTACGCTTTCAAGTGCGTTGTTAGAATATTTTTTGTATTCTGAAGGTGTTAATCTCATGAGTTTTATGCATTGGTTTGCTAAATCCTTTGGGTCATCAGGTTCTGCTAAAACGCCATTATATCCTTCTTTTATAAGTTCATTTAAAGCAAGTTTTTTTACTCCAACTACTGGTATTGCACAAGACATTGCTTCAAGGACTACTATTCCTTGAGTTTCTATTGGACTTGCGGTTATGAATATATCTGCTTTTGAGTAGTATTCAGGTAGATTTTCTCTTGGGATTTTTCCAGTGAATTGAACATATTTTTCTATACCTAGTTCTTTTGAAAGTTTTTGCATGTCATCAACGGATACACCAAATCCGGCAATTATTAGTTTAACGTTATATTTTTGGTCTATTAGAATCTTTAGGGCTTTTAAGATTATATCAACTTTTTTCTCCGGGGCGATCCTTCCAACATGTATTAGTGTTATTGGCTGATCGTTTTTAAAGGATTTTTTTGAAGAGCAGTTCTTGAATAGATCAAGCTCTATTCCATTGCTTAGAAAGATTATGTTTTTGTTGATTTTATGTTTTTTTAGTTCATCAACTAAAACCTTTGAAGGGGTTGTAAGAATGTTAAAGTGTTTGTAATGGCTTTTTGTGATTGACCAAACAAGCCTTTTTTTCTTTTCTTTTTTATGTTTTTCATTTTTGATAGATTTAATTTTTTTCTCAAAAAGTTTTAGTTTCATCCATTTGTTTAAGAATTGTTTTGCGGTTTTTGGATCTTTTTTTCTGAATTTTGTAAATAGTGCTTTAGTGAGTGATTTGAAGAACGCGATGGGTGATACATAACATGTAAAATCAGGGATATATGTATGATATGTTCCAACTATTGGCTTTCTTTTAGATTTTGCAATTGTAAGTCCTAGTATTCCAAGTGTTAGTGGGGTGTGAATATGTACTACATCAGGGTTAAATTTTGTAAAATCATTTGAGAGTTTTATTATGTTAGGGATGCTTATTCTCATATTTGGGTCAGTGATTACTTTAAATGAGAGCGCTCGGTATATTGAGATATTTTTTGGGAGTGCAGAATCATCAAAAGAAGAGTTTGGGAATTTTGGTGCATATATCCTTATCTCATGACCATCCCTAGCTAAGTAGTTGGCCATGTTTAATACAAAGGTTGTTACACCGCTAATTTGGGGGTGAAATGCGTCTGAAAATACTGCAATTTTCATTTTTGTTTGTAGATTGTTTGTTTGGTTGTTTATAATTATTTCTAAAATCCAGTATATTGGCATCTTGCAGATTCTTGCAGAGTCTTGCAGATTATTTGTTTATTTTTTTATTTGTTTAGATTTTTTATTATTGGATATAGAAACTTTAATAAATATTGTATTGTGTTCTTGTTCTTTGATGATTGTTATGGAAACTAAAGAATCAAGGGTTATGGGGTTTGAGGAGAAAGAAAGACTTATTGTAAGAAATACTCAGGAGGTTATTAATAAAGATAGTTTAAAAGAGCTTTTTGATGAGAAGAAAAGCCCTGTTTGTTATTGTGGATATGAGCCTTCAGGAGAGATTCATTTGGGTCATTTTGTTACTATTGGAAAGCTTATTGAGCTTAAGGATGCTGGATGCCAAGTGAAGGTGCTTTTGGCGGATTGGCATGGATGGCTTAACCAAAAGGGAGATTGGGATTATATGGCTAATCAGGTTAAGCAATGGCAAGCAGGGTTTGAGGCCGCAGGACTTAAGGGCGCTGAGTTTGTTGTTGGGAGCTCTTTTCAAAGAAGAGTGGAGTATGTTGATGATATGATGCGAATTGCTGTTATGAGTACGCTTAATAGGGCTCTTAGGAGTATGCAACAGGTTGCAAGGGATATTGATAATGCTAAGGTTTCTCAGGTGATATACCCTATTATGCAGGTTGTGGATATTAAGCATCTTGGAGTTGATATTGTTGAAGCAGGTATTGAGCAAAGAAAGATTCATATGCTTGCTGTTGAGATTTTGGAAAAGATTGGGTATAAGGTGCCTGTTTTTGTTCATACCCCGCTCATTTCTTCGCTTAAGGGACCTGGAAGTAAGATGAGTTCATCAGAAAAGGAGTCTTTTATTTCTATTAGAGATGATGATGATTCTATTGTAAAAAAGATTAATAAGGCTTATTGCCCTGAAGGAGTTTTAGAGGATAATCCAATACTTCAGATTGCAAGGCTGATTGTTTTTCCTAGAGTGAATGAGTTTTTGATTCAAAGAGCTGAGAAGTTTGGGGGAAATGTGCTGTTTAAGTCTTATGAAGAGCTTGAATGCGCTTTTAAGGAGAAACAGGTTCATCCAATGGATCTTAAGGCAAGTGTTGGGAACTATCTAAGAAAGATACTTGCACCCGTGAGAAACTCGTATAAGGCTTAGTTATTTTTTTTCTTTAAGGGCTTGTAGGTGTAACTTGGCTAGCATTGGGTCTTTTTCGGGGCCTAGATCGGGGTTTTAAATCCTCGCAAACCTAATCTTTATCGGGCGCCACCACCGCCACCACCACCGCCACCTGCTGCTCCTCCACCAAAGCTTCCACCTCCACTGCTTGATGAGGAGCTATTCGTTACAGAGTAATACGTACTACTAAATCTTGAAATAAAGCCTGCTTTGTAAACTGATCCTAAGGAACTTAAATCACTTTCAAACATATCTGGAACTACAAGCCTTAGCTTTTTTGAGACCGTTTCGGCGACTCCTAAAGCTGTTGCAAAGATCAAATGCTCTTCCCAGATAACAATGGATTGCGGGGGATACTTTTTTAGGTATGTGAGGTTTGTTATAAAACGCTTGTATGCAAGTGTTTTTTTGTAGATATCAAATCCTTTTTTTGTGAACCTACCAAAGACATGATTTGGTATTAAAACCCCAATAATGCTAATTACTAGTGTGGTTGCTGCTAGAGGGATAAGATAGTTTAGGTAAGGATAGAGTTGTTTTAGTTCTGTTGATAAGAAATTTAAGCTACTTCCGATTAGAACAAATGAGAGGGCCATTACAAGGAAGCAAATCCCTAAAAAGATCTTGTGCCCTTTGTTGTCAAAGTATTTTTTTGGCTCCATTTCCTTTTTTATTTCCTTTTCAAATTTTTCGGCGAACCTAGCAAGCTTTTTTGCATTAGTTGTAGAGCGAATTTCGTATTCAAAATCATTCCAGAGCAAAACCCCGTTAGTCGCAAACCCCTTGAAGAAGTTATAAACTAGTTTTTCTGGCTCGGATAATCCATCCTTACGTACCTCTTTGAATGTGAACTGAATAGGATTTTTTATGAATCTGTTTATGAAGGGTATGGGCAGTTTTGGGATCTTTGTGCTATCTATTGCTATGTGCTTTCTTCTTACAAGGTCTAAAAGTGTGGCAAGGATTGCATCGGAGTCTACTCTACCAATTAGTTTTCCAACGCTACTATGTGCGATGAAATTTGCCTGGTATGGTTTAAGGCCCTCATAAGGCTCTCTTTCGTAGTAGTACTTGCTGATTTTTCCGAGTTCTTTGCCGTATTTTTGGTATAGAAAATAAGTAAAAGCAACTAGAAGTATTATTATCAAAGGAAAACCTATCATTAAGACATTTTGAAAAAGAATATAGTTTTTTTCATATTTCTCTTGTTCTTTAAGCACAAGTTCTCTTGTGTAATTGTGGTTTTCTTCAAAGGCAAAGGAATCCTTTGTCATAACAACTCGAATCTCAAGAAAATCTTTTAGGTTTTCTGCGTTAAATGAGATTTTGTTTTTATCTATTTTGTAATCCTTAACTATCCCGTAAGGATTGAAAAAAACCTCTGTGATTACTACGTTTTCGGGGAATGTAATTCTTGAGTTCAATTCTTTTAAGGGCTTTTCCCATTCTATGCCCCAAACTTTATAGTGGAATTGGGTTAGGTCTTCGCCTTTACTTATTGTGTTTGTTACATCCATATTTACATGAAAAGAAACATCTGTATCACATATACTATTGTATACACCTGCAAATTCATAACCTCTGTTTTGAATCTCGCATTCAGGTTCACAATAACCAGATATACTTTTAAGATAATATGGGTCATTAACTGAAGAAGATAGTTTTGGAACTCTGTATACTTCTTTGTAACAACCCTTGAATCTGTAGTTTATTACCTCTTCAATGTATGCAGAGCCATCAGGATTTAGCAGAATGTTAATATCTGCTTTTTCCAGCGAGTAATCCCTTTGCGCTCTATCTGTTAGGTTTATTATAATCCCAAGCGATACTGGTAAGAAGAATATTAAGACAAACACTACGATGCCTAACTTGCTTTGAACTTTGATGGATACGCCCATTATAGGTGCTCTTTTGATTATTTTATATTTAAAGCTAATGGAATTTGTTTGGCGCTTAGTAGAAAAATAATTAAACTCCAGATCTCTTAGGTTATTAAAAAAGGGGGTTTTAACATGGGACTCATAAAGGAATTTAAGGAATTTGCCGTTAAGGGTAATGTGATAGACCTAGCTGTTGCCGTGATTATTGGTGGGGCTATTGGCAAGGTGATTTCATCACTTGTAACCGATGTAATCATGCCACCTATCGGGCTTTTGCTTGGCGGGGTTGATTTTAAGGAGCTTAGAATTATTTTAAAGGAAGCGACAGTTGATACAGCAGAGGTTGCTATTAGGTATGGTGCCTTTTTGAATGTAATTATTGATTTTGTGATAATTGCCTTTGCGATCTTTATGCTTATTAAAGGGATTAATTCTCTTAAGAAAAAGGAAGAAGCAAAGCCTAGTGCACCACCAAAAGAGGAAGTGCTTTTAACTGAGATTAGGGATTTGTTAAAGGCCAAGAAGAATTAGTGGTTTTTTGTTTTTTTTTTATTTCAGGGTTTACTCGTTGCTTAAACGAAAGGTTTATATACCTTATTGGGTATAATATAATACCTAAAAGGGTATAATATGGTAAAAATCACAAAAAATAAAATTGAAATTTTGAATTATTATAGAAAAAATCTTTTCTTAAATTCAAGCATTAGAGAAATATCTCTTAACTTAAAAAAACCATACCCAAAAATATTTAATGCAGTAAAAGAACTTGAAAAGGAAAATATTATTATGATAAAAAAATTAGGTCCTTCGAGCATTTGTGAAATACATTTAAGCAAAGAAACAATATCTATTTTAAGTTTTATAGAAAAAGAAGAAGCATTTAAAAGAAAAATACCCAATATAGACAAGATTCTTGAATTTGATTCTTTTTTAGATGATATACTCATTGTTACAGGAAGCTATGCAAAAGGCACGCAAACAAAAAAATCTGATTTAGATCTTGTAATAATAACAAAAGATGATGTTGTTCAAAAGCAAAAACTAATGGAAAATCAAACAATGCTTTTTACTCCTGAAGTTCATGTTGTTGCTTTTAGTTATGATGATTTTAAGAAAATGTTATTATCTAAAGAACCGGATTTTGGAAAAGAAGTTTTTAAAAATCGTCTAATATTTAGAAATTCGGATAGGTATTATTTAATTGTAAAGGAGGCAATTTCAAATGGCTTCAGAATGGAAAATTTATCTTATTAGAGCAGAAAATAATCTTGTTTTGGCAAAAGCTAATTTTGATATCTCCATTAAGAATGAATTAAAAAATATGCTTGGAATTGCATTAGATAAAACTTTCTTTAATGAGGTAATATCTGAAAGTTATTATTCCATATTTTATTCTGCGAAAGCGTATTTATTATTTAATAAAATAAAAACTTCTCCTCCAGAAGAACATAAAAAAACCTATGATGAATTTAAAAAACTGGTTGAATCTGGCAAGATAGATAAAGAATTATTAAAAATTTATGATGCTGAAGCTGAAAAAGCAGAAGCATTATTAAAGATCTTTTTTGATGAAAAAAGAAAAAGAGGAAACTTTACTTATCATATAAAATCAGAAGCAAACATTCCAAAAGCAGAAGAATCAATAAATAATGCAAGGAAATTTGCCAAAACAATTAAAAGATTGTTAGAAGAACAATGAAATAAGAATTAGTTTTAAAGGAGAAGTTGCCTGAAGGGTGGAAGTGGGTAGAATTAGAAACGGTTGCAAGAGTTTATGCAGGCTCTTCAGCACCACAAGATAAAAAATATTTTGCCAATGGTAAAAATCCTTTTGTTCGAGTTTCTGATTTAAGTGCTCATAAAATAACAGATAATCTAACTCAGGTAAATGGTTATGTAACCGATGACTGGAAAAGAGTAGGAATTGAAAAAAAAGAGGATTTTGCTATCCTCACAGACGAAATTACCAATGCGTGGTCAGGATTAAATGTTAAAAACTATAAAAGACTCAAAAATCTTAGGAAAGAGAATCTAAGAGATAATATGAGCAATATGGAGCTGGTTTTGAATATGCTTGCAGAGGCTGCTACAAAAGAGATATCTATTAATGAAGACCCTAAAGAATTTGAAGAAAGTCAAGAAATTGCGAGAAAAGGCGGAAACATTGCGGGAAATGCAAGAAAAGATATAGAGAAACAAACTGGCAAATCAGTTGTTATAACAAACAATAATTTGCTACCAGAAAAGAGAACTTCAATGGAAGAAAAAAAATAATTTGGATTTTTAAAGCTCTAAAATGTTTTCTAGAGGGTAGGTTTTTTTAGTGATTAGGTCTTCTTTTTCAAGTGCCTTTATTAATGGCAATATTTGAGATTGATATACACTAAAATCCCCTAAAAGGGTATAAGCGTGTGCTGTAAAATTGAATATGCTGGGCTTTCCAACATATATTCCATAATATATTCCATATCTAAACGACATAGGCGATACATAAGTGCTTTCATTTGAATTTATTATCTTTTCAATCTCGCTATAATAGCTTGATTGACCAGCAAGTTCTAAAAGTCTTGAAACTACTTTTTTAAGTTTGCTTTTGTCTTTTTGATTATAGAATATGTTAAAGCCAAATACCCCTGAGGTATAAGGACCATCTCCTAACAAGAGCATTTCATATTCTAAAGGAGCTTGCAGATTTGTTAATTGTTTTGATTTTGTCATTTTTAGATGAGGGTAAAATCTTTTAGATTATAAATTTATAGGAGAAAGACTGTCTTTTATCTAAAATATTGATTTTTAGTATCAATTAAAGTGTAATTACATATACGCTTACATTGAATAAAAACCAAGGTAGACTATTCATTATAAGAATATGTAATACCTTGAATGAAACATTTTTATGGAGTTATACCATATTTTTTACTGAATAAGCAATATAATTTCTAGTAAATCTTTTAAAATTTATTGTTATCACCCGATTTAATATTTTTGTTAGTGTATTCTCCAAGTTGAGTATTATACTTTTCTATTTGTCCACAACTTGATTTTTAGAGTAGTATATTCTCAAGCAAGTTAATTTGTTTCACAGTTACTGAATAACAAATATATTTCTCTTAATTCAATGAATGTATCTTCAATTTCTTTTAAAGAAATCAATTTATCTGAAAGATTCATTTCTTTTTGATAATATTCATCAAAATAAAGATATTGTTTTTTGATTTGTAGATTTTTTATACCCGCTTCGAAATGAATTTCCATAACTCGTTTAAGTTTTTTTTCCCAATCTTTTTGTTTTACTAATTTACTTAATTGGATTAAAAATTGGAGTGAACAATAATCTTTTCCTCTTTGCACATGATTTTTACCTTCATCAAGTCTTTTGTTTTTAACTTTATGATAATCGATTAGTTCTAAGTAATACTCACTATTATTGGCTAATTTATTTATTTGTTCAGTAAATCTCTTATAATGATCTTTAATTATTTTTTTACCTATTTTTCCAAAAGTCATAACATCAATGTTGAACGAGGACTCATTCATACTTATAGTGTAATGTGTTTTATTTTTTTCTTTTGTTAAAATGTGGATAGGATCCCAATTTCCTTCTAAAGGCCTTTTAGAGGTGTATATAGAAATATGTTTAAATTTAGGGTATTCTATCCTTAATTGTTTAAGCATTTCTTTTGCCAATATTTTGTCATAATTATTTTCTTTATTAAAAAAAGTGATTCCATCAAATGAATTCAAGTTAATCACCTCTAGATATTTTTGAAATTCGGATAAAATAAATAATTCAATCTCGCTAAGTTTGAGCTTGTTGTGGATAACATAATTTTTAACCATTAAATGTATTTCTTCCCATGTTAGTTCCTTTTCTATGCAGTTGTTTTTAAAAAAATTTTCCTTGTATAATTTTTTTTGAGATTTATCAATTGGCGCATTTACCTTTGCTTCAATTAGAATAATATTTTTACTATCTGTTATCAACCCATCAGGAAGAGGATTGTTCGTTTGTGTGTCTCCATCAACTTCGATAGAATTCTGTTTAGATATATATAAGAAATATCTATATGGCCTTCCTTTAAGTGTGTTCACTTCTTTTTCGTTTGTTTGAAAAATATATTTTATATCTTTTTGGATTGGTATATTTAGTTTTGAAAAAATATTTTTAGAAAAAGAAGGACAATTTTGTAATGTAGTCAAAAATGCTCGAGTAACATTATTTTCTTTTTCATCTATTCCTATTTTTCGTCTTCTTGGTTCATAATTAAAAACATTTAGATAAGTCATGATTAAATCCCTATAATCTCATTAATTTACCAGCATCTGTCAAACGTATACCTTCATCTTTTGTTTTTTCGATTAATCCAGAATTCAAAAGTTCGTCTATTGAGCGATAAACCATTGCACTGGAAAGGCCTGTTGCATCTGCTAAGGATTTATAACTTTGTATTTTGTTTGATTTGATGGAGTCTAATATTCTTTCTTGACTATCAGTTAATTTCATGGATAAAAGAGGAAGATAAACCACGTTGCCTTTTTCTTCTCCATCTGGATAATAAGCTATTTTTTTAACATGGTCTTTTCTAGCATACGCACCAAATAAAACTCCCATGCTTTGGGTTTTTCTTCCAGAAGTAATATTAATGATGACTTCATTATTTAGATGAATCTTATCAATGAGTTCAACTACTATCTCTGCAATTTTAAGAATGTCATATTGAGGAATCTTTACTACTTCCAATTCAATAACCCTTCCGATAGATTTCTTGATTAGATCTAGTGAGGCTTTTATAGTTTTATCAGAAGCATCTGTTACAAGCAATATTAGTTTGCTTGGGCTTATCTTCGTACAGGATAGCAATACTGGATCTGGGCCATATACTGTTGAAATTAATATTTTTGACATTTTAATTGGGTAAAGATAGCAATACATTAATATATTTTTCTAATATCCTGAGCAACTTGGGATTAAATTAGGCATTTTTCTACATTATTATTAAACTTTCTATTAAAATGTAGAAAAATTTATATATTTGTTGTGTTTTATATTACTCATGAATGTCACTTTAGAGGATCTGCCACAATTTTTAAGATATTGTCAGATACATTGTAGTTTGAGTAAGATCATAAGACAAAATGATCAAATTTATTGCGATTCGGAAGTTAATATAATTGAAGAAAGCTCCAAACTCATTAGGGATTCCTTAAATAAAGATTCTTTTCTAAAAGAATTTTGTTTAGTACACAAGATGAAAATTATTGATTTGGATTTGTTATACTTATCGCTTTTTGAAAAAACAAAAACAATAACACTTGAAAAATATATGCAAGAAAGCATTTTTGCACCATATGAAAGCGAATTCATTCCAAAACTGATAAATAAAGTAAAAAATTCAAGAATTATTAAAAAAAAAATGTTGGTTTTTGATAATCCATATTTTGAAAATAGTGATAAGAAATCTACAAAAAACAACTCATACGATTTGATTAGTTTGATGAATTCAAAGGAAGCAAGTAAAAAGAGCCAAAAACGATTTTTAATCGAATTTGATACTTTTAAATATCTTGAAATGGACAAATTAGTGAAAGAACTTTTTTTTCTAGATAAAATACTAAATATAAACGTTGAGCACACAAATGAACTCGACAAAAACAACCAAAAGTTGCTTTATAGCTCTTATTTGAAAAAGATTGAGAGAAGCTATAAAAATACATTAGACAAAAAAGATTCTAAATTTTCTAGATTTTTATCTGATAATTCGCTAAAACTTAATGATTTGGTATTTTTAAACAAAATAGTACAACAACATGGATTTGATCAATCTCGATATACTATAAGTGAAAATTTGTACTCCCAATTCAAAGATGAACAGGCTCTATCAAAACTAATAAATCAGAAGTTAATAAAAAAAGAGCTTTTCTGGTACGAACTAACGGAGAAAACAATTAATGGCTTATTTTATTCAGATAATTGTGTCTTAAATAATACAAATTTAGTCCTTTCTGAATCTCCTAATCTTAATTTTGATGACCTGTGCGTATCAAAAAGGATTAAAAATGAGATAATTAATGTAATTAGCCAACATAAAAATAATGATTTGATTTTCAATAAATGGGGAATTGGAAAAAAAATTACTTATGGAAAAGGAATCACGATAAATTTTTTTGGGCCTCCTGGTACGGGAAAGACTATGTCCGCAAAGGTTATTGCCAATTACCTCCATAAAAAATTATTAACTGTAAATTATCCCGAAGTAGAAAGTATGTGGGTAGGTGAAACGGAAAAAAATATTAGAGAATTGTTTAATACTGCCAAAACAGAGGATGCAATTATATTTTTTGATGAAGCAGATACATTAACAACTAAAAGAGAAAATGCAAGATTACCCTGGGAGATATCAAGAACTAATACATTGTTAAAAGAACTTGAGAACTTTGAAGGTATCTGCATCTTTGCTACAAATAATTGGTGTAGTTATGATGAAGCGTTTGATAGAAGATTATCAGCCCATATTGAGTTTAAATTACCAACCCAAAAAGAATCTGTTCAAATATTCAATATGATGTTACCAAATAAGAAGATTCTTTCTAAGGATGTTGATTTTAGTGAGATTGCGATGAAATATGAAGGGATATTGTCAGGGGGAGATGTTAAAAATATTGTGCTTAATTCTGCCAGAATAGCAGCTAATGATAGTAGTAATAAAACACAAAAAATTTTCCAAAGACATATATTAGATGGCTCTAATATGGTATTAGCGAGTAAAAGAAAAAATAATGGTGGTTTTGAGGGAGATCTGAATTATATTGGGTGATTTAAATAGCAATTTCTACAATATACGATCTAAAATATAACAAAGAAAAGTATGTTTTAGATTTCAAAGAATTTTTTTTAATAGAGAAATTAAATGAGGAAAAGGGTAATAATTTTTATTCGAGGTTAGATATTTTAAGGGATGGACAATCAAAACTATATGCTTGCAGAAGAACAATCTATATTAAAGATGCTTATGTGATAGCGCAGTTGGTCGAACTAGAGGACTTTTTAGAGTTGCAACAAAAGAGCAAGACGTTAACGTTTTATCCTTTTATTTTTTCTTTTTTAAAAAATGATAAATTCAGAGGGTTATTTGAGTATATTGTTGATGATCAAGCTTCTGATATTATTTATGTTGAAAAACGTTTAGTTGATTCCTGTGTACCTAAAAATCTCTTTTTTTCTTTTGGTAAACGTTTTGCTAAAAGATTTAATGAATATATGGTTTATAAGATTATTTCCAATGAAAACATTCCTTTGAGAATTAATATTTCTATTGACTCGATTAAAGAACTAGTGGTACAAAGAAAGAATCGTTACCTAGAATCAATCTTAATTTTAGACGAGTTTACAAAAAAAGAATTAATGGTTGTTTATCCTCAATCAATGCATATTAAAAACAAAATTTGTTATTTTGAAGATATAAAGTTAGTTGAAATCAATTCCAAACAACTCGAAAATTGTATAGTGATGATTGTACCAGAACTTGTATATTGTCACTTCAACATATTTTTGGATAGTGTGGAATACAACAGCGATATGGAACTAAGACAGATTAGGACTTCAATTGTTGAAAAAAAAAGATTACCACTCTTTGAATTTGAATATAATTTGGATTTCATTACCGTTAAAACAGTTATGGATATTGGACTTTCGTTCAATAAAAATGAATATACAATTTTTAATTTATCGATGTAATGTAAAATAAATTTAAGTAGTTATTTAAAGAGTGTTCAAAAAATGCTAAAAGTTATAATAATGGTTGGTGATATCACTAAATATAAAACTGATATCATTGTAAATTCTGCAAACAAATCATTAATGAAAGGTTCAGGTGTCTGTGGTGCAATTCATGCTGTTTCTGGAAATGAACTTGAACAAGAATGTTTTATTAAGAAAAGAGAATTAAATATTGAATTTTTAAATGTTGGAGAAATTTTAGTTACTAAAGCCTATAATCTGCCACATTCTTATGTGATTCATACTCTAGGTCCTAAAAAAGGGTTTGATGATATTTCACTTTTGTTAAATTGCTATGTTAATAGTCTTAAAGAAGCTGACAGACTCAAAGTTAGGTCTATTTCCTTTCCGGCCATTTCAACAAATATCCATGGTGTTTCGTTAGATTATTCAGCTAAGAAGGTTAAAAAGGCTTTAATCCAGAATTCTGAACTTAAAAATCTTAAAGAGGTTTTCCTTTTTTTTATCAGAAAAGAGGATAGTTTAGCATATATTAAAGAATTAGGAGAAGAATTCTTAAAAAAGTAGTAGTAGTATTTACTGATTTTGTCATTTTTAGATGGGGGTACAATCTTTTAGATTATAAATATATTGGATAAAGGTGATATAAGAGATTTGCCTAACAGCATTTGGCTATTAATTTAGAGTAAGTTTTTAATTAAGATACTCTTTGAGAAGATGAGATTTTTATCAAAATCAATATCTTTTCCTTCTATAAATCTAATAATGAAGTCTCTTGGTGTTTTTCCATATGATACAAACTTCTCAATGTGGTGGTGATAGTTATTTAGTGTCTTTTAGGAATAACCTTTGAGCCTGTAATCTTGAACTAAAATAGGCTCAATCTCAGTGTTGGTGTTCTGTTGTTAGTTCAGAAAATATGAGAAAAATAACCGAATCTATAAAACTGCGTATTTTATGGCAAATTTGGGTATTGTGCGTAGTAAAAGTATGCTTAATAGATTTTGAGTTCAATTGTGTTTAATTTCTAAATTACGGAACGAGGGGGGGAGTTCGGTGCTTCGCACATATTGTATTTTACTTCGTAAAATCTATTTTATTGTAGGAAGAAAGTGTTCTAAACGATGGATAAGGGAAGTTTTTTAAAGTTACAAGAAAGATTTATAAAGAAATAGTTTATATGAATTCATATGGGGAGAAAAACCATTGCTTTAAGTCTGGATCAAGATATCTATGAACAATATAAAAAGTATTGTAAAGAGCATCATATGATAGTTTCTCGTAAAGTTGAAGCACTCATGAAAAAGGAATTGGATGAACAAAATGGGAAATAAAGAAGCAAAATCAAGATTACTAATCAATAAATTATTAGAGGATGCTAAATGGCGTTTTTTTGATAATGAATTCGGAAAAGCAAATATCCAATTAGAAAATAATGTTAAAATAACTCAAAATATTTTAAATGAATGTGGAGAGGATTTTGAAAAAACTAAAGATGGTTTTGTAGATTTCTTATTACTTGATGAAAAAGGTTTCCCTTTTTTAGTTTTAGAAGCTAAAAAAGAAGGCAAGAATCCTTTAGATGGTAAAGAACAAGCTCGTAAATATGCTAAATCTCAAAACACAAGATTTGTGATTTTATCTAATGGAACTTTACATTATTTTTGGGATTTAGAATTTGGAAATCCTGAGATTATAACAACTTTTCCAACATATCAATCACTTAAAGAAAGATATTTAGGACATAATCCATATAAGCCAAATCCTGAATCATTAGTTAAAGAAAATATTGATACTGATTATATCGCTATTGCTCAAAAACCTGATTATAAAACAGATCCAAGATGGATGGATGAAAATTCAAAATCTGAATTTATTAGAGAAAATGAATTAAGGTTTTTTAGAACATATCAAGTAAATGCAATAAAAAGTCTTCAAAAAGCTGTTTCTGAAGGAAAAACTAGATTTTTATTTGAGATGGCTACAGGAACAGGTAAAACTCTTGTATCTGCGGGAGTAATTAAATTATTTTTAAGAACAGGAAATGCAAAAAGAGTTTTATTTTTAGTTGATAGACTTGAATTAGAAACACAAGCACTCAAAGCATTTAACAATTATTTGAAAAACGATTATTCTTGTGTTGTTTACAAAGAAAATAAAGATAATTGGAGAAAAGCCGTAATTGTTGTAACAACTGTTCAATCTCTATTATTTAACAACAAATACAAAGATCTTTTTTCGCCAACTGATTTTGATTTAGTTATTTCTGATGAAGCACATAGATCAATTGGTGGAAACAGCAGAGCAGTATTTGAATATTTTTTAGGGTACAAATTAGGACTTACTGCAACTCCTAAAGATTATTTAAGAAATGTTGATCTTGGTAAATTAAATGAAAAAGACCCTAAAAAATTAGAAAAAAGACAATTGTTAGACTCATATAAAACATTTGGTTGCGAATCTGGAGAACCAACATTTAGATATTCTTTAGTTAATGGGGTTAATGATCCTGAAGGACCATTTTTAGTACAGCCCATTGTAGTAGATGCAAGAACTGAAATTACAACTCAATTATTATCTGATCAAGGTTATTCTATTTTAATTGAGAATGAAGAAGGAAAAGAAGAGGAGAAAATATTTTATCATAACGATTTTGAAAAGAAATTTTATTCTGAAAAAACAAATACAATTTTTTGTAAAACTTTTTTAGAAAAAGCACTAAAAGATCCATTAACTGGAGAAATTGGTAAAACTATTATTTTTTGTGTTAGTCAAAATCATGCTTCTAAAGTAACTCAATTACTAAATAAATTAGCTCACGAATTATACCCTGGAAAATATAATTCAGATTTTGCAATTCAAATAACATCAAATATTACTGACTCACAACAATTTACAATTAATTTTGCAAATAACAATCTTAATGGACATACTAAATTTAAAGAAGGATATCACTCAAGTAAAACTAGAGTTTGTGTTACTGTTGGAATGATGACGACAGGATATGATTGTCAAGATATTTTAAATTTATGTTTAATGAGACCGATTTTTTCTCCAACTGATTTTATTCAAATTAAAGGAAGAGGAACTCGTAAATTTACTTTTTCATACAAGGAAAAAAATTATTTAGGAGAGTTTGATTTATACAAAAAAGAAAAAGAAACCTACAAAATGTTTGATTTCTTTGCAAATTGTGAATATTTTGAAGAAAAATATAATTATGATGAAATTTTAAAACTTCCTCCAATTACTAAAGGAAGCATTCCACGTGATTCTCCACCTGTTGATTTAAAAGAATATGAAAATTATAATCCAGACCCTTTGAAATCTTATCAAGAGGCTGAAGTTGGTCTTGAAGGGATGAAAATTGATAGAAAATTCTATGATAAATTTGAAGAAACAGTTAAAGCTCATTCAACTATTAAAGAACAGTTTGAATCTGGAAATTTTGCAGAAGCAGAAGAGTATGTTAAGAATGAAATTTTTGATAAACCTTCAGAGTATTTTAATTTAGATAAATTAAGAAGAGCATTAAAGATTAATAGAAGAGTAACACTTCGAGAAATGCTTGAAAAAGCTTTAGGTCTAATTAAGAAAATTAAAACTAAAGAAGAATTACTCGATGAAGAAGTTGAGAAATTCATTTCGATGTATGGAAAAGATGAAGAAAAACAAGAACACTTGTTTAAACATTTACATGTAATAAAGCAATTCATTAATGCATATATTACAGATAAAGAAATTCAAGAAATCATGGAATCAAAAGAATATACACGACTTGCAACAAATCCAAGATTCAATATGAAAGACCTTAAAGAATTAAATGGATGGGCTGACCCAGTTATTGATTATATAAAAGATTATGTTTCATTAAATGCATTTGCTTGATGTTTTAAATATGGCGAATTTGCCATAATTAAAATATATTCAAACTTATTTATTTTAGAGAAATTAAAATGTTAAAGAAAGAAATTGTTAAGGTTGATGGAATTGATGTTAGTATTCAAAACATAGATTCTCATAAATATGTTTCTCTTACAGATATTGCAAAAAAGAAAAATTCTGAAGAACCCCGGTTTGTGGTTATAAATTGGCTTAGAAATCGTAATACTATTGAGTTTTTAGGAATATGGGAGAAAATTCATAATCCTAATTTTAACCGTGTCGGATTCGATACGATTAGAATGCAGGCAGGTCTAAATTCATTTACCATATCTCCTTCAAAATGGATTGAAATAACTAATGCTAAAGGAATTATTACTAAATCAGGTAGATATGATAGTGGAACTTATGCTCATGAGGATATTGCACTTGAATTTGCATCTTGGATTTCTGCAGAATTTAAACTTTATTTTATTAAAGAATTTAGAAGATTAAAAAATGAAGAAAATAAACGTTTAAGTTTAGGATGGGATGTTAAAAGAGAACTTGTAAAAATTAATTATAAAATTCATACTGATGCAATTAAAGAAAATTTAATTCCTAAAGAACTTAGTAAAAATGAAATTAATCGTATCTATGCAAATGAAGCAGATGTTTTAAATATGGCTTTGTTTGGAAAAACTGCTAAAGAATGGAGAGAGAATAATAAAGATAAAAAAGGTAATATAAGAGATTATGCTAATGTTACTCAATTAGTTGTTTTATCAAATCTTGAAAATCTAAATTCAGAATTTATTAAACAAAAAATACCTCAAGAAGAAAGACTTTTGAGATTAAATAAAATTGCTATATCTCAGATGAAATTATTGACTCAAGATATTAACAACAAATTATTGGAGAATAAAAGATGTTAGACGCAAACACTAAACGAAGAATTGACACAGCAAGAGATGTTCTTGTAGGAAAGTTACCTGATCCTAAAACTCAAGTTGAACAAATTACAATTGCTTTAATCTATAAATTCATGGATGATATGGATAAACAATCTGAAGAATTAGGAGGAAAAGCTAAATTTTTTACTGGCGAATATGAAAAATATGCATGGTCTAAAATTTTTGATTCAAGAATAAGTGGGCATGAATTAGTTGGTCTTTATGGAGAAGCAATTTTGCGAATGAATCAAAATCCAAATATTCCTCAATTATTTAGAGATATTTTTAAGAATGCATATTTACCTTATAGAGATCCTGAAACACTAAAAGGATTTTTAAAAACTATTGATGCTTTTGAATATGACCATTCTGAAAAATTAGGAGATGCTTTTGAATATTTATTGTCAATTATGGGTTCTCAAGGAGATGCAGGTCAATTTAGAACTCCACGACATATTATTGATTTTATTGTTAAAGTTGTAAATCCAACAAAAGATGATTTGATTTTAGACCCTGCTTGTGGTACTGCTGGATTTCTAATTTCTGCATATAAGCATATTTTAGAATCGAATGTTTTAGAAGGACATAGTAGTTTAACTGTAAATGAGAAAAAAAGATTAACTGAAAGTGTTGTTGGATATGATATATCTCCTGATATGGTTCGTTTGTCTTTAGTAAATTTATATTTGCATGGTTTTAGTAATCCTAAAATTTCTGAATATGATACTTTAACTTCTGAAGAGAAATGGAATGAATATTTTGATGTTATCTTAGCAAATCCTCCTTTTATGACACCAAAAGGTGGAATTAGACCTCATAAAAGATTTAGTGTTCAAGCAAACAGATCTGAGGTTTTATTTGTTGATTATATTCATGAGCATTTAACTCCAAATGGTCGTGCTGGTATTGTTGTTCCTGAAGGAATAATTTTTCAAAATGGAACTGCGTATAGGTCTTTACGAAAAATGCTTTTAGAACAATCGCTTTATGCAGTTGTTTCATTACCTGCAGGAGTGTTTAATCCATATTCTGGAGTTAAAACTTCTATTCTTCTTTTAGATAAAACTATTGCAAAGAGAACAAATAATGTGTTATTTGTAAAAATCGGAAGTGATGGTTATAACTTAGGTGCTCAACGGCGTGAAATAAAAGAGAATGATTTGCCTTTAGCTTTAGAAATAATTCATGATTATCAAAAAACAGTTCATAATGGTCAAAAATTAGTTAGTACTAAGTTTGGATTTGAAGGTTTTGAGATTGCACATGTTGTTTCTAAAGAAAGAATAGTTGAGCAAGAGTATAATCTCAGTGGAGATAGATACAAAGAAGCAGTAGTTTACGATGGGAAGTGGGATTTAGTTGAGTTATCTAAATTAGAAGAAGAAGGTCATATTGATTTCTTAAGAGGTCAAGGGATTTCAAAAAAAGATATTGTTGAAAAAGGAAAATATAAGTGCATTCATTATGGAGACTTATATACGCTTTATAATCCAATAATAAAACGAGTTAAAAATGAAACAAATTTTGAAGGAAGAGTTTTATCTGTAAAAGGAGATGTTTTAGTTCCTGCAACAACCACTGCTGACCCTATGGGAATTGCTGTTGCAAGAGCATTAAATGAAGATGGAGTTGTTTTAGGAGGGGATATTAATATAATTAGAACAAAAAATAAAATAATTGATTCTAAATTTTTATCATTACTCCTAAATTATCCTTTAAAGGAACAATTATCAAAATTTGCTAAAGGAGTTAATATTTACCATCTATCAAATAGCGATATAAAAAAATTACAAATCCCTCTTCCACCTCTTGAAGTTCAGGAAAGAATTGTTGAAGAGATTGAAAGTTATCAGAATATTATTGACGGAGCAAAGAAAGTTGTTGAGAGTTACAAACCAAGCTTTAAGATTGAGAGTGATTGGGAAGTTGTTGAGTTGGGGGATGAAAAATATTTTAAAATTGAATCTGGTGGAACACCTAGTTCGGAAATAAAAGAATATTGGAATGGAAATATTAATTGGGCAACTTTAGTGGATTTGCCTGCTGAAAACTTTATAACTGAAATCAAGGAGACAAAAAGGAAAATAACTGAAGAAGGATTGAAAAACTCATCTGCTAAGTTACTTCCAGAAAAAACAATATTAATATCATCGAGAGCAACAATAGGAAGAATTGCAATTAATAAAACGGAATTAGCAACTAATCAAGGTTTTAAAAATATAATAATAAAAGATTTTTCAAAAGCCAATGAATATTTTGTTGCTTACATGGTTTCTACATTAGTTAAAAGAATGAATGAAATGGGTACTGGAGGGACTTTTAAAGAAATCTCAAAATCAGCTATTTCTTCATTAAAAATCCCTCTTCCACCTATTGAAACTCAAAAAGAAATTGTTGCACAAATTGAAGAAGAACAGAAACTTGTTGATTCTAATAAGCAATTAATTGAGATTTTTGATAAGAAAATTAAGGATAAGATTTCAGAGGTTTGGGGAGAATGAACTTCTCAAAAAGAAACTTATTGATGAAGGTTTTGAAGTGTCCGAAAAAATCGGACAGCTAAAATTATCGATATGAAATGAAAAAATCAGATTTAAAAAACTTAGATAAAGAACAATTAATTAACTTAATAATAGATTTATCAAAATTAAGTAAAGAAAATAATGCTTTCTTGCAGACAAAATTAAACAAAGATTATAATAAATTATTTGAACTTTCATGTAATAAGATTAGTAAAGCTTTATCTTGTTATGAATTAATGAGTTTACGAGATGCTAGAAATACAATAACTGATTTCAAAAAGTCAAATCCTGAAAACAATTTATTAATTGAATTATGTTTACATTATATTAAAGAAGCTTATGATTTAGAAAAAACTGATTGGCGCTTTCAAGAAAATTTTTATTCAGCAATAGAAAAAGTATATAATAGTATTTTTGAAACAATAAAAAAAGATATTTCTTTAAAAGAAAGATACCTTCCTGAAATTAAAAAATTAATACAAAACTCCAACGAAGGATGGGGACATAGAGACTACTTAGAAGATAAAATGGATGAACTAAAATGAATAAAGCAATTTATGAACATTGCAAATTTTGTAAAAAAGAATGTCAAGAAAACTATATCAAAGAAAAACTTGAAAAAATAAAAGTGAATTATCCTTCTTTTTATGAAAAAGTAAAGAATAAAGGTGTATTATGGATTAAAAATTAACCCTCATTAAAACTATAATAATCATTACTACCAACAGTTACATGGTCTAAAACACGAATGGATAATAAATCACCTGATTTTCTTAAAATTTTAGTAGCTTTTATATTTTTGTGCTTTCAGAGGTTTGGGGAGAATAATACACTGGACAAATAGGTGCGAAGTATTTAAATGAGTATTAGAATTATTACATTAAGATGGGAAAAAACAAATCTATAAAATTATTTCAGGATAAAAAAGTAAGAGTTCATTGGGATCAAGATAAAGAAAAATGGTTTTTCTCAATTGTTGATGTAGTCGCAGTTCTTACTGAAAATGATTTTCAATCTGCTAGAAATTATTGGAAAGTTCTAAAACATAGACTTTTAGAAGAAGGAAATGAAACGGTTACAAATTGTAACCAGTTGAAATTAGTTGCAGAAGATGGAAAATTAAGACTAACTGATGTGGCAGATACTGAACAATTATTAAGATTAATACAATCAATTCCATCAAAAAAAGCAGAACCATTTAAATTATGGCTTGCAAGAGTTGGAAGCGAAAGAATTGATGAAACAGAAGATCCTGAACTTGCAATCGATAGAGCATTACAAACATATTTAAAAAAAGGATATTCAAAAGATTGGATTAATCAACGATTAAAAACAATAGAAGTTAGAAAGCAATTAACAGATGAATGGGAAAGAGTAGGTATAGAAAAACAAGAAGATTTTGCAATTTTAACAAATGAGATCACAAAAGCATGGTCCGATAAAAGTATTAAAGAATATAAAATACTTAAAGGATTAAAAAAAGAAAATCTTAGAGACAATATGAGTAATATGGAGCTAATTTTAAATATGCTTGCTGAAGCTACAACCAAAGAAATATCTCAAAAAGAAAACCCTAAAGGATTTGATGAAAGTAAAACTATTGCAATAAAAGGTGGTAAAATTGCTGGAAATACCAGAAAAGAAATTGAAAAAGAAACTGGAAAATCAATAGTTAGCTCTAAAAATAACTTAAACAAAAAAAAGAAATTAAACTAACCCTCATTAAAACTATAATAATCATTACTACTAACAATTACATGATCTAAAACACGGATAGATAATAATTCTCCTGATTTTCTTAAAATTTCAGTTACTTTTACATCTTCCGCTGAAGGTGTTGAATCTCCTGTTGGATGATTATGAACTAATATTATACTATTAGAACTTTCTTTAATCGCAGATTTAAATATTTCACGAGGATGGACTAAAGAACAATTTAAAGTTCCGATAGAAACAAATTCATCTTTTAGAATTCTATTTTTAGTATCTAAATGAAGTATCATAAAGTGCTCTTTATCCAAATCTTTAAGTTTAGGATAACAATAATCATAAACATCTTTTGCAGTCTTTATCTGTTTTCCATTTTGTTTAGAAACATTATGTCTTTTATTAAATTCAAACAATGCTAAAATTTGAGAAGCTTTAGCTTTACCAATACCTTTTATTTCTTGCAATTCTTTAAGAGAACAAGAAGATAATTTATCAACTCCATATTTAGAAATAAGTCTATTACACATATCAACAACGTTTTCTTCTTTATTTCCAAACTTTAAAATGATTGCCAATAATTCTGCATCAGAGAGAACTTGAACTCCTTGCTTTTCCATTCTCTCTCTGGGTCTATTCTCAATAGATATATCTTTAATTTTCATTAAAATATACAGCAAACATATTTATTTAATAATCTTAATTAGAAAAATCCGAAAAAATTACAAAAAGCGGTTGCGATGTCCAGATTGGTATTTGGGTCTAAAAGAAGAACTTTATTAAGGAATACTGACAGTTTTATGTTGTTATTATCAACAATATTTTCGTCAATCATCATTTGAATACCCATCCTTCTTTTCTAAACATTTCAATTAAAAATATGCACTCAATCCCATATGCTTGGCACACATAAGGCACTTTGGTCTTTTTACCGCTTATTCTTTCTTCTGAAACCACTATTCTTTTTTTAATTGTTTCGATTAAAGTCTTCTGTGTGTCAGTTTCCATCTCAATAGCTAACGCAATAACAAAAGGGTCTGCTATCGGAACCATGCTATCCTCATTTAGCCATTTAGGATATTTGGCTAACAACTCTTGGACAATTTGAATCTGCTTAGGAGTTAATTCTTTAAATAATTTTGTCTGTTTCTTTGACCATTCTTTTAGATGGTCATCGCCTCTTTCAATTTCTCAACTTTTCTGGATAGAATAATAGAATGTTTCTCGCAATATCTTTGATATTCTTCATAAATGTCTTCATCCAAGCTTAAGGCAACTGTTTTTCTCCCCATATGTTTACATATGAAATCATATGTTTATAAATCTTGCGTCTCCCTGTCCAGTTGCTAGTGCTACTCTTCTTTTTTGTAAAAAGAAGCAAAAAAGCCTCGCCTGAAAAAAAATCTGTCGCAAACCCAAAGTACTTTCCTTAAACTTTCAATTATTCATGCCTATCTAAATATCTATTGCCTTGAGTGATAGAAAAAGATATAAATCAGGCTCTTTAACAGGGGTTAATAGGGAATGCTTTGATTAGGAAATCCGAGGTTTTTCATTTTTTCCTCTAGGGATTATATTAATTGAAGTGGACTATATTTTTAACTTAAATTATTACTAAATATTTTTAAATTAGAGTTACTTATCATTAAGATATAAAAGGGGTTTATTGAAAATGGAAGACGAAAATATGCTTATAAAAGATAGGAAACAAAATCTTGAGAATTTAAGAAAAGCTGGTGTTAATCCATACCCTTATAAATTTAGCCCCACGGCAAGATGCAATGATATTAAAGAGAAATACGCTCATCTAAATCCAGGGGATAAAACAGAAGATACATACTCTGTTGCGGGTAGAATAACATCAATTAGGCATATGGGCAAGGTAATGTTTTTTGATGTTGAGGATTTGTCAGGAAAGGTTCAGCTCTTTTTTAGGGAAAATGATTTAGGAGCTGATAAGTATAAGGTTTTAAGTTATATTGATTTAGGGGATATTTTAGGAGCTAGTGGACATGCTTTTAAGACAAAAACAGGGGAGGTTTCGATTTTTGTGGAAGCCTATGATTTGCTTTGTAAAGCTATTAGACCTCTACCTGACCAATACTATGGACTAAAAGACCCAGAGCTTAGGTATAGACAGAGAAGTATTGATCTTATTATGAATAGCGATGTAAGAGAGGTTTTTATTAAAAGGACTAAGGCTATAAAAGCTATGAGAGAATTTTTGGATTCTAAAGGATATATTGAGGTAGAAACCCCACTTCTTCAGCCCATATATGGCGGAGCAAATGCAAGGCCTTTTGTTACTAAAATAAATGCCTTAAATATGCCTTTATACTTGAGCATATCCCCTGAGTTATATCTTAAAAGGCTTATTGTTGGTGGGCTTGAGAAGGTTTATACAATCTCTAAGAATTTCAGAAATGAAGGGATTGATAAGAGCCATAACCCTGAATTTACTATGATGGAGAGTTATGAGGCATATGCAGATTATAATGATATGATGAAGCTAACAGAAGATATGTATGAATACATATTTACTAAGGTTTTAGGGACTACTAAAGTCAAATATCTTGATGTGGAGCTTGATTTTAAGGCTCCATGGAAGAGGGTTAAGATGTATGATGCTGTTAAGAAATATACTGGGATTGATGTTGAGCACATGAATAGAGAGGATATTGCAACTGCGATTGAGGAAAAGGGTTTTGATGGTCAGATAGAACTAAAAAAGAAGAGCAAAGGGGAGCTTGTTTTAGAGCTTTTTGAAGCCTTTTGCGAGGAGCATATGATACAGCCTACCTTTGTGATAGACCATCCTTTCGAGTCAACTCCATTATGTAAGGTGCATAGGGAAAACCCAGAGTTAATTGAGCGCTTTGAGCCTTTTGTTTATGGGATGGAGATTGGTAATGCTTATTCAGAGCTAAATGACCCGCATGTCCAAAGAAAACTTTTAGAAGGCCAAGAGAGATGCAGGGTTGAAGGGGATGAGGAAGCCCATCCATTTGATGAGGACTTTTTGCAGGCAATTGAATATGGGATGCCTGTTACAGGAGGACTTGGTCTTGGAGTGGATAGACTTATTATGCTTTTGACCAACTCAAAGTCTATTAGGGATGTTATTTTCTTTCCCTTTATGAAGAAGAACTAAATTTTATTTTCTTTTTTTAAAATGAATAGAAAAAATAAAAATTAAAAAAAAAATATCAGGTATTATATCCTTTAAGATGAACTTATTTCTTCTTAGCTGGTTTTGCTTTTGCTTTCTTTGCTGGCATAAAAATCGCCTCCAATAACTCTTTTTGGGAAGAGTGTTTATAAGTATTGTTTTTTTTTTTGAAAAAATTATTTTTTGTGTTCTGAAAAAAACTAGTAGTGAATAATTTTCTCACATATAAAAAATGAGGGTTAATGAATGAAAAAAGTCAAATGTCTTGATTTGTTTTATTTAAAACAACTTTTTTAAAAAGTTAATATCTTAATGGCTAAGTTCTCTTGGAGAAATTGATTATTAAACAGCGATATGCTCTAATATAAAAAAACAAAAAAAAACTTTTTAGCTAAGCCATAACCCGTGGATGTTGCAATAGATTCTTGCCGAAACATCCTTTGCTGGGATGCAAAATTCTGCTTTGGGTTCATCTGTTGGCTTAAGTTCTTTTCTTAGTATTATTCCGTCTGCTATTAATTCAATCCATTGGATGTAATGGGCGTTTTCCATTGGATGGGTTATGCTCCCTACCTTTACAATGTAGCCATTTTCAGATTTCTCAATAACTGGAACGTGTTTTTCAAGTCCTGCATCTTTTGATTTGCCAAAGAGTAGCTCCATTTTTTCTCCGCAACAAACAAGTTCTCCTACACCTGCGTTTAATACTTCAACGACATTTCCACAGATATTGCATCTATATACTTCTTTTATTTTTGTCATTTGTTAATTCCCCCCCTTTTTTGGTTAGTTTCATTAAGTGATATAGATATAAGGGATTTAAATAATTTGTTGAATTTATAAAATATTATTCCTTGAAAGAATTGTTTGGGGATAGGGATTTATACATCTTCATATTAGTTGAGTGTGTTTATATGTGAATTCGTCTTTTATTAATTTAAATATTTTGGCCAATTGGGATAATCTGAAGAATTAAAATAATATTTTTTCAATTAGAAACTATGTTTTTTATATCCTCTGAAGATATTATTTCCTTTCCATTTTCAACAGCAATTCTGCAAAGGTCTTCTAAGTCTTCAAGGAGCTTTCTTGGATTGTTTGAAATCCTGAATGTTTCTTTTATTATATCATCAGTTAAAAGAGGCATATCTCCTATTCTTTTTCTTATTAGCACAACTGCTTCATCCTCAGATATTGATTGTATTGGGAAAATGTTTCCATCAAAAAGCGATTTTAGTTCATCAGGAAATTTAGTTACCGAAAAATCATGAGAGACTAAGGCAATTGAATGGAAGAATTGTTCTTTATAGTATTTTGGCAAAAGCTCTAAATCCTTTAGGTTTAGATCCTGTGCTTCGTCAATTAAAAGGATATTATGTTTTTTTCTAATTTTTAAGAGCTTATGAAAAAATCCTCCAGCGTTAATAAGCATTCTATCAAAGTTTATTGAAGAGTCTATTTTATTTCTGCTGTAATATATTATTTTATAGTCGTCTTTAAACTGCTCAATTATGCGCTTTAGAAGAGTTGTCTTTCCAAAGCCATATTCACCCTCAATCAAGATTACTTTTCCATTTTGAATGGCTAAAAGTACTTGTTTAATTGACTCTTGGTTTCCAATTAGTTTTCTTTCATGTGAAGGTTTAATAGTAAAAGGGTTTTGTCTAAATCCAAGTTGATTATACCAAGTCTCTACTTTCATTGCTGTTCCCCTATCTCAAAAATAAGACCGCACTCTGGGCATCGTAGGTCTTCTTCATCACAAAGCGCTCCACAATTCTCGCAGTATTCGTCACAGTATTCGCATCTGTAATATTCGCCTATTTTCTTGAGCTTAGTACCGCAATCAGGACATAAGAAGTCTTCTTCTAATTCTTCTTCTTTAAAGCCACCTAGCTTTGAGATCGCTAAATCGATATCTTTAGTTTCGACTGTTGATTTGCCAGCTTCTTTTGCAATGTCACAAGCCATGTCTAAGAAAAGTAGGGCTTTTTTTATATTTCTTGATGCTTTGTGATAGGAGTAGATTATAGAATCCTTGTTTAGAATATCTGCAGAGTGTATCCTTTCTGTTACCATATCACTAAAAAGCTCATCAGGTAACGCTTCTAATTTGAGTACTCTTCTTCCAATTCTATTTCTTAGCGCTTCACTGATGTTTAAGGATTCGTAATCATCAGTTGTAAAAATTACAGATTTTAGATAGTTTTGGTCAAAGTAATATCTTATTTTTTCGCAGTTTCTTTTTGAGATGCTCTCGGCATTGTCTAAAAGAAGTATCATGTTTTTTGGAAGCTTTCCTAAAAGTTTACCCTTGACAAAACCATATCGTTTTATCATTAGTTTTTCTATATCAAGTTTTTTATTTAATTTTCTTGCATCAACGTATATAACTTTGCCTTTGCCTTTAAAATTATCAACAGCATACATTAAAAGCATAGTTTTTCCAAATCCAGGCTTACCTTCAATAACCATCATGTTGCTTGAAAGGACCATATACAAGAGTTCTTTGCATTCTCTTTCCCTATCAACAAGTTCGTATATTGTTCCAACCGTATCCACACCTAATGGGTTTTCTTCAAGCCCCATCTCTTCATACCATTTCATGATACCACCATAATTAAGTTCTTTTATTTACTACTTTGTTTTTTGCTTCTCTAGAGTAGTTATAATCCTTTGTTAAACAAGTTGTATTTATATTTTTGTATATTCTTGCAATACAAAAAGGATTTTTATAACACCATTGTGTTTTTCCTCGCTTTTTATTGTCAAGTGAAGGTTTTATATAAAAACACAGAGAATAAGAGGCTTTTTTAAGGAAGTATAAAAAGATTTCCACTTAAGATCTGGATAGGAATTCTGCATACTAGGAAAGTCATTTAGCAAGGGCATGCTTTTTGAGAGAGTGGATCTCATCTTCTGATATTGAGCATCCTGAAAGTTTAACCCCCCATAAGAGCCCATCAAGGAGTTGTTCTTTGATATTTGGAAGGGTTTTTTCTTGATTTTCTTCTAAATAGCAATTAAACATTCCCATTGAATATGCACTGATTAAAAGCTCTGAAGAGCGTATTATTTTAACAGTTTTTACTATGTTTTGGAATTTATCCAAAGCATCATAATTAATCTTGATTTTTGTATGAAGCTTTGATGCAAGTATTGTTTTTAGATTTAGGGGGGATTCTATTAATAGCCTCATTGTTCTCTCATCTAAAAGCAGGGCATTGTGAGATTTCTCAATATACATTGCTAGTGTTTCTATTTCACCATTATGAACTATTGGAATTGGTCTTTTGTATGCATAAAAGATATTATTTGAAAGAGTCATTAATTCATCTCTTATTTTAGTATCGATATCAATCAATGAAATTACACCTTCAGATATAAGGTCTAATACCTGAATAGCTTTAAGCTTAAATCTCCTGATATTAATTGGTTTATCAAACATCTCGCTTTTAACAACTGAGCCTATGCAAAATGAAACATCTTTTTTTTTAAGTTCTTTTAATACCCACAATAGATTGTTCATGGACAATGATATAATAGGTCCAGCATCGCAACTAATGTATTTCATTTGAATATTTCCTCAGCGATTTTTATTCTTTCTAAAGCAGTTTTACCTGTTAGATTATCATATTTGTTTTTTGTGTTACCAGCATAATTTAACAGGTCCCAAAGACTTACATCCAGTATTGATGCTACCTGGCCAAGTGATATTCCATGGTCATATATTTTTATGCCTTTTTTGACTTTTGCCTGAAAAATTACATCTTCGACGTATATATCGAATTTTTTGTCTAAATAACTTATTAGTTTAAACATACTTGCAACCTTTTTTCTAAAGCCTTGGATGTCATCGGAATTTAGAGAAAGTATCATTTTATCTATTATTAAAACAACCCTTTGGTTATTGAAATCCCTTCGGATAAATATTTTTGATAAAGAGTAAACCATTACTGCTAAAGAGAGGGAATCATCGTCTTGAAATACTGATGCAGAATGCATTGTTCTATTCGACAAAAGCTTTAGATTATCATAGTCTTTTCTTAAGATGGCTTTTTTTGATTCTTTTAGTATCATTAACACATTTTCTTTTTCAATCATTGTTGTTTTGTATTAAATAATAAGGCGTTTAAATAACTTTTGATTTCGTGAAATCCTTATTCATTCGTATAATTTGGTCTTGAGGTTTCTTTTTGAAGCATAACGTTTGAAGAGAGGGATTCACTCAAGGATTAACTTTGACTATCTTTGAGATGGCTTCAAGGAGTTATGCTGAGATTTTTCATTTTTGTGAAATCCTCATTCATTCGCGTACTTTGGTCTTTAACGTCTAATTGATAAGGGTCGAATTAAAGGAAGGACTAATAACAAGAGAGTTAGAGAAAAATAAACTTCAAATGCTTTCTTTTTATCCTTAACATATGTATACTTGAAAGATTTTTTATTTTTTTAAATTAGGAAAAAAGGTATGTTGAAAAAGAGTGATTTTAAGAGAATTTTAAGAATTTTTTAAGGATTTCTAAAAAAAGAATTTAAGAGAGTATATTGAAAATGTTTTGTTTAAGAGAATATTATTTTAAAGAGAGTTTTTTTAAAATGTTTATTGTGATTGTCGGGTATTGTTATGGTTGGATATTGTTATGGTTGGATATTGTAATGGTCGATTATTGTGATGGTTGGTCATTGTGATGGTCGGTTATTTTGCTGGTTGGTCATTGTGCTGGTTGGATATTGTGCGGGGTGGTTATTGTGATTGTCAGGTATTGTGCGGGGTGATTATTGTGATTGTCAGGTATTGTGCGGGGTGATTATTGTGATTGTCGGGTATTGTGCAGGGTGGTTATTGTGATGGTTGGTCATTGTGATTGTCGAGTATTGTGCTGGTTGGTCATTGTGATGGTCGGTTATTTTGCTGGTTGGTCATTGTGATGGGTGGATATTGTTTTGGGTGGTTATTGTGCAGGGTGGTCATTGTGATTGTCGCGTATTGTGCAGGGTGGTCATTGTGATTGTCGGGTATTGTGCAGGGTGGTCATTGTGATGATGTTTAAATTACTTGGTTAGCTGCTTTATCTGATGCTTTTTCTATAATTTTTTCTTCTATTTTATTTACCGTCATTTTGGCGATTTTCTCAGCTGATTTCTCTGGAATCTTTTCTGGAGCTAGGAAAAAAGCGGATAATTTAGTAGATATTGCTGCGACTATTATACTTATCATTATAAAGGCAATCATAAGGTCTAAAACTAATGAGATGTTTGGTATTGCAACACTAGCAAGAGCAAAGGCAACAACAGCAGCAGGTATGCCTTTTGGCGCAGTAAGAGCCATAAATATCTTCTCTTTTGTAGTCTCGTTTCCTTTGAAATAGGTTATGTGAACAGCTAAATATCTTATTACTAGATATATCATAAATAAAAGAATTGCCCTTATCCAAAATAGATAATCAGTATCAAGTTTTATTAAAAAACCAATCAATACAAATACTAAAATTTCAAGAGATATCGAAAACGTGGAAGATGTTTTATATATTGCATCTTTATCTTTTAGAAAGCCATTTCCAAATATTAGCCCTAGTGTTGTCACAGCAAGAATTCCATTGCCACCTAGTGCTTCAGATAAGACGTATGAGAATATTGCAATAGCCAAAAGGATTACTGAACCCATTGATTTGGCATAATTTTTTTTTATGAGTTTGAGAAGGATTATACCTAAAAATAGTCCTGTGCCAAGACCTATTATGATTTTTAAAAATATTGTTTTTCCAAATAGAGCAATCATATCAGCACTAAATAAAGGAGATTCTTTAAATTCAAGTATCAGTAATGGAAGGATTACTGTAATAGGGGTATTTATTATTGATTCTATCTCAAGACTCTTGATTATTTTGTTGGCAGACTTCCCAAACATTGGTAGAATCACACTTGGGCAAGTACCACACATTGATGCTGAGAAGAGCAATACTGCAAGCCATCCAAGTTCTGGAAAAAATAGTCTTGAGAACAATGGAAGTATTATCATTGTAAGGGATGTAAACACAATTGATAATTTTAACACCTTACTTGAGAATGAGTCTACTTCTTTTAGCTTGAAATGGGATGTTGAATCAAATACTATTATTGCAAGAGCTAAAAAGCCTATTATTGATAGAAATTCAGGACCAAAGGTTACAAGTGGCATACTAGGATCCAAAGGATTTGAAAGATGGCTTAATAGAAGTCCACATAATAACAGAAAAGGAATATTTGGAATCTTTAGTTTATCACAAATCATTGTTATGATTATGCCAATTAACAGAAGCACTGCTATTGTGGTAAGGTACATTATAGGATCCATATTGTGGCTTTTAGCAGGTGTTGTTTATATATTTTTCTTAGTTATTAAGAAGTGAAGATAAAAAGTGAAGATAGAATCTTAGGAGAAATGAATCATAAGTAATATAACAATTAAAAATTTCAGGATTTACGCTGAGCTTTTTATTTAAGAGAAGCACTTTTTGAGGTTTTAGATTGAAAAAGTAGATATATTTAGAGATGAATGCATTGTGTTCTTATGTGCAAAAGGGCTTTTATTTTTTTGTTATTAAAAGTAAAATCAACAACCTCACCCTAAAGGGCGAGGTATGTTGGTAATATAAAAGCATGCGCTACTTTCAGCGAGGTTGTTGATTACAAAAAAGTGTACCGAGTTCTCTTGTTGAAACACGAGGTATGCTTTTCTATTAATGAAAATATGATAAAAATAAGTAACAAAATAGTATTAATGCGAAACGATAATAAAAGGCGTATTAATTATGATAACCAATAATTGATAATAAGAATAATGAACAATAATTATAATAATAGTAATAATAAAAATAAAATTTGAAAAGAAAAATAATTTTTACTTTCTTGCCTTTTGAACTTTTCCAGATAACAGGGCTTTTAGTGACTGGTCATTTACTTTTATAACCTGCCATCTAACACCAGGAATGTCGCCTTTTGACCTGCCCATCCTGCCACCAATGCATTCTACTATTACCTCATCGTGTTCATCTACAAACTTCATTGCGCCATCTCCTGGAAGAAACGCTGTAACCTGCTTACCATTTTTGGTTAGCTGGACTTTAGCGCATTTTCTCATTGCAGAGTTTGGCTGTTTTGCTTCAAGTTGTATTTTTTCTAATACCAAACCTTTGGCTTGAGAGGCACCTTTTAGTGGGTCTGATTTCTTTTTAAGGTCTAGTGTCTTTCTAACATATGCTTTGTCTTTCCACTTAGATTCGTTTCTTCTGGATATAAGTTTTTTCGCAGTGAAAAGCCCTGATGGTTTTTTTGCCATTATAAATAACCTCCTTTGAACTTGATTGTTGATTTCATGAAATCCAGCATCACTTCGCATACTTTGGTTTTTCAAGCCAAAGTTAGAATAGACGGATTCATGCAAGGATTAACCTCGACTATCCTAAAGATACCTCGAGATTTATCCCGAGGTTTTTCATTTTGATGGTTTTTTATTTCTTTTTTATCTGTTTTTTATCTGTTTTTTATCTGTTTTTTATCTGTTTTTTTCGCACAGTTGAATATATTTTATTTACTGTTTGGTGTTTTTCTTTTTTTGTTGTTTTATGCTGTCTGGTGTTTTTGATTTATACAAAGGTTTTTGCTTTTGTTTTTCTAAAATCCTTTTTTCATTTAACTTTTATTTCTTTTAAGTCCGGAAAAAACCTGCGTGTGATGTACTCATAATTTCTTAAATTTGAGGCATTCCTTCCGATAATCATGCTTTTTTTGTTGAAATCAGGGTCTTGAATCTGAACAATTTTGCTTTCAGGGTCATATTCAATTGAGTCAACAACTATGGGAAATAAAAGGTTGTTTAAAAAGCTTTTCAAATCAGGATTATATGCACTAACTTTTATCTTTTTGTTAAGTTTGTTTTCAAGTAGTCTTATATTTACTGCTTTTTTTCCTATTGCCTTTCCTATATCGTTTTGTTCAACAAAGAAATTAAGAGTCCCTTTTTGATCTTCAAAACAATCTGTTAAGGTGGTATGAGTAATATTTTCAAATATTCTCATGTACCCCATTAAAGTGTTATCGTATTTTGCGCCTTTTACCAATTTGCTTCACTTTTAAAATATCAAATTAAAAATATATAGCTTGAATTTATTCAATTAATGTAATTACACCAATTGGATAGAGCTTTTTACATACTGAACCAAGTTCTATATTATCGATTGAAAGCCTTACTATTTCTATTCCTTTTAAAGCAGAGTATCTTTCAAGGTCTTTTACTAAAGATTCTTTTGCATTTGATGATAGGAACACTTTTTTTGCTTTTGAAGCCTTGATTGCCCTTAAGCACTGCTCTTCCCCAAAAAGCAGGTTTTCTGATTTCAGATTCTTTCTTATAAAGTTTAAATCATCCATTTTCTTTTTCACCTTGTTTGTAAATTTTTAATCAGTTTTTTAGTATTTTAAAGTGTTAGATATATTTTCTTTTGTTTTGTATTTAAGTCTTGTTTCTTTGTATTATATCAGTTTGTTTTATTGTTATCTTTTGCAATATTAGTATTTTGATTTCATGGACGAAAAACCTCGACTATTTGCGAGATGCCTCGGCATTTATAACTAGGTTTTTCATTTATTGTTTTTTTGGTTTTTCTTTTTTTTCTATGCCAACATAATGAAGTTTTGTAAGCCCAGTTCCAATTTGTATGGGCTGATTTAACATTACATTTTCTATTACTGAGAGTACTGTGTCTTTTTCTCCACTCATGCATGCGTTTGCAAGATGTTTTATTGGGGTTTCAAAGGAAGCTCTTGCAAGAACACTTGATTTGCTACTTGTGATTCCAAATCTTGTTATTCCTTCGATTTTTCCATTTAAACACATGGTATCAGCAACAAGCATTATGTGTCTTAGATCAATATTAAGTCCTTGCTCTTCGATTACAGCTGAAACCTCGTGGATTATTGCAGATCTTGCAGCTTCAATACCAAGTGATGATTCTATTTCATAGATATCATTAGTTGTAGTCCTTGTTTTGTCAACAAATGGAAGCTTTAAAACATCTTTTAATTTACTTCCTGCGGTGATGATCACAAATTCCTCTTCTCCAGTCTCCTCGTTTATTTTTTTTGTTGGAAGAACCTGAGTGATACCATTTATTCCACCAATGGTTAGATCCACTAACTTTTCTCTTACCTTAAATACCTCATTTGGAGTTTTATCTTTTGAGATTTCTACTGTAGCTATTATTGAATCTTCACTTTCTTTTTTGAAGCTTGCAGACTTGGTTTTTTTCTTAAGGATTGTCATTAGCTCTTTTGTGTCAAGACCTATTTCTGATAGTTTCTCTTTGTCAAGTTTTATCGTGATTGTGTAATCACTTATGTTGATTAAAAACTCTTTTGTGATTTCGCCTAATGATACTGAACGGATGCTCATTGCTATTTTTTTGATTTCTTCTTTTGAGCAGTTTGCATGGGCTTTATCTAGATAAATGTTCATTATTGGCGTCTTGATATTTTTTCGACCATCAAAGATTTCAATTATTCTAGGAAGACCCACTGTGACATTCATCTCTGATACACCAGCGAAGTGAAACGTATTTAAGGTCATCTGAGTGCCTGGCTCTCCAATGGATTCTGCTGCAACAACGCCTACTGATTCTCCACTATCTACCAAAGCTGTTTTGTATTCTTCTAAAACCTTGTCTAGCACTTCTTTTACCTTTGATTTTGATGTTCCTTTAGGGATTTTAGTTTCTACTTCAGCAAGTATAGATGCTGGCAGTAACTTTTGGTATTCGTTATATATTGAATCTGCCATTTTTACATAACCTCTTTGATTATCTTATCTACATTAATGGTTCCGCCTTCTGAACGTGAGACATCTACTCCATCCTCACCGTATTTGAATTGTACTACTCTTCCTGAAGCGTCTCTTACTGAACCGTCATCAAATGATTTTATGTCCTGAAGAGCGTTTGAAAGCCTTCTGTATAAGTATCCTGATTTAGGGGTTCTTAGGGCTGTGTCCATTAAAGAGTCCCTCCCTGTCATTGCAGCAAAAAAGAATTCATGTGGTTTCATTCCTTCCTTAAATCCTTCTTGTATAAAACCATGCGCTGACGGGCTTAAGTCGCCTGGTTTAAAGCAAGATAGTGTTCTTCCCCTAAAACCGCCTTGGATCCGTTTGCCTCTTAAAGCTTGTTGACCTACGCAGGCAGTTATTTGAGTAAGGTTAAGCATGTTTCCTCTTGCACCGCTTCTTGCCATGATTAGGCTTGGTGTGTCTTTAATTGAATTCTTATCTACAATGCTTCCCATAAGATTTCTTACTGAATTTAGCCGTTCAAGTATCCTTCTTTCTAACGTATCTTCAAGGGTTCTTCCTGGTAATAGGTCCAATGTAGCGTTGTTATATTGCTCAACTAAGAGCTCAACGTCTTGGTAGGCTCTATCAATTTCTTGCTTGATTTCTCTTACCGCTGTTTTAGGAAGGTCTGCATCACTTACATAAGCTGAAAAGCCATGTTTTGCTAATGAGGCTAATCCCAATCTTAGGGTGTTTGATAAAAATTCTATTGCATATTCACAGCCATATTTTTTGTTTATTTCTCTAAGCAAAAGGCCTGATTCATCTCCAAGACTGCTTTTATCCATAACTCCTGAAGTTAGTTTTCCGTTTTTGATTATTACTTTTGGCTCTTCTTTGTCTTTGCATTTTCCTTCAAATTGGAAGTCTTTTGGAATAATTAGACTAAATATTTCTTTTCCAGTGTACTCTTCTTTTGAGCCAATGCTTTCTACAAAATCTAAAAGCCCTGCACTGCCTAAAAGCGCTACAGCTTCTCGTTTTGAAAACTTACCGAACTTTGTTAGAAGGTAATTTCCTGTGATTCCGTCTTGAAGTATTCCTATAACTGATAGACCATACCTTGGGGAAATCATCTGTTTTTGTACCTGCATTAGTATCTCTGCTTCAGCTCTTGCTTCTTCAGTTTGAGGGATGTGAAGATTCATTTCGTCCCCATCAAAATCAGCATTGTATGGATGACAGACTACAGGATTAACTCTAAAGGTTCTGTAAGGTAAAACCCTTACTTTATGGGCCATCATACTCATTCTGTGAAGAGAAGGTTGCCTGTTAAAAAGAGCTATGTCCCCATCAATTAGATGCCTTTCTACTACATATCCAGGTTGAAGCTCCTCTAGTAGTTGTTCTCTTGTTTCATCAGTTATTTTTTTCTTTCGACCATCAGGCCTTATAACATAATTTGCACCTGGATATTCTTTTGGTCCTTTATCTACGAATGCTTTTAGATAGTCTTTATTCCAATCTGTTACTTTTTCAGGAACAGTTAGTTTCATTGCTATTATTTTTGGAACCCCTACCTCATTTAATTTGAGCATAGGATCAGGACTGATTACAGTTCTTGAAGAGAAATTGGTCCTCTTTCCAGCAAGGTTATGCCTGATTCTGCCCTCTTTAGATTCTATTCTCTCAGAGATGGTTGTTAATGGCTGTCCACTTCTATGTCTTGCAGGAGGAATCTGAGTGAGGGAGTTGTCAAAGTAAGTTGAGATGTGATATTGTAAAAGGTCCCATAAATCTTCAATGATTATTTCAGGAGCACCCGCGTTTATATTTTCAAAAAGCCTTTGATTTATTCTTACAATATCTCCTAGTTTATGTGTTAGGTCATCTTCACTTCTCTCTCCACTCTGAAGTGTAATAGAAGGTCTTATACTTACTGGTGCAACGGGGAATACTGTTAGAACCATCCATTCAGGTCTTGCGCTCTTTGGATTCATTCCAAAAATCTTTAGGTCTTCATCATTTATCTTTTCAAGTCTTGTCCTTACTTCAATTGGAGTTAGTCTTTTTTCATCTTCTAAGAATGTTGTTGGTTTTTCAATTGTGATTTTTCCCTGATTAGATTTGCAATGTGGACATTTCTTGGAATTTTTCATCTTAGAAACTATCTCTGCAATTAATGAGAGTCTTGCTCGTTTTGTGGATTCTTCTTCTAAGTCTTTAATTTCTGAAAGGAGTAATTTCTTTTTATCATCAGGGATTAATAGCTTTCCACAGGATTTACATGTGCACCTGAGTATATCATATATCATAGGTGCAAAGATGACATGGACTACTGGTCTTGCAAGAGCAATGTAGCCAAAGTGACCAAAACATTCTTTTAGTCTTCCACCACAGGTTTTACATCTTAAAGAAGGGTCTATTACACCCATTCTTGTATCCATTAATCCACCGTCTACAGGAAAGCCTTCTTTGTCGTAAAGTTCTGCTGTGACTACCTTGACAGCTGACATCTGCTGAATCACAGTAGGGCTTAACATATCAAATCCGATTGCACTTATCAGCTTATGAAGCGTGATGTTCTCCTCATCCATTTTTTAATCACCAAAACAATATTTTTAAAAAAACCTTTTTTTATGAATATTATTTGAAATTTATTTGAAATTTATTTGAAATTTTTTATCGCTTAAGTAAAGCGCTTTTCGTTTGTAAATCTAAAAACTCTAAAAACAAAAAACAAAAATAATATTATTCTAAATTAAATTCTAAATTAAAATAAAAAATGAGCTTTTGGATAGTTAATATCTTGTTTTGAGTCCGTATTTTGTGTTTAGGCACATTGCTCTTAACTCATCTGTGAAGAGTTTGAATGCATAGCTTATTTCTACATATGAGACATCAATATTATCTCCACAAATGGAGCATACGTGGCGATTTTTGTACCTATCATAATATGCAAACATGCCACACTTTTCGCAAACTGGAACCCTTACTGAGTCAGCATTAAATCTCTCTTTTAATACCATTGATGCACCATGAGCTACGAATGTGTCTTTTTCCATCTCTCCAAGCCTTAGTCCTCCTTCTTTTGCTCTTCCTTCTGTGGGTTGTCTTGTAAGAAGCTGAACTGGACCTCTTGCTCTGGCATGGATTTTGTTTGCAACAAGATGCTTTAGTCTTAAGTAATACATATTTCCAACAAATATGCGCATCTCTTTTTGTTCTCCTGTTAAAGGATTAAAAAATGTCTCTACACCATTGTCCCTAAAGCCGTTTTTTGTTAGCTCTTTTCTTATGTCTTCAATATTTTCAGATGAAAATGGTGTACCATCTATTTGTCTTGCAGATAGTGCACCTACCTTTCCACTGAGTAAATCAATCATGTGCGAGAATGTCATTCTAGAGGGAATACTGTGTGGAGAAAAGATTAGGTCTGGAACAATCCCACATTCACTAAAAGGCATATTCTCTGGATTCACGATTAATCCTACTACGCCCTTTTGGCCGTGTCTTGATACAAATTTATCCCCTATTTCAGGAATCATTGGAGACCTTAGTTTTACTTCTACTAGCTTATGACCTTCTTCTCCTTCGGTTATAAAAATGGTATCAATAATTCCTTGTTCACCATGTTTTAATTGAACTGAGGATTCTCTTCTACCTTCACTTATGAGATTGTATTGATCGGTACTTGCTAAGAATCTTGGTGGACTGGTTCTTCCTATAACAACGTCTTCTTCTGAGACTTTAGCTTCAGGAAAAACAATTCCATCTTCTTCTAGGAATCGGTAATCTGTTTCTGATTTGTATCCTTTGACATCCTTATCGGGAACTTCAACCTTATCAAAAAGTCCTCCAGGGTATCTCATTTCTTCAGCTACTGCAGGTCTATAGTAAGTTGATCTCGCAAGACCTCTATCAATTGAACCTCTGTTTAACACAACAGCGTCATCCATATTGTATCCTTCGTAGTTTGATATTGCAACAATAAAGTTTTGTCCTAAAGGATGAGCTTCTATCTTTGAGACATCAGCCATTGCTGTTTTTACAATAGGTATTTGAGGATAGTTTAGGGTATTTACGTCCATATCACTTCGGATTGGATAGTTTGCAATATAGACTCCTATTGCCTGTTTTTGGTTTTTGGCTCCCATTGAAATTCTTGCACCAGGAGAATAATTGCAAAATGGAACTAATGATGCACAAAGCCCAAGCATAGAAAATGGAACCAATTCAAGATGGGTATGTTCAGGGGTTAATTCTTCCTCGTAAAATGAGACAAATGCATCCTCTTCTTCAAGTGGATCAAGGTATTCTACAAGTCCGTTTTTTATTAAATCCTCCCACTTAGTATCCCCTTTTTTTAGCTTTTCCACAACCTCTTTTGTTACTAGTGATTTTCCCTCTTTAACTACAACTAATGGTCGTCTTGCTCTACCTTGAGAGCATTCAACAAAAACACATCCAAGGGTTGGGTCAAATGCAATATTTACTTCCTCAGAGATCTTGCCTTTTCTTCTTTGTTCCCTAATTTTTGCCACAAATTTATAAGGCTCATCTACACTTCCAACTACATTTCCGTTGAGATAAACATCAGTCATATCATATCACCACATGGTCTTAAGCCCTGCTTCTTGGAGCTTTTCTAAAGTTTGCTTTTCGTTAAAGCCTATTGAAATTTTGGAGAATAATGCAAGATTCTTTTTAAGCCCAATGTTTGTTCCCTCAGGAGTTTCTACAGGACAAAGTCTTCCCAGGTGAGTATTGTGAAGCTCTCTTGCCTGAAAATTTTCTTGAGTCGCTGAAAGAGGACTTACAACCCTTTGAAGATGGCTTAGGAATTCAAAGTAGTTCCATCTTTGTATTCTTTGGCTTATACCTTTTCTTCCACCTACCCAGTTTCCCGTTGCCATTGAGCTGTTGATTCTGGAGGTTAATAGCTTTTCTCTGATTACTACATTCACAGAAGGAAGCTTTCCTCTTTTTACTATCCTTTGAAAGTTGTAAAGCATATCGTTTACTAAGATCTTAAGATTTACTCTCATTAGATCTGAGAGAAGGTCTCCTGAAAGTTTGAGTCTTTTGTTTTTGTAATGGTCTATATCGTCAAAGGGTAACTTTCCTTTTGCAACCATTAGAAACTTTTTGATGTATTTACAGGTATTGACAGCCTTTATCATTCTTGTCTTTTCGCCGGTTCCAAGATGAGGTAAAAAGAAATTATCTAGGGTGATTTCTGCCCTTTCAATCCTAATCTCTCTTGATTGTGTGATACCCATATACTTTGCAAGTTTGTCTAAAGCATCCTCCCTTGTTTTTATTCCACTGTTTTCATATATGTTTGTCACTATTTCATTAAAGCCTTCAGGGAAATCTATGGCTTTTACAATCTCTTGGTCATTTATCATTCCCAAGGCTTTTAATAGCAATGTAAAGGGTATTCTTTTGAGCCTTGTAAAGCTAAAATATATGATTCCATCGTTTAATTTTTCCACTTGATGAGGAATTTTTAGCGCGCGATATTCTGAGAAAACTCTTCCGGATATTTTACTTGGACCTGTGGAGTTCTCTTGAACCATGAAGTAGTCTGATGCCAAATCTTCTACTTTCACTAAAAGCCTTTCGGTGCCATTTATTATGAAGTATCCTCCAGGGTCATCTGGGTCTTCTCCTTTTTCTATTAGTTCGTCTCTTGAAAGATTGTTTAAAAGACAGTATTTTGATTTTAGAAGGATTGGCATTGTTCCTATTTGACTTTCGAATGTTTCGGATTGTTTGCCGTTTATGTAAGCACTTACAGAAAGATATAAGGGAGAACCATAGGTGAGTTTTCTTATTCTTGCTTCTTGGGGATAAATCATCCTTTCAGAGCCATCTGCTTCAATAATTGTTGGCTTTCCAATTTTTATGTTATCAATCATGATTTTGTACTCTTCAATGTTTGGAGGAATTATTGTAGGTTCTATTGGATTGTTTTCTTTTGCAATAGAAACAAGCTCCCTTTCAATGAAGTTGTTATATGACGCTATATCTGATTGAACAAAGGTTGAATGTTCAAAAAAAGATTTTAGAAGAGTTTTGTTTTTTTCATCCATCGATTACCACCCTGTAGTATTTTTGCTCACCGGCAGTAGGGCTTTTTCTTACGATTTCGATAACGTTTCCCACTTTTGCTTTAAGTGTAGATATTCCCGGATCACTCGCCCTAATAGACGGGAGTTCCTTTTTGGTTATCCCAAATCGCTTCAATATTTCCTCTGTTTCCTTTTCGCTTAATAGTTTATGCTTAGAATACAGAACATGTTTTGTTACTTCAAATTCGTTTTTATCCAACTTATTACACCCCGCAACTCGCATTGGGATTGAGCTGGACGGGATTTGAACCCGCGACCCCTAGGTTAAAAGCCTAGTGCTCTCCCAAGCTGAGCTACCAGCCCTAAACGCCCTGGCCGGGACTCGAACCCGGGTCGAAGCCTCGACAGGGCTTCATGATGGGCCGCTACACTACCAGGGCAAATGAATTCCCCGCCCCCGGATTTGAACCAGGAACCTTTCGGTATCCGCTCAAAGGCAAGTGCTGCCCACTAAATCATTCTATCCATTTTAGGAAAAGTCATAGCAGGATCTACAGCCGAACGCTCTAACCGTTGAGCTAGGCGAGGAAACATTTGTTAAAGGGAAATCCAAACTGTTTATAAACCTTTCGGTCGAGTAAATCAATTAAATTTGTGTTTTTTAGAAGAGAATTTTTGAGTTATAAATTTTTGGATGGTTTTAATCATTTTCAAATAAGTGCAAAAATGTAAGATAAAGTGAGGTTATGGATTATTGTATTTTTAGATTTTTATTGGGAGTTGTTTGTTTTTTTGAGATGTCAAGATTTTGGATTTGTATTTTGAAGATTTAAGGGCATGTTTAAACATTATAGGAGAGATTATTGTTGTTATTAGTGCTGTTATTGTGATTGCAGAAAAGATTGCATGATTTATTACACCAAGACTTAAAGCGATGCTTGCTATTACAAGCTCTATATCTCCTTTTGCGTTTAAGCCCCACCCTAAAAGCCAGCCTTGTTTTAGGGTTTCTTTATTTAAAAGTACTGCAATCATTGTACCACCAACTGTGCCAATTGTTGCAATGAGGGTTAATATTATTGCAAGTAAAGGGTTGCCTGTTATGGCTTCTAATTGGATGTTTAAACCTACCCAGATGAAGAATAATGGGATGAAAAGACCAAATGCAATGGTATGCATTGATTTTGCAATGTCTTCTTTTTCTGAGACCGGGATTTTTTTATCATTTCTTATTGTGTTGCCTACTAAGATTCCTGCAATGAGTACACCGATGACTGCTCCTATTGCAAAATTTTCTGCTAAAACTGCCATTAGAAGCATGATTATTATTGCGGAGGTGAAACGAGATACTTTTGATTTTTTATTGTCAGGTTGTTCTAGGATATAGGGTATTATAACTATTTTGAATAGATATACTATTAAGGTGAATAGTGCTATTTGAAAGACTAAATCAATTAGACCAGTTTGTGATGCATAAGAGTCGATGTATGTTAGAAAGATTGTTGCAAGAACTAATTCGATGATATCGTCGATTGCACCAGTGGTTATTAGAAGAGAACCTATTTTTGTTTTGATTAATTTTAATTCTTCTAAGACGTTTACAGAGATTGATTGAGAGCCCATGGACAGGCAAAGCCCGACGATTATTCCTACTTTGGCTTTATATCCTAGAAATAATGTCATTACAATAAAGCCCAATACTAGTGGGATTGAGGTATTGAAAAGTGATATCAAAAATGATTGTTTTATGTTTTTTTTAATTGATACGATGGTTGTTTTTATCCCAATGTAATAGAATAAAAAGATCATTCCAAGGGTTGCAAGGGCATAAAGTATATCCAGACCACTATGATTGAATACGAATGTTTTGATTGGAGAAATTCCAAGTATTATTCCTGCAAGTATATATCCAACTACGCTAGGCACTCCTATTTTTTTTGAGAATTCTGAAAGTATGTATGAAAGAAAAATACAGGCTAATAACATAAATAGTACTGATAACATAAGACCACTCTTCTAAGGGATTTTAGTTTTTCCCTTTTTTTAATTTTGAATTTTTCTATTTTTAGGAGTTTGTAGTATAATGCTTTCTTATTTCTTTATAATGTTTTTGATTTGGCGAATCTTTGATTTAGTGAAACCTTTTCTCATTTTGCATGTTTTGGTATTGAGGTCTAAAGTTTTAAGAGAGGAATTCAGATAACGATCAACCTTGACTATCTGTAAGATACCTTCGAATGTTTATGCAGAGGTTTTTCATTTCGTATATTTTGGTCTTAATGCTTACATAAGTGATGATGGATTTACTTATGAGTAACTTATGACCAGTAGTGATTAATTTTTTGGTTTTGTAAAAAAGAATTTTTAGAAAAGATTTTTTAGAAAGGTTTTTAATTGTAAAATTAATTCTTAATATCTGTGTTTGTTTCATATTAGTTTGTTTTATGAATTAGATATGATACAAAGGTTTTTCATACAAAGGTTTTTCATTTGTTTATGGGCTTGTTGTCTAGTGGCTATGATGCTGCCTTCACACGGCAGTGGTCCCCGGTTCGAGTCCGGGCAGGCCCATTTCTTAAATTTGAAACTTTCTCGACAGAAAATAAGGGCATTTCATCGGTTTTTAAATGAAAAGAAATATAGCCAAGCACATATTAAATTGTGTAAGAATGCCATTAAAAGTGTGTATAAAAACTCAAGTGTGAATTTGGATTTGAGCACAAAATATATGGGCTGGCAGTGTAACCCAACTTTGACAGTTAAATATTAAAGTGTTCTTAGTTTGTTTGAATTTATGACAAAACAAACCAAACTAAGAACAAACACCATAAATAAGAACGAGAATATAAGCTTTCCTATTGGAACTGCTTTGGCAGTTAAAAAATATAGCAAAAAACTTCAATTTGGAAGTATTTTCTCAAGTTTAAAACAAAAAGGTATTCCTTTAAAAAATTTAATTGAAGCTCTAGTCTCTTACAAATTAAGTGAGAATCTAAGCATAACAAAAGGTTCTGGTTGGATAAATCGTATTGAGGTTTTAGAAGAGTTTTATTTAAAAGAATTCGAACAACGAACTTTGTTTCGTTGCGTTGAAATAATTGGTCAAAATTATGAAAAAATAATTTTAGACTTGCAAGATGTTTTATTCTCATTATACGATTTTGAACATAATGATGTGAATCTTGATTGGAGCAGTTTGATTTTGTGGGGAACAAAATCAAACATTGGAGAATATGGCTATAGTAGAGATCACAGACCCGATAAAAAACAAATAACCTTTGGTATTTCTGAATTAAGACATCCTATCAATATTCCTATTGGCCTAACAATCCAGAAAGGAAATTTGAATGACCAAAAACATTTTCAAAAGACATTCAATCAGATAAAAAACAAGCTAAAACCTGCTTCAAGAATAGTTTTTGATAAAGGTGCAAATTCCAAAGAAAGTCTAAACAGTATTATTGCTGGTAAAATGAAATTTTTAACAGCAAAAAAACTGAATACTAGCGATGATACTCTTATCAAGAACTTTTGGAATTTAAAGATTGAGGCTATTGATGAGGACAAAGGAATTTATGGATTTAAACAAATATTCCCATCTAGAGTAAATTATTTTTATTTCTCAAAAAATCTTCAAGTTGAACAACTTGAATCTAAGATGCGTAAGGCATCTAAGCAATTTAGAGAAGCTAAAGAGATTCAAAATTCTATTGAAAATAAAAGGAAATTACCAAAAAAATATCTTATTAATAACCCATTAATTGATATGAAACTTTCTATTCAAACAAAACTACCTTCATTAACTGAATACGAAGCATTAGAAATAGTGAAAAAAGCATCAATTAATGGCAGGGAAGGATTTTTTTGCTTAACTTCAAGTGATGATTTGACACTTGAAGAAGCATTGACAGTATATAGAAAAAAAGATTCAATTGAAAAAATAATGCATTCATTAAAGAATGAAGTAAATATAAAACCTTTAAGAGTCTGGTCGGATAATAGTATATATGGAGCTTTACTTATTGGCTATTTAGCACAATTAATCATATCATTAATTAGATATGATTATTCAGAATTAAAGAATACTTCTACAAAATTTATAAAAATTAGCTTATCTAATTTGACAGTTACATTTGAAAAAATAAAATCAATGAAAAAAAGAGTGATTTATTCTAATTTTGATCCCATAAATGAGCTAATTTGCCTCCAAAATGAGGCAATAACATAAAAAAATGATGATTTTTTTAAGAAATTAGAGCAACTGTCAATTGAATATTCTCGATGAAATAATTAGCAAACTGTCAAACTTGGGGTGTAAAGGAATAAGAATATTTTGTAATTTTTTAGCGTATAAAAATCTATACCCGCAAGAGATTGGGCTCATAAGAAAGCATATTAAAATCATTAGGTCGGGCATTGATTCCTATGTCCCAACTGATCAACAATCTCGCCCTAAAGGTCGAGGCATGTTAGCAATATAAAAGCATGCGCTGTATTCAAATAGGTTGTTGATTACAAAAAAGCGTACCGAGTGCTTGTGTTGAAACACGAGGTATGCTTTTCTATTAATTAAAAAATATTTATTTTTTTTAAGATATTAATTTTCTAAAGTATTTATCTGCTATTTGACAGGATGCTTTTTAATGAAGGGTATTTAAAAGAGGTTTTTTCATAAAATATTTTTAACATTTTTATAACACTTGGGCTAAATTTACTACTATTTATTGAAGAGATATATCTTGAATAAAGATTTTCTGCAAGATTTAGAAATTCTTTTGTGTTTTGATGGTAGTCATCTGTACCCATCGCCTCATTTGCTAATGTTATGCTTTTTTCAATTATTGATTTTGCGTATTTTAGTTCGAATGTTCTAAACTTGCTTATATCGTCCATGTATCCTACTGAAAGTATTGCATTTTTAAATCTTTCAAAGTTCTTTGATGATGATAAAAAACCAGAGGCTCTTTTTATATAGTTTATTGTGTCTTTATCAGGGAAGATTATTGAGCGCGAATCAAAATTTGAATCGTATATATCCATTGCTTTTTTGATTAATGTCCCAGAGAGCTCTTTTCTCATTTTGTTTGGTTCATGCTCTAGATAAGTGAGCGTATCTATGTAATCAGCATCAATTTCATTTGTGACTGAAAGTATTCTTTTTGCATATTGCACTATTTCTTGAAGATTGGAGATTGCAAGATTTGCATTTTCTATTTTTGATTCGAAACCATTTTTTTGTGTGCCTACTAATGTTAGATGATTTGATATGTAGCGAATCGAATGGTTGAAGTCACTTTTTAGATTTGCAAACAATTTGTTTAGGATTGAGTTTATTATTTGTCCCGACTTTTTTGTGTTTGCTTCTTTTGTGTTGAAATATACTTTTTTTAAGTCATCTTCATCCATACTCGCTATTGTTTCAAGTGAGTTATAGAGTATGTCAAAATCACAGGATATAAGATTTTCAATAAAACCCAAAGGTTCAGAGGATATGAATTTTTCAATTTCGGAAAGGTCAAGTTCAGAATTGTTTAATGCATGGAAATAATCACTTGAGTCTTTGTATCCTGGTCTTAGGATGAGCCCCATTATATCTTTGTTTGAGCGAATATATTTTAGGAATGGAGAACTTTGAGTGGGATGATTTTTATTTTGGGATAGTTTTTCTGATATAACTGATAGTATGTTATCTGCAATTACAGATTCTAAGCCACTATATTCTTGATCGTTTTCAAAGATATTATTTTTAGCTTGGTCATCTGAGTTTTTGTTTTGCGGGTTCTTTTCCATGTTTAACACCTTTAATGTAATAGTTAAAATTGCCTTTAGAGCTTTGATTAGAAAGACTATCTAATTGGTTAAATTCTAAAGGAGTTAAAGGGTAGAATTCATTTATTTAAAATAGTTTTGGAAGAAATATTTCATATTTTTAGCTGAATGAAAAACTTTAGTATAATATTTTATTCACAAAAAAACATACTTTACAAAATTAATAAAATTTATCCTCTTGATTGTTCGTCCTATCCCAAACCTAAAGGTAGGGGGTATTTACAGACTCACTTATTGAGAATAAATTTTAAAATCGAAAATCTCACACTAAAGTGTGGGGTATTAAACCCCTAACAAATCTCACATTGTGAGATTTTCAATAAATATACGCATTGAGAAGATAGTTTTCAGTTAAATTAAAAAAGTTAAATTGAAAATATATATATTATGATAAGTATATTAAATGAAATTATTCAGAGGTTTTTTCATCAGATTCTTTGGTTTCATCGGGCTCTATTGTGTCAAGCTCATCTTTTTGAGCTGTCCTTTGAAATACTAAGAGGTCTTCAGTTGTAAGTTTTTTACCGGTTTTGATTTTTTCAGAAACTTCTTTAGTTTTTCTTGTGAGTTCTTTTTCTATTGCCTTTTTGTATTTGGCATCTTTTTCTCTCTTTTCCTCGGTGAGCTCTTTTGAATAGTCTTTTGTTTGTTTTAGTTTTTCTTTTAGGATATTATTTTGAATAGTATATTCTTCTTTTGCTTTTTTGAAGATTTCAAACTGCTCTTGCTCTTGGCTACGAAGGTCATCAATCTCTTTTGCTAAAATAATTATTTCTTCATGGCATTTTTGGACTTCTCTTGCTTTCTTTTGGATTTGTGCATGAACTGTATCAGATTCGTCTTTTGCTGAATCGATTTTTTTTGATATTTCATATGATTCTTTCCAAACATCACTTGTTCCAATTATTTCGTTTATTACCTTTTGTTTTTCTTTTAAGATTTTTCTTAGCTTTTTTTCGTTTTCAAAAGACATTACTTCAGTTTGTAATTTGAATTCAATTTTATCTATGTCATCTTTTAACTTGCTTGGACTTTCTTTTATATCTATTTTTTTTGAGATTTCCTTCTTTTGGTCATTTACTTTTTTTGCTTCTTTTATTAAATCCCCTACGTTATCGTTAAATTCTTTTCGTTTTTGTTTTAATGAAGAAATTGAATCTGAAAGAGAATCCCTTTCCTTTTTAAGAGCTTTTATCTTATGAAATGCGGATTTGATTTTAGAACTAATTTCTGTCTTTTTTGTGTACTCTTTTTCTTTGATTTCACCAAGTTCTGAGACCTTGGTTCTCAATTCAAGTATTTCTTTTCTAAGTACGCCAATTTGTTTGATTGCATCATTTTCCGTTATTTCTTCAGCCAAAATAATCACTACCCCAACAATTTATAACCCAACTGTGTCGAGTCATCAGGGATTAACCCTTTGAAAGCCTTTTCTTTGTGGGAAAAAATATTTTTTAAAATCTTTTCCTCAATATCTGGGCCTTTTTCCGATATTAAATTTAATTAACATACGGTATTTTATTACAAACTATTTTTTTATAGCTGTGGTCTTAATCAATGTTTTGGTATTTAAGGCTTTTGTGCCTATAAATTAAAACCTATTTTGAAAAAATTTAAAAAATAAAAATTAAAGACAAATTAGATGTTTTATCCAAATAAGGCACCAAGACCTGCGGCTGCCTCTTCTTCAGACTTTTTCTCTTCTTTTTTGTCTTCTTTTTTGTCTTCGGCTTTGCCTTCAACATGAGCAGGACTTGCTACTACTGGGGCCGCCATTGTCATTGCATTTTTTATTGCTTCTTCAATGTTTACACCCTCAAGGGCACCCACTACTGCTTTTATTCTTGAATCATCTGCTTTAACACCTGAAGCTTCAACTACTTTTTTTATTGAGTCTTCGGTTATTTCTTTACCTGCTTTATGTAAAAGCAATGCTGCATATATATATTCCATTTTATTCCCTCCTTGTAGGATTATTAAACCTTTGCTGCTAGCACTTGCGCTGATGCGCTTGCTTTTGCTAACAACATTTCAATCAAGTCTGGCACAAATATTCCAGCTGACAATGATATGGATACTGCACCTTTTTGTGCTTTTGATAAAAGGGCAGATATTGTGTCTTTACTAGCGTATCCTATTTCTAAAGCTAGGGCATGTGCTTTTTTTGCCTCAAGCAATAGATTGTCAATATACACCTGAGGATCAACGCCTAGTAATTTCTTGTCAAATATTATTGCATCTTCGTATGCTCCTAGTATTGTTAGTCCTATTTCCATGGGGGTTATGCCAAGCCGAGTTAAAAGACCTGCAAGTTTTGCAGAGATTACTTCTCCTTCTTTTGCAACGACTTTATCTTCCTTAACGGCAACTTTTCCACCTTCTACACCAGTTTTTATGCCAAATGAGCCAAGCTCTCCGATTATTGGCCCTGGGGCAAATGGGGTTGCACCAGCTTTAACAGTTATGTCTGAGGGAGCAACTTGGCCAGGTTTTGCAGGAGCACTAGTCCTTCCTTTTCTTAGAGTATTCGCAAGTTTGAAAGGATTATCGTTTGTAAATATTAAGGCATTCATCCCAGTAAGATTACTTTCAAGGGCTTCAATTCCAGGTTTTTTTGATTTTGCTTTTTCAAATGCTATTTTAATAAGCCTTTTTTTTGCGGCAAATATTTCAACGCTATTTTTTAGATTCTTTCGCATTTGTTGAAGTTGTGGAGCAGGAAGATTATCAAGGTCAACTATCCCAACTACCTTTGATTTCTCTATTTTTTCTGATATCTTTGATACGATGTCTTTTTTCTTTTCTGAAACGTGAGCCATATTTAAATCACCTTGATTATATTACTTTTATTGATTTACCCATTGTAGTCTTAATCATTATTGATTTGAGATTGTTAAGTTCGTTAGGGATATGATGTATGGTTTGATCAATTATTGAATAGATGTTATCTGATAGTGTTGAATCATCCATGCTAACTTTGCCTACCATTGCTCGGATTGTTGCGTCGTTTTTGGTTTGAGCTCTTATTGTTTGATTTAGCTTTATTATCAGTTGATCAAGGTTTGCTTTAGGTGGAACGATACATCCTGCTTTTGGATTTGGCATCTTGCCCCTTGTTCCAAGAATCTTACCAAATACTGCTGCAATCTGAGGCATGATGTTTGCTTGAGCTATGAAGAAGTCATGCTCTTTTGCAAGCTTTTTGATTTTTTTGCTGTCTTGTTTATATGAATCAAATTCGTTTGAAACAATTACACTATCACAAACTTTTTTTGCGTCATCGGTCATTTCTGGACCTATTAGCGCACATACCTTCATCTTCTTTACTGGGTGCTTTAATTGAAAGAAGTAATCAAGTTTCTCTTCAGGATTTTTTATGTTTATGCTTTTAAGGTTAACTATAACCTCAACAGACTCATCAAAATTCCTTTTAACTTTTGTAGAATTAGCTCTTAGTTCTTTAATCGCATTGTTAATATTCTTTTGATCTATCATTAAAAATCAATCCTCCTCCCTCCTACCATCTTTTTTAAGGCTAGTAGTCTAGCGGGATTAGTTAGGGGAAAAGTTGTTTGCTTTATAAATCTTTTGGAAAATTGTTTTGGATGGAAAAAAAATTTTGGTTATAGGATTTAGAAAGAGTATTATGCTAGGGTAAAGATTGAAATTAGTGTGAAGATTGAAATGGATTTTTCAGAAATTAGAGCGTAATTAGAAAATTATTTAAATTGAGAACTCTTAAGATGAGTGATGAGTTATTTGTGGTGTGTTGATTGGACTTGTGAGTTAATTTATTTAATCTAACGGATTGGAAGGTCTTTAAAATGTCAAAGAATAGGAAAGATGGAAAGGATAGGTTTGTTAAGAGAGATTCTATTGATGATGTTAAGTATAATAAATCTAGTTTTAAGTCAAGTGAGAAGGAACATAAAAAGATTAATTCATATTTTTTGGTGATTTTTATTGTTGGGATTATACTTGCATTTTTGTTTTATGAGATTTCTGTAATATTAAACCAAGGTCCTGATAAACAAAGGGATAGGCTTTTTAGTAGGTTTTTCTCTAAAGAGGTTGGACTTGTTTTAGATGACAGACTAAATGTTTCTGCAATTATTGAGGCAAGGATAAATGATGGTTCACTTTTAAAAGAGAAACTTAAAACGAATCAGGATTTCTGCATTTTAATACTGGATTCTGAGGATAAGCTCATATATGATGAACAAGGAGAGCCATTATATGTATGTACTATAAGTCAGAAATAGTTTTCTTTTTGTATTTTGATTAGTTCTGCCTAGAGATATTTTAAGGTAGTTAAGATTTTTTGATTAATAGAAAAGCATACCTCGTGTTTCAACACAAGGACTCGGTACGTTTTTTGTAATCAACAACCTCACTGAACGTAGCACATGCTTTTATATTACCAACATATCTCACCTGTTAGGGTAAGGTTGTTGATTTCATGAAATCCAGTTCATTCACATACTTTGGTCTTTTGAGGTATGTAATAAAGAATAACTTGAGAAAAGAAGGACTCACATAATGTTTAACTTCAAATATCCTAAAGATACCTAAGACATTTATGCTGAGGTTTTTTATTATTTTATTCGAGGTTAGTTAGGTCAAGAGTGGGATTTGCGTGGATTTTTTTATTGAATAGAAAATAGAATAAAAAAAAGAAAAAGAAAGGAAAAAAAAGAAAAAATCAATAAAGCTAGTTATGGATTAAAAAAAACAAAAAAAGATGTTGGCTTTATTCTACTGACTCTAAAACCTTGCCATAGTAGTTTGTTGGTTTAATATCTGTTATTACGGTTTTATGTATCAGATATTTTCCATCTTTACTTTTTGAGATTTTACTCTCAACTATTGGCATTTTTGCAAGCTCTTTGAGCTTTTTTTCTGGGAATTCGTTTAGTTCTTCCATGTTAAAAACCTCCTATGTATTAAATGAGATAAAAATTAGGTTATAAAATCCTTTTTTAGAAATAATTAGAATAATTACAGATTTTTTTTTCTTAATCGTTAAATTTATAAATTTAATATAAATCACTTGCTAATATGCGTCGGTGATCTAATGGCTATGATTACGGCCTTCCAAGCCGTCTATCCGGGTCCGAATCCCGGCCGACGCACTTTTTTTTGAGCCTGTAGCTTAGCCTGGTTGGAGCGCTGGTCTTATATGGCAGCGTTTCAAAACAATATGCCTAGGATAACCAGTGGTCCGGAGTTCAAATCTCCGCAGGCTCATTTTGTTTTTTTTAAAGAGATTGGTTTTTTTGGCGATTGGTTTTAAATTCCAGAGAGGGATTTTTAAGATTTTGTTTTAGATTTATAGGAATGATACATTAGGTGTGATTGAAAAGAAAAAGGTGTGATACGAAAGATTATTTGAATAAATTATTTGAAGAGCAGGAAGTATAGCTCTTTTAATTTTAATGCTAATAGGAAATTTAAGAATTTATGTTTAAATCTAAATCTTGCTATTGGGCCATATAGATAAGCAAAAAGTCGCACTGATTTTTTATCGATTTCAAGATATTTTTTATCTAAAAACATTGATAGAAAGTTAAGTTTTGTGATTTCTTCTTTTGCACTTTTTGATAGCCAAGGATAATTAATTTGGTTTGTGTGGAATTTACTCCATTCGTAAAGGGTTTTTGGCTCTTTAAGACCAAGTTTTTTGCATTCTTCAAATAATTCGTTTCCCGGAAGTGGTCTAAAGCAGTGCAAGAGAGAAACTTTTGCTTTTTTGTTTTCGTTTAGTAAGTAGATTATAAGTTTTCTTGTTTGCTCTCTTTGTAGTTTTGTTTCGTTGGGAAATCCTATTATGAATGAGTAATATGGATCAATTTTTCGGTTATTTAGTAGTTTTGATATTTTATAGACTTGTTGTAATGTGAGGTTTTTTCCAATTATATTCATCATATCTTCAGAGCCACTTTCAATGCCTACACTTAGTCTTCTAAGTCCACTTTTTTCAAGTAGATCTATCCCTTGGCATCCTAGTTTTAGTAAGTCATCAATTCTTCCACATGTGTTCCAGAATAGTTTTAGATTTTTTTCTATTAAAATTTGCGCAAATTTTTTTATTCTATTTGTATCTACAAAAGAGCTTAAGTCCTGAAGCTCTACTCCATCTATTTTGTATCTGTTTTTTAGATGGATGATTCGATTTACAAGATTTTCAGGGGATATACTTCTCCAAACTCTTTGGGATGTGCTTTTATTAACAAAACAAAATTTGCATCTATTTGGACAACCTCTTGACCCTTCTAGTATAAGCATTTTTTTGTTTCCATAAGAAAGTGTGTAATTAGACATCTCCACTAGATGGTATGGAAGCATTGGAATGGTGTTTAGGTCCAAGAGTTTTGCACAAGGGTTATTTTTTATTTTACCTTCTTGTTTATACCAAAGGTTATGAACTTCTTCTATTCTTAATTTTCCATCAAGAAATTTTATAAATTCATAAAAAGATATTTCGCCTTCTCCTTCTATTACGTAATCAATGTATTGATTTTCCAAGGTTTGTTTTGGGAGGATGCTTGGGTGAGGGCCTCCCCAGATAATGGGGACTTTTGAGTTTTTTTTTACAAGTTGTGATATCTTTAAGGCATTGAGAATTTGTTCGCCTGTTGAGGTGCTAAGCCCAACACATTTAGGCGAGGATTTTAGCTCCTCTAAAAGCTCTTTTTTCCAATTAGTTGATAGTCTTTGGTCAATTATTTTGATTTTGTATTCTTTGTAAAGAAATACTGAGCAAGATATAAATGACAAGGGCAAATAGAATTTGTTCATGGCTTTTTCCATGAAACTTGCTTTTGGATAAACTAGGATTATATCTGACATTTTTTTCTCCAGTATTTGGATTTATGGCTAGTTTGTTTTATATTTCATCTTTAAGATTGAGTGGGATTTTAATGGTACTTTTTATAATATTACTACTTTTTATAATATATGAGATAAAAACTATAAATTAATTTAAACTGATTTTTTTAAGGTTTTTTTACTTGTAATTGGTAATACTATTTCGAGATTATAGTATTTATAAGATTTTGAAGATTGTTTGGAGGAATAAGGAAAAAATGGCAGAAAATAAGGATGAACAAAGGATTATGGTTGTTAAAACAGATAAACTATTTGGTGATAATAAGCAGAAAATTTTTCAAGGGTTTTTAGAGGGCGAAAGAGAGGATTTTATAACTAAAGTGTTGGAGTATTATTTTTTTGATAGACGAGGGGATGCAGAGCACGATTATACTTTAAAACAACCCATTGCTTATTGTATTATTGTTAATCCTAAGCTTAAGAAGGTTTATGCATATCAAAGGGCATCTTCAAAGGAAGCTTATGGGGAAACAAGATTGTATGGCAATTGGTCTGTGGGGGTTGGCGGGCATATTGAAAAGATTGATTCTGAGTGTGAAGACCCAATAACTTATAGTCTTAAAAGGGAAATCTCAGAAGAGGTTAAGTGCGATTTATCAATGCTTAGTTTTAAGGTGCTTGGATATATTAATGATGACTCTGATGATGTGGGCAGGGTTCATTTTGGAGTGCTTTATGTTGCTTTGACTAATGAAGAGATTGTGTTGCCAAAGAATGGGGAAAGCGTTGTTGGTGAACTTAAACCTTTATCTGATATAGAGATGATTTGTAAAGGAGAGAAAGTGGATAATTGGACAAGGATTGCATATGAACCACTAGTTAGATATCTTAATCGTATTTGAGATATTTAAAATCATTTTATCATTTCACATACTTTTATCTTTTGAGATGTGTGATGGAGAATAAAGTAATAAGAGAGAAAGCAGGAAAAAATGGATTTGCTAAACGATTAATTTTGAATTATTTTGTTAAGATATCTTTTAACATATATGCTTGAAGGGTTTTTTATTTTTGGAGCTTAAAGAGAGGAGTACTTTTGGATTTTGTGTGAATCAGATTGAATTTTATTAATGGGATAATTTTTTTTAATGTTTTTATATTTTAAAATATGTGGAAATATAAGGATTTTAGTATAAATAAGTTTCAAATCTTTATTTGAATGCATTTTGGTATTTATTCTATAAGAGTATTTATTAAAAAGTTAAAAAGAAATCTTTCATAAAGGTTCATTTTTTTAAGGGATAGGCATTGGATCTGTTTTTTCTTTTTAGCAGGGGCAATATTTATAAAGAATGATATAAACAGATGTGTATTGGAGGGGATTTTTATGGAGGAAGTGGATAAATCGTACTATATTGTTAAGAGCAATATACACAAGCTTGTGAAAGATTTCTCAGTCTCAAAAGATTTTGAGGAAGCACTAAATCTGTTGGTTCAAGAGATCGTGTTAAAGGCATGTGTTAGAGCTAAAGCGAATCATCGCAACACTTTGCTTTCTAGAGATTTATAAATTATTTTTTTTAAATTGTTTAATTTGGTTTTGTGAAATACTCATTCATTCGCATACTTTTGTCTTGAGGCATAAAGTTTGAAGAGAGGGATTCACATAAGGTTTAACCTTGGCTATTCGCAAGAGGCATGGGTATTTATGCAGAGATTTTTCATTTTTGTGAAATCCTTACTTGTTTTGAATGCTTAGATTTTTAAGGTTTTAATATTAAAATCTTTAGTAAGAACAGACGGACTTTTGGAGCGAAAATAACAAAGGACGATTTATACGCCAAATTGTTTTTTGCTATATCAACAGATACTTTGTGAGAGTTATGCTTGAGGTTTTTAATTATAAGAAAAATTAGAATAAAATTTAATTTATGCTGGCTGTTATATTCTTTGAGTTTGTCTGTTATCTTGGTTTTTTATTTTATTTTTGATACTTTGTTTTTGAGGTAGGATAGTTTTTCTTCAAGATTTTTTAGGGATTTATCGTTTACTGTTCCTTTTACTTTTGATATCCAATCCTCAAGTGTTTTTATTTTGGATAACAATTCTTGCTTATTTGACAACTTTGATTTTTTTTTTAGGGTTTTTTTATTTGGTTTTGTGTGAGATTTCAAGTTAAGAGATTTGATTTTTTTTGTTTTTGTTTTCTTTTGGTTTTTGTATTTGACTTTTGATGGGGACTTGGCTTTTGATTGGGATTTTACTTTTGTTTTGGAGTTTTTATTGGGAGACTCCAGTTCGTTTTGGACTATTTTCTCTAAAGGGTATTTTATGGGGATCTCGGATTTGTTTGTATTAGAGTCTTGTTTAACACCATCAAGAGAAAGAGTTACCTTTTTTGGTTGGGCATTGATATATGGCTCAAGGGTTACAATATTTTGGGAGTTCTTATTCTTATTATTTTTGTTATTGTTTTTTGATTTTGTTGTTTTGATTAAAGGCTTTTTTGAGGATTTTTTAGTTGATTTTTGAATATTTTTTTGGGTGTTAAAGGTGTTTAGAGATTTTCTTTTTTTTGTGGTTTTAGAGGAATTTTCTTTTTTGGGCAGGGGGATTAGAAGGTATTTATTTTGTTTTTTAGGGAGTTTATTCTTTTCTATTGTTATATTTGAAACCTTTAATGGTTTAGAATTTGATTGATTGTTTTTTTTATTCGAGAGTTTTGGCAATACATCTAGTTTTTTTTGGATTAATTCCCTTGAATAGATTCCACTTTCTTTTCTGCGTTTTATTATTTGTGCAATTATCTTTAGAAATTTTAAGGGATAATCTTTTTTTTGGGTCATTTTTATCTTTTGAAAAAGCCTTTTTTTAGAACCAATTGATCGTTTGTGTTGTTTGTTTGAGCATTCATTTGATTAGGTGAGGGCTCTAAGTTTTCAAGATTTATGTTATTTGAGTCGTGCAGTTGGTTGAGCTCGTCTAAGAATTGGTTTTGAACTATTGTTGGTTGGGGTTGTGAAGCTTGAGCAGAGTAACGCATTGGAGAGATGTTTTGGGGCTTTTGAGGTTCTTGAGAGGAGTTAAAAGATTGGGAGGAAATGCTTTTTTGTACATCTAAAAGCTTTTCTCTTAGCTGTTTTTGTTCTTCTCTTTCTCTTTTTAGTTCCTCTTTTTCCTGCTGGTCTGATTTTACAAGATATAAGATTCCTTTGGCGATTGCTTTATTTTGGTCTATCATGATATCTAGTTTTGACCCAAGGGTTGAGATGTCACCACTTTGAATTTCTTCTTTTTCACTTTTTAGTTTTTCTGATGCTTCTTCAAATAGTTCTAATAAGAGATTTATTGAATTGTTTAGGTTCAGGATTGATTCGTTGAGATCAGATATAGGCACTGAATCTAGTTTCTTTCCACCCGACACTACTTCTCTTAGCTCTTCAACCTGTTTTTTTAGGCTATCTATTTCGTTTTTTTGGATTATTACGTAATCCTCATTTGACTCAAACCTTTCATCATTTGATTGCACCATTTAAGACCAACCTCTTTTTTGTGATAAATTAACCTTTTTGTTAGCAGACAGTTAATGTATTTGTGATTCTTATTTAAATATGTATTTATTTTTATGCAATACATATATAAATATTTCCAAAAAACACTTAGAACAAGATGAAGGATTTTAGTAATTGTTATTCTTCTTTTAGTTTAGGGACACTGCCAAGAGGATGTAGGCTTTGTGTAAATGGTTTTAAGAGTGTGATTTTTATTACCGGAATTTGCCCAAGAAAGTGCTTTTATTGCCCAATTTCTGATCAAAAGAAGGATATTGACAGGGTTTTTGTTAATGAGGTGCCTATTTCTGATTCAAATGATTTTGATGAGATGTTTTCAAAGATGATTAAGGAGGCTAAATCACATAATTCTAAGGGTGCGGGGATTACTGGAGGGGATCCTCTTTCAAAGATTGATAGGACTATTAAAACTATTGAAATACTAAAAAAAGAGTTTGGAAATCATTATCATATTCATCTTTATACTTCTTTGGATCTTGTTAATAAAAATAATCTTTCAAGGCTTTTTTTGGCCGGTGTTGATGAGATTAGGTTTCATCTTGATTTGTATGATTCTAGGTTTTGGGATAGGGTTGAGATGGCTAAAGATTTTTCATGGGATGTGGGGATTGAGATCCCTTTGATTCCTGATTTGAAGGATAGGTATTTTGAGATTGTTGAGAGATTTAGGGGGGTTGTCGATTTTTTTAATCTAAATGAGCTTGAGATTTCTGATACGAATTGGAATAAGCTTTTAGAAAAAGGGTATAAAACTAAAGATGATATTTCTTATGCGGTTTTGGGCTCAGTTGAGCTAGGTTTTGATATACTCCATAGATTTAAGGATAACGGGATTAATATTCATTTGTGCACTGCATCTTTAAAGGATGGATTTCAGTTGAGAAATCGGATGATTAATAAGGCGAAAAATGTTAGTTTATTAACTGATAAGGTTAGTTGCGAGGGGATGCTTTTAAGGGGGGCTATTTTTCCTAAAAGGGTTAGCCCAAAAGTTGTTTTAAGAAAAGATATTGAAAAGATAAGTGATAATGAGAAAAAAGCTATTGTTTTAGAACTTGAAGACATAAAAAAGAGGATTTGCAAGAAGTTTGGGGTTAAAAGTGAACATATTTTTTTAGATATTGATAGGTTAAGAATAGTATGCTCAATGTCTTTTGCAAGAGCGAATGCACAGAAGCTGAAAGGAATGTTTGAGTGCGATGTTTGCATAATGGAAGAGTATCCTACATTTGATGGTTTTGAGGTTGAGATTGAGTTTTTATAAGAGAAATCTAGTGCTTTTTGTTGGATAGTAGAAAAAATAATGAATAGAAGAAAAGGTAACAACAACTCAAAGAATCAACCTCACCCTAAAGGGCGAGGTATGTTGGCAATATAAAAGCATACGCTGTATTAAGGCAAGGTTGTTGATTACAAAAAAGCGTACCGAGTCCTCTTGTTGAAACACGAGGTATGCTTTTCCATTAATTAATAAAAGTTATCCTCTTGATTGTTCGTCCTATCCCCAACCTAAAGTCAAGGGTATTTACGGACTCACTGATTGAGGATAAATTTTAAAATTGAAAATCTCACACTAAAGTGAGGGGTATTAAACCCCGAACAACTCTCACATTGTGAGATTTTCAATAATATTTTTGCGATTTGAAAAAAATCGACTATTTCTTATGTTTTTTAAGGTAAGAAAATAAAATATGTTCAAAAAAAATTATAAAAATTAAAAAAGTTTTTATTAGTCTTTATCAAGCGAGTAATTTGGATATTGACTTGATGAAGAAACTTCTGAAGACTCGATTGATCTAAGGTAATCTTCAATTGGTTTTTGTCCAAATACTATGTTTTTTGGATATGCGTTGTCTTTTAAACAAGGGTAGTTTATTTGCCTTTCTTCATCCAATTTTTTTACCCATAGAAAATAACGAAATTGATTGTAAGGAAAAAAAGTGATTTCATGTTCTTTTGAACCATTAACTATTTTTTCTATGTCAGATTGTTTATGTGGAACAGAGTGGTTTGTATGAAAGCTTTTGATTTCATCATTTTCGTGGGTTGTTGTTAATAGTGTTAATGAATAAGTCTTTTTAGCATCTAAGATTTTCTTTGCTATTTCTGATACTTCATCAAAATCTGAAGTAGGCAAGATATACAAAGTAAAACGCGCAGTATTTTCTTCTTCTATTTTTATCACCTGTTTTTTATGTGTTTTAGAATAGGTATTAGATTTTTAGGGGTATATTAATATTGTTGTTCTATAGAGAAATAAAGATATGTTGTGTTTTATAATGTTTGACAAATTGTTTGAATAAAGAAATATTTTGTTCAGAAATAATAATAATAATAATAATAATGACCTGATGGATTGGTTGAGAATAATTTTTTAGTTTTAGGATTTTTAGAAATCAATATCAGATAATAAAAGATAAGAAAATAAAAAAAATAAAAAAGTTTTTAGTCTTTTTTGCGTTTTGTGAAAAGCGCAATAGCCACAATCACTGCAATTAATGCAAATAGGGTAATTCCCAAAAAGACTGCATTTGTGTTGTTTTTTACAGTTGGTTTTACAGGCAGAGTTTCTGGCAAAGGCTCTACTTCATTGTCGTCAACGATTTCCTCATACTGCTCTGAAGGAACACTCTCTTTTATTTCTGGGAGTGAATCATCCTTTGGTAGAGGCGTTGGTGTGGCAGTTGCTTGCCCACAGCTTTGGGTTAATGAAGGCATTTCTTCTCTTATTGCACAATAAGATAGTTCTTTTTCACAAGTTCTTTCTTGCAGTCCATTTGCGCATTCTCCCCAATCTGAACAAATCCATTGAGTAATGCAAGTGTCTCTTCTTATAACACTAGAAGAGCTTACTGGGGTATAAACACCAAACTCTGTGAAATGATATGTCCAGATGTACATATTACCATCTACGTTTAGATAGCACATTCTTCCCTCAGGAATATTTGTTGGTGCGTCTTTATCGTTGCATTCTGTTGTAATCACATTTAGACTTGCATTACCTCTTGTCCAGCCGACTCTTTTTCCTGATCCTACTCCAGTTATAACTATTTGAACGGGGTTTGAAAAGTCAAGTTGTATGTCGTTTCCAAATTCTACAACGATATTAACCCGACCGGAATCAACTGAGTAATCTGTTGATGTCTTTACTTCAGGAAGTTTTAATAATCCGTCCCATTCTTCGCCAGGTGTCACTACTGTACCATCAGGGATTGCTATGGTGTAATTCCTTTCACTTGTCTGTCTTTGTATTGATAGGTTAATCCCGTTTTCAAATCTTGCGTTGCCATCACTATCGATCAACTGGGATAGATTTAGGTTTTGAGTCCCGTTTACACCAGTTGGAACAATGATGGTTTCAATAACATTTGTGTAAGGCAAGATTGCAGTTGTTGTTTCGTTGTCAAATTCGTATTCAGTTTCCTCTTCTGAAGGGATTAAATCTGTTCCTTCTTCTGTGTCCTCAAGTACAACAAAGTGGACTTCTGTAGACCCTTCATTTTCTGCATGGTCAAATAGATAACAAGTCAAATTATAGTATTCACCCTCATCAAGTGCAACTAGCCCTTCTACGTGAAACGCTAATGTGTCTTCAAGATCGTATATTGAGGTGTCTTCACTATCAGATCTGCCAAGGACGCATTCATCAAATTCTGGCTCTTCATCTAAGTTATCAATAATTAAAGCCTGTATGCTCACCGACTGGCCATAATAGTATTCCGTGTTTGTTGGTTCAACAATAGTAATCTCAGGGGGTGTTGTATCGTAAACGAATGTTACTGACTCTTCAGCCTCGTTTCCTTCTTCACCACCAAAATCAGTTGCTACTATTGTTATTGTATGTTCACCATCTTCTAATTCAGGCAACGCAAAGTTGCATAAGACTGAATCTGGAGACTCAATATCGTGTACACAGTATTCATCATCCATGTATATTCCAAAGTAATCCAATGGCTCTTCAAGCAAAGGTTCATCGTTTAAAAGCACTTCAAGTGAAGATATCTGTGAACCTGTACCATCCACCTCAAATGTAATGTTTTCAACAAGACTTGCTTCACCATAAATTGAATCTTCAGGTGAAGTTATTGTTACAATCGGTTCTTGGTCATCAGTTATATCGTATTGGGAGAATCCATCTACTGAAAAGTGAAGCTCTCCGTTAGGTACATAGTAGGTTATATACTGATCTTCTCCTAATTCAACGCTACATATTCCGTATAATGTAGTATATGCACAATATTCTTCAGTACGTTCATCTAAACATTCCTGATAACTAGTTGCTGCTTCACCAAAGAACTCTGTGTCACATTCCCCTTCACAAGTCTCGTTCCCTTCACAGTCATCATAGCATTCAAACAATAAATCAGCGTCTTCCTCAGCCTCGACCTCGCAGACATCAATATTTATTTCAAATGCGTCATTTGCCGTAAATGAAACACTAGCTTCTTGAAGTGCATCACCAATAATTACTGGAACTTCTGCAAATGGCAAGCCGTAAAATGAAACGTCTGCTGTTACATTTAATTCAGCAAAAAATGTTGAGTTTACGCTGATGTAACTATCGCCATATTGCCCTGGAGGAGTTATGTAAGGCTCAATTGCTGAAGCGAGTTGTGGAAGTTTTGCCCAGGTATCTGGTGAAGTGAAGTCAAGTCCGTAGAATGTTACAGAGAATATTTCCATCCAATCTTCCACTCCATACCAAGGAAGAGCTCCACCATTGTTGCATTCAGGGTTAGCATTTTTTTCTATACTGAAGGTGTATTCAACATCTGACCAATCTAAAATATCGCAGAAATTGGTTGTTGATGCACCATTCCTATCGCAAGAGTCATCCATTTCAGGACCTGTAAAGTCATAAAAGACCGCAGTAGTTGTAACATCAGATAGCACCTCGTTTCCAGCCTCATCTATTACATAGAGTCCAATTGTCCTTACTTCGTAATCAGCACCAGATGTATTTTGTAACGGAAGTGTCAGTTGCCAAATTCCTGTGCTTTCGTTGTACATAAACTCAATGTAATCAACTGTTGTTCCATTCCCAAGTTCCAACTGACTGGTGGTTAAACCCGATAAGTCTGGATCAAAATCTAAAGATATGTTTCCATCAGTATAAAAGGCATAAACATATTCTACTCCGGCTAGACCCTGATCGGTTGCATTGACCTCAAGATATAATTCATCGTTTAGATTTTCTCTTTCTGCGAGAGCACAAATCATATCATCAGGTAGTGCCTGAACTGAGTTTACTATTGCAGACTGTGCATCAATTATAAAATCCCATTCAACCGGTTCCATTTCGTTTCCTGCCACATCGTTTGCATAAACAATCACAGTTGTTAATCCTTCAGCAAGTTCAAATGGAGTATCTGCTCCAGGGGTTATTGTTACAACTTCTGTTTCGCTATTAAATGACACATGCGCATCGGTGGTGGTTACGTTGTCTAAATGGGTAGTTACCCCATCGTTTAGATTCACAACTATTGTAGACTCATTTATTCCTGTTCCTTCATCAGAAAGTGGAACGGTAATTGTTTCAGGAGTTTCTATTAAGGCATCTGAATCAGATGGAATTGGATCGTCTATGAGGGCAGGTGAAACGGTGTCTTTTGTTATGGTATTTGTCACTTCACTCCCTATATTGCCTAATCCATCAGTTAATACAAGGGTTACTGTTAGTTCGCCATCGGCAAGGGTTGATACATCAACGCTAATCGACTGTAGTGCACCAATGATCGTTCCTGATCCAGTAAGTTCGCCTGCGCCTCCATTTGAGGTAATTGCGTAATCGTAGTCTGCTCCTACCTCTGAATCGCTAAATGAAATAGTGATGTTGTCTTCGTTAAGCGAATTCACATAGTCTTGAACAAAAGCTACACTGTATCCTGAAGGAGCTAACGTATCAACTTCAAAGGTACCTGCATTTGTATCTGCAGTCATCGTATTTCCGAAAAGATCAACACCACCTGATACGGTTATTCTTCCAGTTTCTTCTTCATTTTCATCATCTAATGTAAATGTACCCGTCCAAGTGTGTCCAACATAGGTTGATTGAACTAAGGCATATGGTTCGTAAGCTAAATCAAGTATTTGTACTGTTGGACTAGTTCCTGTGTCCATGCCTTCGGTAAACATTACTGTTACTGTCACCAGTCCAGCACCAGAAGGATCTGGCACGGCAACTGCACTTAAAACTTCAGGCTGTTCAGTGTCCACATCAAGGGAGTTTGTAGCTCCTCTTTCCGATAACGCCGTCATTGTATTTCCTGCTAAATCCCTTCCTCCTGAAACCGCAAAGTAAGCAGTAGTTACAGTCTCATTGTTATCTGAAAAGGTAAATGTACCTCTCCAAACGGTTGAATTAAACCAATCTCCAGTTACCGCACTTGAACCTCCACTTATTCCTTCAACTGAAACGGTTAGAGGTGTAACTTGATTCATCTCGTTATCAAAAGTAATGTCTACTTGTACTGACCCTACATCTGCTTCTGACAATTCTGCAGGACTGATCTCTACTACCTCAGGGGAAGCAGAGTCTTTTGTAACTGTATCGGTAGTGTTTGTACCTTGGTTTCCAGCAGGGTCTGTTAGATAGACTGTTAGAGTTAATGTTCCATCATCTAAAGAAGATACATCAATAGAACTAATCGTATCAGTTGCGGTTATAATTGTACCACTTCCGCTAACATCTGGATTAACTCCATCACTTATAGCGTAATTATAGGTTGCGCCAACTTCTGCACTAGTAAAATTAAATGAGATTGAATCTTCATTATCGCCATTTACTGGGTCTTGAACAAAGTCTACTGAATATCCAGAAGGTGCGGTCTCATCAAAGATTACTGCACTTGCGTCGGTTGTTGAGGTAATTGTTGTTGCGGGATTTCCAGCTTCATCTTCAAAGTTTATTGTAAATACAATAGGTGTTACTTGAGTGTCTCCAGATTGCATAACCCTGTAAGCGACCCAATTAAAACCGCCAGTATTTACTATTGCATCTGCGGGACTTGCATCAATAATTACTGAAACGTTATCAACAAATTCACTTGCAGTAAAGGTTATTGATACATTGTCACCTACTTTTGCAAGGCTTGAGTTTGCGTTATCTGAAACTATTGATACAGGTGTTGCGGTTGGCACAGTAGTATCTACATCAAGAGGATTGTTTGCTTGTCTGTCTGATAAAGCAGTCATCAAATTCCAGGCTAAATCTCTTGCACCAGACACTGCATAATAAGAGTTTGCTATTGTTTCGTTATTGTCAGATAAGGTAAATGTACCTCTCCAAACGGTTGCTGATTGCCAACTATCATAAGCTACAGCTATTGGACTTCCTGTTAAGCCCATTACATTAACCGTAAGCAAATCTGCCTGTTGCATATCTTCATCAAACGTAATATCTACTGTAACTACACCGACATCAGCTTCTGCTAGTTCTGAAGGAACTATTGAAACTACGCCAGGTAAATCTGTATCTTTTACAGCAGTATCTTGTGCTGATCCACCTTGGTTTCCCGCAGGGTCTGTTAAGGTTACTGAAAGTGTTAGTGTTCCATCGTTTAAAGAAGATACATTAATAGAACTTATTGTATCAGTAGCTGTTGCAATTGTACCACTTCCTGTAACATCTGGATTAACTCCATCGCTTATTGCAAAATCATAGGTTGCGCCGACTTCTGCACCAGCAAAAGTAAAGGATATCGCTTCTTCATTTCCCGTGTAGGCATAACTTTCGTCAAAAGTAACAGAATATCCAGAAGGTGCAGTCTCATCAAATGTTACTGAACTTGCGTCGGTTGTTGATGAAATTGTTGTTGCGGGATTTCCAGCTTCATCTTCAAAGTCGATTGTAAATGCAATCGCACCTTGTGTGTCACCTGTTTGCATAACTCTATAAGCGACCCAATTAAAACCGCCAGTGTTTACTATTGCATCAGCAGGATTTGTATCTATGGTGACTACAACGTTATCAACAAACTCACTTACAGTAAAGGTTATTGATACATTGTCACCTACTTTTGCAAGGCTTGAGTTTGCGTTATCTGAAACAATTGATACAGGTGTTGCGGTTGGTAGAGTTGTGTCTATTGTAATATCTCCGGTTGCAGGAAGACCTGCACCAGTAGGCAAGGTGCCACTTGCTAGACCTAAATCATCTTGAGCAATCTGAATTACAATTGTTGCATCATCTGTTGGGCTTCCAACGATATCTGCACAGATTGTGTATGTGTTTAGACCAGCACTGAGATTCCAATCAATTGTGTTGTTTCCCCACTTTCCTCCCGAGTAAGATAATTCTACGTTTGTTCCCAAGCAGTCTGCACCTTCATACAACAAAACATTTGTAATATCTGAGTTTGTCGCATTGCCTGTATTTTCAATCATCAGATCTTCAAATACATCAAGGTAAGTTGTATCATCAGATGTTCCTATCCAATCAACAGCTGCTCCCCAAAAGGTATCGCCATCATCAAAGAAATAAACATCTGACCAAGGGTTAGTTGATGTAATTGCAACAGCAGATGAAGGGATTGAACCAGCGATTGTAAAATCAGGGTTTAAAAACAATTCATCTCCAGATTGATAATCCCCCGAACTTGCACCACCTCTATAATAATAATAGGTAGTATCTGCTTCAATTCCTGTTGCAGTGTTATCACCACCGGTAAAGCTTGCTAATGCAAAATCACCATTTGCTACGTTTTCAGTATTTGCAAGGTTTCCTGAAACACCTGCGAAGTTTTGGGTTACTAAAGTTATGTAGTTTGATGCACCTTCTACTGCAGAGAAAATTCCATGTCCACTTATTGCACTTGTGATTGCCTCTTGCACTGATTCATTTGTTGTAGTAGATGAAACATCTATTTTTACTGCATCAGCACACCCACCAACTGCAGGAGCACCACCATCGTTACCTAATTTATCAAACCAAAAGATGTAACAGTCTCCATATCCATTGAGTGTGAAATAATCTGCTGGGACCTCATCTTCACCATGTTGAATTATAGAAATACTAAAAGCTCCACCTACATTAATGTCTACAGCGTCTGATAGATCCATTGCGTCTATGGTTGTTACACTAACTACTGCGCCATCAACACTTGCAGAGAATTTTGAATCTGAGTTGATTGTGGATTGAACCTGACCTGCAACCCCTTCTGCAGTTCCATCTGTAACAACACCTGTTATTTCTACACTTCGGCCTGCGCCTTGGCAAGTTGCATGTGTATCTGTTAATAATGCACCACTATCGTCTACATCAAACCAAAAGCATACAGAACCATCACCATCGTAAAGTAAAAATGAGGTTGTATTTAGATCACCAGAAGAATCTGCTCTTAGTGTTATGTTGTATGTTTCTACCACACCATCCTGATTATCAACAAAATCTGCTTTTGCGATTGCCTCTATTTCTGCAGTTGCCTCAACGGCGGCACCATCAAGGATATATAGTCCTTCTTTTGTTGTTCCGTTGGTACAATCTCCATCTTCATCTAGTCTTACTGCACTAGGGTTTGTGAGATTATCAACGCAGATTACTGGACCTGCACCATTTCCTGTGCTATATTGTACTAACACTTCGGTTCCTACTAAAGAAGTAGTGCCTGCACCCAAAGTTGCTTCTTCATCTGCATCAACTAAAGCATCTGCATAAGAGGTATAGAAATTATCATCATCTGTATCATAACCAATCCAATCAGTAGCTGGGTTCCAGTTTTCAGAATCATTATAGAATTTTACATCTTCCCCAGACCAAGGGTTTGTGGCTGTAAGTGTTTCGCCGTGTGTTGGTTCTAGACCAGCGATTGTTGCGTCATTATTTGTTGTCAGATTGAATTGATAGATTATCAAATCAGTTTCACTTGCTCCGACCCTTGAACTTTCGGTTGGCAGGGTAAAGTTAATGGAAGTTGCTCCAACTAACCCTGGTAGCGTTAAACACAACATTAAGATCGCATAGACCTTTTTTAAGAATTTCTCAGCTTCTAAACTCATTTTCATTACAAATACACCTCTTGCTTTATTTCAAATCATACTGGCACAAATAATTTTTTGAACATCCATTTGTACAGCATTTACACGAATTCTAAAATTATTTTTTTTAATTAAAAAACTGTTCAGACCACTTTTTTCCACAAAAATAAAAAATTAATTGTGTTAGATATCTATTTTTTGAAAAAGGAATATTTAAAGCTTTTCTTTTTAGTATAGTATTTTAGCTACTAACACTTCATATCAAGATTATTTGTTTTTATTGTTTTGTAAAGGATTATTTATGTTTCCAGTTGTGAATTACTTTTTCCCAACTCTCAAATGTTCCGGTGTCAAACCAAAGCGCACTGCAGGGGTATCCATAAAGCTTTTCTAACTGTGCAATTTTTGGAAATAGTTCCCTTTCAAGAGAAAATGAGTTATGTGAAGGCAAAATATTAAATATATCGGGGCTAAATACATAATATCCTGCATTTGCAAGACTTGATGGAGCGTTTTTTGGTGATGGCTTTTCTACGAATTGTGTAATTCTTTTGTCTTTAAGCTCAACAATTCCAAATTTTGAAACATCTTCTACTTGTGTTAGTGCAATTGATGCAAGCGCATTGTTATTTTTATGAAATTCTAAAAAATCTTTTAGGTTTAAATCAAAAAGATTATCTCCATTTAAGACGAAGAAATCCTCAGATAGCTCTTGTTTATTTATCAGGTGCATCCAGCCACCCGTTCCAAGAGGTTGGGTTTCTACTATGTACTTTATTTTTATTCCAAATCGTGAACCATCTTCAAAATAATGTTTTATTTTTTCATGCATATATCCTATTGAAAGATAAACTTCTCTAACATCTGCTTTAAGAAGTATGTTTATTACGTGTTCGGTTAGTGTTTTTCCATTGATTGGTATTAAGGGTTTTGGGATTTCTAGTGTGACGGGTCTAAGTCTTGTCCCAAGTCCACCTGCTAAAATTATTGCTTTCATTATGACAATTATTTTTCATGGGATATATAAGCTTTTTGGGAAAATAAAGGAATATTTTATTCAAATAAAAACTTTTATGATAAGTATTTTTATATATTTATTATGATGAAATAGTTTATTGAATATTAAGGGGGAATAATTTGTTTAATATAAATCATTTATCTAATATCAATCCTGAAAAGATATACAAAGTATGAAAATAAGATAATAGCTGATGGAATAAAGTTATGAGAGATTAAAGATGAATATGTGTTATGTTAACTATATGTTTTGTGTCGATGGATATATATAGTTTTGTTGGATCTAAAGGCATTAGTATCTTTGTTGATTAAATATTTTAGGTTGTTGAATCGCGAGTATGAAAAAAAATGAATAATACAAAGCAAATGAGTAATACTGAGTATAAATTAATTAATGATTTGTTTAAGAGATTTATTGAAAATCCTTACTATGAAATCATTAGTGAAAGAGATTTGTCTATCGTATCAGATTATGGGCGAATACAAAAATTTTTGGATAGCTTTAAGGCTTGGGTTGAGCCGATTAAAGATATTACATCATTAGATTTCCTTATTAGGAAGTTTAAGGGGGAACATGATTACAAAACTAATGAATATGCTGAGTTTAGGAACGCTGATTCCATAACAGATTGTATTTCGCTAGAAAAAGAAGAATCTGAAGAATTACAGGATCATGATTCAATAGATTATTATGATTTAGGAAAAGTTAAATACTTTGTTGCACTTAAGATAGAATATATTGATCCAATTCACTTTGAAAAGAAAGAAGAAAGTGTTGGATTTATACTTGTTAATGAGGTTGATAGAGGACTTGAAATCAGTGCGATATTTCTTGAAGATGAGTTTAGAGGAAAAAGATATAAGAATAAATCATATTCAGATATGCTTATGGAAGAAGCATTAAAAGGAATTTTGGATGATGATGGAACTAATTGTAAACAAATTTCTGCTTATGTTCAAAAGGGAAATAAGGGACCAAAACACCTATTACAAAAATATAGATTTCTTAAAGAGCCAAGCGATAGGGAAGGCTACATGAAGTATGTTTTGGAATTGGAAAAATAACGTAACATATGATATGTATAGTTTCTAATTTTATTAAAGTTATATTAATATTTTTAAATAGATAATAGTTTCTAGTCTTTATGAGGTGATTATTTATGAAAAATTTTGGAGTGGTAAACACAATTTTGATTGTGCTTTTGATTGGAATGGTTTTTGCTATGCTCATTACAGGAAACAATGTGCAGGATAATTCCAAGGATTTAGAGGTAAGTAAAACTATTCAAAGAGAAGTGGCACCAGACAAGGTGAGGGTAGTAATTGCAATATCAAGTCTTGGCAAGGAGATTGAGAGTGCAATGGATGAAAATACTGAGATTAATAACAGGATTACTGAGTTTTTTTCTAAGGATTCAAGTTATACTATTGAAACTAGAAACTTTCAGATAAGAGAAAGGAATAAATGGGATTCGGATAATGAAGAGTACATTAATACAGGTTATGAGGTTTATAATACGATTGAGATAACAACAAAGGAATTAAGTCTTGCAGGAGAGATTTTATCTAATGCTGTGAAGCTGGGTGCTAATAGGATAGAAAATCTAGAGTATAGCCTTTCAAAGGAGGCAACACAAGCACTTGAGATTGAACTTGTAGAACAAGGAGTAGTAAAGGCTAAAGAGGATGCAAATAGACTAGCAGAACTTATGGGTAAAAAGATTAAGAGTGTGAAAAACATTTACACAAGCGAAGCGTATTATCCAATCTATAACAGAAATTATTATGAGTTAAGTTCTGCAAAGGGTGAATCAATGCTTCCTGTGCTATCTCCAGAGATGCAGACTGTTACTATGAATGTTAGGGTTGTTTTTGAGACAAAATAAGACTCTTTTTTCAAAGATAAATTTTTTATTTTTTTATTTTTGTTTTGAATTCTTTTGGAACTTTCTTTTTGAAAAAAAGACCTTTAAGTATCCAAATGTATATTTTTATTATTGGGGGATAGCACATTACTGTCTTTGTTGATTTGCGATGCTTTTTGATATAACCTATTATATCGTTTTCATCAAAATCTTTGGATTTTGGGATTAGTGAAGAGAATGTGTTGAAGTAATTGGATTTTATGTGAGAATCTGTGTTTGCAATTACAGGAATTTGAAGATTGTTAGCAATCTTTTTGGTTTTTGAGTTTATGATATACCCAAATGGTAGAGGAAACGAGCCATTTAGTTCTACAAAATCTAATTGATGACTGTATTTTTTTAGATTGCAAAAACCCATGCCCCTTTGGTTTGGTGAGAATGGATGGCAAGCTATTATTAAGACATTTTCTTTTTGGTATTTTTTGAAGTAGTAATCAAGGTTTTGATAGGCTTTTGGCATTTTGTTAAGGCCAACTACTCCAAGATGAATTTTTTGATTTTTGTTTATTGCAGAGATTTCAACGCCTTTAAGTAGATAGAGAACGTGTGCTTTTGGATTTTTTTTGTTGTATATTTTTATAGTGTAATAATTTAATTTCTTTAAGTTAAGTGAGGATAATTTTTCACCTTTTTTAATTAGTGACTCAAGATAATCAAAGGGAAGATTTGGGTTGATAAATAATTTTGGCTCAAGATGGTCAGTTATTGAGTAGAATGTGTATTTGTTTTTGTAGGCTCCTAAAATTATTTCTTTGGGTTTTAATTCTCCATCATAATATGAATGAGAATGAAGTGATGCGAGGTAATAATTTTTTAATAAGTTTGATTTTTCTCCTAAAAAGTTTTTCTGATTAATATGGAGTATTATTTGAGTAAGAGAAATATATGAAAATATGAGCAAAAAAAAGGCACCAAATATTTGAATTAATAAATTCATTAAATATTCCATGAGCATTAAAACTGAGCTATTTATTTAAAAGCCTTTCTAAAGAATTTTACATTAATTTTACTGTAGAAATAGATTATATGAGTTTGGTATCTGTTTTCAGATATTTGAATCCTTTCAGATTAATCTAAGAAATAGTTATCTTTGAAAGTAACAAGAGAATTTTTAAAAGAATTTAGAAGAATAAAAAGAATAATAAAAAAAATAAAAATATATAAAAAATTTAAAGTCTTCGTTTTTTTGTCTTTACTTTGCCTTTTCCAAGAATAACTGTTGCACCTATTAAAACAAATATCCCTGCTATTAGTAGTATTAATGGCCAAGCATTGGTTTTTGAACCTTCCACATTTTCTCCTACTGCAAGACCTGTTATTGCGCTTGGTGGATTTTTGTTTTCTTCTTCATTAGCACTTGCTTGTGTGGGTGAATCTTCTCCTCCTTGGACTGGTTGTGAGGGCTCTTGAGGAATTGGGGTTACAGTAGTTTGTGTGGTTTGAGTTGTTGGTTCTATTGTGCAAGTGTTTGATTCACTAGGCTTTTCTTCAAGTGCAATACATCTTGGCTCTTCTTTTTCACATGTTCTTGTTTGAATGCCATTCTCACAAACTGACCATTGAGTGCAAACCCATGAGGTTTCACAATAATCAGTACCACCACCGCCAGTTCTTCTTCTTCCAGAAGACTGCTTTTGTGATTCAAATATTCCAAATAGGCTCATGTGATTAAGTTTTGCCCACACATAGTTTTCAGCAGTATTAACTCCTGTATCTTTTAGTGATTCCCATGCTCCCTTGTTTTCATTGTAATACTCGAGTAATAATAAGTCTTCTGTTAATCCTGAAGCTTTTAATTCTGAATCTGTGTAATACACCTTTAGTGTATATTCATCGTAGGTATACGCTTCTTGGGGAAGCAAATTCAAATCAACGTATTTATTAAAGGCCTTATATGTTGGATGAGATTTTTGGAAGTGGTTGTAGTATTTTACTTCAAGTTTTGGGTCTTCGCTACAGCATTCAATTGATTCTAATCCACTAAATTCTACTACTAATCCATAATCTTCTTTTACACCCGCAATACCATTTTCCCATACTTCGATTTGTGCGTATCCTTGCTGACCTTTATCTCCATCCAAGTCAAATTGGTTACCTAATACAGAGATTACACAATTGTCTGCGGTGATTTTTCCACCTAATGGAACAATTGCACCGTTTCCTAAATCAATGTTGTTGTCTTTGCATAATACATTGGTTTTTATTTTCCAGAATGTAAAACATGGATGTTCATCATAGATTCCATAATTTCCGTTGTTTTCAAAGTTGCCATCTGTTAGATAAGCATATGAGCTGTAGTCTACGTAAAGACCTGTTGTTGAGCCTCCCATGCAGTGATTATCTTTAAAGTTTGTATCTGTAATCTCTGCAACTGAGTTTGATTCAAGTCTTATTCCTTCGCAGTTGTTCTCAACCTCGTTTCCGGAAATGATTATCCCTTCAGAGTTTTCCGTTAAAACTATTCCATAGTCATTGTTAGTGAATACGCTGTCTTTTATTGTGCTGTGGGTTACTTTTTTAAGATGTATACCTGAGAAATTAGGGATTGTTCTTCCATTTGAATCAAAGGTATTCATTTCAAAAAGGTTGTTTTCAGAGTTCTCAACATAAAGGCCTGTTTCAAAGCTGTTAATGTTACAGTTTCTGATTGTTATACCTGAATAATCCTTTCCATAGATTCCGATTCCTCTGCCTGTTGTACTTGTGATATCCATAACCATTGCAATCAATTGTTATGTCATCATCTGCAATTACTAAGGCATTTCCATCACAGTATAGGTTTTCTTCAAGTGTTAAGTCACCGACTACGAAATCTCCACATTCACAGGTGTTTCCAAATTCTCCTCCACATCTTGATAGGATTCTTATGTCAACTTTATCTGACACTAAATCTTGGGGTTGATAAGTCCAGTTGTATAATACGAAGAACTTCCAAAGTGAGTTTTGTGCACCTGTTGAAACTACGTTCCATGAAAGGTCACATACTTCTCCAGCCTTCATATTGCTTAGGCATTCAAATCCTTCATCTACCCCTCCTAAGATTGGGTTTTGGTCTGTTGTGTAGAAAGGAGTTCCGGAATTCATTGGGATTATTCCTTTTCCACCACCTGCAACCCATCTGATTACATTTAGGAAGTATCTGCTTGTGTCTTCGTTTATATCATAATAGGTAGCAACTCCAGAATAGGTTCTTCCAAGGCCAAATTCGTTAACCATTGGGTTTTGCTGATTATATGCTCCGGTCCCAATTTTTGTTCCTGTTCCAATGCAATGGTCGCCTAACTCACTGTCATATAATGAGTTTGCAGAATATCCTACTGATGAGGATTCTATTCCTTCCCAAATTGGATGGTCTGCATATTTTGTTATGATTCCGCTACCTGCGTTATCAGACATCTCGATATTTGGACAGTTGTTATATCCAAACAAATCGTAGATGTTATACCAAATAGGTGTTGATGTTCCCTCTTCAAAGCTATCACCGTTGCTTTCAAGTATTGCCCCACCACCATTTGCAACCCAATCTCTTAGGTCTTGGGTGTTTATGTACCCTGGGCTATATCCCCATTGTGATCTTGCCCTTCCTACATAAAGCACATCATAGTCCTTTAGTACATCTGCATCTACTACATTTGAATTGCACCAGTAGGTATATTCAATTCCGTTATTCTCCAAATAGGTATAAGGCAATTTAATGTATTGACCTTTGCAACTTGCACCATCAGGTCCAACTGAATTAGGATTATAGATTAGCATCCTTATTTTTGAGTAATCTATTGGATCTAATGCTACATTAACTTCACCACATACTCCTGCAATACATTTGACTTTTACATCAAAATCAAATTCTTCGTTTCTATCAACTATTGTGTAATCTGTTGGTGAGATTAACTCAATTTCAATATAACCCTCATCACAGGTGTCACCGATTCCATCGCCATCGTAATCGTTTTGGTCTGGGTTTGCGACAAGTGGGCAGTTATCGCATGCATCCCCTATTCCATCACCATCTTCATCTTCTTGTAAAGGGTTTGGAACTAAAGGACAATTATCATCGATATCAATTATTCCGTCCCTGTCCTTGTCAAAGTCTTGCCATTGAAGATATGGATAGCCTCCGTTAAGCCTAGAGTCAATCGCCCAGATGTCGGTAAAATCCCATCCATCAAAGTTTGATTGGACTTTCATCTCATCATCAGTTAATCCGTTTTCATCAATGCAGTTTGATCCAAGGGTTCCACACATGTTTAATTTATCAGAGGTATCAATATTCCAATAGGAATTTTGTTGATCGCCTCCTGAATATTGCCAGCCTATTAAACCACCATTGGCGTTATCACCAATAACCTGTGCGTTTGAATAAGAGTTAGAAATCAGGGTGTTTTCGTTTAATCCAACTAACCCACCACTTTGTGAAGGTGCACTCATTGTTCCTAGGGCATAACAGTTTTTAATTTGGGTGATTTCCCATTGTCCATATGAATGACCAGCAATCATACCAACGTAGTTAGGACCAGTTAGATGAATATCGACAAAACATTCTGATACTTTTCCAGAGTTTGCTCCTACAATTCCTCCACATTGTTGATTTCCACAATGAACTTCTCCGGTAATTGCACACCTTTCAATTAATCCAGAATTGTAATTTGTGATACCACCAACATATCCCAAACCTCTGACGTATGCATTCTCAAATACTATATTTTTCAGAACCCCTGATGAGCCTATTGTAGAGAATATTCCTCTTGCCTCACCATAATTCATATAAAGGTCTTTTATCATAAAACCTTTTCCATCTAAAACCCCATTGAAACTATTGTGTTGTCCTATTGTTTTAAATCCTTGTCCACCGTTCCAGTTTTTGGTATCTGAACAATCTATATCGTTTGCTAATTCATAATGCCAACCTAGATGATCTGAGATTGCTTGGAATTCTTCGCAAGTTGAGATTTGTGCAGGGCTTGAAGGGGATCCAATTCCGTAGTTATTTATAACAATTGTAACGGGGTTTGTTGTTGCTTCATTTAAAGCATTATCAGTCATTATTGCAAAAAGCTTGTATGTTCCATCAGCAATTAGTGTACTATCCAAACTAAAAATAAATGAAGGTGCATAATCATAGCTATGCCATGTTTTTTCGGATAGATCTTTACATCCAACTAAAACATCTGGTGAATCTACACCATATTTTACACAGACATTGTTGATATAAGAACCATAGTCTTGGGTATTTACATAAAAAGATACTTCACCTCTTACTTCACCATCAACTGAAGGGTCTTCGACATTACCAGTTGGAGCAGTAGTATCCACAATGAAGGTATTTTCAGAACTTAAGCCAGTGTTTTCATCAGAATCCATGCAAGATACAAAAAGAGAATAGGTATCATCTTCTGTGAATACATAGTTGGTTGTTGCTTCAATACCATTTTGTGCTAAAACATTTCCACCGGGTTGGCCATTTACATATAATTCGCAATCTATTGTTGCATCAAAATCATCAGTGTAAGTAAAGCTAACCGGCACAGTTAATGTATCATATATATCTCCTTGAAGTGGAGAGCTTAGAGTAACTACTGGCTCTTCAGGTTCAATCATTATTGCTAAGGTATGTTCTGGAAACATACTCAATAGAAACATAGCGGTTATCATAAAAACTAAAATTTTAGATATGTATTTATATTCATTTTTTCCCATGTATTTCCCCCCATTAGGTTTAACAATAAATTTTAAAAAAGTAAAAAAATTCTAAACAAAAATAAGTTGTATTTGCGTGAAGGCGTATTAATATTTATAAAGATATCGAAAAAGAATGGTGGTTTTACAAATAGTAATGGGTCCACTTTTTTAGAAATATGTATTTGTGTTATAGAATGGTTGTATTAGATTAAGAATGAAAAAATCAACAACCTCGCCCTAAAGGGCGAGGTATGTTGGTAATATAAAAGCATGCGCTACATTCAAGCGAGGTTGTTGATTTCATGAAATCCAGCATCACTTCGCATACTTTGGTCTTTCAAGCCAAAGTGAGAATAGACGGATTCATCCAAGGATTTACCTCGACTATCCTAAAGATACCTCGGCATTTATGCCGAGGTTTTTCATTACAAAAAAGCGTACCAAGTTCTTGTGTTTAAATACGAGGTATCCTTTTCTATAAGTGGAAATATATTAGAAATAGAAGTGAATATTGTTTAAATGACTGTCCTTTAAATGATGGATATTGAATAAAAACATATTAAATAAATAGAGAAAGAGAGGTAAACACATATAATATATAACCGGGAGATAAAAACAAAAAGTAATATATACAATAAGGTTAATTAAGTTTATTAATGGTTGAACGCGATGATTCTAAAAGGCATCTTTTCTTTGCTGTTATAGCTATTAGTTTTGGTTTTTTAAATTTTATTACCGTAGGGGATACCTTTCAACATGGGATTACTTTTTTTTTGCTTGGATGTTTAGGAGTAATTATAAGCCTTCTGGGGATGTCTTCAGGTGTTTTATTTGTTTTTAAGAGAAATAAAATTGCAACTAAATTTTTTAGAGATTTTTGTGTTATAGGCATTTTGTATGGAATTTTTTTCTCATTGATTGATTCAGGAAATAAGGAGATTTTTTTAGGTTTTATTGCAGTTTGGATATCGCTTTTAATAATTCTTGAGATGAATAAAGATTTGAAGTTTTCAAATGATGTAAATCCTATAGTTAAAAAAGGAAAATATTTTAGATTAGGTTTTTGGTCTTATCTATTTTTTTTAGGGTTATTTGTGATTTTTTGTATGGTTTGGATGGTCAATTGGGAAGAGAAATTAGGATTATACACCCAGCCAAATGGTGCAGGTTTGTCTTATGCTTCGCTTAATGAAGAAAATTCTCATTTTTCTGTAAGTATTGAGGGAGGATTTATTTATCACGTTGAGAAAAGAAGTTTTTTTGGTATGGATGAGATTCAAAGAAACATATATGAGGTGGTTTTAAAGGCTACATCACGGGATTCAAGAATAAATATTAATTCTGATTTAGATTCTGTGGTTTTATTAAATATTCTAAATATGAATTCAAGGGAAGACATTGTTCATCTAAATGGGGAGGAGATTATTTTAAGAAGAGGGGATAGTATCATTAATTTTTGGGATGAGCAGTTGAAAAGAATAACTGATAAAGAGATTAGTGAGAGTGCTTCTTTTGGAAAATTCATTATGATGGAAAAGGGACATTTTTTGGAATTCAAGGTTAAGGGAGGAAAAGAGGTTGAGATAGAGATTTCTCCTCAAAAAAAGAAAAAACCGATTAATTTTTATGTGGTTTCAGATACTCATAGTGGGTATAATATTTTTATGCCTGTTTTAAAAGATATTATTTTTGATGAGCCAGATTTTATTGTGTGGAATGGGGATATTGTTAATAATGGTTATTCTATTGAGTATTTGGTAGCCTCATCAGTTATAGAATCGTTACCCATTCCTGTGTTTACAACGATAGGAAATCATGATATATGGAATGGGGGCGATTTGTTTTATAATATGTATTTTGGTCAGACATATTATTATTTTGATTATAAGGAGATTAGGTTTATTTTTCTTGATTCTTCTAAAGGGGTTATTGGAAACATTCAGTTTGAATGGTTGAAATCAGTGCTTGAGAAAAGCAAGGATAAGAAGATTATAGTTTTTTCACATATATCTCCAATTGATACTATTACAGGTGTTTTTGATAATAATGAGAGAGCCAATAAGGAGATGTCTCATACAATACATCTTAGATCTGAGAGTGATTATATTTTAGGTCTTATGCAAAAGCATAATGTGAGTGCTTTTATTTCGGGACATTCCCATGTTAGAGGAAGAACAGATATTGAAAATACTGCATATATCACTACAGGTGTTTTGGGGGGCAGTATTCTTCCAAGTGAGGATATTAGTTATCTTCAGGTGTTTGAGCGTGAGGACAAGCTCTTTTTTGAACCGGTTTTTTTAGGTAACAATGTTTTAGATGAGAGTTCTTTTAAAGCAAAAACTCAAAGCATAAGGGTTTTTATTATTCCTTTTTTGATTAGTAAGAGTGTTAGGATATCTTTAAGTGTTTTTTTGTTGATTGCTTTATCTTTTTTTATGTATTTTTTTAAAGGTAAGTTTATTTTTGATAACAGTTAATTGTTGTTTTATAGGAGATTTTGAAAAATAGAAATGAAAAATCTTCAGGCATAAATGCTTTGGGGTTCTCACTAAATAGTTCAAGATTGATTTGAGTGACCAAAAAATATTGAATTTGAAAATATTTGAAAAGTAATCTATCTTGTGAAATAGTTTAAGGTTGATTGTATAGTAAATACTTCTTTTCGGAGGTTATTCTTTATTACATAACCCAAAAGAGTAACGTATGCGAATGAACTGGATTTAATCAACAACCTCGCCCTAAAGGGTGAGCTATGTTGGTAATATACAAGCATCAGCTGTATTAAAGCGAGGTTGTTGATTTCATGAATCCGTCATTCGCATACTTTGGTCTTTCAAGCCAAAGTGAGAATAGACGGATTCATCCAAGGATTAACCTCGACTATCCTAAAGATACCTCGGCATTTATGCCGAGGTTTTTCATTACAAAAAAGCGTACCAAGTTCTTGTGTTTAAACACGAGGTATCCTTTTCTATTAATGAAATGCAATAATTGAATAATCTTATATTAGAACTTTGTACATTATATTTTGAGATGGTTTTGTATTTTAAAAGAACTAAAAAGAGAATTAAGTGATTTAATTAGAAGATTTTTTTGTTTTCTTGAAAGGATTGATTTTAAAGGATTGATTTTTTGATTGAGGGATTATTTTTAAAAAGGTTATTTATGAATTCTCTCAAGTTACATAGGATTGTAATTACATAAAGGTTATAGATTTTAGTTAATGGGTATAAGATTTATTATGAAGATTTGAGAAAATATATTGGTTCAAAAATAGCAAAATATAATAATTAATGATGTAATCAGCTAGGATATCCTTTAGTTTTTTAAGGTTTGTGTGTTATTTTGTTTGCTGTTTTTGTTATGATGCTTGGAATTAAATGAGAAATTTAAAGGGGATAAAGAATGTTAGATATAAAATTTATTTTGCAAAACAAGGAGATTGTAGCTGATAGTATTAAAAAGAGGTTTCAGGATTCTAAGCTTGAGCTTTTGGATGAGCTTGATGAGAAATACAATAAGTGGAAGTCTTTAAAAGCTGATGTTGATTCTTTAAGATTTCAAAGGAATAGTGTTTCTGAGGAGATTAACAAGGGAAAGAAAGAGGGTAAGGATGTTTCAGAGTTAATTGATAAGGCGAAGTCAATCCCTAATTTGATTGCTGAAAAAGAGAAGGAATCGGGTGCTTTATGGGAGAGGATTTTAGAGATTCAGTTAAAGATTCCTAATGTTCTTCATGAGAGTGTTCCTATAGGGAAGAATGATAGTGAGAATATTGAGAGGTGTAGTTTTGGAGAACCTAAGGTGTTTGATTTTGAGGTTAAAAACCATGCTGAGCTTTGTGAGTCTTTAGGGATAGCTGATTTTGATGCTTCGGCAAGGACATCAGGGAATGGATTTTTTTATCTTAAGGGACCTTTGGCTCTTTTGGACCAAGCGCTAATAAGGTATGCAATTGAGTTTTTGTGTAAAAAGGGCTATGTTTTTACCCAGCCACCTTTGATGATAAGAAAAAGGGTTTGTGATGGTGTGCTTGATTTTTCATTTTTTTCTGATATGGTTTATAAGATTGAAGGAGAAGACCTATATATGATAGGGACTAGTGAGCATCCTTTGGTGGGGCAGTTTGTTGATCAGGAGATTCAAAAGGCAAGTCTTCCAATAAAACTTGCAGGTTTAAGTCCTTGTTTTAGGAAAGAAATTGGAAGCCATGGACTTGATGAGAAAGGAATTTTTAGAACCCATCAATTTAATAAGGTTGAGCAGGTGATTGTGTGTGAACCTGAGGATTCTTATAAGTATTATGATGAGATTTTAAATAATTCAATTGAGCTTTTTAAAGGACTAGGGATTCCTATTAGGGTTTTTGAGTCTTGTTCTGGAGATTTAGGGGATTTAAAGGCAAAGGGTGCAGATATTGAAGCATGGTCCCCAAGGCAAAAGAGATATTTTGAGGTTTGTTCTGTTAGTAATCTAACTGATACCCAAGCTAGAAGAACTAACATTAGGGTTTTTGATGGCTCAAAGAGATATATTCCACATACTTTGAATAATACTGCTATTGCAACCTCAAGGGCTATGGTTGCCATACTTGAGAATTTCCAAACTAAAAAGGGAACGGTGGTTATTCCAAAGGTTTTGAGAAAGTATATGTTTGGAATGGAAGAGATAACAGGCCCAGATGTTAAGTTTGTGGAGGAAAAATAAAGAGGTGTTAATATGAAGATTTTTTGCACGTTTTGTGGTTACCACTTTGAGAACAGAAAAGAAGAGGTACCAAAGATCTGTCCTTATTGTGGAAGGAATGATACTTTAGAACAAGAGAAGAGTGTTCAAAAGTTTTTAGATGAGTCAAGTGAGGATATTTGATCTTCTATTTCTTTATTTAAAAGAAGTAGCTCATTTTTCTCTCTTTCAAAGAACTTTATTTTTCCTTTTTGCCAATCAAAGATGACTTTTCTTGATGCTCGGTTGATGTCTGGTATTCCACCTGGAAGTAGCATCTTTAGGTTTTCTGCAATTTTGTTTAGGATTTCTTCTTGAGTGTCTGAGGAGGGTTTTAATTTGTAATGGGCAATTATGCTTTGAGAGTCGATTTTTATTATGTTCTCAGCACAGGATAAACTATCTTTTATTTTGGTAGGGTCTATACTTCCAAGTATTGCAAGTCTTATTTCATCATCTTTTTTTATCGGAACTACCCCAGGAGAATCGATTATCATTACGTTTGAGTTCATTTTGATGTATTGAATTCCTTTTGTGAAACCACTTATGGGACTAACTCTTGCACTTCTTCTTCCCGAAAGCGAATTAATTATTGAACTTTTTCCAGTGTTAGGATATCCTATTATCCCTATTACTATTGGCTTTCCTTTTGAAAGAGAGGAAAGGTACCGTTTGAGGATTGTTGTTCCAAGCCTTTTTTTTGCGGATAGAAATACTGATGGCTTGAAATCACTTTTTATTTTTTTTAGTTGATTAATTGATGTTAGGTCTGATTTATTTATGGCAAAGATTAGCTTTTTTCCTTTTGAGAGGATTTGTTGTTCTAAGGTTTCATTTCTTGTAAGGTAAGGAAATCTTGCATCAAGTACTTCACAGATTATGTCTGATAGATTTATTACCTTGTTGGCGAGGTTGTAGTATTTGTTTGATTGCATAATTAGAGAAGATTAGAAAGTGTTATAAATAGGTTTTGTATTTTATGTGTTTGTCTTTTTAGGTAATAGGTTTTTTGATTTATCTTTTAATTTGAAGGTTTTAGAAGATGGATAGATGCAGATTTTGTGGAAATGAACTTAACGATGAAGGAGTATGCGATTTTTGTGGCGATGGAGTTTTTGAGGATATTGATCTTGATGGCAAAAACGATTTTTTATGAGAAGATTTTTTCTAATGATTTTTAAGGAAATAATTAAAATTTATCCTCTTGATTGTTCGTCCTATCCCAAACCTAAAGGTAAGGGGTATTTACGGACTCGCTGATTGAGAAGAAATTTTAAAATTGAAAATCTCACACTAAAGTTCATGGTATGTTGGTAATATAAAAACATGCACTGTATTAAAGGGAGGTGGTTGATTACTAAAAAGTGTACTAAGTCATCTTGTTGAAACACGAGTTATGCTTTTCTATTAATTAAAAAAAGAAAAAAAATGATTTGATTTCATTAAATCCTCGCTCATTTTGCATACTTTGGCCTTTCAAGCCAAAGTAAGAACAGACGGATTCATGCAAGAATTGACCTCAACTATTCGCGAGATACTTCAAGATTTATGCTGAGGTTTTTCATTTATTAATCTTCATCTTCGTCTTCAAAGTTGAAATCATCATCTTCATCATCATAAAAGTTAGATTTCATATCTATCTACCTCCTTTGTTTGAATCACAATTAAATGGTTATTTTTGCAAGTGAATGCTTATTTCTTCTTGCAACCACAACCACATCCTTTTTTCTTTTCCTCTTTTTTCTTTTCAGCCATTTATTTCACCCCCTTATCAAACAACCTGAGTTAAGGGTTGTTATATAGATTTGGTGCAGTGTACTTTCATGTATTTAAGTCTTTTGAAAAATGAGGTATAAGGGAAGTAAAAAGAGATTAGAAGAAGATTGTTTTTATATCGTGTTTAGAAAATAAAAAACCTTAATGAAATACCTCGATATAAATGCTTAGAAGATATCTTAGCTAGATAGTTAAAAGATAATAACTTTCTGAATCTATTTTTGTTAATTCTTCCTTTGATTCGTCTCTTTAAACGTTATGCCTCAAGAAGAAACATCATGAAGGAACATCAAGAAGGGATATCAAGTCCAAAGTGTGCGAAGTGATGCTGGATTTCACGAAATCAGAAATATTTTTATAAAGAGCTACATGTTCCCACCTAAGATTTGTGATAAAGGGGTTTTTGATTATGCAGATTTTAGGACTTGATGGATATTCTAGGTTTTATATACATTTTAATGATGTAAAAGACAGTAGGGTTGTTGAATTTATTAAAGGAAAGATTGATGGAATTTACATAGAGAGTATTTTAGAGTACAAGGGAAGAGAGATTTTGTTGGTTGATAGGATTAGTAGGGATAGTGGAAAGAAGTATACGCATCTTTGTGGATATCTAAAAGATGGTAAGTTTAAAAATAAGAGGTTTTTTGGTGTGCCTATTACAATTATAGATCCAATTGAAGATAAAAATATTGCTGGTATAGAGAAGCTATTGTTTGATACAAATTATCCAGGATTTCCTTCAAGCAAGATTTTGATTGATGGATTTTCGGAGGAGGAAATTTTTAAATTTGAGTATTTTAAGATTAGATACGAGCCATATAAATTTGGGATTAAAAGAAATGATATATACCCTTTCTTAGCAAAGCTTACAGGAAAAGCAACCTTAGTAAGGCTGGTTTTGGATGATTAAGGAGAAAGTTTATAATTGTGTGATGATTAAGGTGTAATTAATATGAACAAGTCTGTGCTTTTAGTGGTAATTGCTACGCTTTTTTTTACTGTTGCACAGTTTTTGTATAAGGTTGCTGCGGAGAGTATTGTTTATACGATCACTGGAGTTTTGTTTAATTATTGGCTTTGGATTGCAATTTTCCTTTATGGGGTAGGTACTTTTTTTTTTATATATGGTATCAAAAATGGAGAGCTATCAAGTCTTTATCCTTTGATTAGTACTTCTTTTATTTGGGTTGCTATTATTTCTTATTTTGTTTTTAATGAGGCTTTTGGTGTTAACAAGTTTTTGGGAATTGGATTGATTATTTGTGGAGCGATTGTGCTTAATTATAAGTTTAATAATAAGGGGTGTAAAAGAGCAAAATGGCAGTAAGTTTGATTGGGATTATTTTAGTGAATATATCGACTTTTATAGGAGGGTTTGGGGCTTTACTTTTTAAGAAGAGCTCTAAGGATTTTAGGCTTAATGTTATTGCAATACTTAAGAATAAGAGTTTTATGCTTGCAATATTTTTGTATCTTATTGCAACGATTGTTACGATTCCAGCGATGAGGGGAAATGATCTTTCAATTATATATCCTATGACTGCTACAAGCTATATTTGGGTTGCAATTTTTTCCAAGGTTTTTTTGAAGGAGAAAATTAAAAAGAATACAGTTATTGGGATTGGGCTAATTATTTTAGGAGTGATTATGCTAACTCTTTGATAGGGTTTAGAAGTTATATTTAGATTCATAATTTTCTATACATACTCCTTTCTCTACTGGTGAAGGTTCTTCTTTTGTAAATGGCTGTTTTTCTTTTATGGTATTAGACTCTTTTGAAGAAGAGTCTTTTGATATGTCTATTATTTCATTGATTTCAAATACTTTAGAAGGTGAAACATTACCACATTTTATGCAGTTAAAAAAGATTCCAAATTTTCCTTGCATTATTATAAGATAATTTCCACAGATGCATTTCATATCACCAAGTATTGAATTTTTGTGGGTATGACAAACTGGGAGTTTTTGAGAGTTTTTGGTTGTTGCTTCTTTTTTGCAGAAAGGACATAATGTCCTTTGATATGTTCCATAGCTTTTTTTAAATGATATTTTTACCACCTTTAAAATGGGGTAGCAACGGGGAGTTGAACCCCGGCCTGAAGCTCCACAGGCTTCCATGCTAGCCGTTACACCATTGCCACCAAGAATAGCTATTAGTGGTCATAGGGGGTTATTTAAAGGTTTCTAAAATGAAGTTTTTATTTTAAAGAAGAATAAAGAAGAAGAATTAAAAAATAAAATGTTTAGACGCAAAAACCATCTACACAACCTGTTGGACAAGTACCTAGAAATCTTGTGACATCAAGATATTGTTTTTCTATCGTGCATTGACCTTGTTTACTGCAATATTTTTGGATGTTTAGATAGTATACATCTTTTCCTACACAAGCAGTATTATATGTAAGGATTGGATCACTACATGAATCACCTGGAGTGCATTCATATACTTGAAAGGATTCTTGGGTATAAGTTGCAAGTCCGGTGAGGGCATTAACTTCATAACTTGTTTTGACAAATCCTATCATTGTGAGAGCTATTATCGCTATAAAGGATGTAATTATGATGAAGTTGAATCCGTTTTCATGGGAGTTATTCTTGAATGGGGGTTTTGTTATGCCCGATTTTGATTGAACAGGGGTTTTAACTGATTTTTTGGCCACGCTTGATTTTTTGTTTGGTTTTATTTTTGCTTTAACTTTTGTTTTAACCATTTTTTGACACCTCGTTATTGAGATAAACTTATCAACTAATATACCTTTTTGCTTTACATCTATATAAACTTTTCGTTATTTTGACAGTATCTCCGATTGTTCTGCTCAACTTCGTTTTTATAATCCCAACAAACCACT
>DAOSEK010000001.1:0-147539 GCA_035363095.1 Candidatus Woesearchaeota archaeon | reverse complement strand
GCACGGAACTCCCCAAAACTAAAAAAAAGAAATGGAAATTTTATTGTATTTAACACCTATTTATCGCGATTTTATTACACTAAACTCGAAATATTTTGGGTTTTGCGAACAAAAAAAACTTAAATAAATCGAGTATAAAACTTATCTAATGGAAAAAAGCTCAAATAACGCCGATTGGAAAACTAAAATTGAAAATGAAGCTAAACTAAAAGGATTTTCTAAAAACACAATCTCAAACTACATCTATCATATAGATAAATTCCTTAAATCCGGCTTAAAACCAAGAGAATATCTTCTTAATTTAATCAATACAAACCATGCAGATGAAACAATAAGAAATGCAGGATTTGCAATAAAATTTTACCTAAAAACAATGAATTCCAAAGATAACATGGACATTCCAAACCTAAAAAGAGAAAAAAAACTTCCCGTTGTTTTATCCAAAAAAGAAATTAAAGAAATGATACTTGCAACAACAAACCTAATCCATCGATTGGTCATTCAAATGGCTTATGGAACGGGTATGCGGGTTAGTGAGCTAATAAATCTAAAATGGCAAGACATAGATTTCCAAAGAAACATAATCCATATCAAAAGGGCTAAAGGAAAAAAGGATAGAATAGTAATGCTTTCGCCAAAAATTAAGAAAGCGCTCAATTCATTAAACATCAAAAAAGAAGGATATGTGTTCTTATCAAACAGAAAAAAGAAATATACAATTAGAACAATTGAAAAAATAGTAGAAAACACAAGAATAAAAGCAGGAATAAAAAAAAAGGTATCCCCACACACTTTAAGGCATTCCTTTGCAACCCATCTTTTAGAAAATGGAACTGATATTCGTTATATCAAGGAATTGCTAGGGCACTCAGATATTAGCACAACCCTGATTTATACCAAAGTATCAAAAAAAAACATTACCAATATCAAAAGCCCATTAGATGATTAATATAAATTACTGGTTCAATCACAAAAACTAATAAAAAACCTATTTTATAAATAAAATAATTATCCATAACATTTTATAATAAAAGCCTTACCAATCATAAAATGAAACTATACACCCACTTATTATTCTCAATCCTATTATTAACCTTAGCAATCCTTATAGCTCCAGTACTTAATAACAGCTCTTTACTACAAGAATTTTTTAACCCCTTATTCTCACCGATTTATTTCCTTTTTTATATCATCGGTTCAATCTTCCCAGACATAGATATTGCAAACTCTTACATAAACAAAAAACTCAAAATCCCTATCATATTAACAAAAATAAACTTCAGACATAGAGGACTTTTTCATTCCTTAATGATTCCCCTAATCCTCTCATTACTAAGCCTTATCTTTCAAAAACAACCCTTCATCTCCCTAGTATTAATCAGTTTTTCATTTGGAATGATATCTCATATAATACTAGACTCTTTAACCCCTGCTGGAGTATCCCTTTTTTGGCCATTTCCAATAAAAATCAAAGGAACAATCAAAACATCAAGCCTTAAAGAAACATTACTATTTATAACAATGCTAATCATATTAATCGTTATATGGCTCGTAATTTTAAGAGTTTAATGAAAAATAGTATTTAAAAAAATCCTTTAACCCTAACTTTTTTACATAGGACAACTGGACAACTCCTTAACAAAGATATATAAAAGAATCACATATAATCAATTACAACTCAATATTACCATTAACTTCAAAATTAAGCTTAATTTTGAGTGTTTCAAAAAGGAAAAATCACAAAAAATATTATGAAAGTTTTTTAAACAACACCATTTCATTTGTTATTAGAACAAATACTTTGTTTACTCTTAATTGTTGCATAAAACAAAAAAAGATTATTAAAGGTGATATTTATGGCAAAAGAAAAAGAAGAGAAAATTGAAAAAGCAGACAAAAATAAAGAGCCAAAAGTACAAGGCTCAAAATCTTGTGATACAAATAATTCTGAAGTAAAACCACAATCTCTTGAGGATACTGATGTATCAGTTGATGATATCCTTTCATTACCAGGTGTTGGCTCAGCTACTGCTGATAAATTGATTTCAGCAGGCTATGATACTATGATGAGTATTGCAGTTGCAAGCCCTGATGAAATAATGGATGCAACCGCTCTAGGAGACAGTGTAGCAAGAAGAATCATCTCCGCTGCAAGAAACAAGCTTGAAATGGGTTTTGAATCAGGAGATATTCTCTTAGAAAAACGCTCCCGTGTTATGAAAATAGACATTGGGTGCAAGGCTTTAAACGAGCTTTTAGGGGGCGGGTTCGAATCGGGCGCCATAACTGAATGTTTTGGAGAGTTTGGTTCAGGCAAAACCCAGATTGCTCATCTTTTATGTGTAAGAGTTCAAAAACAAAATCCTGGTTGTTATGCAGTCTATATAGATACAGAAAACACCTTTAGACCTGAAAGAATAGCTCAATATGCAAAAGGAGCAGGGCTTGATCCAACACAAGCTCTTCAGCACATCAAAGTCGCAAGGGCTTACAACTCAGACCATCAGATGCTTTTAGCAGAAAAAATAGAAGATCTAATTACAAAGCAAAAGCTAGATGTGAAACTGGTAGTAGTTGATTCACTAACAGCTCATTTCAGAGCAGAATTTGTAGGGCGAGGCACCTTAGCTGATAGACAACAGAAACTAAATCGGCATATGCATATATTACTAAAACTCGCTGATACCTACAACATTTGTGTAAATGTAACAAATCAGGTAATGGCAAGACCAGATACATTCTTTGGTGATCCAACCGCTGCAATAGGAGGACACATTGTAGCACACGCAAGCACCTTTAGAATGTATCTAAGGAAAGGCAAGAAAAACACAAGAGTAGCAAAACTAATTGACAGTCCTAATCTACCCGAAGGAGAAGCAGGTTTTGTGGTTGAAACAGACAAGATTTCAGATATTTAATCCTACAAACAGATAAGAACCCCACCCAAAAAAGTGAATATTCTTAACTTTTTTAGATAATTTTAAATATTTATTGTAGATTTATCCTAAATAGGCGCGCTTATTCGCGTCTTTTAGTTTTAGGTGAATTGAAATATGCAAAACGAAAAATACGGTTTTAACAGGGGACCTGATAGGTTTGCTCCTGTAAGAGTTGGTGAAGAAATAGATGTAACCATAGAGGGGAATGGAGAAAAAGGGGATGGAATTGCAAAGGTTAATGGCTTTGTAATATTTATTCCAAACGTAAGTAAAGGGGATAGTGTTAGGATTAAAGTAACAAAAGTCCTTAAGAAAGTAGGATTTGGAGAAGTTGTCGGTAGCTCTTCAGGAGATTCTAGTTCAGAAAGCCAAGAAGATACTACTTCAGATGATTATTCTGAAGAAGAAGCTAGTGACTCCGATGACTCCCAAGAAGAAAAATCCTATGAAGATAGCGAAGATTTTTAATGAGTCTAGCACCGAAAAACTTACTTAAATGTAAAATTAATTTTTTGTTTTTTTATCCTTTTTCTTAATCCTTCACAAATCAATATTGGAACGCCTTTCTAAAAATTTATATACTGACTACTTTTAGTTGCTAAAAAGGTGATTTAAAATTGGAAAAACCCAAATATATTATACCCAATATAAAAAAGAGCAAAATGCTTGGTTTAGCTTATGATACTTACAATCTTTTAATATACGATAAAAGTGTAGTATTTGCAAAAGTGCCACTAAAAATTGTTAATGAAGAAGTAAACAAAGCAAGACTAAAAGCCAAAGCTGAAGGCAAAGGGTATCTAGTCCAAATAAAAGAGCAAATGAATGCATCCTCAAACTTTTACATGAGATATACAAACATAGACAAAAACGATATTCTCAAAGAAGACTTAGCGAATTTTGAAGCTAACAAAACAACAATCTCAAAAATAAATGCCAATTACAAAACCTACTATGACAGTAACAATATCAGCAATTCAAAATGTGAAATTACCTTTTTCATCCAAGGTGTTAAACATAAATTTTGGTGTGATGCAGATTTAAGAACGCTTTTAAAAGAAGCATTTGGAAATCTTGTATCTTAAAAGATCCAAAATACGATTTATTTTAAGTTTTTAAGAGAAAAAACCAAAATTCAAAATTAAAAAAGAAAAGCTTTAAAAATTGATTACCAATACACCTTGAATATAAGCCTTGTTGCAAGGGTTGGCCTACCAAGGGACCTGCAATATACTGCTGAGGCGATAATCTAGCAGGTTGATTCTGATCTGTTAGTGTATTTTTGGTTCTCTTCAGCGGTTTTCAAAGGCATTAAAAAACAAGAGGAATAAAAAAAATGGGAGAAGACGAACTACTATTAACATCTTCAGATGTATATTTAAAGAGTGGAATCCATATCGGAACAAAATTCAAAACTAAATATCTTGAGAATTTTATCTATAAAACAAGAAGCGATGGGCTTTCTGTGTTTAACGTAAGTGCAATAGATAAAAGGATATTAACTGCTGCAAAATTCATATCTCATTATGAACCAAAGGATATATTGGTTTGTGGAAGAAGAGAATCTGATTGGAGGGCAATAAAGCTCTTTGCAAAAGTAATAGGTTCAAAAGTCTTAGCAGAAAGATATCCGCCAGGAATTCTTACAAACTCAAAGCTGGATAATTTCATGGAAGCTAAAGTAATGATTGTATGCGACCCTTGGCCAGATAGAAACGCTGTAAACGATGCAATAAAAATAGGGATTCCAATTGTCGCTTTATGTGATACAAACAACACAATAAACAATGTTGATTTAGTAATTCCTTGCAACAACAAAGGCAAAAAAAGTTTAGGACTTTTATTTTATATGCTTGCAAGAGAATATCTCTTAGCAAACAAAAAGATCAAAAACGAATCAGAAATGCCTTATACCCTTGATGACTTTAGTGAGTAAAACACCTTAAAGGGATTCTATTCAATCCCGTTACTGGTTATCTTAAATTTTATTTTTTTATCTTCTTCTATACTTCTATGTTTTCTTAATACTGCAATCCTTTGTCCGGCAGATGCATTATCAGGCTTAATTAATTCTAAGAGGCATTTACATCCATACCTTAAAAGGTCGCCTCCAACCATTTTATTCCTGCCAACCTCATCAATATCAGCATAAACCTGATTAGTAATGATAACTGGAATATTGTTCTTTCTTGCAATGTTTGAACAAATAATTATCTCTCTTCCAAGTTTTCTATTAACCTCATATACATCTTTACTTTTTCCTATTTCTAGACGATATAACATGGAAATCGTATCAATCACAACAAGCGAAATAGACTTATTAACACAATCATAAAGTCCTTCAATTACCTTATGTTGCTCATCAAAATTATTAACCTTTAAAAAATTAATATTCTTTAAAGAATTTAGATAATCAGGGCTTATCTGTCTAAACCTATCTATAGAAAACCCCCCTTCAGTATCAATATATATAATCTTTTTTCCAAGTCTTGAAATAAAATCACTTGCAATCATGCAAAGAGTAGTCTTACCACTACTTGCAGCCCCATAAATCATAGATACCGTATCCCTTTCAAATCCACCCTCCAAAAGTTTATCAAAAATCATTATTCCTGTGCTAATCCTTGAAAGGTTACCTTCAACATCGGCAACTAAATCCTTTGGCAACATACCAAAAGTGATATTTTCTTTATCCTTTCTTTCATTAACACATTTGTTAATATCTTCATCCATATCTAACTTAAAATAATCCTTATTTAATAAGCTTTTTGTGACACTTTAAAGAATTTCTCTAAAGAATTTCTCTATAAAATAAAAAGCTTTAAATAACCTCCATATTCCCTAAACATCATAAAATAGCTCATTTGTATAGCTATAAGTAAAAAATTATTTTTAATTAACTTTAAAATTAACTTTTAAAAAATCACGAGGGGAAGTGTTATAATCATGGCTGAAAGCTATAATCCAATAAAAATAGAAGAAGAAATACTTGATTTTTGGGAAAAGAAACAAACCCATCAAAAACTCAAACAAAAAAATAAAGATAAAGAGAAATTCTACTTTTTAGATGGCCCTCCTTACACCTCAGGAAACATTCACGTAGGCACTGCATGGAATAAATCACTTAAAGACTGTGTATTGCGTTACAAGCGAATGAAAGGATTTGATGTCTGGGATCGGGCAGGATATGACATGCACGGCCTTCCTACTGAGAATCGCGTTTCAAAAAAACTTAATCTAAAAGACAAAGAAGAAATAAAGAAGTTTGGCGTTTCAAAATTTATTGAAGAGTGTAAAAAATTCTCATTAGAATCCTTAGAAAAAATGAACGAGGATTTTAAAAGGCTTGGAGTTTGGATGGATTTTGAAAATGCTTATGCAACAATCCAAAAAGAATACATCTCAGGAGAATGGTGGCTTATAAAAAAAGCATTTGATAAAGGTCTACTATACGAAGGAGAAAAAACAATGACTTGGTGTGCAAGCTGTGAAACTGCGCTTGCAAAACACGAGCTTGTTTATAAAAACGTAACTGACACATCCATATTTGTAAAACTAAAAGTAAAAGGAACTCAAAACAAATTTCTAATAATCTGGACTACAACTCCTTGGACTATTCCATTTAACTTAGGGGTTATGGTTCACCCAGACCTTGACTACATAGAAGCACAAGTCGAAGATGAAATATGGATAGTAGCAAAGGGTCTAGCTGGTGGATTAATCCACATGGTTGCAGGGAAAGAATTCAAAGAACTTAAAGAGTTTAAAGGTTCAGATCTAAAAGGCGTAGAATACACACATCCCTTTGCAAAATACATTAGCGAATACCAAGAACTAAAAAAACTACATCCAAATGTTCATAGCGTTGTATTGTCTTCAAAATACGTAGATTTATCTGCAGGTTCAGGGCTTGTTCACATGGCTCCAGGGTGTGGCCCTGAAGATTACGAGGTTGGAAAAGAAAATAACATTCCTCCATATAACGAAATAGATACAAAAGGAGAGTTTCAAAAATCTATGGGAATTTTTGCAGGCTTAGTTGCTAAAAAGGATGATGACAAATTCATTGATACACTTGAAAAAGAAAGTGCACTAGTTGAAAAAACCCCAGTTGAACACGATTATGCTCATTGCTGGAGATGTGAATCTCCTGTAGTTTATAGAAAAACTACGCAGTGGTTCTTTGGAATAGAAAACCTAAAAGAAAGAATGCGCACACTAAATAAAAGTGTAAACTGGGTTCCACAATGGGCAGGAACAAGATGGTTTGATTCTTGGCTTGAAAATCTTAAAGATAACACCATTACAAGACAAAGGTTTTGGGGTACACCTGTTCCAATCTGGAGATGCGAGCAATGTGATAATATAAAAGTAATTGGTTCATATGAAGAACTTGTAAAAGAATATGGTCAACAGCTTTCAGACCTTCACATACCAAGAATTGATGAGGTAAAATTAACATGCCCTAAGTGCAATGCAAAAATGAAGAGAATACCTGATATCTTAGATGTCTGGGTAGATGCAGGCACAGCATCATGGAATTGCCTTGATTTTCCTACAAGACTTGATCTCTTCGAGAAATATTTCCCTGCAGACTTCATTGCGGAAGGAAAAGATCAAATAAGAGGCTGGTTTAATCTATTGATGGTTACAAGTACAGTTGCATTTGATAAAAGCCCATTCCTAAATGTCTATATGCACGGTTTTGTCAACGATGCCCAAGGTCGAAAAATGTCTAAAAGCCTTGGAAATTACATAAGCCCAGATGAAATAATTGATAAATATGGCGCTGATGCATTTAGATACTTTTCATTAGCATGCACAAACCCAGGGTTAGATTTTAATTATAACTTTGATGACTTAAAGGTAAAATATTCAAACCTTTCAATACTATGGAACCTGAAAAATCTCTTGATAGGACAAGCAACACTTTCAAAAATAAATCCCTTTAAGATTAGTTATAGCGAAGTAGAGGAATCCTTTAGCTTGGTAGAAAAATACATAATCTCAAGGCTTAATTCAACAATACGAGATGTAACAATACTTTTAGACAAATATGAAGTAAATCTTGCAGTTATTGAAATAGAAAAACTCTTTTTAGAGCTTTCAAGGACATATGTTCAGCTTGTAAGGGAAAAATTAAATTCAAGCGATGAATCAGATAAAAAAGTATCAATATATGTTTTGTATCACACTTTATTTGAAACAAGTAAGTTATTTTCAGTCTTTGCACCTTTTGTATGCGAAAAAATTTATCTTGAACTAAAAGAAGCATTTTGTTTAAATCAGGAATCAATATTTGAATACAATTGGCCTTCATATGAAAATAGACTAATAAATCCCCAACTTGAAACCGAGCTTTTAAAAGTGCTTGAAATAGTGCAAAATATACTCTCAATTAGAGATAAGATTGGCTATGGGATACGTTGGCCTTTAAAAGAGGCAGTAATAGAAACTGAAGAAAAAATCTATATTAGTGCAATAAATAATATGTCAGATATAATAAAATCTCAGGGCAACATTAAGCAGATCTTACTTACACCTAAATTCGAAAAGCACAGCATAAAGGCAGTTGCTGATAACAACAAACTAGGGCCTACTTTCAAGCAAAACAGTGCAAAAATAATCGCAGCTCTCATAACAACAGCCCCTGAAACAGTAGTCTCTCACATAAAGTCAGAGGGAAAATATATAATGTCTATTGATGGGGAAAAATACGAAATACTTCCAGAGCATCTCAAATTTGAACACATATTAGATAAAGAGTACGAGCTAAGCGAGTTTTCAAAAGGCATCGTATTTCTTAATAAGACCATTGGAAAAGAGCTAGAATCTGAAGGTGTTTCAAGAGAGGTTTCAAGAAGGATACAAAGCATTAGGAAAAAGATGGGTTTAAACAAAGCAGACAGGGTTGAATTATTAATTCAATCAAAAACACAATACTCTTTAAGCCTAATAGATCCTTGGCTTGAAGATATCAAAGAAAAAGTCGGTGCAAAAAAGGTTTTAACAGGCGATAATCTAGACTTCTCAGGCTTTGAATTTGAAGAGCATGAAATCAAATCAAGAGAATACAAGATAGGTGTAAGAAAAATATAGTGGTGCTCCCAAGCGTGCTATTATGACACCTTTATTCACACGATTGTTGCTTTCCGGCTCAATAGATAGGATGAAAGCCCAACGAGTTTTGTTTAGCCCTATCAAAACGCAGGTATTCAACAATGAGCACCAAAAATAACATAGCTCTTTTCAAATAAATAGTTTTCTGTTGATAAATTTCTATATATTCAAATGGTTCATATCCCCCTTAAAAACCCATTTAAAATTCCTTTAATATGAATAATGTAACTAAAAATTGGTTAATTGACCTTTTTTTCTTTTTTAAAGTATGTTCAAGCTCATCATCTTTGGGCTATCATTTAATATATAAACTTCAATATCTCTCTTAAATCATCATGTTCAATAATCACATCACAAAATTCCTTTAAAAGCTCACTTTTGGGTTGAAAAGCAATTGCAAGCCCTACTTCTCCAAATGCCTCAATATCCCCTTCACTATCACCAACAAAAACTGCCTCTTTTGTATCAATCAAAAGAGCATTGCATATCTCTTTAAGTGCAATTGCTTTTTTCTCTCTTCCCACACCTATCCTAGAAATATATTCCCCTGAAATCTTTCCATCCCTAACAATCAATTCGTTGCCCCACACAAAATCAATATGATTTTCTTTTTGTATCCTTTTAGCCGCATCAATACTCGATGCAGTAATAATTGCAGTTTTAATTCCATTATCATGAAGAATTCTAATAGTTTCTTTTGCGCCATTAATATATTCTAAAGAATCAATCAATTCGTAATACGCATTGGCATCCTTTCCAATCCAAAGTCTTTGCACTACCTCTCTAATTAGACTATCATAATCAGTATGTAAAAGCCTTTTTGTAAGAATAACGCCTTCCTCATAAGTTCCAAATCTTTTGTGTAACTCAATCCAGAATTTAACATCCTTAAATAAAACACCATCCATATCAAAAGCTATAAGCTTAAATCCCATTTTCTTTTGCTTTAATTTCTTTCACGATGTCAGCAATGCTATAGGGCTTACAATCCTCTTTTCTAAATCCCAAGAGTGAGGCATACCTATATATTGTGTCAATATCCTTTGCTTCTATTTCCAAAAATTCAGGAACAAAATCATAAACACTCAAAAACTTGTCAAGCTCAAAATGAACACCATCTAAAACATAACTAGTCCTTTTTTTCTTAAAAGAATATCTCTCTTTAAGACCTAAAAGTGAGAATGCACAAATCAACTCGTTAAAATCAGAAACCTCACATTCGTACTCTTCTCTGATTTTTGCCAGCTCATCAGAAATCTTTTTTTTAACAGTAAAGTAAGTCTTATCACCCATCCTCCTTACTCTTGCAAGAACCCCTTTTTTGCCAAGCTTTTTATTCTCAAAATCAAAAAAATGAGTATCTACAACTCCGTCAAAAATCATTTTTGCTCCTAGTGCTTTTAGCTTTGCTTCCACTAAACGGCCATCAATATTTAGAATCTTAACCTCAATTTCTTTCATACTAAAACACGAAATATTTTGGATTTATAAAGCCTTTCAAAAACAGCTATTTCAAAACCGATAAATAAATAAATCAACGCCAAAATAAGCCTTAAGATGCCTTAATGGAAAACTACAAAAAAGAATTCATTGACTTCTTAATTCTATCAAACTCTTTAAAGCTTGGCGAATTCAATCTGAAAAGCAAAAGACAATCTCCATACTTTGTAAACACTGGAGAGTTCAACAAAGGCTCTTTGATTTCTAGATTAGGTGAAGCCTATGCTAAAGCAATAATTGATAACAATATAGAATGCGATATTTTATTTGGCCCATCTTATAAAGGAATTCCACTTGCACTTGCTACTTCAATAGCACTATCAAAAATGGGCAAAGATGTAGGCTACGCGTTTGATAGAAAAGAAGCAAAAGACCATGGCGAAGCATCAGGTCTAATCAATCCTTCTAAATCTGATATTCAAAAAGCGTATCTATTAGGAAGCAAAATACCTCCAAATGCAAAGATAGTAATCCTTGATGATGTTTTCACTACAGGCGATACAAAATATGAAAGCATAAATTTCCTTGAAAGAATTAGCGAAGACCCAGATATCACAGCAATCCTGATTGCAGTTGATAGGATGGAACTAGATCTCTTTGGTAAAAACGCTATCAAAGAATTTTCAATGGATTCAAAAGTACCGGTATATCCAATTGTAAATAGCAGGGAAATAATCGATTATATACAAAACAAAAATATTTTCCCTTCAGAAAAATTATTGCAATTTGAAAACTATTTATCAGTTTATGGAACAAAAGAGGCAAAAAAAATGGACAAAACAAACGAAGTCTTAATTCCCGAAAATAGAAGTGTTATTCCTGCATGCGATGTTTCAGGAATAGATGAGCTTGAAAATATAGTTAAACAAACAACAGATGTGTCTGGTGTTGGGGGATATAAAATAGGATTTATATTAGCTCTTAAATATGGCCTTCCACATATAGTTGAAACAATAAGAAAGTATTCAGATAAACCAATTATTTACGATCATCAAAAGGGAGGAACTGATATCCCTGCAACTGCCAAAGGCTTTTGTCGTGTATGTAAAGAGGCAGGAGTCGATTCAGTCATATACTTTCCAATGTCTGGACCTGAAACATTAAGAGCTTGGGTATACGAAGCAAAAAACGAAGGGCTGATTCCAATAATTGGTGGGATAATGACGCATCCTGCATATCTAAAAGAAGAAGGCGGATTCATAAGCAAATCAGATGCTCTAAGAATTTATGAGCTTGCAGCAGAATCAGGAGTAAATAACTTTGTAGTGCCAGGAAACAACTCTAGCATAATAAAGCAAATAAAAGAAATTTTAGCACCATATAGTCATATCAACCCAATATTTTATTCTCCGGGATTTGTTGCTCAAGGTGGCAAAATAAAGGAGACTTTAGACTCAATAGGAAATTTAGATTTTCACGCAATCATCGGAAGAGGATTATATCAATCAAATGATATTAAAGGTTCTGCAGAAAAATATATATCTGAATTAACAAGCAATAACTAACCTTTTGATGATTAACAAATGTCTTTAGGTGCAAATATTTAAATACGCTTAGGTAAAGACAATAACTAATATTTAGATGATAGACTTAAAATGAAAGAATTTGAAGAAAAGCTAAAGAAATATATCGCTGAAAATAGGATAGAGTGTGAATATTTTTCATTTGAAACATCTTGTCATTCAGTTGAAGATACCGCTAAAACGATGAATCTTTCTCCAAGCGATATTGTGAAAAATATCTGCCTTGTTGACTCAAACAAAAGGATTATGGTTTGCACTGTAATTGGAACAGATAGAGTTAGTACATCCACTATTGCAAAGAATCTTGGAATTCAAAGGCCGAATATAGCAACACCTAATGAGATCCTAGAAAAAACAGGTTATCCCTGTGGCGGGGTTCCTTCGTTTGGCTTTGATGCATTCTTTTTAGTTGATCCAAAGGTAATGGAAAAAGAATTTATTTATACAAGCGGTGGCTCAGAAAACACAATTATAAAAATCACACCAACAGAAAATATTAAATTCAGCAATGCAAAAGTGATTAAGATAAGAAAATAAAAACGAACAAACACCGAAAATATTTGTTTTGATATCTAATCCATTAGCGCCAAAAAAAATTCAGGATTTTTATTCTCCCCATAATAGCGATAATACCAAGGTTTTAGTTTAAGTTTAAAAACAAGCCTTTCTTTTATCTTCTTAATAGCATCATTATCAGGTGCCCAATCATTAACAAGTTCTTTAGGAAAATCCAAAAGATCAATCGTAATGTTTGTCTTAAAATCTCTCTTTTTCATCTCACTTTTTATACTCTCATGCCTTTTTTTAAGATACAATAATTTATCCTTAAAGAACTTCATATGTCCTTTACCCAAAGTGTATTTTTTTGGAATCCCTATGGGCGCAGGAAACCTTTTAACATATCCTAAAAGCATTAAAATCTCATCGTATTCAGCAATAAGATGCTGGTCTGAGAGTTTATTAGGTGAAATCAAATTAACCCTTACCATTTTTCAAAGAGCACTATTATTTTTAATATATTGTTATTTCTTTTTAAAAGCTTTTATATTAAATTAAAAAAAGCAAAGATTTCATCAGAGCTCTCAACAATTTAAAAGCTCCAACATCTGACAAAAAAACATTTATAAACTCTCCTAATTATCTGTTAGTATGAACATCAAATCCCAAATAAAAGAGTTTGAAGAAAGAGAAGGACTATCTAACATTGAAGATATTATTAACTCTATTTCAAGTTCTCATTTTAATCACAAAAATCCCAAAATAGAAATTGATCAATACGATTTTTTAGATGATATGTGTAATCTCCATCTAGGATTAAAGATGTCTCAAGGCAAGGATTATAAAATAAGATTTCACATATCTGATTTAGAAAAATATAACTCCCTAAGTCCTTCAAAAAACAAATCCCTTCGCAAAGGATGTTTTGTATCTGAAGCTGAAGTATTCAATTTATCGGTAAAATTGAAAACTGAGAAATTAATACAACAAATCAATACAAATCTTAAACTCGCCAAATATAAAGATTCTCAAAAATTATGCCACGAATTAACAGATTTGAATAACGATTTAAAACTAGGCATTGATGAAACCATATACAATTTATCACAATACATTAACAAGAGTTATCTAAAAGATAATATTCAAAGAATGAAAAGATATAAAGATAAAGATGATTTACTAATTTTTGGAGATTTATTATCCGAATCAGAGTCTCTTATTGAAGAGATTAGTGATAAAACATTCATTAAAGATGCTCAAAACTCATTAGAACTTCTAAATAACAAATATCTAAGAATATTATCAAAGCCTATTAAGATAAAGCGAACTAAGGAATATAAAGAATCTTTAAAAAACTTGAGAACACTTGCAAAAGAGGGTTGCTTTGATTATTATCCTGATCATTTCCAAAAATGCCTTTTTGAACTTACAAAAACATACAGTTCAGAAACACTTGAAAAAGACATTTCTATGATCTTAAAACCTTATGGATTAGAATATAAAGAAGGTAAGGTCACAAAAGATTACGAAAAGCCTGGTTTTCTCAAAAGGATAGGTAGTAAATTAAAGTATGCGTTAGTTACCCTTCATGTATAGCTGATGATTTCTAAAAAGAAAAATTAGACAACTAAATTTCTAGGCCAAAAAACTTGGTTAAATTCAAAAAGAAAAAATAATAATGATATAAAAGGTTTTATCTTGAAGCATCTGCATATCTTTCAATATCTTTTATAACATCATCAATATTATCAAGTCGCTTAACAAACTTTTCATTCATAAACCAAGGTGACTTATCGTTATATTCTCCCACAATGTATATTTGTTTTGGGCTTCCTGTAATCATCTTGGCCATAATTGCTGCGCCCACTTCCATCTTAAGCGTAGTTCCCTCATTATCGGAAAGATAAATGAAAACATCGCTGTTTGATATGCCTTCTAACTCAGAATCTGAGTAGGTAGTTGCAAGCCTAACATTTTCGGAGTATGGCTTAATCTCAATATGGTTCGTCCAATCATAAGAAATCTCGTGACCCATACTTTTGAGCCTTTCATACAAATTTAAAACAATAAGCTTTTTTTCAAATTTTCCAGCAACATAGACTTTTAGAGGTTTATTTTCAGATACCATCTTGCAAAAATTAATCACTTTCTATTTAATCTTTTACAAATACTAAAGTATATTTAAAAGAATTATTCCAAAAACTCATTTAAACGACAAATTAAACAAATAAAGCCATCTGTTTAAAAACGCGGTTAAATTCAAAAAGAAAAAATAATAATGATATAAAAGGTTTTATCTTGAAGCATCTGCTTGTCTTTCAAGCTCAAGCTTTTTAGATACTGCAAATGAGTTTTGACTTAGATTATATGCTGCTAAAATCTCATCTGCTAATGCGTCTCTAATTCCTTTTTTTGAGTTAAAAGATTTCGCATAAGCACCTTGAATGAAGAATCTTAAAACTAAATCAACCCTTCTTTGAGGGGCGCAATCTACTGCTTTTGTGTATCTAGCCCCACCATATTCTATATTAACAATCTCTTCTCTTGTCGCACCGTTTTCAAGTGCTTTTACAAACACTGCAATTGGGTTTGCTCCTGTTTTTCTTTCAATTATGCTTAATGCATCTTCTACAATTTTATATGCTGTTACTCCTTTTCCAGTCATAAATCCTGAAGTGATTTTATGTTTTTTAGCTCTATGGCCTGCGACCATTATTTTGTTTATAAGTCTCTCGACGATGAAAGTTCTTGATTTATAAAATCTTTGTCCTGAGTATTTTGCACCTGTCTTAGGCACCAGTTTAGGGCTTAAATTTACGTATCTTTTTAGGCCTTCATCTGTCAGTTCTATGCCGTTTGTACTCCACCTGTTAAATGCTTTAATTTCAACATTTTGTAATTCCATTCTTATGATTCCTCGTGTATTATGATGGTTTTGGTGATTTCGCTTTAATATTTAAAACTTTCGTAATAATTTAGGGTTTTTTGTTTATAAATATCTCGTCTTAAAATTCCTGTTCTTTTTGTTTTTGTGAAATCTAGCCCATTTTGTATACTTTGATTTCATGAATCTGTCATTTTGCATACTTTGGTTAATAGAAAAGCATACCTCGTGTTTCAACACGAGGACTCGGTACACTTTTTTGTAATCAACAACCTCGTTTTAATACAGCTGATGCTTTTATATTACCAACATGCCTCGCCCTTTAGGGCGAGATTGTTGATTTCATGAAATCCAGCATTACTTCGCATTCTTTGGTCTTGAGGTTTATTCTTGAGGCAAAAGTTTGAATAGAGGGGTTAATGCAAGGATTAACCTCGACTGTTCGCAAGATACCTCATTATTTATGCAGAGTTTTTTCATTTCATGAAATCCAGTTCATTTTGTATAATTTTGTCTTTAGGCTTAACGTTTGAAAAGACCAATTACAAAAGAATATCATCAAAAAAGTAAACTTCTTGATATATATGAAAAGGTTATTTATCATGTTGTAATTTTTACGGTTTTTTTATCACAATCTATTAATTTATTCTGGTCTAAAATAATTTTATGCTTGAAAAAACTCTTTTAAAGATATGTTTTTTTATATCTATTGGAGGAATAATTTGTTTATTTGTTATAACCACGTTTTCTGAAGAGCAACATGATGAGGTTTTTGGTGTTGTTAAAAGATATTATTATGATGGAGAGAAAAGTTATATCACTATCGGTATTGAAATGGAGAAGGTTATAACAATTAATAGTGAATTTCCATGTACAAAAGGGGCAAAGATTAATGCCTCAGGGGTTGGTCAGGGTAATTTTTTTAATGCAAATAATATTTACATTCTTGATTAATATCAATTATCAATTTGTAATAACTATTTAATAAATGAAAAAGTATTTTTAGGCCAAGAAAGGCATATCAGTTGTTATCCTTCTTTCTTTAGGTGTAAAATTTATTAACCTCTTTTTTTTGTTTGAGTTTTTTCCACATCCTAATATAAAATCTTCATACTTCAATATTACATATAAATCGTATTTAGAAAAATCTCCCGTAACATCTTCTCCTTTCATCCAGAGTTTTGCTTGTTCCTCATTTAACAAAAGAATGTTTTTAGTTGAGAATAAAGAAAGTTTTTGGGCGCCTTCTATTGAATATCTAAATCCGCTTTCTTCTATCGTTCCAAGATATACGCCTATTGAATTTATTCTCAATTCATCAAGTTCTATTGAGAATGCTTCCTTTCTTGCAAGATATACTTTTCCTTCTCCAAGAAGCAAGAATACATATTCTGCAAACATAGATTTTAATTCCTTTTTATCAGAGCCTAACTGATTAGCAATAATTTCTAATAAATCATTTGCCTTTCTTGAATTAAGAATTTCTCCTTTCATTTTGAAAAAATTTATACTCCCCACATCTCATTACTCTTTCTCATAATTATAGCTATCTCTTTTAATACTTCAATTTGGGCAGGGCTTAACAACTCTTTTGCGTTCTTCAATTTTTTAAACTCTTCTTCATTCATGGCACTATAATAAATCTCTCCTTCATTAATCTGTCTTCCACAGCACACATCATTTATAGAAACTGCAACATTACTTTTTGCATCTGCAGATTTTAGACTTTCACTCTCAATTTGAATCCCTTTTACAATCCCTGCCATATTTCCATTTTCTTTCATGAGTCTAGCTCCAACTTTTAGGGTTCCTAGCATTATTTCAACACCTATTATCGCTGGATTAGATTGCCTGAATGTATGATTTGGCAGATACTTAATTTTACATGGGGATGTAAGCTCCCCTAGCTTTTTTAGTTCTTCAAGTTTTTTAATCTCATCAGACCATTTTTTGTACTCTTCGATTATCCTATAAATCACTTCATTACTAATCACTTTGATTTTCTTAAAATCTTCTTGGTTACATTTAAATCCAACATTAAAACCCAAAATTACCACAAATTCTGGCTTTTCTGAAATCATCCCTTCAGCTTCCAAAAAGTCATTTTTAGTAATATCCCCTACACTTGCCTTTCTTATTGGAACTTTTTCTTCCTTGAGCAAAGTTACAAGTGCTTCAAGGCTTCCAAGACTATCCGCTTTAACAATTACCCCGCTCTTTTGAGTCTCAATATATACAGTATCAATCTCTTTTAACACTTGTCTTTTTTTTCTCTCAATATCTTCTAAAGTATTTTCAGATGCAAATACCGGAGTGCCTGCCATCGCTTCATCTAAAAGAGGAGCAGAAATCTTAACACCTGTAGCTGCAACAGCATTCTTAACAGATTTGAATACTCCCTTTTTATCTCTTATCTCACTTAAAGGTGAAGGCATAAGAAGAGCCTTAACCTTTGTAACAATTGGTCCATTAAGTCCTCCTAAGCAAATTGTATCTCCTACCTTCAATGTACCGTCAAATAAAATTACATCTATTGTAACCCCTAGACCTTTAACCTCCATCACCTCAAGAATAGTTCCCTTAGCTAGGTTATCTACACTAAAACTCAAATCGCACTCCAAAAACTTTTGTGCAAGTCCTGATATGAGCATTAAAATCTCAGCTATTCCCTCTCCAGTTAAAGCAGAACATGGAACAATAGCAATCTGCTTTGTATAATCACTTACTCTATCAAACCTTTCAGAATTAATCCCAAGCTCATAGAGTTGACCTACAATACTATAAATCCCATTCTCAACTCTTTGCAAAACATCCTCTTTTTGCATTGATATTGATTTTATAACCGAATTATCCTTCTTAGAATACCCTGAAATCTTATCAATTTTATTTGCTGCAATAATAAAAGGAGTTTTATACATCTTAAGAATCTTTACAGATTCAATTGTTTGAGGCTTAAATCCTTCATTAATATCAACCACCAAAATTGCAATATCAGAAAGATTTCCTCCTCTTTTTCTTAAATTTGTAAATGCCGCATGACCTGGAGTGTCAATAAATAAAATGCCTGGCACCTTTATTTTATTATCAAGCTTTCCCAAAACAGGCATACAATTCTTGCAGATAGTTTCAAAAGGAACAATTGAGGCGCCTATTGCTTGTGTAATCCCCCCTGCCTCTTTATCAACTATTCTTGAATTTCTAATCCTATCTAATATACTTGACTTTCCATGGTCCACATGCCCAACAACAGAACATATAGGGCTTCTACCTTTGCATACATCTACCATTAGCTTTTAAGAGAGTAATCCCTATTTTATAAAGCTTATCCTAAAAAGCATTGTAATCAAATATTTTAAAAAGAAAACCTTAAAAATTGGCTATATCTTCTAAACCTAAAAAATTATCATTTTAAAAAAATAAGTAAGTTAAAAAAAATGGAAACAAATAAATTCTCATCTAAAATCAAAGGTACATACATTGTTTATGGTCGAAAATATGAAGTAGAGATTAAAGAGTGGACCGAAGAAATACAAGGTCTTTGTAAAACTCCAAAAAAAATAAAAGTTTGGGGATACAATATTAATCCAATACCCCAAGTAAACGAAGAAGAAAGAAGAAAAATGGTCAATCAAGATTATGACGCTTTAATGAGTATAATAAAAGAATATCATATCTTTTAATAAGTGCTAGATTTATCATAATTATTATTGTTTTCTGCAAATATATTTTCGTCTACATTATAAATATTCTTAATCAATTTATTGATAGAAAAGGATACCTGATGTTTAAACACGAAAACTTGGTACGCTTTTTTGTAATCAACAACCTTGTAATCAACAACCTCGCTTTAATACAGCGCATGCTTTTATATTACCAACATATCTCGGCCTTTAGGGCGAGGTTGTTGATTTCGCTAAGAATAAAAAAATATAGTATACATTGCTAGATAACGCGCATAAGTTGACTAACGGAATTATTTATAAAGCGATATTGAAGCATATATATTGTTTCTATTTATATCATGTACTAATTAAGATTATATAACCTAAAAATCTATTTTTAAAAAAAACCAAAAAGAATCCTTAACTTTCAATACCATATATTTAAAAACCCAAATTATACACTTATGTAAATAATGTCTAAAATAATCACAGAAGGAAAATCAAGTTTTTACGGATTTATAGAAGAAATAGTCTCAAAAAAGATGCCTGTATTTTATAACCCCTTAATGAAACATAACAGAGACATAGCAGTTCTTTTAATATCTTCAATAGGATTTAATAACGCAAATATCGCGCTTCCTTTAGAAGGAAGTGGCATAAGAGGAATAAGAATAATAAACGAAACCCCAAGTAAAACCATATCAAAAGTTTATTTTAATGACATAAACCCAAATGCATCCAAATTAACAAAAAAAAATCTTTTACTAAACAAAATTAAAAAATTTGCTGAAATATCAAACCTTGATGCAAACCACTTTTTTAACATTCAAAAAATCTCATTTGATTACATTGATATAGACCCTTTTGGGAGTCCAATCTACTTTATAGAATCTGCTGTTAGAAAATTAAAATCTGATGGAATTTTAGCGATTACAGCAACAGATACCTCCTCTCTTTGTGGCTCATACCCAAAAGTTTGTCTTAGAAGATATGGCTCAAAACCAATACGCAATGAATTAATGTATGAAACAGGTATTAGAATCCTAATCTCTGCAGTTCAAAAAATCGCAATGAAATACGACCTAGCATTAATACCTGTTTTGTCCTACTCAAAAGACCACTACATGAGGATTTATTTCAAATCCCAAAAATCAAAAAAAGAGTGTGATGAGATTTTAAATCTTCATAAATATCTACATTTTAACCCCATTTCACTTGAATTTTTCGTAGATAACTCAAACCAAAATAAAGATCATCAAACTGCAGGTCCGCTTTGGCTTGGTCAATTAAACAACACATTGCTTTTACAAAAAATGCATGATTTGGCAAAAGAATATAACGATCAAAAATTATTAAACTTTATAAATCGAGTCCTATTTGAACCAAACGAATATCCTTTTTATTACGATATACACTCAATATGCAAAAAACTAAAAATTTCAGCACCAAACACAAATGAAATCATTTCTTCATTACAAAATAAAAACTACATTTGCACTAAAACACATTTCCTAAGTACAGCAATAAAAACAAACGCTTCATTAAAAGAAATAGAAAAAACGCTAAAATCACTTAGCCAATAGCTCTCCTTACATCTGTAACACTAACAGATTCAACTCCTTCAATTTTAGAAATCTCTTCCTCTAAATGATCAGTTCCACCAAGCTTTTCATCCATTACAAAAGAAACGATTAATGCATTTAATCCAAAAGCAATAGGCTCAATAGAACTTTTATAAGCTCCACTTCCTGCATATTCTGTAATCAAATTCTTTACATTCTCATCAAGCTTCCCCAAATCAACCTCAGGTGAAGATTCCATAATTTTCATAGTTATAACAACATCTGCCATATTTCTCAACTCTCTAAAAGATTTAAATACTAAAAAAACCAAAATTAACCTATTTAATTAGGACCTACAAATCCACATTCAGGACATGTATATTTAACAGCCTTCTTTCTGCAATCAACACACCTAATAATGGTTGATTTTCCACATTCAGGGCACAAGAACTCTACTGTCCCATTAAGATTACTAACATTCGTTTTACATGATGAACATAACGTTTCCATATTTAATCCTCCATTTCAATATTGTGCTAAGAAGAATTAACCCTTCTTTTAAAAAGTTTGTGCTTTCAAACCACCAAAAAATTAGATTTTTCATCATTTCTCTTCAAACATTATTAAAAAAAGCCAAGTTGTAAGCACTACTGCAAAAGATACAATACAATACTCAATCAACGGAAAATAACCCGGTCCACCATCGATACTCGCCAAAAACAAATCATAAAAAAAATAACTAAATAAAAGTGCAATCACAGCTAAAAAAAAAGAAATAGAAGCATTAAGCAAAAACACTCTTTTTTTAAAGAATAACTCAGAAATTATACCCTTATTTCTATAAGTGATAAAAGAAGAGAAAAAAATAATTACTCCCAATGACAAAACAGACCATTGAAAACCTGTAAAAACAAGTGTAAGCACTCCCATCATGAGAGCTAGAAACAAAATCATCACTACATTTCCAAAAAATACAATCCTAGATAACCTTTTGTTTTGTAAACGATCCTCTTTTCTATACAACCTAGTAAAATAATCATTGATCTCTTCTTCACTCCATCCTTTCCTAAGCAGAGTATTTACAGTACTTTCTTTCATTTTGCACTCTTAATTTTCAGGTGGTAAAATCATGTTTCTTATATGAAAAAAATAAGATTTTACCTGATCATAATATTGTGTAATTTTCTCGATATCTATCTGTTGTAAAATTCCATCAACAATCGCCTTCATCATCACATGTCTTCTATACTCATTCTCTCCAGTAAATTCAGCTCTGCTAAGCTTACGAAGATAGTTGTTGAATTCAAGCATCTCCATTATAACCTTATCATCTGAAAAATTATCCTTTAGTATCTTTATATGATCTGATAAAGAATAATCCGAATCAACAATCTTACCTTCAATCGCTAATTTCTTTATAAGAGAACTAATCATTAGGGTATTTGCATCTATAAGTCTTTCAACAACATTCCTAATAACATCTGCGGTCCTTGTGTACTTCAAACTAACATAAACAATATGATCAGCTCTCTTAATCTCAGTATACGCATCATTAAGCGTTTCAATCATCAAATATCACCTTTATACATAAACATGAAAAACCTTCTTTAAGCATAAACGCTTAAGGGTATCTTACTAGATAGTTAAAGGTTAATCGTTTTATGAAACTTCCCTTCTTAATTCGTTTCTTCTTATACTATTCTTATATTAGGTTAAAATATCAAATTATTCAAAATCCATTAAAGATTTCATAAAAATGAAAAACCTCGGAATAAATGCTCCCGGTATCCTGTGGATAGTTGAGGTTAAATGTTATATGAATTTGTCTCTTCAAACTTCAGGCCCAAAGACCAAGTCTAAAGACCAAAGTATGCGAAGTGATGTTGGATTTCATGAAATCACAAAAAATAACACCTTGTTCATTAATATATCTTTACCTCCTTAGCGATTATCTTATCAATCTCTGAAATAAAGACCTTACACTCCCTGATATAAGATTTCACAGTATCAATATCCAAGGTCTTAAGAGAGTATTCATCATTACAAATAACAAATTTTCCTTTCCTGCTAAACTCAACTGGACTTTTCTTATGAGCAATCATAAGTTCTCTTAAATTATTCATAGTCTTTGAATAATGATTATTAAACTTGTATTGTTCCTTAACATAAGTTTCATAAAACATAAGCTTTGAATCAAAACTATCATTAAAAGGAGGAATCCTCTTATAATATCTCTCATAATATAAAATTGCCGCTAACGCGTTAGTATAACCCAAAAAAATATTCTCTATAATCGTAGGGAAAAGCTTTGGGTCCATAACCAAAGGATAAGTAACATTCATCATATGGTCTGCAACCTTAATATTTTGCTTTGCAGATAACAAAGAAACATGGTGCTTTTCAGGGATTTTGGGAGGCATACCCTAATCACAATATCTTTAACATTTAAAAACATTATGCTTAAACAGCGGTGTAAATGTCTCTTAACACCTCAAAAAGATGATAACCCATATAAAACAAATACAAAAAACAACTTAGCTCTTATTGTGAATCATTGCTATTAATATCAAGAATAGCTTTTGCAAGATCACCATTTGAGCTCAAAATAGCTTCCTTTGCCGTATCATAATCACAACCACAAGAATCCATAACAGTATTAATGTCCTCTTCAGAGATATCAGGAGCCACATCTAGCTGTTCGGTCCTTTCCTCTCCAGAAATCTGATAGACCTCTTGACCCATCATGTTAATCTTGGAAACTGATGGTTCATCAATAACAAGCCTTGATCCTTCCAGTTCAATAATGACCCTTTTAGCCTCAACTTGCTGTTCATTTATCCCAAACCTCTTCATGGCTTGCTTCATCTGTCTAGGATTAATATTGCCATACATCGAAAACCACCTTCATCTAAACTAAGCCCAAAAGCCTTGCTCCATACATCTGAAATATCAAAATAACTCCGACTATAATAGCTATCAGCACCACAAGATATCCTGGCTTTATGCTAAACATAGATTTATAGCCATCTCCATACCTGATAATTCCCCCTCCCGAAGAGGGCATAAATGTCCTTCTAGTTGCCATATTGATGTTGAAATTTCTTTTTTATTTAAAGCTTTTGCATTTTGCATGTAATACTCTTAGTTAGACCCTTAAATTATCTCAAAGAAAAAAAAGGGACGCAAATAAGCCGCCTTTTGTGAAATCCCCTATTTTGCCCTAAAGCAAAGGATGGATTTGCCAACATTCGACTAAGCGGCGCTAAAGGCCTTGCACCAGGCGGGACTGCCTTTTCATCCTTTCCTAAAAACCAAATGTTCTGCTGGTTAGTCTCAAAGATGTCACCATCTTCTTCGCAAGCATCATAACAAGTTTTTAGGTGGTTTTGTTTCTGTGCAGTTGCCATCCCTTTCGAAATCTTTTAAAGATTAAAAGCGCCTTTTTTTAGGTGGGCGGACTTTCCTCGATTGCTCGGAGTTGGCTTTGCGTCCCGTAAATAAGGGTAATAACCCCCATTTTTATATAGTTTACCAAAAACATAATGGTTAAATAACAAAATAAGTTCATTGAAAATCATTTCCAAAAAATGAGAAAAATAAAAGCACCTTTATTTGACCTTAAAAAAACCCTTGAATGTGGCCAGTTCTTTAACTACTTTGAAGAAGATGGCGTCTTTTTTGTAGTTGATGGCTCAAACTTTTTTATAATAAAACAACAAGGGCAACATCTTTACTTTGATGGAAACATTACTGAAGAATTCCTAATCAATTTCTTTTCTTTGGATCTAGATTACAAAAACATGCTCAAAGAAATCTCAAAAGATAAAATAATAGAGTCTGCAATACATCGCTCTTTAGGTTTAAGAATCATAAACCAAGACCTATTTCAATGTATGATTAGTTTTATCTGTAGCTCGGCTTCAAATGTCCCAAAAATCAAAAGAAACATATTGTCTATTTCTAAATCTTTTGGAAATCCTGTAACATTTAAAGACAAACAGTTATTTTTATTCCCACTTCCTAAACAAATCTCGGATTTAGAATTGATAAAACAATCAAGTGCAGGCTTTCGCTCAAAATATATCTATCAATGCTCTCAGATTGCAACAAAAGAGCTTTTAGACAAAATAAAAAAAACTGACTATTCTGATGCAAAAAAAATACTAATGTCTTTTAACGGCATAGGCGATAAAGTATCTGAGTGCATTTGTTTGTTCTCCCTAAAGTTCTATGACGCCTTTCCTGTTGATGTATGGATAAAAAGAGAGACCGAAAGGCTTTATTTTAAAAATGAAATAAAGTCAAAAGAATTTATAACCTCATTTTTCAAAGAGTACTTCGGGCATTATGCAGGATATGCTCAGGAGTTCTTATTCTACTCCGCAAGAAACGAGCAAAAGCCTAAAAAATAAATAATACTAAAATTATTTAACAATGCGCATTAGAAAACTATTTATAGCACACTCCAAATAAAATACTCAAATGGTCCGCGAAAGAGCATTATCCCAAGTAACATTACGAAAGTATGAAAAGCCAAAAAATCTTGATGAAAGAGAGATATCAAAAAGGCTTTGCCTATCATATGGTCTTTTACAACCCGGTGACTCACGAGATGTTGTTGTAGATATTCTAATGTGTTTTATAGAAAATAGCGCAATAAAAAATCATCTAAGCATAAAAGAAGTAGAAGATTATGTATATCACATAAGGGAAAAAACTGAGCTTGAAATAAACGGAATCACTCCTTCAAACATACTGCGCCAGATGAGAAGGATAAAAAACTTAGGTCTGATAGAAAAAGTTCCACAAGGCTATAGAATTAAAGAATTCATGCCTTTAAAACAACTCTTTTACGAACATTTCATGCCCTACATAGTACAGCCAATAATTGAAAGAATTGGTGAATTCTCAGGAAAAGCAGACGTGATATTCTCAAAAAAAGAGCAAAAACCCCAAAAATAGGTCACTTCAAAAGCTCTTTTAGTCAATAAAAACAAAAAGTTTATATAATATATCTTCTAAAGATTGGTATAGGGGCTTGGAATAATAGTCCACATAAACTAAAAAAGAGGGGAAAATAGACAATGGCAAAGAAAGTAGCTAGAGTAGGAGTAAAGAAAGAAAAAGGATTTTTATATTTTGTAAACAAGAACGGCGACGTTGCCAGAGTGCCAATGGCTAGAGGCAAAAATGTCAAAAGAGGAAAAGCAGAAGTTGTAGCAAAACCAGGTGTTAAAAAAGAGACTGGATTCCTCTATTTTATAGATAAAGACGGAGATGTCGCTCAAGCCAAGATGGCAAGAGGAAGAAAAAGAAGATAAATCCTTTTATTCTATATTTTGTTTTTTTATTTTTAATTCTTACATTGTTCTGATTTGTGTCTGATTCCGAATACAAATGTTTCTGAAAAATCATCACTTTTTGTATTATACTTCTTTTGTATTCTACTTTAAACTCTATCCTTAAACCGTCATGATTTTGAATATATACCAATGTTTCAAAAGCCTTATTAACCTAAAATGCCCCTACCAAAAAACCTAGAAAAAAATGAGGATTGATTACAATGGCAGAAGAATGCATTAAAAAACTAAGCAAGTATGACTATACAGACTTCAACAAAACAGTCGAGCTTAACTTAGGCCGTATCCTCAAAGAAGAGAATTTATTCAAAGACACCACTTTTTCAGAATACAAAATAGCAACCCTAGTGTGTGAGCAAATCATCGCAAACATTTACAATCGCACTCACACTCACAATTCTCCTCATGCATCTGAAAAATGCGCTCTTATATTTGAAGTCAAAGATAACGCAAAAGAAACAATAGATTCCTGTTTTTCTCAGGCTTTTGATATCCCTGAGTTGTCAAGTTATACTTCCAGAGAAATAAAATACCTTTTCGAGCAGTTTCTCTCAGAAAAATACGCATCAATAAGAAATCTGTATGATATTAACATACCTCAATTCCAAAAGTCCATTCCTTTATGGCCTTTTGGAAATCATATTATTAAATTGCATTACAAAGTACACGATACTGACGGAATAGAAATTCTTGATGAAAGTTGGTACATTTCAATACTAAATCCCGCAAACTCAATATAGCTTTTTAAAGAACCTTCATTTAATTTAGCGATTAAAAAAATGATAAGAAATAACAAGTAAAAAAAATCATTAGCAATTACAAAAACAAAAAAATAATCTTATTCTTTCTCTCATTTCATGTCTATTTTAACATCGTACATTAGTAACATTGCGCATCTCTAATCTCTTAAATTTTACCAAAAAAAAGAAAAATAATTCTTAAAAAAGAAATTATAAAATAAAAAAAAACTTAATCCTTTAAAGCTGCATGTGCGCTTGCAAGCCTTGCAACAGGAACCCTAAACGGCGAGCAGCTAACATAGTTCAAGCCTGATTTATGGCAAAACTCAACTGAATCCGGTTCTCCTCCCTGCTCGCCGCATATACCAATCTTTAAATCCTTGCGACTAGCCCTTCCCAGTTCAACCGTCATCTTAATAAGCTTGCCCACACCTGTTTGGTCAATAGTTTGAAAAGGGTCAGACTCTAAAACATCTTTTTTGAGATATTCAGGCAAAAACTTGCCTATATCATCCCTTGAAAAACCAAAACTCATCTGTGTTAAATCATTTGTTCCAAAAGAGAAAAACTCAGCCTCTTTTGCAATCTCATCAGCAGTTAGCGCAGCTCTTGGGACCTCTATCATCGTTCCTATTTTATACTTAAGATTAACGCCCTTTTCTTTAATAACTTTATCAGCAGTATCTATAATAATCTTTTTTAGTAAGATAAGCTCCCTTACATCAGCAACCAAAGGAACCATAATCTCAGGCTCAACATCCAATCCTTTATCCTTAACAATGCACGCTGCTTCAATTATTGCTTTTGTCTGCATCACACAAATCTCAGGATAAGTGATACAAAGCCTACACCCCCTATGACCAAGCATCGGGTTTGTTTCTTTAAGACTGTGCATCTTTTCCCTAAGCTTTTCTTTATCAATTCCAAACTTTTTAGCAGTCTTTTCAACCTCAGATTCAGGTGGCAAAAACTCATGAAGAGGAGGGTCTAAAAGCCTAATTGTCACAGGATATCCTTTCATAGCTTCATAAAGCTCAACAAAATCTTGGCGTTGCATTGGCAAAAGTTCAGATAATGCTGATTCCCTTTCTTCAAGACTTTCAGAAAGAATCATTTTTCTAATAGACTTAATCCTTTCACCATCAAAAAACATATGCTCAGTTCTGCAAAGACCAATCCCTTCTGCCCCATATTCCCTTGCTTTCTTTGCATCCTTTGGAGTATCAGCATTAGTCCTAACCCCAAGTTTTCTAAACTCATCTGCAAAACTCATAATCTTTGCAAAATATCCTGATATCTCTGGTTCAACAGTATTTATCTTTCCCTTAAAAACCTCTCCTGTTGATCCGTCAAGTGTTATATATTCACCCTTCAAAATTTTTGTTCCACTAATCTCAATAATCTTTTTTTCCTCATCAATATTTAAGCTTGAGCATCCAACAACAGCGCACTTTCCCATACCTCTTGCAACAACTGCAGCATGAGAAGTCATTCCACCTCTTTGAGTTAAAATCCCTTCAGAAGCATTCATCCCAATTATATCCTCGGGACTAGTTTCCATCCTTGCTAAAATCACCTTTTCTCCTTTCTCTTTTAACTCCGCAGCCTCTTTAGGATCAAATACAAGCTTTCCAACCCCCGCACCTGGCGATGCAGGAAGTCCTGTTGCTATTACCTGATTTTTTTCCTTATCTAAAGGATCCAATTTTCTATGAAGTAATTGATTGATTGACTTTGGATTAACCCTCAAAACTGCAGTCTTTTTATCAATTATTCCCTCTTCAAACAGATCAATTGCAATCCTTACTTCAGCTTGTGAAGTTCTCTTTCCATTTCTAGTCTGAAGCATAAAAAGCCTGCCTTCTTGAATTGTAAACTCAATATCTTGCATATCCTTGTAGTGTGTTTCTAAACGGTCCTTGATACTACAAAGTTCTTCATACACCTTGGGCATTTCCTTTTCAAGTTCAGTAATCGGTTTTGGCGTTCTTATCCCTGCAACCACATCTTCTCCTTGTGCGTTAGTAAGATATTCCCCAAAGAATCTCTTTTCACCTGTTGATGGGTCCCTTGTAAAGCAAACACCTGTCCCTGAACTATTGCCCATATTACCAAACACCATCATCTGAACAGTGACAGCAGTTCCGATCAAAGCCTTGATAGAATTAATTCTTCTATACTCAATTGCTCTTTGATTGTTCCAAGACTCAAACACTGCACCAATTGCCATATATAATTGTTCTTTAGGGTCTTGTGGAAATAAACGACCTGCCTCTTTTTTCACAAGCTCTTTATACCTTAAAACAACCTCTTTAAGCATATTTGAATCAAGCTCAGAATCGTATTTTGCATTATTCTTATCTTTAATCTCCTCTAGGATTTTTTCAAACCTAAAATGTTCTACTTTCATCACAACATCTGAAAACATATGAATAAATCTTCTATAAGAATCATATGCAAACCTTTCATTTTGAGTCTTTTTAGATAACCCTTCAACAGACTCATCATTAAGCCCCAAATTTAGAATAGTATCCATCATGCCAGGCATTGAAACAGCCGCACCAGACCTCACAGAAACAAGCAAAGGGTCACTAGGGTCTCCAAGTTTTTTTCCAGCTTTTTGCTCTACTTCATTAAGCTTTTCTTCAATTTCCTTTTTAATTTCTTTAGAGATTACCTTTCCATCTTCATAAAATCTACTACAAGCCTGAGTTCCAATTGTAAATCCAAAAGGAACATTAATCCCTAAACTAACCATCTCTGACAAATTAGCTCCTTTCCCACCTAAAATCTCTCTCATACCCTTATTTCCTTCATCAAAGGAATACACATATTTCATTATCTCACCTTTATGTTCTAGTTATCCAAATGAAAAATCTAAATTTTTTATAAACATTGTGTTTTAGTGAAAATCATCCCTCTCATTTATCGTTTTCCTAAAATCCAGCTCATTCTCATACTTTGGTCTTTAGGCTTGGTCTTGGGTTCTAAAGTTTGAAGATATGGATTCACATAACATTTAACCTCAACATTTAACCTCAACTATTTGCGAGATATTTTGGAAGTTACGCCAAGGTTTTTCATTTCATAAAATCCAGCTCATTCTCATACTTTGGCTTTAAAGTTTTGGTTATAAACTCAAAATATGCAAAAAATGGAGTTGCAAAATCAAAAAGATTTTTAAACCCAAAAAAAAACTTTGATTTTAATATGAGCTTATTTGATGATATCCTAAAAAGCGATGAAAGTATATTCAAAAATCCAATAGCATTAGAATTTGACTATACACCTAAAGAAATACCCTATCGTGAAAACGAACAGCACTACATAGCAGATTGTATAAAACCTTTGTTCATGCAAAGAAATGGAAGAAATCTTCTCATATTTGGCGGGGCAGGAATAGGAAAAAGTCTTGCTGTAAAAAAGATAATAGAAGAATTATCAGAAAAAACAGATGATATCTATCCAATATACATAAATTGTTGGCAGAAAAACACATCATTTAAAATAATGAATGAAATCTGTAAGCAGATAGGCTACCAATTCACTCACAACAAAAACACTGAAGAATTATTTGAAGTAGCAAAAAAAATAATAAACAAATCAAGTGCAGTATTTGTCTTTGATGAAGTTGACAGATGCGAAGATACAGACTATCTTTACTACGTTTTAGAAGAAATATACAAAAAGACAATACTTCTTGTAACAAATTTTAAAGAATGGAGCATAAATCTTGACATGCGAATAAGCTCAAGACTTAACCTTGATATCTTAGAATTCAGAAAATATACCCCTAGCGAAGTACTGGGAATAATAAAAAGAAGAATTGAACTTGCATTCAATCAGGGAGTTTGGAATGATAACGCAATCAAAATAGTATCTGAAAAAACATTCTTGCAAGAAGATATAAGATATGCATTATTTCTTTTGCTTCAAGCAGGTAATATCGCTGAAAAAAGATCAAGTAGAATAGTTGAAGAAACTGACATATTAACTGCAATAGATTTAAGAAAGCAATTTTTTCTAAAACCAATAGATTCATTAACAGACTCTGACAAAAAAATAATGGAGATAATCAAAGAAAACACAAAAATTAAAATAGGAGACGCATACAAACTCTTTTCAGAATCAGGTGGTCAAGGGACCTACAAAACATTTCAGAGAATAATTAAAAAACTAGAAAAAGACAATTTTATCTCCACAGACAAAATCGCTGGTGGCTCCGAGGGCAAAACAACATATCTCTTGCCAAAAGCAAAAAAAGAAAAACAGCACAAACTTTAGTTTTCCCTATTTCTTACAAATCCATATATCATCAAAGCAAACCCTGCAATTATAAAAAGTGTAAACTTCCAAGTGCCTGTAATCAAATTAAATATAATCGATGAAGCTCCAACAATACCACCAATCACCACAAACGCCATTGGTCCAATATCCCTTCCCTTTTTTTTCATATTACCACCTTATCTGAAAACCATAAATAAACTCAATCAATAAAAATAAACATCTTAAAACGCAACTTCAACATGCCAATCAAATTAATTTGAACTTCTTTACATCGCTTACATAATCCATTTCTCTTTATTCTTTTTAAATCTTTTGATAAATCCTTAGATAATTACTAGAATTTTAAAAAGTCACTTTAAAGTCACTTTAAAAAAGCCCCTAAACGCCTTCTAAAAAATATCATACGCTCATACAAAAAATTTATAAATTCCATTAACAAACAACCTAAAAATGATACAATTTAACCTTGATCTAAATAACAAAGTGTATATAAGCGTTTCACAAATACACACACGTTTTCTTCTCAATTAAGCACAAACTAATTCGCTTGACTTAACACCTACTCAAAATGCGCGATAATGGCACCGAGTAGGATGTCTTGTCCTTATATTTCTTATTGCGATAGCTATTTAAACAAAAAGCAATAAACCTAAAAATAAATAAAATAAATAAAGTAAATAAAATAAACAAAGGAAACAAAAATAAATAATCTAAATTTAATACAAATAACACAGATAATACAAAACGAGATTTCAACAAAAACTATTTAATAAAAACCCAATAAAAAAACAAAAAAGATACAAAAACCGGAGGCATAAAAATGATATCAATAAAATTCCCAGATGATTCAATCAAGAAATACCCAAAAGGAATAAGCCCAATAGAAATTGCAATGGGCATAGGAGAAAAATTCTCAAAAAAATTCATATGCGCAAAATTTAACAATGAACTAATAGACCTAAAAAAACCACTTGAACAAGATGGTACCCTAATCTTCTTAGATTCCAACGACCCCTTAGCTAAAAAGGCATTTTGGCACACCTCATCTCACATACTCGCTCAAGCAGTAAAAAGGCTTTATCCCAATGCACTCCCAGCAATAGGACCATCAATTGAAGAAGGATTCTATTATGATTTTGACAACCTTAAAATTAGTGAAGAAGATTTCTTAAAAATCGAAAAAGAGATGCAAAAAATAGTCTCAGAAAACCTAGAAATTATCCATCAACATCTTGACAAAAAAGAGCTTTCAAAGCTCTTTAAAGAAGAAAAATACAAACTTGAGATCCTAAACGAAATTGAAGACAAAAAAATCTCAATATACACCCAAGGAGACTATGTCGAAATATGTAGGGGACCTCACCTGCCCTCAACAGGCTTTGTTAAAGCCATAAAACTCACAAAACTTGCAGGCGCATATTGGAAGGGAGATTGTGCAAATCCAATGCTTACAAGAATTTATGGGATATCTTTTCCTGAAGAAAAGCTCTTAAAAGAATACCTCGCACTTATAGAAGAGGCAAAAAAAAGGGACCACAAAAAAATAGGCATAGAAATGGAGCTTTTCGACATAAAAGAAGAAGGGCCAGGATTTCCCTTTTTTTTGCCCAAAGGAGTATTGCTTTGGAATGCCTTAATGGAGTTTTGGAGAGAAGAACATAGAATTGCAGGATATCAGGAAATAAAAACCCCAATAATACTTTCAAGAGCCCTTTGGGAAAAATCAGGTCATTGGGATCATTACAAAAACAATATGTATTTTACTAAAATTGATGATGCTGATTACGCAGTAAAGCCAATGAACTGCCCTGGAGGAATCTTAGTTTATTCAGGAAAAAAACATTCATATAAAGAATTCCCACTAAGAATTGCAGAGGTAGGGCTAGTCCATAGACACGAACTAAGCGGGGTTTTAAATGGGCTTTTTAGAGTAAGGTGCTTTAACCAAGACGATGCTCATCTATTTGTAACACCCACTCAGCTAGAAAACGAAGTAATAGGAGTAATAAATTTAGTGGACAAATTCTATAAAACCTTTGGTTTTGAATATAAAGTAGAGGTTTCTACAAGGCCAAAAAACTCAATAGGAAGCGATGAAGCTTGGGATAAAGCAACAAAAGCTCTTATGAATGCATTGGATAAATTAAAAACCCCTTATAAAATAAACGAGGGGGACGGAGCGTTCTACGGTCCAAAGATAGATTTCCACGTATTTGATTCCCTTAAACGAACCTGGCAATGCGCTACGGTGCAAGTAGACTTTTCAATGCCTGAAAGGTTTGATTTAAAATACATGGGAGAAGATGGGACCGAAAATCATAGACCTATAATGATACACCGCGTTATTTATGGAAGCCTTGAAAGATTTATCGGAATAATAACAGAGCATTTTGCAGGCAAATTCCCAATGTGGCTTGCCCCAACTCAGGTTAAAGTAATCTCTGTTTCAGAAAGCTTTAATGATTATGCAGAAAAAGTCTATACTGAGCTTTTCAACAACAAAATAAGGGTTGAAAAAGATATTCGCTCTGAAACAATAGGAAAAAAGATTAGAGAAAGCCATCTTCAAAGGATAAAATATCTATTAATCGTAGGTGAAGAAGAGCAAAAAAACAAAATGGTTAATATTCGAAATACATACGAAAACAAAGTGATGGGAAGCGTTTTACTAAGTGATTTCACAAAAATGCTTTTAGATGAAATAAAACAAAAAAAGATGTAGGAAGAAAAAACCTACTGAGAAAAGAGCTTAAAGATAACAGAGCTGAAAGGAAAATAGCTCGAAGAGAAAAATAGTCAAAAGGTAAACGGATTTAAATAGAAAAGCCTTAAGGAAAAAAGAGCTTAAGGTAAGAAAATTTAAAGAGAAAAGAAATATTAGAAAAAAAAACATTTAAAAGAGATATTTAACTGGGAAAAACATTTATAATAATCTTTCTCTTAAGCCCATTTAGCGTTTTCTTTTTTTAAGTTCTCATAAATAAAGTTTTAGATTTCTTGCAATTAAATTCCTTTTAATCATATATAGATTCAATACTAATCAAATACCGCTTAAATCAGACCATTATAAAAACAGATATTACCTGACATAATCTTTAAAAAAAGTAATTAAAAAATTTAAAATAAAAAAAAGAATTAAACAAGAAAAATAAAAACACGGATCAGATCGTGTAGTTAAGGATTTATCTTTTGTTAAATTCAAATAGCACTAAATCAACCAAGTCACGTTCAGAAATCTTTACACCCTGAACAATTTTTCCTTTTCCTATTTCTAATTCGAGGTGTTCTGGTTGCTCAAGTGTCCTCATAATTTTATACACTTCAGGTTTTTTCTTGTCATTTCCATCTGGAATACTTTGAATCAAATATGGTATTTTATCAACTTCTATGGGGAGGAAAACTTTTTCATCATATTGCTTCGGTTTATTATTTTCGTCAACAGCGTAGGCAATACCATTCTCACCCAAGTAAAAATTACCATGCGAACACTCTAAAGGGTCATCAAGTCCAGCAAATGGCTTACCATAAAATGAGGCTTCAAACCTATTATATGCTCCTAACCACTTACGTATATCCGATGTATTTATCCTGCGTTTTACTACACCAAATACTTCGTCATCATCATCGCATAAATAATGCATCATTTCAAGTAGCTTTAAGAGATCTTCCGTGGGTTCGATTTCAATCGCTTTAACTTTATCAGAACGGTCTGAAGTAGTAATCCTATATACCTTACCAATCCTGTCAACTCCTTCACAACGCAAAAATTTTGTTTTTGGTCCAATTTGCATAACCTCATAGCGATCTGTTGTACCTTTACGATATACTTTTTCGCAATCATATCCATCAAATTCAGTTTCTGTTCCAGCCGTATCCTTATACAACTCTCTAATATCCATAAAATATCACCTTAGCGGATGTAACTCGAAGTAATTTATAAAGTTTTCTTTTGTTACTATTGGAAAGTAGCGTATTTCATTAAAAATATTTAATATGAGATTACATATAAGATTGCATAAAATGAAAAAAATCTTTTCTGCTTACGATTAGCCATTTAAATAAAGTTCAATCTGTTAAATTAATCTCTCTAATTCAAAAAACATTATAAACAAAACAACTATACTATAATCCTAATGGAAGAAAAAACCAAAATAAACATCACATTCGAAACACTCTATAATCTCTTATTAAAAGAGAAAAAATCTGGAGAGCTCCAAGAGATAGACTCAAGCTTTTTTGAGGACCTCTTAGGATATCTTAAAGAAAAGCAAAAATCTCTAACACAATTCAAAACTGACGACCTAATATTCTCAGTTGAAAGGCAAAAAAAGCTAAAAGAGATAACAAACATAAAAAACCTTGTAAAAGACATACTTGAAAAAAGAGCGCAAAAAATAACAGACCTAGCATTTCTATCTGTTAGAACAGGCCAAAAGGGTACAGACCTAAGGCTTATGCTTTCCGAAGAAAAAGTACTATATAACGCATTAGAAGAATTTTACTCAAGCTATAAAAGAGCAGTTTTAGATAAGCTTTTTGTATTTGAAAAGCCTGACATCTCGATATTAGAATCTAAAAAAGAAGAGCCAACAAAAACCGAATGCAAAAAAGGGCTTTTGCTAGTAAGATTTAAGCTTCCCGTTCCTCAGTTCGTAGATAACTCTGGAGAAATGATAGGCCCTTTCAGAGAAGATGACATTGCCTCATTACCCTGTGATATCGCAGAAATTCTAATTGAAAAACAAAGGGCTGAACAAATCCAAGAAGAATAAAAATGAACAATTCAATAGAAATCCTTAATCAAAAAATAAGCCCTAATCTTTTTGAAATATTGAAAAGCCAAGGAATAACAAACCTAAGGCCCGCTCAGTTAAAAGCCATAAACGCTGGGCTTTTAGAAGGGACAAACCTATTAATCTGCACGCCAACCGCTTCAGGAAAGACACTCATTGCAGAGCTTGCAATGCTTGAAAAAATACTTAAATCAAACCAAAAGGCAGTATATGTTCTTCCACTAAAAGCCCTTGCAAACGAAAAATTCAAAGACTTCAAAAAAAAATATGAAAAAATAATAAAAATCGCCCAATCAACCGGAGACTTTGACTCAAACGATTCAATCCTTGCAACATATGACTTAATCCTTTTAACACCTGAAAAACTTGATTCACTTCTTCGGCATAAAACTCCTTGGATAACTGATGTAGGAGTATTTGTAATCGATGAAATACACCTACTAAACGATGTATCAAGGGGTCCAACAACTGAAGTAGTAATAACCCTTCTAAAAGATATCTGCCCAACTGCGCAATTCATATCCCTTTCAGCAACAATCGGAAACCCAGAAGAGCTATCAGCATGGCTTAACGCAACGCTCATAATAGATGAGTTTAGGCCTGTTGAACTAAAACAGGGCATACTTTATCAAAATAAGCTAGAGTTCTTTAAATAAATTTATGTAGTGAAATCCTTTTAGTAGTATACCTTCATTTTCAGAGCAAAATCAAAAGAGACAGATTAACGCAACGATTGACCTTAACTATTCGCAAGATAACGTGGCATTTATTTCGAGGTTTTTCATTGATAGAAAAGGATATCTCGTGTTTCAACACGAGGACTCAGTACGCTTTTTTGTAATCAACAACCTCGCCGAATTTAGCGCATGCTTTTATATTACCAACATACCTCGCCATTTAGGGCGAGGTTGTTGATTTAACACAATCACAGATAAATTTATATCACTAATGAGATTTCTTTATTCTATGACAAAAAAAATCATAATATATCCTGCTGCTACATTATTTAATGGCAGAGAAACGCATTTCAATTCTCAATTAGTTGAAGGATTAGAAGGACTTGGTTACAAAGCAAATTTTCCTCAAAGAGATGGTTTTGAATTTGGAAATTTAACAAAAGCTCTTTTAGGAAAACTTCAACAAGATCAAATCAACTCTGCATTTCAGAATATAATTTATCTTCTTGATATGGGCATTTTTATTCCAAGAAGTGATGTCGTTGTTGTAAACTTCGATGAACCTATTGATGAAGGAGTAGTAGTTGAGGCTTCTTATGCAAAATTATTTGGAAAATATGTTATTGGATTTAGAACTGATGTAAAACGTCCTTTTCCTACAGATAATATCGGTGGTATGCATACTTTTCCTGCATACCAAACCCATCAAATAATTTTACATTATATGCCTTCTGGTGATAAACAAGAAAGAGATAAACAAATGAATTCTCTTGTTCACAGAATTGATAACGCCATTAAAACCAATGGAATTATTCATAAAAATACAATGCCAGAATATGCAATAAAAAATCCTAATATTAAACCAATTTTAGAAGGTGCAGATTTATTATTTTCTGGCATCACTGACATTCATTCAAAAAAAGGTCTTGAGGAAATTGCATCAAGATATATTACTAATCAAGAAAGATTAAAAGAAATTGGACCTAACTCATCATAATAATCTTGTTCATTATCCTTGCCTATACTGGATTTTCAACCCTTTTAGATGTTTTCATTCATTGAAAAATCATTGCGCTAACCCTCAGTCAATTCATCATGAATTTAACAAATAGAATCAATTCAAAGTTCAATGTTACTTAATAAACCCCCACATATATTCACTCTGAAAAAACCCTCATAACTCAAATCCCACCAATTTTGCAATTCCTATTTCACTATTCAATTTTAAAAAAGCTTTTTATATATCCTTGCATTTTTATCCATTTATGAAGCTAAAAACAATATTTATTTTCATATCTCTAATAATTGTATTCTCCATTGCCTTTGCAATGCTTTTTTATTCAATCCATATCCAAAAACCAAACACGACAAGAATACAGGTATACACACAAGAAACATTTTATTATGAGCTTGAATACTACCTAACCCAAGCCGGCTTTTACAAACTTCATGGTTTTTTAGGAGAACCACCTGCAATAAATATACTCTTCTTGGACACAAATAAAACAATCTCAATAACAAACGCCAAAGAAACAATGGTGCTCTCAAACACCCCTTCAAAGACTCCAGACATTTCAGTATACACTTATTCAGACATAGTCTACTCGTTTAGAGCTTGCGAAAGCACTCAGGACATAAAAAATACAATAAAAAGCTATATTAAAACCAACAAAACAGTATACTACATCGAAAGACCTTGGTACATATTAGCCCTCAAAGGATACCCTTCCATTAACTACCTTGCAAAATAAAATCCATAATCAACAGACCTAACTAACCAAAAATAGATTCAACAACTTTTTCAGGATTAAATTTCTCCAAATCCTTATAATTTTGTCCCTTTCCCAAAAATAAAATTGGTTTTTTAATAACATGGCTTATAGAAATTGCAGTTCCTCCCTTCTCATCAATATCTGCCTTAGTCAAAATAATTGCATCTAATCCTATTGCATCATTAAACTTCTCAGCCTGCTCAATACAATCATTTCCTGTGATGCTCTCGCCAACAAAAATCTTTAAATCAGGCTTTGTAACCCTTGAAAGCTTTTTAAGCTCATCCATTAAATTAGAATTTGAATGAAGCCTTCCTGCAGAATCGATTAAAACCACATCGACCCCCTTAGACTCTGCATGCCTTATCGCATCAAAAGCAACTGCCGAAGAATCAGAGCCATAATCATGCTTAATCATCTTAATAGAAAGATTATTCGCATGCTCCTCAAGCTGTTGAATTGCAGCAGCCCTAAAAGTATCACTTGCAGCAATAACACAACCTAGCCCACTATCTTTTAACATACTTCCAACCTTTGCAAGAGTTGTAGTCTTGCCACTTCCATTAATACCAACAAACAAAATCACAAAAGGTCTTTTCTTAGAATCCAAAATCCTTTTAACCAAATCAAATGGCTCAAGCAAAACCGAATAAATAGAATCCCTAAGTCCTTCAAAAATAATACTCTTTATATCTGATCTTGACACCTCTTTATCAAGTAGCCTAACCTTTAAATCTTCCTTTATCTTATCAATAACAAGATATGCAACATTATTCTCAAGAAGAGTTAATTCAATCTCCCAAAAAATCTCATCAAATTTAGTCTCATTAATCTTAGTAGTAGAAATCTTTTGGAAAAGTTTGCCAAAAAATCCTTTCTTTTTTTCCTTTCCCAATTCTTCAGGCTTATCATCTGATTTTTTAATATCAATATCTTTCTCATCTTCCTTAATAATAACTTCATCATTTAAATCTTTAACATCCAAAACATTATCAGTACTATCTTCCTCAATCTCAGTTTCATCCTGTTTTACATTACTCTCATAAGAATCTTTATCTTTTAAAAGGTCATCAAAAGACTGTGGTTGAATCGCTATTTCTTGTGGGTTTTTAGAATCCAAAACTACTTTCTCAAAAGAATCTGTATCCAAACCCCCCTCATCACTAACCTTCTTTGTTATCTTATCAATTGCCCCTTTTAGCTTCTTTTTGAAAAACTCAAACATTTAAAACCACCACAAAACTCCTTTTACTCTTGATTATCAAGCTCACTTTTCAACTCTTCAATCCTTATCGCACTTTGGTTAATTGCAATCTTAACATTTGAAGCATACTCCAAAAGTTCCTGTCTTTTAGCCTCTAAAAGTTTTATAGTCTCGCTTGGTCTTTTAACAACAATACTCTTAGCACCAACATTTAAAAAAAGTTTATTGCCCTTACAAATATCTGCTTTAACATAAATTCCTGGTGCCAAAGACACAAGACTTTGTGACCTTTCCTCATCTTTAAGCTCATCAAATGCCTTAACTGCCTCAATTGAAACCAAAGTATCCTGTATTTGGTTATGAACATTATTATATTCATTTTGAAGTCCCATAACTTGATTAATAAGCTCTGCGTACTCTTGGCGTTTCAAATCCAAATCTCTTTCAATTCCTTTCATTTTAACACAATTCTCCTAAAATAAACTTCCAAAAAAAACCTTGAAGCATAAACGCCCTAAGTGCCTTGCAGATAGTTAAAGGTTTCTCCTTACTTGAATTTCTCTTTGTTAATCGTTTAGTGAGCCCCTCTCTTCTTACTCTGACCCAAAAGATCAAAGTATGCAAATGAACGAGGATTTCATGAAATCAAAATCATTCACTATTCAAAAACTCATCAACATCCATAATCTCTACACCACTTGACAAATCGCCAATGATAAATCCATAATCATTCATAACAAGTCCACTACTCACATAAGCTTGTCCAAAATTAATAGTCCCTCTTATTGCTTGAATACCCAAAACATTCTTAACACTCTCAAGATCTTTATCATCCATATTATTATGAACAATCCCTTTACTATTATTAATTACAAGCCCTGACCCAATAGTAAGGCTTTCTGAAACATCCAAAGATATAGACTTAAGCGCAAATACAGACTCTATCGCATCAATCTCACTTTTAGAAAACTGACTACTTAAAACAATCCCCTTATCATTAGCCTTTACAAGATTTCCCAAAGCAGTCTTTTCACTTTCTAAAACATAAAGTCTGACTCCATTTTCCTTGCAAATCTTTTCAATATCTCTTATTTCTGATTCAAAAGCAATCTCTGGTACCATCAACACGCTTGAATTTCCTGAACAAAAAACCCCTAAAAGCTCTGTTCCTGCAATACTTACCTTATACGCTTTAACGCCCAAAGTATCTTCAATCTGCTTTAAATCGTTATCCCTTATAGTTTTTGGTACCAAACAAAACTTTGTTGAGGCAAAAACGTACAATCCTATATTTGGGTTTTTCCCAAAGCCAATCTTTAAAATCTTCATAAACGTTATGGATAAATAAGCCATTTAAATAAATTTCTAACTTATAAGCAAAAAAAGCCTTCTTTAAAATATATTTGGTAACACCTAATAATTTAAAAAAGGAAAAAGCAAAAAAACAATCAACTCAAGGAAAAAAAAAGGTGTTTTTTTGGTTGACCACGACGATTACTTTTCAGACATATTTTTTTGGTGTGAAAAAGACTGTTTAGATGATAATAACTCAAGACAGTCTTGTATTGAAAAAGTTCTAAATTCTCCACCACCTAGTATTTCTCACTTTGATAAAGAAGAAAGGAAAAAAATAGTAAATTCATTATATTCTCCTAAAAATATATCTTTATACGGAGGCTACTTTGAAGAAGGGCTTAATGAAACCCATTTAGTTTTAGGAAATGAGCTTTCAAAAAAAGCCAAAGATGACATAAAAAAATTAAATGACTTATGTAACATCTGCTGTGAGCAACTTAAAACTCATTCGCTAAAAAACTTAAGCTCTCAAAAAGCTCAGGGAATAATTGAATCTTGCATAATAACTAACTACTCAAATCTAGCACATGAAAGAATAAGCTATCTTTCAGAATACATACTTAAAAGATTCTTATTAGATTAAAAAATTTCTCTAAATACATATTTTCCTTTATTCAAAATAATAGCGCAAAGCCATTTGGGCACTTTATCGGTATTTCTTAAACGTTTATTAAGCCCTTTATATGGAATTAAAATAGAAACTCTTTTAATTGCGTATATTTACTCCCATAATAGCGGTTTTTATTGCTTATGCTCCATATAAATTTTCTTCTTTAAAAAAGCTCTTTTGCTCGAATAGAAAATTTGTAAAAAAGCGGACCCGCGGGGATTCGAACCCCGGACCTACAGCTTAGGAGGCTGTCGCCCTATCCAAACTAGGCTACGGGTCCATATGATTAAAAAAAAACATACTAATCAGCTACTGCCACCACCACTATCATTTATATATTCTTATTAATTGTTATTCAAATGAAAAACCTCGGCATAAATGCCGAGGTATCTCGTGAATAGTCGAGGTTTTTCGTCCATGAAGCCGTCTATTCTTACTTTGGCTTGAAAAATCAACAACCTCACCCTAAAGAGCGAGGTATGTTGGTAATATAAAAGCATGCGCTGCATTCAGCGAGGTTGTTGATTACAAAAAAGCGTACCGAGTCCTCGTGTTGAAACACGAGGTATGCTTTTCTATTGACCAAAGTATGCGAATGAACTGGATTTCATGAAATCAATTTTATCTAGTAGTAATTTTATCTAGTAGTCTTACCAATTGGTTTTTATTTTTGATTTATTAATTTATTGATAAGATATTCATTTAATAACATTTGAAAATATGTATCGAAGATATGTATCCTTGCTTAGATATGAAAAAACAACATATATTCTAAACATGCCAAAAGACTCTTCATTATTCATAAAAATGAAAAACTTTTAAGCATAAATGCACTGCGGACCTCACCGATACTCTAGCTTAAGCCTTTGGTAAATTCCTATCTTCAAACTTTCGGCTTTAAGACAAAAGTATGCGAATGACGGATTCACGAAATCAAGAAACAATCGAGTACACTAAATATAAAAAAATAAAAAATAACTTTTTATTATCTTCACTGAGTCTCAACAAAGCTTTCTTCAGACAAAGGCTTAAGCCCTTTTCTGCTTCTGATCTGTTCTCTTATCTTATCCTGGAACTCATAAGGTAGGACCTCAAAAGCCTGATCAACAAGTGAGAATGACCCTCTTCCACCAGTAGCTGATCTCAATTCACTTGAAAGCCCAAACATCTCAGCAACAGGAAGCTTTCCTATTATCGTTGCATGAACCCCTTCTTGTACCATATCCAAAAGCTGTCCTCTCTTATTTGCAATAAGTTTAGAAACCTCTCCAACATATTGATCAGGAGCTTCAAATCTTAAAATCTGGAGTGGCTCTAAAAGCATTGGACCTGCAGTCATAATCGCTCCTCTAATACCCTCTCTAACAGCAGGATATAGCTGGGCTGGTCCTCTGTGGATAGAATCCTCGTGAAGCTTTGCATCAAGTAAAGTAACCTTAACTCCATACGCAGGTTCCCTAGCAAGAGGGCTTGCATTCATAACATCCTCAAACATATCCATTACCATCTCTATAATCTCTCCAATGTGAACAATACCTCTTGTTCCATCAACCAAAAGATTTCCCTTAAAAACATCCCTTACCTTTCTTGCTTCCTTTGCATCCATTCCTGCTTTCTCTAAAGCACCCCAAAGAGTATCTTCTTTCTTCTTAACCCTCATATCAGTAATCTCACCAAGCTTAATTAACTCCAAAATCTTAGGTTCTAAAGGTTCAACAACAAAATATAGCTTGTTGTGCTTATTTGGTGACTTTCCCTCAAACTCCTGTGATTTTTTTGTAATAGTTTCTCTATAAACAACGATTGGTGGTGAAGTCTTAACATTGAGATTTTTCTCTTTGATAATCCTATTCTCAATAATCTCTAAATGAAGCTCTCCCATCCCTGACATCAAATACTCTCCAGTTTCTTCATTAATAACAATTGCAATAGAAGGATCTTCCTTTTGCACCTGTCTTAAAACCTCCACAAGCTTTGGAAGGTCAGCTGGGCTTTTCGCTTCAATTGCCTTAGTAATCACTGGATCAAAAATATGTTTAATCTGCTCAAAAGGTTCAAGTTCTGGATCTGTTGTAATAGTATCCCCTGCATAGGTCTTTACACCTCCTATACCAATAATATTACCACACTCAACCTCTTCAATAATATCCTTTTTGGCACCCTTGTAAATATAGATCTGTTGAAGCCTTGATTGCTCTTTTCTTCCTGCAATATATATCGTTTCACCTTTCTTTGCAGTTCCTGAAAAAATCCTTCCAGTACAAATCTCTCCTGCATTAGGATCAATAACAATCTTAGTAATCACCATTGCAAAAGCTCCCTTAGGGTCGCAGTTTTTTAAAGCCTGTCCTTGCGGGGTATCCAAATCTCCATGCCATATTTTAGGAATCCTATAACCTTGTGCTTCCTTTGGATTAGGCAAATGCTTAACAACAGAATTCAAAACAACCTTATGTAATGGAGCGCTTTTTGCAAGCTTTTTAGACGCTTCAGTTTCGTTTTCCTCATATGCTGAAATAATATCCTTAAAAGACATCCCTGTGTTCTTCATATATGGAAGCGAAAGTGCCCAATTATGAAACGCAGATCCAAAACAAACTGACCCATCCTCAACCTTAACAACCCACTGGTCCTTAAATTCCTCAGGGCAAATAGACCTGATAAACTTATTTACCTCTGCAATAACCCTAACAAATCTCTCCTGCATTTTCTCAGGAGTCAATTTAAGTTCCTTTATAAGCCTATCAACCTTATTGATAAAAAGTATTGGTTTAACCTTCTCTCTTAAAGACTGTCTTAAAACAGTCTCAGTCTGAGGCATAATCCCTTCAACTGCGCAAACCAAAACAATGCTTCCATCAACAGCTCTCATTGCCCTTGTTACATTACCCCCAAAATCCACATGCCCTGGGGTATCAATTAGATTAATCAAAAAATCCTTCTCATTTACCTTATGAATCATAGAAACTGCTGCAGAATCAATAGTAATTCCTCTTTCCTTTTCATCATCATGAAAATCAAGTGCGCAAACCTTTCCAGCAAGCTCTTCTGACATCATTCCAGCGCCTGCTAAAAGATTATCTGAAAAAGTAGTCTTTCCATGATCAATATGAGCACATATTGCAATATTTCTAATATTTGTGGGTTCCCTTGCAAGTTTTGTAACCTTATCTGATAATTTTTCTGCCATATTTAACATCCTCTTTATAATATTTGTTCATAAATGCTATTGTATTTGTGGACTTGTTCAGGAGCAAACCATAGTGCAATCTCTCTTTCTGCATCCTTAGAATTTGAAGATGCATGAATAAGATTCTTAACAGCAATGTGCTTCGCATCCGCATAACTATAAGAGATATGCCCAAAATCTCCACGAATTGTCCCAGGTTGAGCACTCTTTGGCTCAGTTGAACCAACAATCTTTCTTACAACCTCAATGCATTCAATACCCTCAAGTACCATAGCAACAACCGGACCTTCAGTAATGAATTGCTCAAGGCCAACATAAAATTCCTTTTTAACATGCTCCTGATAGTGCTCTTTAGCCATATTTGGAGATACCCAAATCATCTTAAGTCCTGTAATCTTTAAGCCAGCATTTTCAAATCTAGTAATTATATTTCCAACTATAGCTCTTTTCACTCCATCAGGTTTAATTAATACAAGTGTCCTTTCTAGTGCCATTAAAATTCACCTCTATTTCTTCAATTTTGCCTTTGCTTCATCAGACTTAGAAACCCACTTTTGTTCCCTTGCCTTTCTTTTAAGCTTAAGCATATTCTTTTGGCATTTTAACGTGCAAAACCTATAAGTTTTACCACTTTTAAGAACATAAATCTTACCTGTTCCAGGAGTAATAGTCTTTTCACAGAATGTACATTTCATCTCAAATCACCTATTTTCTCCTCTGGTTAAGTGGCCTTGCTTCAATCTCAGTTTCTCTAAGCATCAATATATCTCCTATCTGAACTGGCCCTACAACATTTCTTCTAATAATCTTATTTTGGTCATATCCAGCTAAAATCTTGCATCTTACCTGAATAACGTCTCCTCTTACCCCTGTTCTTCCAATAACCTCCTCAACCCTTGCAGGAAACCCTTGGGTAAAATTAACCCCTGAACCCCCTACGCTTTGGGATTTTTGTGAAGGTCCTTGTCCTTTATCATTTCTCGGATTAGCCATTTTTACACCCTTTACTCTGATTTAGGCTCTTCTTTTGGAGCACTATTTTCTTCCTTCTCTTCAGTTTTTTTCTCTTCTTTTTTAGGTTCTTCTTTTGGCTCAAGACTATCTTTTATGAATTTGAGAACCGATTTTGCTTCTCCCTCATTAACAATTGCTACTGCTGCAGTAGCAACAGGTATCCCTGTTGAAGCACCGAGTTCTTCTCTACTTGGAACCTCAACACAAAGAATTCCTTTCTCCTTACAAAGCATTGGAATATGCATTATCACTTCTTTAGGGCTTGTGTTCGCTGCATAAACAACCATCTTTGCAACTCCTCTTTCAATTGCCTTTGTAGCCTCGTTAGTGCCTTTCTTAATCTTACCAGTACTTCTTGCTATTTCAATAGCCTCATATGCCTTTTCGACAACTTCTTTTGGTATTTCAGCCATAATTTACACCTTTCATTATTTTTACAATCCTAAATATTGCCAACAAGATACCCTAAAAAAAATCACAGTATTGCCAAAGAAAGATCTAAGCCTCGCTCCGGCAAGTGCCATCAACACTCATTGGCTGATATCTGGGAATCCCGATTTATTTATAAATATTTGTTTTTGAAAAACATTCACATTTCCTAATAATAAAAAGCACAATATGACCATTCAAAATCCTTTTTGCATTCCTCTAAAAGAGGGATTTGTTCTTCATCAATCTCTAATTGGTTCGAGAAAACCTTTTTTTATCAAAACATTCTCAATTGCAGGAAGCCTTGTCCAAAGCCTATAAAATCCAACGACATAATCAGGCCTTATGTTTGAATCGCTTTCAAAAATCAACTTACTTAATTCATCCAAAACCTTCCGGGCTTTTTTGCATTAATTCATGAAAAATATCTATCAACCAAACTATATAAAGTTATTTGTAAGATTATAAGACAATAAATTTAAAAATATTATAGTACTCCCTATAAAATTATTAACTCCTATGGTAAATTCAAATGAAATATAATACTAAGATAGAGGATATAGGACGAAATACCCTAAAGGCACTTTATTCCGTTTACACCCAAGACCAAGTCAACAACTTTCTTGAAGAGTGCACTCAAGAAGAATTCATAAAACTGCATGGAGAGCTTAAGGGAATCGAAGACCAACTTAAAATTGCCTTAAAGTCTTCAAGACAAAAAAGATTTGCCGAAGTATTTGGTGGACTTGCTTTAGGAGCCATAGGAGTTTATTTCTTTCACAACACTTCTACAACTTACTCTTACATGAGTTCTTTAATTACAAACCCTGGGGCTCATGCTCCTGAGGAGTATTCATTTTGGGTTGTCAATGCAATGGGTATGTCACTTATTCTAGGAATTGCCTGCGTGGGGCTAGGGATTTTTGTTACTCAATTCGCCCTTTTTGATGATTCAAAAAAGCAGACTATCAAAGAAGTAGTACTCCCACAGATTTGTAACCTTGAAGATACAGTTAAGAAATATTCTAAATATTAATATTCTTACTATTATTGCTCATCTTCAATTGCACATTTGTAATTGTGTAAAATAGTTCTTATGTTGTAAAATAGTTCTTATGAAATGATTGTTGTATCCCACGTTTGACAGTTTGCTAATTATTTCATCAAGAATATTCAATTGTCAGTTGCTCTAATTTCTTAAAAAAATCATTATTTTTTTATGTTTTTGTCTCATTTTGGAGGCAAATTAGCTCATTTATGGGACCAAAATTAGAATAAATCACTCTTTTTTTCATCGATTTCATAAAATTCTTCTCAGTCGCACACTTTGGTCAATAGTAAAGCATATCTCGTGTTTCAACAAGAGGACTCAGTACGCTTTTTTGTAATCAACAACCTCGCGTTAATACAGCGTATGCTTTTACATTACCAACAGGCCTCGCCATTCAGGGTGAGGTTGATTTATGGTGTTTGTTCTTAGTTTTGTTTGTTTTGTCATAAATCCAAACAAACTAAGAACACTTTAATATTTAACTGTCAAAGTTGGGTAAAAACAACTTTTTTAATACAAATCTATTTATTATTTACATTTCACTATTAAAATATGACTCAAAATAAGATATCCTATATAACCAATTTGCTTGAACAGAAAATACAACAATTTGGAGCAGGGGACTTTTTCGCAGATCGAGAGGATGAATTTGCTAAATATCATATTTGCTTAAATTTTTTCAATAAAAAATACAATCAAATCGATATTGGCGGAACTATATCTCCTAAAGATGATTATCCATATAGTGAAATTCATGGATGGGTGGGTGATGAGATATACTCTAATCGATTTGTAAAAGCTAATAAAGATACTTCTGACCCAAACAATCTTCTAATCTTAGACAAATTGCTGTCCCAAGAACTTCCTAGTGATATTGTTAAATATGATCGTTATGGGACTTGGTTTCATTGTCCTAACGGAGTAATTCCTCAGTCTAATTGTCAAGAACGTCTTAAGAAAATTGTAGCACAATTTGTAATTGATATTTTAAAGTCTGAAACACTAGATGAATTTTTATCAAAAGGATACTCTGTTATGCCTCGTTCAATTAAAAAATAAATATGTTCACTCAACGAATAACAATAACACCGAAAAAGTTGCGAGAGATAAAAAATATATATGTAAATTATTCTTTGATATTCTTAAAAGAATCATTGTTTTGAAAGAATGGTCCGATTTTTAATGGGACGCAGGTTGTTTTAATACAAAAAAGTAGTCACTAATAAACTAAAAGCAAAAATGCTTAAAAATACCCTTAAATATAACTTAACTCCCTTAATTTGCTATTAGTAGTTGATTATATACAAAAATTTATAAAAATCAAAAGGTGATAAAATGATAAGAGAATATCCTGTTGACAAAGTGTCAAGCGCACCCAGTAGTGGTAGCGATTTTTACAACTTTCTACTGAAATACGTTGAAATACCTGCTTCAGCAAGTCATGATATATGGTATCGAGGGTTAGAAGAACAACAAAAACATCCAGAGTCCTATGCATTTAGAGGAGATATACCAACTGGAAAAACTATTGAACTTGTTTCTTTAGGAGGCAAACCCCTCGAAGAGGTATTATCTAATAGTGGAAACGGTTTAACTAATGGAGCCCGAAAGTACACTTTCAATGGCTCAGAATTATACGTCCTAGTTGGGGACCTGTCTGAGGAATCCAAAAAAGAGTTAGGAATTCCAGATACTGCTAGAGAAAAAGATAAAGTTTTCAATTCAAATTTCAAAAAATATGAAGATCTTCCTGAAATTACAAAAATGAGTAACGAACTAGCTGCGTTGTCCGTTCCGAAGTCTATCAGCAGTTATCTAGCAGGAGTAAATGGAAAGGTAAATTATTCAGAAAGGGATGTTTTGAATCTTTTAGAGTCGGCATTCAATGATTTAAGTGGTCCTGAGATGATGCATTTTCTACATGGCAATCATCTTGCTTGGGCAGCTTTAGAATACGTTAAGGGAAACGGCAACATAAACGGTGATATCTCGACTGAATTCCACAAACAAAATACTGAAGATTTCTATCTCAAGGATTTAGGAACTATCTTACCATCATTGTTTTTTGCGCTGGCAAGTTTGGGAAAAGATCCTATGGATTACTACAACAAGCTGGACGTTGAGATATGGGGCGCAAAAGATGTTGCGGAGTACATGAGACAGTACATGCCCAAAAAATAGCTTTTTTTATTTTATCTTTAAGTTTATTTTATCTTTAAATGTACATCTTCAGTTCTGTAAAATAGTTTCTTATAAAAATTTATGTTTGCCGTACTTGTTTTCTTTTAGCGAAATTATTTAAATAAGAATTAGCTTTTTGGAATTATGGATAAAGAATTTGTGATCTTGGAAACCAAATCTTGGAAAGCCATTCTTATTAATGAACAAGCATATTTGGGAAGATGTGTAGTTCTCCTTAAAAGAGATTGCGCTAACTTATCTAGTCTTACTTCTGAAGAATGGCAAGATTTTCATGAAAACATTGTAAAAATACTTGAGTCTGCTCTTAAGAATGCATTCGGAGCTACAATGTTTAACTGGAGCTGTCTTATGAATAATGCATACCAAGAAGAAAATCCAAAGCCTTATGTTCATTTCCACTTTAGACCAAGATACAAGAATCGTGTTATCTTCAAAGGAGAAGAGTTTTTAGATAGCGAATTTGGCTATCACTACAATTCAAAAAGAAAACATATAGTATCAACTAAAACACTTAAAGAAATCTTTGAAGAGATTAAAAAATGTTTAAACAAATAATTAGCCTAAAATGAAATCTTGAACACTTCAACATAGCAAACCACAAAAGAAAGTTTTCGTTCTATTTTCATTTAATTTCATTTCTTACTATCAGGTGCAAACTTCTGTTCATAATCAAATCTAGTAGTTCTTTTTTCTTTATAATCTCTAAAAAACTTTTTAATAAACTCAATAAGCCTCATTCTCTCCCCTCCAAAAGACTAATTCCCGTCATATCCTTAGGAATCTCAACTCCTATCAAATCAAGAATAGTGGGCGCAATATCACAAAGACCACCATTAATAAGCCTTTTGCCCATAAGTTTTTTATCCTTAGAAACTAAATGATAATAAACAGGATTTAGAGTATGCGATGTGATAACCTCTTTTAATTTATCATCAATCATCTCTTCAGCATTCCCATGATCGGCTCCAACAAGACAACAACCATTCTTATCTAAAATCGCATCGCACACCTTTCTCACACACTCATCTACAACCTCACAAGCCATTACCGCTGCATTGAATACTCCGGTGTGCCCAACCATATCAGGATTTGCAAAATTTATAATATAAACATCAAATTCATTTCTCTTAATTGAAGCCAGTATCTCATCACAAACCAAATAAGCACTCATCTCAGGTTTCAAATCATAAGTAGTAACTTTAGGACTTGCAATCAGTCTATGAGATTCAAGAGTACTTATAACATCTGATTGTCCGTTAAAAAAGAAAGTAACATGAGCATACTTTTCAGTCTCTGCAATTCTTAATTGTCTTAAGCCGTTTTTAGAAATAACCTGACCTAAAAGATTATTCATTGAAATAGGCTCAAAAGCAACAGGGGCTTTTAGCGTATCATAATATTTCGTAAAACATGCATAGTAAAGTCCTTTACGCATAGTTCTTGGAAACTCGTTAAATTCCCTTTCCATAAATACTGTAGTAAGTTCTCTTGCCCTATCATACCTATAATTATAAAAAATCACACTATCCTTATCCTTAATGCCCTCAAACCCATTAACAATCCTTGGCATAATAAACTCATCTGTCTCACCTTTAGAATAAGCATCCTTAATTGCCTTACATGCGTTTGGAAAAGCAGGCGCCTCACAATCCACAAGCCCTTTATAAGCCAAAACAATTCGCTCCCAGCGATTATCCCTATCCATTGCATAAAATCTGCCACAAATCATTCCAATCTTGCCAATCCCAATCTCTTTAATCTTTAATTCAAGCCTCTTTAAAAAAGAAAGAGCAGATTTTGGCGCAGTATCTCTGCCGTCAGTGAAAATATGGATTATCACATCTCTAAAATTTTCTTTTTTTGCAAAATCCAAAAGCGCAAAAAGATGATCTATATGGGCATGCACTCCTTGGTCTTGCAAAAGCCCCATCAAATGAACCTTTGCATTATTTTTCTTAGCATTTCCAAAAGCTCCTTTAATAACCTCATTATCAAAAAAACTTCTATTTTCAATTGCACTATTAATTCGTTGAAGCGATTGATAATGAATCCTTCCAGCACCAATCGTAATGTGCCCAACCTCACTATTTCCCTGATATCCCTTAGGAAGTCCCACAGCAAACCCTGATGTTTGAACAATAGAAGTTGGACATTTCTCAAATAGATAATCAGCAAAAGGCGTACTAGCATGAAAAATTGCGTTACCTTCTTTTCTCCTACTAATCCCCCATCCATCCCTAATAATAAGGGCAAAAGGAAGATTTCTAAAAACCGTTTTCGCCTTCTCGCTCAAAAAAACCTACCTCACCAAACCATTCTTAACCCTATCACACATAACCTCTTCATCTTCAGCTTTTAAAACTTTTCCATTATAAAATGCCTTTCCACCCTTAACCACGATTTTGTAATTTGAATAAAACTCATCAATAGTTAGTTCTTTTATAGGTTCGCCATTTGCATTTCCTCCAGTAATGACAATCTTAGTTCCAGGAGGGCTTTTATCTGTATACAAAATCCCATGAAAACCTTTTGAAATCTTCTCATCATCTTGCAAATCCTCAGAAGGTCCACCAGCTAAAAGCATCCCTTCACTTTCAAAGCCCCTTAAATTAGCATGTTTCAAATTATTAACAACTATAATCCTTTTACCTACAATCTCCTCAGGCGAATAGAACTTCTTAAGTCCTGCAACAAGCTGAATTTGTTTTTCCCCAACATCAACTTTCATAATCAAAAGCTTATCTGCATTAGGATGGCTTATCGCTTCTTTTACAATTCCAACCCTCAAATCAAGATCAGAGAAATCCCTTATAACATCAATCTCCTTTGCTCTACCCTCTGCCCTAATTTTCTTCTTTTCAATCACAATTTCCTTTTGTCTTCCTGAATATCTTCTTTTCAATTCATCAATCCTTTTATCATCAAGCTTTTCAAACAAAGCATTTGGCGTTCCAATTTCATGTCCATGCCTAATGGATAACTCAAAAAGATTATTCCAGTTTTGATATTCAATATTAAGCTGGGCAAAAATGTCCTTTGAAACCCCTGGCATAAAAGGTTCACATAAAACACCCAAATCCTTGATGACATTCAAAAGCACACAAACGCAAGCATCCGCTCTTTGCTTAGAATTTTGCCATGGTTTATTCTCCTGCATATATTGGTTAGCAAGCCTTGCAACCCCCATAACCCCTTTAAGTGCAGATTTAATCTCAATCAAATCCAAATCCCTTTCTAACTCTTTAACCTGCATTTTTATCTTATCCAAAAAAATCTCATCGGAACTCTCCAAAATCCCTTCAGGGCACACTGAACCATACTTGCTCTTAACAAAAGTCAAAACCCTATTTACAAGATTTCCTAAAGTAGCTACAAGCTCATTATTAACCTTCTCCATAAAATCTTGCCATATAAAAACCGTATCAGTTTTCTCAGGCCTGTTGATAATAAGATAGTATCTCCATACATCTGCCCTTAGCCCAATCTCTATTGCATCATCACCAAAAATTCCTCTCTTTTCAGATTTAGAAATCTTGCCATCCTCATAATTAAGATACTCATTAACAGAAATACTATCCAGCAAAACATATCCATCCCTTGCGCCCATTAAAATTGCAGGAAACAAAATAGTATGAAACGGAATATTGTCTTTTCCCATAAACTGAACAAGTCTAGTATCATCAGATTTCCACCAATCTCTCCACTCCTTTCTATTCTCTGCAGTAATCCCGATGTAACCAATCGGAGCATCAAACCATGAATAGAAAACCTTACCCTCAAATCCTTGCTTTGGAACAGGAATCCCCCACTTAAGGTCCCTTGTAATACACCTTTTTTTAAGCCCGCCTGATATCCAGCTATTTGTCATCGTAAGAGCATTAACACTCCACTTTGATTTTCTTTCATCAACGAATTTTTGTAACTCCAAAGAAAGTTTTGGAAGCTCCAAAAAAAGATGCTTGCTCTCCCTTAAAACAACTTGGACATTACATATCGAACATTTTACATCCCTTAAATCCTCAACATCCAAAAGCTTACCACAGCTCTCACATTGGTCTCCCCTTGCCTTTTCATAACCGCAAAACCCACAAGTGCCAATAACAAATCTATCCGCCAAAAACCTATCGCATCTCTCACAATAAAACTGGCTTATAGAATCCTCGCTAATATATCCATTATTATCAAGCCTTCCAAAAAGTTCTTTAGTTATTTCGTGGTTCTCTTTTGAAGAAGTTCTTCCAAAACAATCAGGTTCACAAAGAAAAAAATCATAAATCTTTTTATGAATCTTAAAATATTTATCAGTAATCTCCTTAGGACTAACTCCTTCTTCTATTGCCTTAATCTCCGTAGTTGTTCCATGTTCATCAGTTCCCAAAACACTAACTACATTCTCCCCTTTGCTTTTAAGATACCTTGCATAGCAATCAGCACTAATAACACAAACCATATTTCCAATATGAGGAATATTATTAACATACGGAAGAGCGCTTGTAACAATAATTCTTTTAAAATTATTATTAGCACGATTTTTTTCTTTCAGGATAACTTCTTTTCCATCCGATACTTCCTTTTTGCTTGAATTATTAAACTCTTTTTTATCCAACATCTCTCACCATCTCATTCAATTTAAATTCTAATAAAAAACACATGTAAAAAACACACCAAAATATAAATATTCTAAATCACAAAATCATAATGCTACCAAAAAACTTATCCCTGCAAAATACACTAAATAATTAAAGACCCAATCACTCAAGAGTCCAATAAACATATTTCAACCTCAAAGCCAAATGTAATCATTATATTTAAAATTATGCTCAAAATCTATTCAAGTCAAATCCTATTTTTGGTGCACTTAACAAATATTTAAAAATAAGCATTGCCCAAACAATAAGAAATTCAATAAAAAACCATCAAATATTTAGTCAAATGCCCAATTAAATATCTAGTTAAATATTTAGTTAAACACCTAATAAAAAATCCAATCAAAAACTAAACAGTAGATGTTTACATGAAAAAAATAAAAATAACCCCCAAAAAAGAGCACGATCAAAACTTCCTAATAAACACAAAAATAATCAAAGACATAATCAAAGCAATCAAAACCAACTCTCAATCTAAAAAAGCTCCTTATTTCAATTCAATACTAGAAATAGGTCCCGGTACTGGAGCCATAACAAAAGAGCTTGCTTTACTCTCAAAAGAAGTAGTCGCAGTTGAAATCGATAAAACACTTTCAATCGCATTATCTTCCCTTCCAAAAAATGTAACCATTGAATACAATGATGCATTAAAATACCTAAAAACTCTAAAATCAAAAATCCAAAACCAAAAATCCAAACCCCTAAGAAACTCATACTCTATTAAATCATCTTCAGGCTTATCTTATAATTCAACTTCAAAGTTTCCTCTCACCTTCTCATTTGACTTAGTATTCTCAAGTCTCCCTTACAAAATATGCGAGCCAACACTAAAAGCACTAAGCACAATGCCAGGATTTCAAATTGGCTTTTTTATAATCCCATTAGGATTTTACAAAAAAATAAAAAAAAGCATATATTTTGAATCATTTTTTAACATAACACACCTGTTAAATATCCCTAAAGAATCATTTAATCCCATTCCCAAATCTGACTCTTGCCTAATAAAACTAACAAAAAAAGCCTCCCTTAAAAGTAACTTATTATTATCCAAAAACATTAATTCCAAAAACTCAAACTCCAAAAACTTAGAATCCAAAACCTATCAAAACGATACCAGCATAAATTATATACTCCAAAAACTTCTTTCTCAGCGCACAAAAAAAGCCAAAAACGCCCTAAGAGATGCCATAATTGATTTATCAAATCTAAATAATCTAGAATATTCCACAAAAAAACAGGCTGAAAAGCTAATCATAGAAATAGGTTTATCCTCAAAAATCCTTAATACAAACGTATACTCCCTATCTTCAAAAGAGCTAGAAAACATAAAAGAAAAATTACTCCCCCTGCAAACAAAACAAAATCATCTATCCTGACACTCTACAAATCAATCTAAAAGATCCAAAAACAAATACCAAAATATAATAAAATCATTTATCAGAAATATCAACTTCTCCTCTCAGCGCTTGTCCAGGCATACCTTTTTCAAAAATTGCCCTGACAAAGCCCTTAGAACCATGAACTGCAGAAATTTTACCTGCAATTTTTTTATCCTTTTGCCCTGAAGTTTTCCAAACCAAACTCCTTCCCACAAGCTTTTCAGCAGAATCCTTATCCTCAATACCTGCCACTTTAACAATCATCTGATTCTCACTAGTTCTGTGCTTGCTTCTTCTAAAACTTGAGATTATCCCTTTCATAAAAAACACCTACTCAAAAATCATAATACTTACAAAAAATAAATTCATAAACCAAACGCTTATGCTTATCTAAAACGGAGAACCAATCTTATTTAAAAACGTTTCTAAAATAAAAACTGCCTTGAAAATGCCCTTTGTTCATATCTACCTGTAATCATTAACTTCTCTCCATTAACTACTTCATAAATTATTTAGATAATGTGCACCCAAGAAAAGCTTATAAACTTTTGATACCTGCAAAAAATCCCATGAATCCTCCCATTTTTTTAAATAAACATAAAAACAATCCTGATTCTTCTAACAAATCTAGTTACACCTCAAACGAAAATCAAAAAAATGATTGGCATAAAACAATCTCAACAAAAAATTCAGATCTTCCAAATCTGCCCCTCTCAAAAATATCCTTCATTACTAAAAAGATAAATGAAAATTACATATATCTATTGTTCATTTATTTAATTTTATTCCTCTCATTCTATTTAGTTTTTAGAGCCAAAAACTTCACAACATTCCAAACAACAATCACACTATCTCTATCAATCGCATTGTTTTTTTACCTAATACTTAAAAAAAATAATCCTCTCCTTAAAAAATTGCCTCAATTAACAGGCTTAATCCTTGGAGGACTTGTATTTCTATCTATATTTAACATCACAATTATAAACCCTTCCTACGATGACTGGCTATTATTGGAAGACGTAGGTAGTGGTGACACAAAATTTCACTACTACGGTTGGCTTGCATACAGACAAGAAGGATTACAGTTTCCAATTGGAAAAATAGTATCAATTGGATACCCCCAAACAAGCGTAGTATTCACAGATTCAATCCCCCTACTTGCCATCATTTTAAAACCTTTCAATAAAATACTACCAACTCCATTCCAATACTTTGGCATTTGGATTCTAATATGTTACATGCTAATGGGGCATTTCTCATTTAAACTATTAGCACTATATTCTCAAAAAATATATTATTTAATACCTTCATCCCTTTTTTTCATACTAAGTCCTATTATGACCCAAAGATTTATTTGTAGTCATATCGCTTTAATGGCACATTTTTTAATAATAGCATCCTTTTATCTTTTTTTAAAAAAGAAAGAAAAAAAAGACCTTTTAAAATGGTTCTTGTTACTTTCTTCATCATTATTAACTCACCTATATCTATACGCCCTGATTTTTTTCATATTCCTATTTTACTCAATTACGATCATAAAAAAAAATAATCTCTTCAAAATATTATGTTATTTAGTCCTAATATCAATATGTCAATTCTTTTTAATTTATATCTCCGGATATTTCATAGGAACAACAAACTCAGGGATAGCTTCAGGAGGTAATGAATTTGGTCTTTGTAGTAGTAATCTAAACTCTTTAATAAATCCACTAAACTATTCAAGAGTATTAAAATCGATGATGTTGCCAATTAAAACCCCAGATATTTATGTTTTTAACTACTTAGGGTTAGGAATAATCGTAGGGCTTTTAATCGCAATAACCCTCTCTTTTTTCACAAGAACATTTAAAAGACTCTTTTTCAAAAATTTTTGGTTAATATTTTCATCATTAATATTAGGCTTCTTTTCCTTATCAAACAAAATAAGGTTAAATAGAAATATATTATTTGAATATAACATTCCTAACTTTTTTACATTCTTAACACAATTTGTTGCAACGGCCAGATTCCTATGGCCTTTATACTATTTAGTATTTCTTTTTATCTTCATAACATTTGCAAAATTGAAAAAAAATTCATTATTCGCAATAATAATTTTAATCCTATTGATATTTCAAACATATGAACTCTCATCAATTTATCAAGAGGTTACACAATACAGTTTAAAAGAACACACGTACAATAATCTATACCTTAAAATGACCTTCTGGGAGGAGGTATCCAAAGCAAATAGCGAACTATCTCTAATTGACTTGACTGATAATTTGCCTGATTATCAAGAATTTACAATAGTCGCAATTAAATATAATCTGAAAATTTCCAATGTTCGTTTAGCAAGAACTACGCTTGAACAGGATATACATATTCTCAAGCGAAAAAACGAATATTTAAATGGTGATCTCCAACGAGGTGTAGCTTACTTAAGTACTCGTGAGCTGTACAATAAAACAAAAAACCTATTTAACACTTCTCATCGTCATTTTATTGTTGGAAAATTCGACGTGGTATACCTAGTTCCTTAAGTTCCTTGCCAATACGATGCAATCCACTTAATCACATACATAAAAACCCAAGAATACTAATCCTTACAAAAAGTCAAATATACCTTGCTCAAGAAAAGCTTAAATATTTTAAGAATCGCAACTAAAAAATGTCCATTTTCACATATTTAAAATACCCACTGATTCAAATAACTTGTTGGTTAGATTCATATAGTTCATTTGCAAACTGTTCAAAAGGTGATAATAATATAATCCCAAAAGAATTTGTTCCAAACGCTTCTACCAACAAGAATACTCCTTCAAAAAAGGCTTTTTTGAAAAGAGTTTTGTTATCTTCAATATGCTTATCGCTTTTTGTAACTTTTTACTTAATTTTCAGAGCAAAATATTTTTCTATCCTTCAAACATTAATAGTATTCTTTTTATCTATTTTAATTTTTTTAGCAGTATCATTCTCAAAAAATACTCCTGTTCTAAATAAGATAATCCCTTGGACTGGTATAATTCTAGGAACAATTATTTTTCTATCCATATTCAATATCTCACTTTTAAACCCCAATTATGTCGACTGGCTTTTGCAGGGCAATTTAGGAGATGGTGATATTAAACACTACTATTACGGTTGGCTTGCATACAGACAAGAAGGATTACAGTTTCCAATTGGAAAAATAGTATCAATTGGATACCCCCAAACAAGCGTAGTATTCACAGATTCAATCCCCCTACTTGCCATCATTTTAAAACCTTTCAATAAAATACTACCAACTCCATTCCAATACTTTGGCATTTGGATTCTAACATGTTACATCCTAATGGGGCATTTCTCATTTAAGTTATTAAAGCTATACTCAACAAAAATGAATTTTCTAATACCTTCATCCCTTTTTTTCATACTAAGTCCAATACTTGCACAACGTTACTTATGCGGTCATCTTGCACTACTGGCACATTTCTTAATAATCGCATCCTTTTACCTTTTTTTAAAAAAGAAAGAAAAAAAAGATATTTTATACTGGACACTGCTAATTTCAACAGCACTTCTCATACATTTATACCTATACGTAATGGTATTTATTGTATTTATCTTCTATTTTATCTCACAACTCAAAAAAAATAATATCCTAAAAATGTCTATTATATTAACCCCAATTATATTTTTACAAATTCTTATCATGTTCTTTTCAGGGTACTTCATAGGAATAGGGCAAGCTAGTATTTCATCTGGAATTAATGAATTTGGAACCTGTGCAAACGATATAAACTCTTTATTTAATCCCCTTTACTATTCAAGATTTTTTAATTCTTTTCCAATATTTTCATCAAATAGTGAGGTGTTTAATTATTTAGGGATAAGTGTATTATTAGGATTGGCAATTACACTTATAATCTCACTTAGAAAAAGAATACTCCAAAAGATTTTTTATAAAAAATTTCATTTAGCTCTTGCAGTAGTTCTTTTGGCAATATTTTCTTTATCAAACCAAATACGCTTTAATAACAATCTCATACTAGAATATGAAATCCCCAGTTTCTTGATTATTTTAACGCAATTCGCTGCGAGTGCGAGGTTTTTATGGCCACTTTATTATCTAATCATTATTTTCATTTTCTATACTTTTTCAAAGGTTAAAACTCCTAACATTCAAAATCTAGTTTGTATATTTTTAATCATTTTTCTAATCTTACACATATATGAACTATCATCAATATTTAACGAAGTATCAAAACTTACATCTGTAAAACATAAATACAAAAATATATTAGAGGACCCGATATGGCAATTTGTAGCCAAAACAAATAGCGAGTTAGCTTTAATTAATATCAACATAAACACACCAATACACAAAGAATTCACAATAATCGCAATTGAAAACAATCTTAAAATTTCAGATGTGCGTCTTTCAAGAACGACAAAAGAACAAGAAGAAAATATACTTAACAGACAAAAGGAATTCTTTGCAGGCAACTTGCAAGAAGGTGTTGTTTATGTATGCAAAGAAGATGCATTCAAAATTGCAAAACCGAGATTTGAAAACATCTCATATAACTATTTTGTCGTAAAAGAATTCTTCTTGGTTTATCTAATCTCTTAAGTCACCCTAAAAATTATTTAAATATAATTGCACACTATTAAAAGGCGTTAAAAAGTAATGGAGCAAAACTTTAATACAATATACAATAAAACAAACGATAAAAACCCTAAAAACAAATCTAAAACACTAAATACTTAAACAAAAAAATATCCCTAACACTTACTAAAATGAAAAAAGAACAAAACCCAAACTTAATGAATATAATCACCAAAAAAAAGCTCCAAAAATACTTTTCAATAACAACAAAAGCTATTGAGATGGTAGAAAGCTCAAAAATGGATGGCTCCCGCATAAAAGAAGCAAAAGATTTCTTAAACATGGCAAAATGCTACTACTCCGATGCCCTTCATTTCTTTGAAAAACAAGACTATATCAACGCCTTTGCTGCAATCAATTACGCCCATGGCTGGCTTGATGCAGGAGCAAGAATAAAGCTTTTTGATGTCCATGATAACACCCTTTTCACAGTAGATTGAAAACCTCCTCAAAACAAAGGAATGTCAAAATTTTATTAATCCAAATTCTATTGTTAGAAAGGCTAAAAGGGATTTCAATGCTTTATCAAAGCATATCCAGTCTTTTTAATAGCCTCAAAAATATCTTGCCTTCTAACCTCAATAAAGCTTTTTTCGCTCAAACCAAAAATCGCAGTAGATAACTTAAACCCAACAAAATCTCCAAAGCCATCAGTATTAAAAAACAAAACCACTGAAAGATCAGGCACATCCGGTTGAATATGCTCATCAACCACGTATCTTGTAACCTCTTCAGGGCTTATCTTTCCAAGCTCTATCTTTTTTGTAATCACCCTAATAACATCAACAATCTCCTCTCTTTGCGAATAATTAAGGAAAAGTGAAAGTGTCAATTTCGTCTCCTTTTTCTCCTTTGAAAGCAGTGCATTAACATCATTTGAAATCTCTGAGAGCTCTGCCCATCTCCCCATTACACTTATTCTTATATTTGAAAAGAATTCATCATTAAGCAAAAGACAAGCCATTTCTCTAATAAATTTCTGCTTTTCGTATTCTTCAGGATAAACCTTTCCAAATAAAAACAAAGAGCAAAACTCAATATCATTCTCAACGCAAAACTCGCAAAGCTCCTTAACACTAACAACAGCCTTATCAACAGAGCCTTCCAACCTAAACCCTCTCTCCAGATCTGTAATAATCCCTAAATGGGATATCACACCTACAAGCTTAAAGCTCTTCTTATTCAAAGGAAAAATTACCATTCAATTAGAACAGGTAGTATTTCATTTTTAAAAACATTTTCATTTTTTCTGGATTTTTTCAACCTTCCAACCTAAAATTTATAAACTGACTGACATTCTAATAGGCGAAGAACTAGCAAATAAACAGCTTAACAAAATAATATCTAGTTTAGTAAAAAGGCGAATCCAATGGAAACTAACAAACAATACAAAGACTGGCTAATGGCAGGCAAGATTGCAGCAATCGCAAGGGACTATGGCGTATCCCTAATCAAAAAAGGTGCAATCATAAGAGAAATACTTGATTTAATTGAAGAAAGAATCATAAAAGAAGGAGGGCAAATAGCTTTCCCTGCACAAATTTCACTAAACAACACCGCTGCTCATTTCTGTCCTGCAATAGACGACAATACCCTGATTGGAGAAGATATAATAAAACTAGATGTTGGAGCGATGGTAAACGGAGCGATAGGAGACACAGCAATAACAATCGATTTAAGTGGTAAAAATAAAGAGCTTTTGCTAGCCTCAAAAGAGGGCTTTGAAGCAGGCTTTAAAGCTGTTATGATAGGTGCTAAAATCTCATCAGTTGGCAGTGCAATAGAAAATGCAATCTCAAAAAAGGGCTTTAACCCAATAAAAAACCTATCAGGACACACCATGGATATCTATACACTACACACACATCCAAGCATCCCAAACTATAATACAAACGACTCATCAGAACTAATAGAAGGTCAGGTAATAGCCATGGAGCCATTTGCAACCACGGGGGGTGGCAGAGTAACAGAACAGGGAATTGCAAATGTTTTCATAGAAATAGAAATAAAAAACACAAGAAATCCAATAACAAAAAAAATAGGAGAGCAAATAAAAAGCTATAACAAAATGCCTTTTGCACGCAGGTGGCTTGAAAAAAAATTCTCAAAAGCCATGGTCGCATTAGCACTTGGCGACCTGTTAAGGTCAAATTCTATAGATGAATACAAACCATTAGTAGAAGCATCAGATGGATTAGTATCTCAATATGAGCATACCATTTTAGTGCTAAAAACCCCTATAATAACCACCCTTACGCCTGAGCAAACCTTGCAGTCAAACTTATAACCAATATCATAAAATATTTTTAAATTAGCAAAACCAAAAACATAAATGGTTTTTCAAATGCAAAGACAAAACATAATAAAAAAAACCATAACCTCATATGATAAAACTGCCCAAGAATATGCAAGCACACATCTTGATATAACCCCAATAAAACAATTAATAGATGAATTCATAAAAAATCTGAATGGTAAAAATATTTTAGATGTGGGGTGTGGTACGGGAAGGGATGTAAAATACTTCTTAGAGCAAGGACTAAATCCAATAGGAATAGACCTCTCCAAAAATCTTTTAGAAATCGCTTTGAAAAATGTCCCCAACGCACATTTTTTAGAAATGGACATGAGAGATCTAACATTTCAAAAAGAGCAATTTGATGGTATCTGGGCATGTGCTTCTTTTTTGCACCTCCCCAAAACCGAGGCTAAAATCGCATTAAATCAATTCTTTAAAGTACTAAAACCTAAAGGATTGCTCTCCATCTCAGTTAAATCAGGTATAGGCGAAAGATTTGTAAAAAAAAAAGAATACAAAGGCTTTTCAAAATTCTACTCCTTTTACTCTCAGCAAGAAATAAAAGAGCTTATTAGCTCCCAAGGATTTAAGATTGAAAAAATCGCGATTGATCACAAGAAGGAAGATTGGATAAACATATTTGCCATAAAAACCTAAAAAAACAAAACCTAAAAAATTCTCCTTTAGTTCTCACTACTTCAATCCTTTCCAAAAATATCTACCATAAAAAATAGATTAAAACAGGCAATATCAAACAACCCATAAGATTATTCTTTCCAACAGTCAAAAGCGAGGCGCAAATCCCTAAAGCGCTAGAGCTAACCAAAATAATTAGTCCAACAAACCCTGAGGTTGCAAAAGTAAGACCAATTAGAAACACAATAATAGAAATCAGAATCATCCGATAATTAATCCTAGTAATAAACTCGGAGAATTTCTTTGAGAGAAAAACAGACAACGCCCCTGAAAGCCCGCCTATTGCAAGCGATGTAAAAATAAAGATAAGCATTTGCTTTAAAGTAATACTCTCAAAAAAAGAAGTTATTGCAACAATTGCACCGTTTCTTGCTTTTCCAATAGAATAAAAAGTATCAAGTGAAATCACCATATTCGCAGTATTAATCCCCCCAGTAAGCACCAAAAAACCCTCACTACCCATATCCCCAAGAAAAGTTTGTGCAAGAATAGCTGATTGTGCCCCTCCAAAACCTGGAAGAAACGCCGCTACCGACGCTACTAGTGACGCACCTATAACAGCCTTAAATATCATTCCTTTTTTAATATCCATATTCCCAACATTTTCTTGCTTTGGAATTGAAACATTCTGGCTTAAAGAAAGTACCATTGAACTAATCCCAAAAAGACCTGAAAGCAAAGGAAGAAGTGTATTACTATTATTCGTCCCCAACGAAAAAATCCCCAATATCCCCGATAAAAAAAAGAACGAAAGATTCTTTAACTTAGAATTTCCTTTTAATGTAACAAAAAGCACAAACCCTAAAATAACATAGCCGATATATTTCTTGATAACAGAATTAATAAAGACAAATAAAAAAATCAAAACAGGAGTAAGCAAAACCGATGTCAAAAGAGATAAAATACTTCCCAAAACTGTAAGATTTAAAGCCTCATTACCCTTTCCTTCCAAAAGCATTTTATGCCCTGGAAGAATTATCAAAGACTCCGATTCACCCGAAGGTGCACCCAGAAATATTGCAGGTATAGCATTAGTAAAAGAGTTCGTAATTGACATTGCTATAATAAAGCAGGCAAACTCAATCTTTCCAAAAAAACCCAAAATCTTATCAGAAATTGCCAGTGCTACAACACAAATAGTATTCACATGAAGCCCTGGAATTAGGCCTGTAATAATTCCAATAACTGTGCCAAACAACAGCCCCAAAAGCATTTTAGCAAACATAAAGGTTGCTTAAACAACTATCATTTATATGCTCAAACTCTCAAGTTTCGAAAATTTTATGGCTTTATATCATGTTTTAAAGTATATCTAACCTAAATCATCTAAAAAACCCACATAACTTGACCAGTTAAAAAAATCCACAACCCACAAATAGCAAATTTTTTATATACATTACATAAATTAACATACTAGTCTTTAATACTATCGGGGTGAAAAATATGAAAATAAACTATGGTGGATTGGCGTTTGTGATAGGATTTCTTCTATCATTATTCATCGCATTTTTTGGGCAGATTAACTCAGTATCGGCTTGGATTTTGGCACTTTTAGGTCTTGTTGTAGGACTATTTAATGTAACAACTAAAGAAACTGAAAAATTCTTAATCGCAAGTATCGCATTTATTGTAACATTTAATGCTTTAGGCTCAGTATTTTCAGTAATTCCACTATTAGGCTCTGCAATCCAAAACTTTTTTGGGTTAATGGTTATATTTGTTGCACCTGCAACAGCAGTTGTAGCAATAAGTTCAATCATATCAATAACCAAAAACTAAATCTGTTTTTTACCCTTTTTTTGTTTTTTCCTTAAAAAAGTGCATAAATATTCTAATATTGTGAAAATTTCTTAGACAAATTATAAAAATCACTAAAATATCGCTCAATCATGGAAAAGTTTCCAAATAATATTGAAAAATTACTTTTAGATAATTATGATTGCATCACAAGCGGTAGTGGAATAGAATGCATGAAATTTGTTCTTGATTTTATTACTAATAATGAGTCTGTATCAGATCTAAATCCTATTTCTATAAAATGTCTAACCAAAGTTGCATCGCATATAATTAACTCTGATTGCTACATAAAATTGTTTGGGCTTAATTCATCTGAAAAACTCATTCCATTATTAGAAAAAGTATATTGGTTTAATATAGACGGTGCTTCTAATATTGAATTTAGCGATATAAAACAAGATAGTTCCCTTAAAGAAAAAACCAAATCCCATTTTTTATCTCATGCTGCAAAGGCCGCAGATAAGTTATTTGTTCAAACAAAGGAGTCAAAATGGGCAATAAACTACTACAACACTGCAATATCAAGTGCTAAAATCTCTGAAAACCTTGATAGATTTCACTCCTTTCATATGTATGGTTTTGCCTCAAAGATTGCAAAAGAATTATATTCTTTAACAAAAGACATCAATTGGGTACTAAAATCCTATAACGCTCAAATGTCATCTTCAGAAATTTCTGAATCACTTGATACCCGCCACTGTGGCTTTAGTTTGGGCATCACAGCAGAACTTGCACAAATTCTTTTTGAGTCTACAAAAGAGTTAGATTGGGCAAAAAAAGCTTATGATTGCTATGTTTCTGCAGCAAGATTACTCACAAGCTTTAAACCAACTAGTTGTGCATATTTTTATCATCATGCAGGTAAGGTAGCTCAAAATATATACAATCTATCAAAGGAACCAGCTTGGAAAGAAAATTCAATAAATAATTATAATCTTTGCATTTCAAAGATAGAAAAATCTAAACTTAATGGTATTTCTCATCTGATTCGCATTTCACAAGAAAATATTGAAAAATTAAATCCTACCTCAAAAAAAAGAATTCCATTCCAAGCAACCTTTTCTCTTGAAAAGTTCTTTAAGAAAGTGATTAATTAAATTCTCTTTAAAGAAAGTTATTTAAATAAAGCGATTCAAGTTATTAACTGATCCTAAGCTATGATTAAAAAAACTAAGATTTTATCCCTCGCCATAATCTTGTCTTTGTTGATCCTAGAATTAACATTAGCCCAGTCAGTGGCCTCATATTCAAGAAAAAAGAATGTCTTTTCTGAGATAAATAATTCAATCCTAGGCGCTTTAAAAGCAATAAGCTTTGAGATCCCCTTTATATATCTTTCAGCAGGTCGTTTTGTAGTGATTAGTATACCTTTATTTGTTTTGATATTTGCAGTCTATGCCCTTATGAACATAATAAGAGCGTTATTTATGATGCTTCCCAAATTCAACGAGGCAAAAAGGAGTATTACAATCGCTTCTGTTGCTATAAGCTTGCTTGTTTTGATGATGACAAAACTATTAATGGTATTAAGTGCTTTGTTTTTCGCAGCAATAGAATTAGAGTACGGGGTATTTCTAATAGTTGTACTTATACTTTCTGTTTGGTTTATCACAAAAAAGCTTCCAAATATACTCAATGGTCTTCTCCATAAAGGAGGTTATATGTAAATGAAAAGGTTAATAATCCTTGCTACTATTTTTTTTATTGTAGTAATATCCTTAGGTGTAGCACAAACCGGTGGTTTTAATGGGATTTCTTCGGATTCTAAAGGCCTTATTTCTGTGTCAGTGCCCTTCCCAGTTTATAGCTCTGGAAGGCTTGTTTTACTAGGAACTCCTTGGTGGCTGTTGTTACTTGTGTTTATGGTGGTTTTTCCTTTGCTTGAAATCTTAGTTGGCATGGTCCCGCCTTTTTCAAAAAGCCCAAATGATAATTCAAAGATTGTTTTTTCACTTGGTCTTACGTTGCTTTCTATGTTCGCTTCACCTTTAATACCAAATCTTTTGCATGCAATATCAACAGGTGTGCTTATTGTTAAATGGTGGATTTATATACTGATTGTTGTTATATTCCTTTGGCTTATGATGACCATGTTTGATAAAAGGGAACATAGATATAGGTTTTAAAACGAAAGTTATTTATATACAATTTTCAAAGTGTTGATTTAGTTTTGGTGGAAAGCAAATGAAGTTTAGGTATTTATGCATACTTTTAGTTCTTTTAGCTTTAATGCTACCCTATTTTGCACTTTCTCAAACAAGTGGTTGGGACAATCTTCAGACTACTACAACCTTTGGCTTTGGAAGCCAAAAATTCAATTCTCAACTAGCTTCGGCATTCAAGGTTCAGGTTCCGTTTCCAATTTATATACAAGGTAAGATTACTACAGTCCTTGCACCTTGGTGGCTTTTGGTTTTGGTGTTTATGATAGTATATCCTATACTTGATATTATTTTTGGAATAGTCCCTCCATTTTCTAAGGCACGTGAAAGAGGTTTATCAGGTGTTGAAACCTCAAAGACCGTTTTTACAATAGGTTTTACCTTGCTTGCAATGTTTGTAACCCCTTTAGTTCCTTCAGTAGTTGAACTTGTTGCCTTTGGCACAACTGCAGGGATATTTTGGTTTTGGATGCTTGTAATAGTAATAATCGTATGGGGCACAAATTGGTTGTTTGGTGAATCCGCCTTTGGCGATCCCTTTAGAACGGGCGCAGCAGGCCTTGGGCATATCGGAAGTTCAGGAATAACCAAACTTCGTAAGCACTGGGGTAAGGAGATGAGTGACACCACAAACGAAGGTATTTATCTGCAAAGTATAAACAATATCCTTGGTACCAAAGCAAGAACAGGGTATAAGGAAGAAGAATTAATTAAGATTCTAAGATCACTACTTTCGGAAGTGATAAGGAATTCAAGTGTCAATAGTTTTCGTACGAGAGATGCCTTGGATGCTATGCTTAAAAGAGCCGAAGAACTAAAAGCTTATTTTCAAAACGAAAAAATGATAGATGCCGATATTACAAATACTTTAACTGGCTTAATAAAAATAAATGACTTAATCGAAGATTATAAGGCAGATATTAATGGTTTCGAAAAGTATTTAATAGAACTGGCGGGAACGCTTAATTTAAACGTTGCTAGTGCTATGAAAACACCTATATCTACCTTGAAAAACAGGTCATTTAGCGATGTAATCAATGAATTAAAAGAGATGATTGATAAAGACACTTCCTTTGACAAAAACCAAGAACAGTTGTCTAGATTAACTAAAGAATTGACCCTAAGAAGTTCTAAAGCAACAAATGACGAAATCAATATGATTGATTCAATAATCACAAATATCAAAGAAATTTTAACCAAAAAGGTAACGCCAGACGCAATTAAAAAATTTATACCTTTTTGTAGTAATTTGCTTGTCAAATTAGAATCACTTGAAAAAAATGATACCGATTTGATGAGAAGATTGAGTGGGCTTGTGCAACAATATAGTGCCTTTTATATTCAAGAGACGGGCAATAATGCCATTATTTCTAAGAGAATTTTAGATCTTAAAAATGCATACGATGAGTGTTTTAAAAAGAACACGTTCGCGTGATTTGCATTGAACTCCTCCTTTAGTTGAAAAAAATAGCAAAACTTACGTTTGGAAATTGATTGTACATCTACCAAAAAATTACATTTTTTTAACAAACTATATTAAAGATTTAATCTTAATTTCTAAATTATAAAAATCTTTAGGATCAGTAAATAATCTGCCAATCTCCTTTGCTTTTGCTTCTAAACCCTCTTCTTCCATAGTTTTTCCCTTAGTGCCCTTGTAATAATCGCCACAAAAAAGCCCTTCTATTTTCCTCTTTGCAACATCTCCCCTTTCATTATAAAACCCCTCATAATCAGCGTTCTTATCTATTTTAAGAACATCTGATAGTTCCTTATTTGCTCTATCTAATTCATTTTTATTCATAAATAGGCTTAAAGTAAAATCGTGCCCCCCAAACGCAGGAACCCTATACTCTCCAAAAAACTCATTTTGAATCTTTAATAAAGATTCATAAGAAAGAACAGAAATATCCCTTGCCTTAACCGCTTTGTTTAGCTCCTTAACAAAGTGCCTGTCCTTTTTATTATTCTCAGAAAAATGGCTAAATGTCTCATCTATCAAAGGCAAAATCTCATAATCAGGATTCTTTCCTTCTCTGGGGAAGCTAAAATACTGATTAAAAATCACATTAAGCCTATCCTCAACACATTTCAATCTATCCTCTCCAGAAATCTTATTAGGGTCATCATCCTTAGCATATATTTTCACATCAAAAATATCCGAAATCTTGTCAGGAAATTCATCCCCTAGCTTCTCCTTCAAAACCTTACTAACATCCTTAACATATTGTCCAATATCCCTACATTTATATCTAGAAATGTCATAAACCCTTTCAAGTTTAACCTTATCAACTACTCTCAAATTAGTCTCTTCTTCGATTTTATTTTCCCCATCATCTCCAGAAATATTACCCTCACTCTCCTTAGCGCTTCCCAAAATCCTCTCTTTCATCCTATCAACATCATGATAAAGCGTTCCAAAAGCGCCACTTTCTGAAAAGATCTCACCAGCCTTTCCAATGCTTGGTTCTAATTGTGTTATATGCCCCTTGAGCTCTTCAAAAAGCTTAGTGGTTTTACCATCAATATCGGAAGGAATTAGATTTTTAGTATCTTTACGTTTTATATGTCCCTCAAAATTATGCACTTCTTGTAGTATCCCCGAATAAAATTCGCCATATTGATTCGTAAGACCTGATAGAACAGAATATAAGTAGCCCTTTCCATCCCCATATCTTTTACTAAGGGCTTCTTTTAGGTCAAGCTCCTTATACTCGCTTGTTGTCGTGAATTTTTCCTTAAACTTGTCAATCTCATCTAATAATTTAGAAAATTCCTCAACTCTTTTCTCATCAAAATCAAGATTACTATACTCGCCAGAAAGCTTTTTTCTCTTTAGATTCTCAATATCGCGCAAAATATCTCTTAATGTATCAATCTCACCATCAAAAGATTTAGTTGAATCATAAACCTCCTCAAGAGTAATCAGATACGGAAAATCACGGAAATCAAGAAGTCGTTTTGCCATGTTTGTCTCTATTTTTAATTTGAGATTGAGTACAAGGCTACTATATAATAATCCACTAAAGAATAGACTAGAGGAATCGCTAAGCTGTTCAATTTCTTTTTCACTTAAAACTTCAAAATTTTCTCCTTCTCTTAATTCATCTTTTTCAGAAAACTCTAAAAAATCAAGCCCCTTAATTCTCTTAGGATTATAAAAAGAATTATCAATACTAGCATTTTCTTTTTTGTATCTTAAAATCCCTTCAACATTCTCAATCCCATCGTTAGAATCAAGATAATCTTCAATATCAAACGAATCCTTAGTTATAAAATCCCTATCCCTTTTTAAAAGTTCATCGGATATAAAATCTGCCTTCTTCCTAAGATCGTTAAAATCTTTACTATTCCCACTCATTGATTTCCCAATATAATCAAGAACAATCTTAGCCTTCTCAAACTGCCCATACATATTCCTAATCATATCCAGATTTAGCTGATAAGGTCTGCTTAACCCTTTATCCCTTATCTCTTTCAAAGTAGAAATAATCTCTTCCTCTCTAAAGTCCTTAATCTCAGAATAAAGCCTATTTGTTTCCCTTGCATTAGCATAAAAACCCAAAAGCCTTTTAGGCCTCATCAACTGGCTCTTATTAGTAATCCTATCCTGTTCTTTAAAATCAAATTTATCTTCCTTTAACTCCCCAACAACCTCTTCATCAAAAGAATAATCACTCCCAAACTTTTCAAGTGCCTCCTCAAAAATAGCATCATTCCCAAAATCGCAATACGCATTAAAAAGCAAATCATTAAAACTAACATTCCCCCTCAAATCATCAAAAATCCTAGGTATCACTCCCTTAATCTCATCCCTAAATATCAGATCATTATATTGCCTAACAAAGCTATCGCTACCAAAAAGAGAATCCACAAAAAAATCCAGACCATCAAACTCATTTAATACCATCTTGCATTCGCGCCTATAACCATATAAACCTATCTCTCTACTTAAGCGTTTTCCAGTCAAATCCTGTAAAATAGCAACATCTTAATATTTATCCTGCATTTTAACAACTATTTTTCCAAAAAACTGAGAATTTTCGTAAAAATCGTGGCTCTCTCCAATCAGATAGAACATTCTTTGTTCAAACAATAGACCATCAGTTAAATTTATAAACAAACACTTACACCACCAAACTAACTTATTTTATTTGGGGTGTTTTTAATATGGACCAAGCAAGACCGCTAGATGCTTTAAATGCTGCAAGAAACAAAAGAATAATCGTTGATTTAAAGAACAATCGACAATACATTGGTGTGCTAAGCGCATTTGATATTCACATTAACGTTTCTCTAACTGATGCAGAAGAAAGAATGGACGGAGAAACAAAAAGAAAAATAGGAAACGTTTTCATAAGAGGAGATACAATCACTGTAATATCCTTAGCTGAGAAATAGATTTTCTTTTAATTTTTGAGCTGATGACATAATGGCAAAAGGAACCCCTTCACAAGGAAGAAGAAACAAAAAAGCATCTCACATAAGATGCAGACGTTGCGGAAATCGTTCTTATCACAGAAAAACAGGAATATGCTCAAGCTGTGGCTATGGATATAGTCCAAGGATACGATCATTCTCTTGGCAAAAAAAGGATTAATATTTTTTAATTTAATTTAATTTTAATTAATAGACATATTCTTTATCACTATTTTGATTATCAAATGAAAAACCTCAGCCTAAATGCCGGGGCATCTCGTGCATATTCGAGATTTTTCGTCCATCATGAAATCAAAACAATTATAAGAGAATCTGTTAAAGCCCCTTGCCACATCAAAAGCTTTTTAAAGAATCTTATTCTATAAAGCTCTCATGAGGAAAAGGTTTGTATTATTTTTGGCACTATCACTAGCATTCGCTTTAGTTAGTTCAATATCTGCCCAAACACTTCCCACTCCCGATTGCAGATACAGAAGCGTTTGCATGAACTACTCACAATGCTTTGAGAACGGTACCAAAATAAGATTATGCTATGACGTAAATAAATGTGGTTCAGAATATATTCTAATAGAAACAATCAACTGTGACCACCAATTTCAAACACACTGCCAAAACTCAATCCTTGACTACGATGAAACAGACATTGACTGTGCAGGAGAATTATGTGAGCCTTGCAAGTTAGGTCAAAAATGCAAAACAGATAAAGACTGCCAAACCCTTGCATGCGACCCCTTAAAATCAGTATGCGTAAATAAATCTGAAAAAACCTCAAACTTAAAAGCATTTGCCCAAAAAAACCCCATAGACTTTTGGATAATCCTACTTGGACTATACGCCCTCTTCTTCGCAATCCCATTCATAATAACAAGGAATCTAAACGAACAAAAACAAAAAGAATTCATCATAACAACACAACAAAAAAAGCTCCAAAACTCAATAGATATATTCTATCTCATGCTAGAAAAAAAGAACATATACAAAGCAAAACTTGCTTACCAGTTAGCAACAACTATAGCCGAAAAAATCCACAACCACCTATCAGAAAAAGATATCTCAGACCTTGAAGAGCTAAGAGAAGATTACCAAAAATACATAACCCAATTCGAACCAAAAATACAAAAACAGACAAACACTCAACAACTAAAACCCATAAAAACAAATCAAAACAAAAAAGCAAAAACAAAAAGCCCAAATAAAGAAAAAACCACAACAATCCCTTCCAATCAACCCTCACACAAAGAAACAAACAAAAATCAAAACACCCAAAACACAGCAAATTTAGAACAAAAAGAAACCCTTGATGAAAACAAACATCCTCACAAAAAATCCATAAAACCACCATCCCAAGAACGAAACGATGTATTCTTTGTTGATGAAAATGAATTCTTTAACGATGAAGAACCAAACTACTAAACGTCTTTTAAACCAATAACAAAAAGATTTATAAATCAATCTAAATTCCATTTATCATTCATAATCAAGGTGTTTTCATTATGGCAAAAAAAAGTGTTGAAGTTTTAATTGAAGGCGGAAAAGCAACAGCCGCTCCTCCGTTAGGTCCGGCCTTAGGTCCACTTGGAGTCAATATAGGTCAAGTTGTTTTAGATATAAACAAAAAAACTGCTGAATTTAAAGGAATGCAAGTTCCTGTAAAAGTTGAAGTAGATGACCAAACAAAAGCATACACAATCTCAGTAGGAACTCCTCCCTGTGCAGAGTTAATCAAAAAAGAAGCTGGGATACCAAAAGGTGCAGGCAATCCTATAAAAGATAAAGTCGCCGATTTAACAATAGAGCAATTAGCAAAAATCGCAAAAATGAAAAGCGACGCCCTTTTAGGCACAACCTTAAAAGAAAAGGTAAAAGAAGTAGCAGGCACCTGTAGATCCATGGGAGTCTATGTTGAGGGCATGATTGCTGACAAAGCAATACAAGAAATCAACAACAACAAGTTTGACGATAAAATCAAATAAAACCTGATAAAAATGAAAATAGACATAATCGAAGAAACAAAAACTAAAATGAGATTTGTTCTACCAGAAATGGATCACACTTTCTCAAACATTTTAGTAGACACCCTCTACTCAATCCAAGGCGTTGAAATAGCAACCTACTCAATTGATCACCCACTAACAGGAAAACCAGAATTTATACTAAAAACAAAAGATATCTCTCCTAAAGAAGCCCTAAAAATGGCTGCAGAAAAAATAAAAGATAATTTCTCAAAATTCAAAAAAGAACTTTCAAATGTTAAATAAGCTATCAACCAAACAAGGAGAGCAACTTATAAAGATAGCTAGGTTCCAGATAACTAAAATACTAACTGGGAAAACCCAAACAATAGATTCTCAATCCGAACAAAACCAATTTCTAAAAGAAAAAGGATGTCTATTTGTAACCCTTTCAAAAAACAATGAATTAAGAGGATGCATTGGCTTTATTGAGCCAATCTACTCAATCATTGACGCAACAAAAAAAGCCAGCATATCCGCAGCATTCAACGACCCAAGATTTCCTCCACTCACAAAAAGCGAACTAGACCAAATAAAAATCGAAATCTCCTATCTATCCCCATTTGAAAAAATAATTGCCAAAACAAAAGAAGAGCTATTATCATCAATAACCCTTGGCATCGATGGAATACTTCTTAAAAAGGGACTTAGCTCGGCATTGTTTCTTCCTCAAGTAGCAACTGAGTGGGGATTTTCAAAAGAAGAATTCCTATCAAACCTCTGCAAAAAAGCAGGACTACCCAAACTAGAATGGCAAAACACAAAAGAAATAGAATTCTATAAATTCCAAGTGCAAATTTTTAAAGAATAATTAACTAACTCCAAAAAAAACCTTAAATCCTAATAACCCTCGCAAAAACATCTAAAGTTCATCTACCTCTTCATATAAAAGCCCTTCTCTATATCACTTAATCTTTCAATAGAATATCTAAGCATAGTCCTTGGCATAACCCTAAAATGCCTATCCAAAAAGCCCTTCAAAACAAAAACATCCCTCTTACCAATCTCCCTAAGCATCCACCCACAAGCCTTATGTATTAAATCCTGCTTATCCCCTAAAAGCATCTCACAAACCTCAAGAGTAAAACCATAATCTCCCTTTTTAATAAAATAAAAGCTTGACACAACAGCAATCCTCCTAAGCCAGAGATTACTATCCCTTGCAAACTCAAAAAGAATCCTTCTATCCAACTCATAAAAATAACATCCTAAAATCTTTGGTGCTGACAAATCTACCAAATCCCAATTATTAATCCCTTTAACCTTATTAAGATAAAATTGGCAAATCCTTTCCTTTCCAAAATCATCCTTTAATCTATAGCATCTCTCAAAATTCTCAACCAAAATCAAAAGAGCACAAAGTCGATGCTCATGAATCTTACTATCCATCAAAACACCTAAAGACTCAAAATCCAAATCCTTATACTCCTTAGCAATCTCTCTTTGTTTTGGAACACTCAAACCTAAAAAAACATCCCCTTCCCCATATTCGCCTTTACCCGTCTTAAAAAATCGTTGATACACCAACGCTTTTTCCTCACTTCTTTCACATTCAAGTCTTTTATAAAGCAATCTCAACAACTCATTTGAATTAATCATACTATAATCCCTTCATTTTCTCTTATTTATGTTCTCTCTTTATTAATCCATTAGACAATTCAACTAAAAACCTTTCTTTCTTCATTAAGCCTTTAGCATAAAACAAATTCTATAAACTCACAAGTAACGACTGTAGAAGTAGTGGCCACAGAAGTAACTATTACAGAATTAACGACTGCTTTTGTAAAATCCTTTTACATATCCAAAACATCTAATTAACTCCTAACACCCATCAACAAACAAAAACTCATTATTATACACTAAAAAATACCATTAAAAAATTCAACCTTAAAAAACAGTCTAGTTTAAACCAAAAGAGTGCATACCAAAGCAAAAGTTATTTATATAATTAGAAATAACAACAAACCAACACAAAATAAGGTGGTATAAATGTTTGATGTATCAAGATTACAAGACGCTACAAAACTCGCAAAAGATTTGGTTGATAGGGGTATTGCTAAAAACTATGAAGAAGCCCACAAAATGATTGAAGAGCAAAACATGGTAAAAACAGAAGGCGAAGTATCAGTAGTCTGTGGTGAAACCAAGAAAAAAGAACAAGAATGCAATTGCAACCACAAAGAATGCAGTTGTGATGGGGACAATAAAGAGGTATTAAACAAAATAGAATCCCTTGAAAAAACACTAAAAACATTCTCTGATTTTCTAACAAAATACGCAGAGCAAAATGACAAAAACATGCAAGAGGTTGATGAACGGCTCAAACGTCTTGAACAAAACCAAAGCCTAAAGCCTGAAATACAAAAAAAAATACAAGCTAGCAATCAAAGACCAGCAGACAAACCAATATCTGGAAATGGCGAAGGTCTAAATCCAAACGATTTTTCAGTAGAAAAATTCTTCAATAACGCCCATGGCAAAATGGAAAAGAAGTAAATCTTTCTTTATTTTTTTAATAGTCGTATATTTCTTATTGAAAGGTATTCAGAAACTTTGCTAATCATTTATTAACTTGCTGTTCGGTAAGAAGTTTTCAATCTTAAAATCAACTCTTTAATAAGAAATTCATAGATCATTCTGGCATTACATTGATATGAGAACCAAGCCAATCAAGCAGATTATCAAACATTTGTAAGGTTTATATATCGGCAATATTATCCTCTTTTATTACATTAAGAATGAGAATAGTTTCAGTTCTCTCGATAAAGTCATAGGTTTGAGTATCTTTTAGAAACACATCCAGTTCCTTTCTGGATTTAAACTTACCTATTATAATGCAATCAAAATCACCAGTGACATCATATACAGCAACAACTCTTTTATGTATCGCAATCTTTTTTTCAACTTCAAATAACTTTCCTTTTGAAATGCGAAGTTTTATTATTGCATTAACATCAAAACCTGCTTTTTCCATATCAAGCTTAACTGAATAGCCTATAATTATTCCTTTTTCTTCAAGTTTTTTTATTCTATTAAGAGCTGTAACTGAGGTTATCCTTAAAGCTCTTGAAATCTTTCTAAAAGATGCCTTTGCATTTTGCAGAAGATATCTTATTATTTTCCGATCTAATTCATCTAGTTCCCACTTTTCATTTGCTTTCATTATTACTCAAAATATATGATTAAGCTATCAAATATATATTTTTTTCGGTTATAAGCTGTAATTTGTTAACTTTTTTAGACAAAATATTAATAAAGTATCGGTTATTATCTTTTTAAGTTACCAAAGGTGTGAAAAATGAATGAAATAAGCAATAAAGAAGAATTAATCAATAATTATGGCAATGAGACTAATGAAGAATTTAATAATGGATTTCAATTTGTTGAACTAGAATTTTGTGATATTCTGGGTAATCCTAAAGTTATACAACTAACAAAAGATTCCTTTGAAAAATCTAAAAACTCAGGAATATGGTTTGATGGTTCTTCAGTGAAAGGATTTAAAGAGATATATGATAGTGACATGTACCTGAAACCTAACCTTAATAACAACTTTATTCTACAAAATGAATCGGGTGCTCTAGTTAAGAGAGTATTTTGTGATGTGTATAGCAAAGAAAACCTACTTCATAGCTGTTCACCTCGAACTATTCTTAAACAAACCCTAGATAAAGCAAGAGTAAAAGGGTTCAATTTGAAAGTAGGACCAGAAATTGAATTTTTTCTTGTAGAAAAAAAGGGAGATAAGATTGTTCCACCTTCCTTCGATTACAATGGTTCATACTTAGATCATCAAGTTAAAGACAAGTCAAATGAAATTCGTTTGGAAATACTAAATAATTTAAAATCTATTGGACTGCCTGTTGATAAGGCACACCACGAGGTAGGAACGGGGCAACATGAAATAGGTTTAGAATATGGTGACCCTTTGATAACTGCGGATAGAATAATGATAATGAAAGAAGTTATTAGAACTGTAGCACAAAAACATAGTCTGTTGGCAACTTTTATGCCAAAACCATTCTCTAAATGTGCAGGCAGTGGAATGCATATACACTTCAGTTTAGAAGATTTGTCAGGAAACTCTTTGTTTTACAATCCTATTGATCAATTACATCTTTCGAATCTAGCAAGGAATTTTATTCAGGCTCAACTTTTCTTTGCTAAAGAAATGGCATTGATATTAAATCCTTGTATCAACTCTTACAAAAGGCTTGTTCCTGATCACGAAGCACCAGTATATATTTGTTGGGGCGTAGGCAATCGTTCCGCCTTAATCAGAGTGCCAATATCTTCAATAGTTGCTAATCATCATACACATGCTGAAATAAGAAGTCCTGATGGTTTATGTTCTCCCTATCTTGCTTTTGCAGCTCTTTTGCATGTAGGTTTGGAAGGAATTGATAAAAAACTAGACATTATGAAAGATACTAACACTAATGTCTTCAAAGAAAACGCATTAGATTTATCAAAAAAAGGAATAACTACTCTTCCAACATCGCTATTTGAATCAATTACCTACTTTAAGCAAAGTCAACTAATGTTAAACATGCTTGGAGAAAGCTATTTTAAACGATACATTGATATAAAAGAAAAGGAATGGCAAAACTACAATCAGCTAATAGTTACTGATTGGGAAATAGAAAATTATCTTTTCGCATAGAGAACTAAAAAAACACTCAAAATACAATTAATCAACAATAGAAATTTGTTTACTAACTCATCCAAGATAGAGTATTTATTATATGTCCTATTAGAATCTTAGCAGTTAACGCGTTCTTATTAGAGTCAATAGTATCTTGTTGATCTTTATTGGGTCGGCCTTACTCTTTGAAAGTGCCATACATTTTCCAATGATATAATCAAGCGCTTTTTCCTTACCACTCAAATAATCTTCTAATGCAATTTTTTCCTCATTTAGCACCTTTTTTGCAATATCTGTCAATATTTTGTCATCCGAAATCTGCGAAATATTATTGTTCAAAATGTAATCTCTGAGAGAAAAATTCTCAGTAATCATTCTTTCCAAAAAATTTTGAGCCATATTTTTAGAGATCTTATTTTCACATAATAACTTCAGTAAATCTATTATTCTCTCAGCAGATAAGTAAGAATCATTCAATCTTTTTTTGTTATAATTCAGAACGCGCAAAATCTCACCTCTTATCCAGTTAGCAGCGATATTTGAATCAATCACCTTTGCGACGTTCTCAAATAAATCTGCAATCTCAGGTTCCTTAGTCAATACGAATGAATCATCCTCATTAAGTTTATACTTTTCAACAAATCTTACTTGCTTTTGTGCTGGTAATTCAGGAATTTCATCCTTATTCTTCCGTATATATTCTGGTGTGATAACTATTTCGGGAAGATCAGGCTCTGAAATATACCCATAATCTTCTTCGCTTTCCTTCGTTCGCTGGCTAAAAGTCGTTTTTCCTACTTTGTTCCAGCCTCTAGTTTCTTTAACAATCTTAATTCCTCTGCGTATCAAAGATCGCTGTCTCATCAGCTCGTAAGAAAGGGCTTTTTCAATCTCCTTAATTCCGCTTATATTCTTGATTTCAACACGTGTATAATCACTATCTCTTATAGATATATTAGCATCACTTTTGATGACACAGGAATTCACATCAAAAATCTTAAGGTAACTTAAAATGGACATGAGCTTGTTCATATATTCTCTTGCTTCTCTTGGAGAATTAATACTTGGTTCAGTTACCAACTCAATAAGTGGGATACCTGATCTGTTATAGTCAATTAAAACATATTGAGAATCTCTCATAGTTTTCGGATAGACTAAAGACGCAGGGTCTTCCTCAATATGAAGTCTTCTTATTTTAACTAACTTACCGGAATTTAATTTCACAGACCCCTTCTGTGACAGTGGACTTTCAAATTGAGTTATTTGAAAATTCTTTGCCATATCAGGATAAAAGTAGTTTTTTCTGGAAAACACAACTTTTTCTGTAATCTGACCATCAATCGCTAAAGCCAATTTGACTGCAGCTGCCAAGACTTTGCCATTTAAAAAAGGTCTCGCTCCAGGATGACCAAGACAAATAGGACATACTCTGGAATTAGGAGTGTCTATCCCAGTACGTGGGCAACAGCAAAATAATTTAGATAATGTATCTACTTCAATATGTGTTTCCAAACCTATAATTACCTCTTGATTAAATTCCATTCTCCTTACCAACCTTCTCAATTTCAAACAGAAAATCAATGAGTTCCTGTTCTTTATAGTGATCTGAAACAACCATTAGTCCTAAAGGCATTTCACCGAATTTTGCAAAAGGGATTGATGCATGAGGTAAACCTGCGAGATTTGGACCAACTGTTAATTGATCAAACAAATATTGTTCCACAACATCCATCTTCGATATTTCTGAAAATAATGGTGCACACATTGGGGTGGTTGGAGAAATTAAAACATCATACTTTTTGAAAGCCTCTTTATATTCATCTATTATAAGTCGCCTGACTTTTGTTGCTTTGAGATAATATTCATCTCTATAACCTGCCATTCTAGCATAGGTTCCAAGTAAAATCCTACGTTTTGCTTCTTTTCCCAAATTCTCAGACCTTATTTCTGAAAAAAAATTGGAAAATGTCTTAGTCTTTGGATCTGCCTGAATTCCATATCTTAACCCACAGAATTTGGAAAGATTTGTTGATGCTTCGCTTGTAGCAATTATGTAATATGTTGGCACTCCGTACTTAAAAGTGAAAGGTAAAGAAACTTCAAAAATTTCATGCTTCTTCTTGATTAGATTTATTAGTACCCTTAGATGTTCTTTAATATAATCGGCAATATAGTCATCAAATGACTCACTAATTATACCAATTTTAAATTTTTTTTTTGCTATTGCTTTTTTTAGTTTAATTGTATCAGTTATGCAAGTAGGATCTTTATTGTCCTTACCTGCAACTGCATTAAAAACAGGGATTATATCCTCCACATCTTTTGACAATATACCAATTTTGTCTAATGAATTGGCATATGAAATAAGACCAAACCTGCTTATCCTACCATATGTTGGACAAAAACCAACATCCCCACAAAATGATGCTGGACATTCAATAGAACCACCTGTGCTTTCAGCAATCGAAACATGAGCAAAATCAACTACTTTTGTTACTGCTCCACTTCCTCCACTAGAACCTCCTGTACTTCTTTTGAGGTCTATTGGATTTAAAGGGACCTTAAAATCTACTCCTGTATTAATATTAAAGCCACCAAATCCAAACTCGTCCATAGAAGTTTTTCCTACTATTATCGCTCCTTCCATTTTGAGCTTTTCAACAACCGTTGCATTGAATACTGGCTTATATCCTGAAAGGATTTTTGAACCTGCTGTAGTCTCAACATCTTTAACGCAAATGTTATCTTTTACAGAAATTATTAACCCTGCAAGGGTTCCTTTTTCCAGTTTTTTGCGTTTACTCACTATCTGGACATCCTTTAGTGCAGAATCCTCGCAAACACAATTGAAACAGTAAATCTTCGAGTTTATATCCTTTATCTCATCAATAACAGATTTAGCAAACGATGTTAAGTCTATTTTCTCACAATTCACGTTATTTATGTGTTCTATAATCATTCTAAAGTCCTCGGACCGATTATAAAATTATCGATAATATATATTGCTGTTGATGTAGCATCTTCTTCAAAAACCCTGGCTTCATCATTCCTAATACAGTTCTCAAAGTGAATGGGCAATATGGCACTTTCCAAATTATGAACATCAATTTCTTGTATTGCTATAAAAGCATTAAGAATGCCTTTAAGATCAACTATCATATGATTCTGTTCATCAGCACTTAGTTTCAATTTAGAAATATTGGACAAAATTTCAATAGTTTGTTCATCTATTCTCATGGATTTAACCTCTCTGGATCTCTTGGAAACAGTACACAATCTCTAATATTTTCACTTTTAGTAAGTGCGAGTGTTAATCTTTCTATTCCTAAAGCAAATCCCCCATGAGGCGCAACGCCATACTTAAAGAATTTCACAAACCATTCAACCTCAGAGATTTTAACACCCTTTTCTTCAATGTTTCTCATCAAATACTCATATCTGTGCTCTCGTTGTCCACCAGAACTCAACTCTAGATCCTTATAATACAAATCCACAGATCTTGCCCGTTTAGGATTATCATCTATTCTCATTACATAAAATGGCTTTATCGAGAAAGCAAATCTGTTAACAAAATAAAAATCTGAGTCATATTTATCCTTAACATATTTAGCTAAAATTTGCTCTGCTTCTTTATCCAAATCTTCGCTGTCGAAAGTTTCCTTTCCACTTTCTTTCAAAATCGAGAATATTTCAGGGAAAGTCAACTCTGGAAAGGGTGTTTTAGGAACACAAATGCTTGTATTTAGTCTTTCTAATTCATCTTTGCAAGTTTGATTAACTTTATTAATTGCTGAGACTATCAAAGACTCTTCGACTCTCATAATGTCACGTTCATCTTCAATATCTGCGCATTCTACCGCACAAACCCTGTGCTCACATAGATGGTACTTTGTATGTGATTTTTCTGCTCTCCAAGCTGGACCCAAATCAAATATCTTTTTGGCTCCACCAGCAATAGTAAGTTGCCTATGTAGCTGTGGGTCTTGTCTGAGAAATGCTTCTTTGTCAAAATATATGACTGGGAACACCTCAGAACCTGATTCTGATGCAGTATTCAGTAAACAAGGCGTAAATGAAATTCGAAATCCTTTAGAAAATAACTCTTGTGTAATACCTTCCACAATCGCTGATTGTATCTTGAAAATAGATTGTAATCTTAAGCTTCGCAAATCCAAAGAGCGCCAATCTAACCTTTTATCCTGAGAAACCTTCTCAAATTCATTATTTATCTTGAATGGTAAATCACCTGAACTTTCAGAAACAACTATAATATGTTTTGGAATGATTTCAATACTCCCTTCATTTTTAGAAGCTCTTACATCCCCTTTTACTCTTACATAAAACTCCTTTTTTATAGATTTAATGCCATCAAAAGGTATATCACTTCCTTCAATGCAAGTGAGTTGGACAAGCCCGCTGTCATCTCTTAACTTTAAAAAAATTATCTTCCCAATTGCTTTTGTATCTTGAACTGAAGCATAAATTTCAATATTCTCCATTCCTTCTTTTAGTTCGGAAATTTTCATTCATATAACACTCCTTATCTACACATGACAAGTAAAAAAGCGGCTCCGGGCAGCCTCGAACTGCCGACCTCACGATTAACAGTCGTGCGCTCCACCTACTGAGCTACGGAGCCAAAAATATCAATACTTCCAAAAAGAAAAAAAGACTCATTTATAAAATTATCTATTAGTTCGATACGTTGAGATTCTAAAAATTTAAATTTCTCTTAAGCAATAAAATAGTTTTGGGCAGGTTCATATGTTACTTCAACTGAATAAATGAAAAAACTGACCTGTGAGGCATTTGATAAAGTGCACAAGGATTCCTATAGGGTTTCATAATTTTAGTTCAAAAAAATTTGAGCTATAAGATAATTCTCTAGTTAAACGTATTAAATACCTCAGTCTTTAGACTGAAGGCTTGTCTTTTTTACACAAATCTTTTTCTTTTCTAAAATAAAAAAATACGTGGCGAGCGAAAATTTTTTGCGCCACGCACTAACCACCCGAAGTTAGCGTGAGCTTTGCTCTTCGGAGATGAGCTAAATGGAAATAACAAATTTCGCACACAGCGTTGGACAAAACAGTTTTCATCTGGTATGGAAACCAAAATATGCATGGGATTGTTTCAAATTCCCATGGGTAAAGGCTGACTGTGAAGTAATATTAAAAGAGGCCATATCACGTTATGGGATGCAATTATACGAACTTTAAGTTATGACTGATACGTTCATTTTTTTGTTGAAGTGCCACCAACAATGAGCGTTTCAAAGGCGTTCAACCTCTTAAAGGGATACAGCTCTTATAAGCTTTTCCAAAAGCACAAGTGGTTGAGAGGTTATTTCAGGAAGGGGCATCTTTGGAGTCCTAGAAATTTTTTTCGAAGTGTTGGTAATGTAACCGCAGAGGTAATAAAAAATTATATCGCACAATCAAATCGAGCTGTTATTAACCAACAATCGCTTAACAGATACTCCTTCTTTTAGGGGGAGAGGTTCATTATTAACACCAAAAACCTGTAAGATTTGTTCTTTTGAAGAGAACAACTTATATTTAACTTTAGAAATTAATTTTTGTTTTATGGATTACAGGAAAAGGTCTTGTATATCTCACATGTTTTAAATCTAGCAAAAATCTTACCACACGTTCAATTCCCATACCAATTCCACCATGTTCTGGTAAACCACATTTTCTCAAATCTAAATAATCTTTGTACCTTTCTAGTTGTTCAGGCGTATCTTTTCCTTTTTCTTTCATCCTAGATAGTAATTCATCATAGTCTGTTATTTTTTCAGCAATACCCAAAATCTCACCAAATCCTCCAGGAGCAATTAAATCACTTACCATTGTTAAATGAGGAGTATCATTTTTGCGCTTAAAAGGAAACCCTTCTGCAGTACAAGGAATAAATTTAATCCATAACAAAGAATTATTGTGTGCCAAGGTAAGGATTTCTTCATCTTTATTAGACAAACTTTTTCCGTAGTCAAATGATTTTCCTTTTTTCTTTATCAATTCAATTGCATCATCATAGGATATAATTTTGTAGTTCTTGGGATTAAGTCTATTTATTTTATCTTCAATAATATTACCTAAACCCAATATTTCAATTTCTTTCTGACAATCACTAACTGTTTGTCTGACTGTTTCATAAAGCATCTTTCCAGCAATACTCATCAAATCTTCTAAATTTGCCCACGCGAGTTCTGCTTTAAGATGTGTAAATTCTGCTAAATGTCTCTTAGACCTACTCATTTCGTTTGCGTGAGTTTCAGTTATGCAAAATACTTTTTCGTAAGCTATTATCCCAGGTTCTAAATGAAATGTTGCACATCTAGATAATGATATCTTTTGACCATTTAAGTTAATCCAAAAAGCACCATTATCATCATAAAGAGTTTGATTTGTGAACTCGGGGGGTTCCATTTGGACATATTTATTGCTCCAAAACCAACTCGCCAGATTATGTCTAAATCTTGATTTTATTTTTAAAACGGTAGCTAACTTCCTATTAGAAATGTAAAATGTGGGATGTTTAGTTAAATGCTTAATAAAATTTTCATTAAAAGGATTTAAGAGTGGATTACTTGGATTTGGCTGTAAATTTAATGTTGCTTCTTTTTCTATTTTGTAAAATGATGCAATAATCTCAGGCTGATTTCTAGAATTATTATACGCCCCAGTTACACTCACTGCAGAGTTTAATTTAAGATTTTTGATATAATCAATATCTTCGTTAACATTTTTTTTTTTGTTTAGTACAACTTGAATAACCCCAGTACTATCTTTAATATCTAAAAAAATATAGTTTTTTGATTTTCTTTTTCCAATTATCCATCCGTGAACCTGTTCATTACCTTCTTTGTTGTCCTTAATAATCTCTTCAATAAATCTTGTTTTAATCATTGCAAATCCCCGTATTCTATTTAAATAATTATCCTTTGAAAAAATGTTAAATTCTTTTCAAAAGTAACATGTAATTATTTGGTATAATTAACAATTTATGATCTCCAAACAAAACTCTATATGCAATATACTTCACATAAAAGATATTTCTTAATTGCCACACATAAAAACATTTTAAATTTTCCGTTGGTTCAAATTTGCTATCAACAATTTTCAAAGTGATGACAATATAATAATTTCTTTTTTGCCATGCTTAATCTTCTCTGAGTAGTCTTTTTTTTACTATTTTTGGACAAATTTTAGCGTAGGCTATACGACAATTCTATGTCTCTACCAATAGGTTTGTAAAAGAGTTCTTTGACTTTTTGTATTTTATGATACTTGTCTGTTATGTTTTTTGAAATTCCTAACGCCCACATAAGCTTTTGTACTGCAGTGTGTGATGTCATGTCTTTCCCAGATAAAATACCACTTTTCATCGCCAAATCTCCTACTTCATAAAGGTTTAAATCTGCTCTGCCATTTAGACAATTTGTTGTAACTACTATTATTTTTCCCATTTTGGTCATCCTCTGAAGGCTTGGTAGTAGGTGTGTTTGAATATTTCCTGCACCATAACCCTCAATAACTAAGCCACTTATATCTCTGGGGTTATCAGCATAATACTTTATTGGAGAATTTTGGCCTCCTGAAGTTTGAGATATATAATTTACTTTAGAATCAAAATTGGCATATAGTTTTGGTGTTTTTTTGTTTCTAGGTATTCGCGAGTCAGATAATATAAACTCAATTCCAGCTTCTGCAAGGTATCCTGCCCGAGGTGTATCAAATGCATCAAATTCCCATTCACTTTTTTTAATTGCTCGATTTCCTCTAAGAACATAGTTACCAAAACTAATAACTACTTCTCTAAAATCAGATGTTGCTGTCTTTACTGCAAGATATATATTTCTCATTGCATCGCTACTGGCACCCGCAGAAATAGGAATTTGGGAACCTGTTAGAACTATTGGTTTGCCAATGTCTTGCAACATGTAATTCAACGCGGCAGCAGTATCTACCATTGTATCCGTTCCATGCGTAATCACAAAGCCATCGTAGTGAAAATATTTCTTATAAATCTCACTTGCTATTTTTGTTCTATATTCTGTAGTCATATTAGTGCTGTCTATATTCATGAGGTCTATCGTATCAATTTTAGCTATATCTCCGATACCAGGTATTTTATCAATAAAACCATTTGATGTTGGTGCTAAAACCCCTAGACTATTTTTCTCCATCGCAATAGTACCGCCTGTTTTCAATATCAACACTGACTTTTTTTTACCATACATCCTGTTACACCTCACAAGTTACTTTATCTAATTTTGATTTTGTGGATCAATTATTTTATATACTTTGGTCCTAATACCAACGTGAGAAGAGATGGACTCACAAAAAATTAACCTCAACTATTTGCGAAATACATTGAATATTTATATTGAGATTTTTCATTTTTCAGGGAACGTATCTCTTTCGATCTCTTGGAAATAGCGATGCTAGTTTTACATTATCCAGATTGAGAATTTGTGATGTCAATCTTTCAAGTCCAATGGCAAACCCACCGTGTTTTGGCATTCCACCTTCAAATGCTTGTAAATAAGATTTAATCCCTCCCTCATCAATCTTATACTTTCTTAAGCTTTCTTTAAGTAAGTCATATTGATGAATTCTCATGCTACCTGATGTAATTTCTAATCCACTATATATTAAATCAAAAGACTCGGAACAAACTCCATCATCTGACGGCTTTGTGTAAAATGGTCTTTGTACTAATGGAAAATGTGTAATAAACACAAGTGGTAGCTTTTCTGTTTCCATAAAATAGTCACAGGCAAATTTTTCTAAATTGCTATCCTTTATCGAAACTTCATGTTTCCTAATTTTTTTGTACATTTTTTTTAGTTCTTCATAAGCCACCCTTGGAATATTCTTTATTTCTGGCAGTTGTTCAATTTTTCTCCTATTTAACATATCCTTGAAATTTATATTAATTTCTGAAAAGAGCTGATGTAAAAACGATTCTTCAAGTTTTAAAAGATCGTCTAAACAATCAATGTAAGACATCTCCACATCCATGCTAATAAACTCATTTAAATGCCTTGGAGTATCATGCAATTCTGCTCTGTAAGCATGTCCAATTTCAAACACTCTTTCAAGTTGTGTACCTACTAAGATTTGCTTATAAAGTTGTGGACTTTGTGCTAGTTCTACTTGATGTCCAAAATAATTTAATTTAAACGTTTTTGAACCTGATTCGACTCCTTTACTTACGATTTTTGGTGTAAATACTTCTACAAAATCTTGATTGCTAAAGAAATCTCTAAAGTATTTTGCTATGGCACTTTGAAGTTCAAAAATATCTATATTTGCAGGATTTCTAAGTGAAATTGCTCTGTTGTCCAATTCTAAATCAATGTTAGTTTTTGACCATGACTCTGTTGAAATAGGTTGCGAAATCAGAGGTTCAGATGAAATATCAATTCTTTCAACTATTAGCTCAAAACCCCCTGGAGCTCTATTTTCACTAATTATCTCTCCATAGGCTTCAACAATGGCATTCTTCTTAACGTCTTTTTTAAAAGCATTTTGTGATTCAAAAACAGCCTGAATCTCTCCTGTCCTGTCTCTAATAATGTAAAATTCAACTTCCTTGAAAATCCTTATATTAGATACCCTGCCACATATCTTAACTTTCTCGCCAATTCTATCAGCAACATCTACTGTCAAGGTTCGTTTCATGTATTTTTCTTTGCCCTTTATGCTTAATAATTTTTCGTTATCGTAAAATACATTTGTTCTATTTAGTAATATTATAGTAGTTGGCGACATAAGTAACGCATAAAATCTTGCATAAAAATCTGTTCTGACCAAAAATTTTCTAACTTTTCTTGCATTTCGTATAGGTCTTTGAAATGTTAGGATAGTGTCATATAATTTTTTGTTACTTTCCAGCATGTTTCTATTGGATTTAGTTCGGGAGAGAAAGGTGGAATATGCTCGACACTTATTTGATGGGAGTATTCTTAGAGTAAATTTTTTAGGCATATCGTTTTATGAAATCCTACGTTGTCTAAGATCAAAAAGTATTTCTTTTTCTTGTCTAATTTTTCAAACAAGGTTCTTAAAAAGTGTTTGAATGTTAAACTATTTTGTAAGTAATAAAAATCGTAGTAGAATTTGTGTTCGCTTGTTAAAGCACCAAAAGTTATAAGTTTTTTGTTGCTCCAAAAAAATGCACCTAGCGGTGTTTCTCCACGAGAAAACAAAATTTTTTTGTAGGTTGTTGTTAATTGAAAACTTGCTTCGTCTATTGCTATAATTTCAGGACCCAAATATATTGTTTTTTGTTTTTTTTAAAATCTTCACGAAATTCTGCATTTTTTTCGGATCATTTTTGATATGCTGTGAACGATTAGTTATTAAAAAACCCCCTATTTGTGCATAATTCTTTCAATATGTCTTGTGGTGTATTTTTTATTCGCCTCTTTTTCAATTAATTGAGAAAATAGTTTTGTGTCGATTGAACAAAATTTTTTATTTGCCGCTCTTGTCTGTTTTTTAAACTCTTTTTTGAGTTTAGTAAGTGTTTCCTTTGTTAGCGGTGTTGGTCGACCACTACGAGGAATGTTCTTGACACTTCTCATCTTTTTGTGCTTTACTAATAAACGACTAACCGCAGATTGATTACAACCCACTAATTCAGCGATGTTTTGTTGCGTTTTACCTTCTTTTTTCCACTTAAGAAAGAGTTCACGAGTTTGTAAGTTTATCATAAGAACATAATGGTACAATTACTATATAAAGTATGCGTTATTTATGTCTTATACTATAATAACGAAAAATACATTCTCCATATTATTTTATAACTTGCAAAAAACTGGCAAAAAGTTAAAAGTTAGATATTAGATAATAGTAAAAATTTAGTGCGCTAAGAAAATGAAATTAGGTGTACCTACTATGGCTCAAATCAATAGAAGACAAAATATAAATAAAAACTTTATATCAATGGTAAAAGAAGTTCAATAAAGATGGTATTACTAACTTGGAAAACAAAACTCGTGGTGCTAAATCTCAATTGCTAAATCACAAAAAAAGAACATTAAAGAATTTTATGATAATTAACATACTTCCTAAAAAATACAAAAAATCCTCCAAAATCCATCAATAAAAATCCATTAGGAAAAACTTTTATATTACCTTGTAATGCTTATAATCCCATGCCTACTACAAAAAATCAAAAACCTAAAAAAGAAGAGCCTAAAAAAGAAGAGTCCAAAAAAGAAAATGCTTCTCAACAGATTAAAATAGAGTCCACTCAAACAACTAATATTCAAACAAATAAAGAACCTTCTACTTTTAACTACAACAACACCTCAGAAATAAAAGTACCAACTGACCTAATAGACCAAGTAATCGGTCAGGAAGGTGCAGTTGAAATAATCAAAAAAGCAGCAACACAAAGAAGACATGTACTTTTAATCGGAGAACCTGGAACAGGAAAAAGCATGCTTGGAATGGCTTTAGCAAAGCTTTTGCCAAAAGAAAACCTTGTTGATGTGCTGTCTTATCCAAATCCACACGATGAAAACCAGCCTCTAATAAGATCTGTTCCAGCAGGCAAAGGAAGAGAACTAATATCAGTAGCAAACCTTTCAATCCAAAATAGCCTCAAAAACAGTGGTTTTATCATAATAATTCTTCTAATAGTCTCAATAATAGCCCCTTGGTTAATCAGGGCTCATTACGGTGATATAATGGGCGCTGCAACTCTTATCGGCTCATGGTTTTTATTAGGCGCATTCATGCTTTTTATCAATCTAGGTCAAAGAAAAACAGCATCCCAAAACACACCCTACATAATAGTTGATAACTTCAACAAAGACAAAAGCCAATTTTACGATGCAACTGGTGCTCATGCAGGAGCCTTGCTTGGCGACGTATTACATGACCCCTTCCAAAGTGGGGGATTAGGAACCCCTGCACACATGAGAGTAGTAGCAGGAATGATACACAAAGCCAACATGGGCGTATTATTCATAGATGAAATTGCAACACTAAAAGCACATACCCAACAAGACCTTTTAACAGCGCTTCAGGAGGGGCAATTTCCAATAACAGGTCAAAGCGAAAGAAGTGCAGGAGCTATGGTTAGGACCGAACCAGTACCCTGCAAATTTATTCTTCTCGCTGCAGGAAACATAGATACCATAAAGAACATGCATCCCGCCCTAAGATCTAGAATAAGAGGATATGGATATGAAGTATACATGAAAGATACCTTCCAAGACACTCCAGAGAATAGATTTAAAATCGCTCAATTCATCGCCCAAGAAGTATCAAGAGATGGAAAAATACCACACTTCACAAAAGAAGCAGTAGAAGAAATAATCCTTGAAGCAAAAAGACGTTCAAATCGAAAAGGACATCTAAGTCTCTTACTTAGAGACCTTGGTGGAATAGTCCGCGCAGCAGGCGACTTAGCCCTTGAAAACAAAGCTAACCTAGTAGATAGGGACCACGTAGTCAGAGCAAAACAAATCGCAAGAACCCTTGAACAACAAATAGCTGATAGTTATGTCTTAAGAAAAAAAGAATACGAAGTAATAGTAACAAACGGAATAAGAATAGGAAGGGTAAATGGTCTTGCAGTAATGGGTTCATCCCCAGTTTTCTCAGGGATACTCTTACCAATCGAAGCAGAGATAACACCTGGTGGAAAAAAGAACGAGTTTATCGCAACTGGAAAATTAGGCGAAATAGCCAAAGAAGCAGTAAAAAATGTATCTGCAATCATAAAAAAATTCTTTGGCGAAGACATAAACGATAAATATGATGTCTATATCCAGTTCCTTCAAACCTACGAAGGAGTAGAAGGCGATTCTGCAAGTGTAGCAGTAGCAACAGCAATAATCTCAGCCCTTAAAAAAATCCCAGTAAAACAAAACTTCGCAATGACGGGAAGCCTCTCAGTGAGAGGAGAAGTTCTCCCAGTAGGTGGGGTATCAGCAAAAGTAGACGCTGCAATTGATACAGGGGTTAAAAACATAATAGTTCCAAAATCAAACATTCAAGATATTGTTGTTCCAAAAGAAAGACTATCAAAAGTAAAACTAATACCTGTAACAAACATTGTTGAAGTATTAGAACAAGCTCTGGAATGGGACTCCAATGAAAAAATCCTCTCAAACCTAAAAAAGATGCAAAACTAAATAAATGACTTTTTAAGGCATAAACACCATAAAATCTGTTGTGAACGATTGAATTTATTAATTCAAGAATTCTAGTTGTGAATCTTATTCTAAATCCTTTCCTTATTACTTATACCTAAAAATCCTATCAATAAAAAAACATGCAAAAACACCAATTCATTAACTCAAATAGCACTCGCCAAAAACAAATTGATAATAATTAATAATAACAATGATAACAATAAAATAGTAATAATATCAATAACCAATCTCAACCCCGAAAAATTAAACTAAAAAAAGCACTTATCAAAAACTCTTTTTTCTTACCTAAAGATTCCCATTCAATTCTCACTTTACGCCCATTAAATTCATACACAAACCCCTAACTCTTGGAATTTAAAACCTTCATTTTCAAAATCTTGTCAATAATCACAAATAAAAAAATTATTCCCAAAACAATTCCCATTCCTGCAAAAATCACAATAACTTCCAAATGTAAAATCATCCAAACAGCACTTACTAACCCAAGCGCACTCACTACTGGGAATTTTCCCACATTAAGAGGTGTCTTAAAACCTCTCTTGAGATTTGGTTTTTTATACCTCAAGAATATATTTGCAAGATTAACACTTGCAAAAATCGAAAGTGCGCCAAAATCAGTAATCCCTGCAACACTGGATATATCTCCTGTAAAAACAATCAAAACGCAAAGAATATAACCTAAAACCGCTGCAAAAACAGGTACACTATTATTATTTAAAACCTGAAAAATCTTTGGAATAACCTTCTTTTTTGAAATCCCATAAGCCATTCTTGTAAAAGACAAAAACATAATCAAAACTGTAGAAGAAGTAGTAATCAGAGCAATAATACTTGTAACAAACCCACCCATTTTTCCCATAGTAACATTTGCAACCTCACTCATTGGAGAATCAGAACTTGCAAGCTCTTTTGGTTCTAAAACTCCAACAGAAACAAAGGAAACAAGCATATAAATTATCGCTACAATCACAAGTGATAGCACCAAAGCCTTAGGCATGTTTTTCTTAGCAGACTTAGATTCCTCTCCCAAACTCACTAGATCTTCAAAACCTAAAAATGCAAAGAAAATAAGCGCTGCACCAGCAAACACCGGAGTAAATCCTTCCTTAAACTCAAAAAAATGCTCAGTTGATTGAATATGAAAAACCCCTGAAACAATAATCGCAAAAAGACCCAGAATAGTAACTAAAACAATCCAATTATTAAGCTTACTTAAAAACCTAATCCTAAACAAATTAAGCAAAAATACTCCTGTCAAAAGAACAAATCCCCAGATCACCGAAGAAAGACCTAAAAGCCTGCTCATATACCCCCCAAAACCAAGGCTTACAGCACTCATTCCTATAATCAAAGTTGCAAGCTTAAGAACACCAATTGTCTTTGCAATCCACTTCTTATTAAAACTATTTTCACAATACTCATACTCCGCAGAGCTTGAAGAAAACATAGAACTCATCTCAGCATAACTAAGCCCACTAAGCCCTGCAATCACTGAGGCAAGTATAAAAGAAAGCCAAACACTATATCCTGCAATCCCAGAAGCCTTACCTATCAAAACATAAATCCCAGCTCCAATCATAACCCCTACTCCATACATCACAAGTTCAACCAAAGAAAGATCCTTATTGAGCTTCTTTTTCTTACCAATTCCAAGCTTGTTAATTTTATTACTAAAACCCTTATCTGATGATTGCTTCATTTTAGAACCCTTTCAAATATATAACTAGAACCTTTTAGAAACCTTTTAATAAATCTTTCTTTGTGACTTTAAAGTTGTTAAACCCTTAAAAATAATCACATTAACAAAAAACAAATAACCAATAACTGAAAAACCTCAGCATAAATTCGGAGGTATCTTTAGGACAGTTGAGGTTAATCGTTTAACAAATCCGTATCTTCAAACTTTTGGTTTCAAAAGCAAATTATACAAATGTCGGATTCACGAAATCAATTCACACAAGAACACATACCACATAAAAAAATCTAAAAAAAACATAAGCTAAACACACTTTTATTAAAAAAAATTCCTCATACAATAAACAAAACTAAAATTATAAAAATCATAATCCACTCTTTTGAGCAAGCAATCTTAACTTTGAAACCCACTCATTAATTGTACTAAATCCATTATCCCAAAACTCCTTTTTAGTAACATCATATCCACAAGACATCAAAAGTTTTTCAGGATTCTCACTTGAGCCACTGGATAGAATCCTCAAAACATCATCAACAATCCTTGACCCTTCTTTCTTATATCGATTATAAATTGACAAAGACAAAAGATTCCCAAAACTATAAGAATAACAATAAAACGGGGAGTGGATAATATGTGGGATATAGCACCATTCCCATCTAAAATCTTTTGAAACCTTCAAAGAATCACCAAAAAGCTTAGAAATATTTGAGTAATAAAGCTCTGATAACTCCTCTTCTCCAACATTGTTATTTGTAATAAGATCATGTGCCTTAATCTCAAAAATAATAAACCTATTTTGTCTGCAAATAGTTGCATAACTATTCATAATCCTTTCCCCTAAAAACGAGATCTTCTCAACATCTGTAAGACTATCAAACAACCTTTGAGCAACAATTGTTTCGCAAAGGACAGAAGCAGTCTCACAAAGGGGAATAGAAGCGTTATATACACTCATAGGCAACTTAGACGAGTAGATAGCATGTATCCCATGACCTAACTCATGCGCAAGTGTTGAAACATCATTTCTTGTACCTGTAAAATTCATTAGAACATAAGGCCTTATATCTGGAGAAATAGGCGCACAAAAAGCACCTGAACGTTTATTCTCTTTTGGGTAAACATCAACATGCCTTGAATCAATAATCTCTGTTGCCTTTCTCTTAAAATCCTTACAAAATCCCTCAAAACTATCCATAATAATCTTTTTTGACTGAGCATAACTAAACCTTTTTTGATTTCTTTCTAAACCTAAAGGAGCATAAACATCCTCTCTTCCAAAATCGCTTATACCTAATATTCTTTTTTTAAGTCTGAAAAATTCCCTAAAAATCTCCTCATTATCCTCACAAGAACTAATAAGAGCATTAACCGCTTCTTCAGAAAGTTCATTAGAAAAATTTACTGCTGAAATAGGACTTTTAAAATTTCTTAAAGACACATCAACATTCAAATCCTTAATAATTGCTGAATAAATAGAAAAAAACTTTTCCTTATGTTTTGAATAAGTATCCAAAAGACTCTTATAAGCAGACACCCTCTCCTCTCGATTTCTGCTATAAAAATATTTAGTAAGTTCACTTAAATTTGAAATCTTTTTCTTCCTTTCTTTAACCCTTATTTCAAAAGAAAAATCATTTACAATATGATCGTATAACTCTCCAACAACATCAATACCATACATCTCTTTTCGATGAATAATTTGTTCTTCTCTTTCAGACAAAGCATGCTTAGCGGCTTCCCTTTTATGTAAAAAACTACTCTCTAAAAAAGGGTTGCTCCTAAAAAGCCTTTTTGCATTCTCATCATCTAAAACATCAATTCCTTCAACCTTAAGTCCCATAATCCAATGAGAAAAAAATCTTGCCTTATCTCCCATTGCAAGTTCAAGCCTTTCCAACACCCTTGAATATTTCATCACCTCTTGTGATTTTATATCCATAGAAGACATCAATCCAACATACCCCAAAAGCCTTGCTCCTTTTTTAGAAACCACTTCATTAAAACTCACAATCTTTGAAAACTCCTCTTGACTCATATTAGGAGAAAGATCTTTCTTAAACCCTTCAATAACTGCTAAATCTGATTTAAGCTCTTCACAAAGCGCAAAAAATTCCTCCTCGCTTTTAATTATATCGCTAATATCCCAACTATATTTCTCATCTAAATATTTTTGCTTGTTATTTATGTGAGACATATACGGTTCAAAAAAACAATCTGTTTAAATAATTAACCATTTTCAAAACCCACTACGAAACTAATCCAAAAAAAATTAAAAGCCATTATCATAATACTTACTTCTCTATTAACCAACTACAAAAATAAGTTAAAAACATTGGCATAACTATCAAGATATCTCACAAGAAGTTAAGGTCTTTTGCTCCATACACGCTTCCTTTCTTACTTCGGCTTGAAAAATCAACAACCTTGTCCTAAAGGACGAGTATGTTGGTAATATAAAAGCATACGCTACGTTCAGAGAGGTTGTAGATTTCATGAATCCGTCATTCGCATACTTTGGTCTTTCAAGCCAAAATTAGAATAGACGGATTCATGCAAGGATTAACCTCGACTATCCTAAAGATACCTCGACATTTATGCCGAGGTTTTTCATTACAAAAAAGCGTACCGAGTCCTCTTGTTGAAATACAAGGTATGCTTTTCTATTAACCAAAGTATGCAAATGAGCGAGGATTTCATTAAATCAAAAAAATAATCTAAAGAACATGTCCTAATAAATAATTCTCCGAAGCAAGTTCAGATTCCAACAATCTTGGAAAATCCTCCGTATTAAACTCTTGAAGATCTAAAACGCCTTGTTTTACAATTGGCTTTTTTTCGAGTATTATGCGACTGACAATTTCGCGAGCTTCTTCAAAATTGATTTTTTGGTGCTTAGTTTTTTTAAGAATGTATTCTATTCGCTCCCTACTAAGCCCTTCTTGCCTTGCATTATCTTCGTCAAAAATCCCAAAATAACTTTGTCTCAAAAAGAAAAACTCAAGTGGCGTGAAATTAGAGTAATTTGTTTTCCAATAATCCTTCAAAAAGCTTGCGGTAGCAGGTACATTTAATCTATCAGCATCCTCAACAATCTTAAACTCTTCAGTATTCATAATCCCTTTTTCTTTAATTCTACTCAACTCCTCAAAAATTGATTCAATTGATCTTTTAGTATCGCCAAATTCTACAACTAACTCTGAATTTTCTTTGTTGGCAAGTTCACTTGGAATATCAAAATTTCTGAGATAAGACCAATCATGAACTGCTATAATATCACTAATATCATTGATTTGTGATGTGCTATAACCATTTTCTTTCAAAGGAAGTTGCTCTCTTGCAAGTAAAGAACCTTCAAGCATATGAATAAGTCTTTGAGCAAAAGAAGAATGATTAATCTTGTCTACTCCTACTGGGGTCTTGTATCTGCCTGCATCATGAACCAAAATTGCAGGTACAATAACGTTACTATTCGCATCGATAGAGTCTGATAATGCTATGGCTATTTTTAAGGACACATAAATATGTCTTAGATCAAATCCATAATCCTTTCCTGCAGCTTTAAGATAATAAGGTTTTGCAGCCCGATATACAGAAAAACTGCGAGGGGTTAGAATCTCTTCGATATCATTCTCATCCACTAACATTTGATTTTTTAATGCATCATTTAAGAATCCCAACTTGGATTTTGCATATTCTTCTGAATTATTCAAAATAATCACCCTTATACAATTTGTTGATAAGAAAGAATTTAATTAATAAAAAAATTTATTGTCTTAAAGCACAACATTGCATAATATACATTATCACTTCATATTTAATGGCTATTAATGTATTTCACATATTATAAATGAAGTTCATTGCAAAAACAAGTATCAATGTTCCTTAAAGGAACTTCTCTCAAACCTAAAATTAAAAAATATATAGAAAAATCATTCATCTAAAAATGTCTTGGCTTGAGATATTATCTCATCATAACCTTTTTCATTAACATCAATAAAGTTAGCACCAAGGTTTTTAGAAAGATTCCCATCTTCCTCTCTATCTCCTAAAACTATAACCTTTGAAAAGCTTTCAATACCCTTTCCCAGCTCTTTTAGAGAATCCAAAACCATCTGAGTGTTTGGCTTTCTTTTAGTAACATCTTTTACAAACCTTTTATCCAAATCAAACTCAGGGTGAAGTGATGCATACTTAGAATCAATATCAGGACAATACTGCCAGTTATCTATCCTAATACCCAAGCCTTTCAAATCCAAATCAATCTGTTTGTTAATCTCTTCCACTCTTTTGCAATCAAATAGTTTCCTAGCTACACCCCCTTGATTTGTAACAACAACATTGGTAGTATTGTATTTAGTCTGAAGTGTAGATAGCGCATTAACAACCCCTAAATTATATTTAAGTTCCTCTTTCCAGTTATCATTTTTTCCAAAAAAGTCATTATTCTCAATTATTGTACCATCCCTATCTATTACCAAAAGAACTTCCTTTCTATCAACCACATTCTTTATGTACTCAATGATTCCCGTAGTAGACATCGCATCCTCAGTAGTATACGCCATTTCCCCATTAACACCTAAAATTGCCTCTCTCTCAGCAGTAATCCCGGGGGTATTTTTATTTATAAAATCAGGTCCTTTAATATAAAGATTAGGTTTTAACAAATTAATAACATCAACCCCTAGCTTATAATTTGATATCACAACAAAATCCACAAACTCACAACAAGCAGTCATGTAAGCCCTTAAATTTTCTGTATAAATTGGTCTTCCAAAACCTTTCCTATCTGTCACAAAATTATCAGCTGTAATAGAAACAAACAAAACATCGCATTTATTTTTTGCTGATTCAAAATGCTTGAAATGTCCTGGGTGGATCAAATCAAAACCCCCATGGCATAATCCAACTTTGTTTCCCTGTTCCTTAAAAAAAGAAATTTTTTTCATAGCATCATCACTTGACAAAATCTTTCTAGAAACATATTGTTTAAGATTATTTACCTTCATCATAAAAAGATCACCCTTAATCCTTTATTGTTAAATAATGTCATTAAAGACGACAAAAACAAAAGCAAAAATTAAAAAATGGGCCCGACCAGATTCGAACTGGCGACCTTCGCCTTGTAAGGGCGACATCATAGCCACTAGACAACGAGCCCATCCATTTCAAGCTGGAAAAGCCTTTGCTTTATATTTTTTTCCAAAAATCTTCAATTAAGAAAATCCATCACAAAATATATAAACAAAAGCCCTTAAATAACAAAGGTAGTCAAGATATACTATTGCCCAGACACACCATATATAATCAAGGCGTGCTATAGTTAAGAGACGCTACTTTCGAGACATACAAAACTATCTTAAAAGATTTAATCTTGAATACAAAAAACAAAAAGGTGGTATTAAATGAAAAAATTCGAATACGTTGATTTAGAGTATATTCCAAAAAAAGAAGAACTAATCTGTTATTACTTAGTTTCTAAAGCAAAATCAAACTCAATAGAATCTGTTTCCTCACAAATTGCTGCAGAAAGTTCAATAGGCACATGGACAGACATATACACCCTAACAAGCTCAATACAAAAAAGACTATCCCCTCACGTTTATTCAATAACAAAAATCTCCAAAAATTTATACAAAATAAAAATTGCATATCCAATTGAGCTTTTCGAACTAGGCAATCTTCCTCAACTCCTATCAGCAATTGCCGGAAACATATTTGGAATGAAATTATTAAACACACTAAGACTTGAAAACATATACTTCCCAAAAAAGTACATAGAATCATTCAAAGGTCCCTTGCATGGTATCGAAGGGATTAGAAAAATAACAGGTGTATACAATCGTCCATTTGTAGGAACAATAATAAAACCAAAAGTGGGTCTAAGCGCAACCGAACATGCAAAAGTAGCCTACGACGCGTGGGTTGGTGGAATAGACATAGTAAAAGATGATGAAAATCTCACAAACATGACATTTAACAAATTCAGAGAAAGAATTAAAAAAACCCTTGAACAAAAAAGAAAAGCAGAGCAAAAAACAGGCGAAAAAAAGCTATACCTTGCAAACGTTACTGCAGAATCTTTAGAGATGCTAAAACGTCTTGATTATGTAAAATCTTTAGGTGGAGAAACCATTATGGTAGATATTCTAACAACTGGTTTTGGAGCACTTCAAACCCTTAGAAACAACTCAAAAGGGCTAATAATCCATGCTCACAGAGCAATGCATGCCGCAATCACAAGAAATCCCCATCATGGTGTTTCAATGCTTGTAATCGCAAAAATATCAAGACTTGCAGGAGTAGACTTAGTTCATATTGGAACAGCCGTTGGCAAAATGCAAGGTTCAGAAAGCGAAGTTAAAATAATATTTAATGAAATTGAGGCCGATAAGATTGAAATGGAATCTCTAACAGAAGACTGGAGCAAAATAAAACCCACGCTTGCGGTAAGTTCAGGCGGACTTCATCCAGGGCATATCCCCGCACTATGCAAAATCTTTGGCGTTCACACAGTATTTCAATTTGGTGGTGGATGTCATGGCCATCCTAAAGGAACGACTCAAGGAGCTAAAGCAATAAGACAGGCACTTGACGCAAGCCTATCAAAAATTTCCTTAAAAAAATATGCCCAAAATCACCCTGAATTAGCTCTGGCAATAAAAAAGTGGGGCTAATCTTTCTTTTTTTCTTATCTTTTGTTCCTATTTTTTTCCTTGTAAACATTCTCCAACCACTAAATAGACTACTATATTGAAAAAAAGCTGACATTTTCAGCGGTTAGTGCTTTATCCAAATCTAACACTGCAATAGTTCTATTCTCTCGAAGAGTGTTTATAGGATTATGTGCGCCGGGATTAATTACAAGTGTTTTCCCAAAAAAATACGCTTCTTTCTTATGAGTGTGTCCCGTCAAAATAATATCAAATTCTTGTTGTTCAATTATTTCCAAAAGCCTCTTTTTATTATCGCCATGTATTAATGCTATTCTTCTTTTGTCCAAAATAATCGCACCCTCTTCTTTTAGACAATAAAAGCCCAATTCATTTGATGTTCTCTCAAGCTCATCCTTGTTAGCATCAATATTTCCAAATACAAAATACAACTTAAAATCTCTAAACTCCCTTAATGCATCCTCTGATGTAATATCACCACAGTGCAATATTACATTTATATTCTGTTCATTAAATATCTTACATGATTTTTTAATAGAAGCAATGTTTGAATGAGTATCTGAAATAATTCCTACCTTCATACTTTTCACCCTTTATTACTTTCTCATCAATTTAATTCTCCTAATAATTTCGTTAATATAATACAACTATATCTAATAACTATTTAAATATCTTCGGACATATAATATCATTGCCTATGTCTTTTCTTCATTAAAACTAAAAATCTGCCATAGTATGTCTCTAAAAGCAACAGTAAAAAATCCTTAGCACAAAGATAACTAACTCTCCAAAAAAACAAATAATAATCTAAACACTCATATTTGAATTAGATAAATATTTAAAGTATTAGTTTTTCTTTTTTCTCAAAGTGGGGGTGCCGGAGCGGTCAAACGGGACAGGCTTAGGACCTGTTGGCTTAGTGCCTACCAGGGTTCAAATCCTTGCCCCCACATATTTTGTTATTGTAGCTTATACACAATCTTTTTCTGAACAATTGTACTGCATACTAGTTTTTCATTAATAGAAAAGCATACCTCGTGTTTAAACACGAGGACTTGGTACGCTTTTTTGTAATGAAAAACCTCGGCATAAATGTCGAGGTATCTTTAGGATAGTCGAGGTTAATCCTTGGATGAATCCGTCTATTCTCACTTTGGCTTGAAAGACCAAAGTATGCGAAGTGATGCTGGATTTCATGAAATCTACAACCTCGCTTGAACGTAGCGTATGATTTTATATTACCAACATACCTCGCTCTTTAGGGTGAGGTTGTTGATTATATTAACTTTTGCTTGTATTCTTTAAATTTGTTGGATATTATTACTAAAGTGATATTATTACTAAAGTAATTATTCGAAAATATCCAATAAAAAAATCCAATAATATACTCTTCAAATCTTCTCAAAAATACGTAAACACCACTGTCAAGTGAATAAAAAAACAGATTTTTCCGTCAAGAAATCAGAAAGATTTATATAGTAGTTTTTTCATCCTATTACCTAGTGTTCATCAATGGGCAACCGGATGGACAAGGATTTCTAGCAAACCAAACGCACAAAAGTAGAAGAGAGTTTTTTAACACGGAGGTGTTTTTTTAAATGAAAGGAATGAAAGTAATGAGGAAGATAGTTGCGCTTAGTGCAGGCGTATTAATGCTTGGCGCAACAATAGGCAGTGCAATGGCTGTAGATTTAGGAGATTATCCATCACCATTTGCAGGCTCAACAGGATATAACGGCAAGATTGTTGTAGGCTCAAAAGCTTTAGCAATTGATATCGTTGGTTCTGTTAATGTAGCAGCATCATTTACAGGTGCTTCTGGACAAGGACAAGTTGTAATTGAAACTGCTATAGGTAGTGTTGCAAACGCAGTTGCTTTTGATCAACTAGAAGCTGATGGAGTAACAACTGTTGATGAGATGCCAATGAAAGGAGAGGACAGATCTCTAAAGTTTAGATACCGGGATTCCGAGTGGTCATTTATGAAGGGATTTGGAAATGATAAAATTACTGAAGATTTAGTAATAGAAATAACTGCTGGAGATGGAGATTCCGATTGTGAACCACAAGAAGCTATTAGCGTAGACACTTTTGACTATAGTTATGAAGATAAAACTTCAGAATTAAAAAGTGCAGTGGATAGAATCTTGAGAAGATCTGGTGATAGTGAAGAATTCAAATACAACATCGATTTGTTTGGAGTAAAGTATCAAGTAGTAGCAACAGGTGTAGATGTGAGTGCAGCTTCAAAATCGGATAAGTATACTTCATTAACCGGCGAAGATTTGATGCTTAAGAGGACCAACTCCGATGCATATGTTATCAGGGGAGATGAGATACAGCTAGATGCCTTTGGTTATCCAGGATACACATTAAAGGTTGTAAGAATCTCTGAGAATGTTGGAAGCGATACAGGAAGAATTACAGTTGCCTTGCTAAACGATGGTGTTGAAGTAGACCAAGCTACAATTGATGAAGGAACCAATGGAGATGTATTATATGATGACGATGATGATATGTCAATTGATGTAGTTGTAGATGAAGTTAGCTACGATGCATCCACAAGTGAATACTTTGGTAAGATTAGTTTCACAAGTGGTGAAAAATCAGTTGGAGACTATCTAGATGCTGATGAGATTTGGAGCCTTGATACACTAGAGCTTGGTGGAACCTATACATCACCTGAATTGCTAATAGAAATCAGTGTAAATGCACCTGGTGAAAATGAGGATGATTGGGAATGTATCTTTGATGACAACCAGTATTTGTACAAAGGTCAATCTCTTGGTATGCTTGATTACTTAGAACTTGGATTTACTGAACTTTCAAGTCCAGTCACAGGCACCTTTGATGTAAAAATTAATAGTGATGGAAATCTTGAAATAAGGACAGGAAGTAACGTTTACATGGATGTTGGAGAAGAGTATGCAGGAAGAACATTTACCTTTGACATAGACACATGGGACTTAATCAAGATTACAAATGTGAAAGATGATGACTTACCTACATTTAATCTCAACACGAATGATGCAGGCGAGGCTGCAGACTTCTGGATAGATGATGACTCTGATAAGGTATACACAGTAGAATTCGATGGAAGCGATCTAGTAATTACTGAGCCAGAGCTTGCAGGATACACCGAACTGATAATAGCAGGAATCGATGAAACTGCAGGTTGGACCAACGTAAACGTTCTAGATGGAGATGACATTGCAGTAAGGGTAGGTTCAAAGACAGACTATGGAACAAAGGTAACTTCTTACTCAAACTCTGGAAAGTCAGCAGGATTTGAGATTGTAGAAGACGCAGTAAGATACCAAGTCTATGCGGGCAAATCCGTTAGCTCATCAGGCAACGAGCTAACCGTTGGTGTTGGAGAGCAAGCAGTTTCAGGAACTGTCAAGAGAGTAGGCGCAAGCCCACTTCCAGTAGGATTAGCAATACTCGATAGTGACCTCTCTTCAGCTGATGCAGTGAAAAATGACCACTATATCGTAGTTGGTGGACCTTGCGCAAATAGTGCAGCTGCTGCCTTACTAGGTGTTGGTGGAGACAACTGTGGTGATGGATTTACCCCTGGTGAAGCTATGATTAGACTCTTCACAAACGGTGATAAGTACCAATTGCTTGTCGCAGGCGCTGAAGGACAAGACACACTTTTGGCTACCAAAGTTCTAGGTTCATATGCAACCTATGCAACGAAATTTGAAGGCAAGACAGAAGTGAAAGTCAAAGGCACAAAACTAAGCGACGTAGAAATAACAGGTTAAAAATAACCTTTTTTTCTTTTTTTTTCTTTTTCTAATAATTCTCAAAAAATTTTATCAACTCTAAAAATACCCTTAGAAACTCTTACAAAGTGATAGCCTTAATAATATTATCCTTAGTTCTAATTATTTTTACATTAAATTCGTTTCTATTATTTGAACCTACAACACTCACAAGCCGGTCTCTTAAAACACAAATGGATTCATCATTAAAAAACCCCGTAAAACCCTTTTTTAATCTCACAATCTCGCCCTTTCTAAATGGGTTTTTTAGTACATTATCCTTTATTATTTCCATTCCCAAATCAAAAATATCTTTACCAAACCTTTCTTTAATCTCATCCAAAAAAACATAAAACTCATCAAAATCTTTTTCCTTAGAAATTCTTTTTCCAAGCTTATAACTTAAATAATTTTGAGCAGAAAACAAAAAATTATGCTTCTTACAAAACTTGGCTATTTCAAACATATCTGATTCATTAAAAGGGATTTTCATTTTCTCAAGTCTTTTTGAATTAAACAAAACAACCGGAGCAACAACTATTCTTATCCCTTTTTTTTGTGCATAAATAATATTATCTAAAATCTTATTCAAGTCATATCCACTAACCCCTGACAGCACCCTAGCCTTCTTTTGGTCAAGAGAATGTATAGAAATATTTATTTGGTTAAGACCACATTCAAAAAACTCATCAATCTTTCTCTTAGACAAAACGCTTCCATTAGTAATAAGTATAATTCCTTTAACCTTATTATTGGATTTCAAATCTCTAAATAGTCTATTTAGTGGTGAATAAAACAAAGGTTCGCCATGCGCATTAATAAACACATAACATTTATTTTTCTTAAGATTTAATAACTTCTCAAGCTCGCTTATCAAAAACTCCTCTTCAATAACAAAATCCCTGCTTCTTAGGTCTTGGTCAACTGAGCAAAACAAACACTTCAAATTGCATCCACTAACAGGTTTAAGCTCAATTGCATTAGTCCCTCTATCAATAATTCCAAACCCAACATGTCCAATTAATGGTATACTAAGTCCCTTATGAAGATATGTTGCGGATTTATTCGTAAAATTGCTTTTAAGATTTGATAACCCTTTCTCAATTACATTTAGAATACTATTCAGAGCAGTGTCATCCTCAAACTCCAAAAAATCAAAACCCACATCTATTGCGCCGGCATCCAACAAATCTTCTTTAGAAACTGGAAAAGAAAAATTATCCATCAAAACTGAGTGGTCATCAAAAAATTTAATATCTGTAAAAAACTTTTTGCAAGACATTTAGCTCTCCTGTCCTGTTGTATCCTCTTCTTCCTTTTCCTTAACTGGCTTCTTTTGGCTTTGTAACTTAGAAATATCAAAGCCTTCTCCTTTCTCTATAAAAGTAAAAGTCTTTTTCTCAACCAAAGTAAACTGTCTAATATCCACACTTTTAACAGGATAAATCTTTGATAATGCTTTTCTCATATCTCCTTGCATTCCAAAACCTATAACGCTATTAGCAAAATCCTCATAAGGCATACTCATAACATATTTAGCAATAAGAGCCCTTGCTGCATTTCTTAGAAGTGTCTTTTTAGTAGTTGAAGCATTACTAACAGTAATAATCATATATTTAACCCTTACAAATTTATTATCTTTAGTTTCACAAACAAAAGAAGCATCAAGTCTATCTCTTCTAAGTCTTACCATTCTCTTAATTGCTGAGGAAGACATATTATAATCAATTATATTTGTTCCTGCTCCATCTTTTCCAATCAACTTATCACAAAGCAGTTTAACATTAACATAAGAATTCTTAGACTTATTAGTAAGTGTTCCAAGATTTGCCGTTATAGTCTTTCCCAAAAGCTTTTCTTGACTATCCACAAAACTTTCTCCAACAAAAGCATTTCCAAGCATCTGAGGAGCATAAATCTTAAACCATTTTTTCTTAACAACCTTACTAATCGTCTTATTGCTGACTTTTGCCATTTTCAAAACCTTAATTTTATAATCTCTAAATCATCTATTCTAATTAAAACATATCATGTTTAAATAAACATTCTAATCTCAATAACACACGTTATCACTTGGAATTAATGGTGAATTTATAAATCTTTTTGTTATTGCATTAAGCATGGTGAAATATTTAAATATTCAAAACACCAATAAATGAAAAACCTTTGCATAAATGGCGAGGTATCTTTAGAATAGTCGAGGTTAAACGTTATGTGAATCCGTCTATTCAAACTTTTGGCCTCCAGACCAAAGTATGCGAAATGATGCTGGATTTCACGAAATCAAATATTAATTTTAGTATGAGAAACCTATTAAACATCATGTATCAAAAACATAATACTAAAATGAAAAATCCTTTTTAACATTTTCTACCCTAAAGTAGCTATAAATTATTAAACAAGCAGATATTATCTCGAAACATGAAAAATACTACTATTGAGTTCAATTATGATTTAGGTGATGGAAGTTCTCCCCTTCATTTATGTTCATTGGATCCTGAGATTTCCTCAAATGATCTATCGCAGATGTGTTCTTCTATAGATGGGGCAATTAATGGATTAAATATTTCTAAACTCGAAGAGACACTGAAAAAAATTGCTGTGTTCAAGAATATTGAAGAGCTTTTAATAGAAGTATTTGATAACGAATATGAAGTTCCCAATCCTTTAAAACCTTACCGAGAAGCATTAGAAGAAACCTTATCAAAAAAAGGAATGTTTAATGGTTCAATAATGGTGGTCGCTGGCGGTGTAAGTTTACCGTTGACAACAAAAAAAGGAGGATACTTTGATTTCAAGGCAACAACACCCAAGGCAATCCCTGCTGAATTATTGCCCGATGAGTATCCTATTGGAAAAACAATAAAAGAGCTACTACCTATTTATAATCTGTGTTTGGATGATTTAGCTAGATATTTTGCATTTGCATTTGTGTTGCTTCCAGAGAATGGAGAAAAGATAAGTTTAGTAAAAAGAGCAAAAGGATTAGGTATTTCTGCAGATTGCATTGCTTTTTCAGGAGGAACCCCTGAATTCCCAAAAGATCATAACAAAGAAGACTTTAATATCACTGATTATTTTAAAAATATAATACTCACTGAAATGGTTGAAGAATATAAATTGAACGCCAATGAAATTAACATAGGGTCATCTTATTTTACTGATGATAGAGATACAATTCCATTTTTATCAGTTGAGATTATAACACCACTTAGTCTCAAAGAAATCGCTCAAAGATGTTATGGCAATTTAGAAAGTATAAAAGAACATCCTGTCATACTTTCCGCCGATTTTAATTCTATTCCTAGATTGATAAACAATTTTGCAATGTTGCCTAGCACCGCTTATGTTCTTAGTCAAATATACGAACACAAACAAAACAAATAGTAGAACATTGTAAAAGTATTTTTAATATTTTTTTACTTTCTTACAATAGAATTTCCATCAGCTTTGCCCTTTACGGAATTAGGGCTAACTTTCTCTTTAAAATCATCAACAAGCCTTGATAGTTCTTGAATCCCTTGAGTGAATTTTGGTATAACATCCTTAAAAACCATCTCCATCGCCTTAAAATCACTTGAAAACTGCACAACATGTGTATCATATTGTTTCATCCTATCAAGAACCGATTCCTCAATAGATTTCACCTGCTCTGTTAAAACTCCAAGTTTCAACTCAACATTCTTAATTCTATCCTCAGTTCGTTCCTTCCACTCCGCAACCTTTCTCATATTATTAACAATATCAGTCCATCTCTCCTCAATAATCTGTTCAGAGATCTGCTGAATTTTATCTACCATATCCGTATCAAGCCCTGCTTGTCCTTGGGGATAATTAGCATACCCAGTCTCTTGTTGTTGTGGGTACTCAATAGATGCTTGTTTTGGGCTTTCATCTAAATTACCATTCTCAAAAGGCACCTCTCTTACCCTAGAATCATTCATATCCGCTTGGCTTAAAGCATCATAAATTTGGTGTGATTTAAACCCTTGAGCTTGCAAAGCCTCTATTATCTGCTGATTTGAATATCCCAAATTCCTTAACTTAAGCACAAAATCAACTGGCACTGTATTCTCCATTTAAAAGACCACCATCCTTTTCAAACAAAATAAATATATAAACTTAACCTTTTTCACCGCATATCCTTTCCCTTTAACCTTGAATTCAAAATCTTATCAACACTTTCCCTTGTAACAAACTCAACAGGATTCCAAAATTCTAAATACTTCTTAATCGCTTCAACATCCTCTTTTTTAGCAAAACCAATAGCCTCTCCGGCAAGTTGCAAAAATCTTTGATTAAGCTCCTTAATTGAATTATCAATCTCCTTAATCTTAATATTTATCTCATTTAAATTTGAATTAGTTTCCTTAGCAAGCTTAATAAGGTTCTGCTCTAAAAGCTCAACCTTCTTTGATGAAACACTAAGTCTATCCTCAATAAGTCTTGTTTTATTCTCAATATCATCAAGCCTTTCAGAATATTTAGAAAACTGTGAAATTGCAACCTTTGAATCTGGACTCTTAAACAAATCCCTATCTTGACCCTGTTGAGCAGGCTGACCTGAAACCTGATTATACTGTCTTCCTTGTTCCATCATTCAAAAAATTATACCTTTCATATAATAATATTTTGTAACCATTGCAAAATAGTCATAATATCCCTAATATTCTCTTTAAAAAAAACAAAATTTAAAAACAAATCAATTAATTAAAAACACAAGTGGTCTTAAATTAAAATAGATTATACAAAATAACTATCAAATTTTTCACAATAACAAAACTACTAAAAAAGCTATCTACAAAAAAGTACAAATGATTTGAAAAAAAATGGAAGAAAACATATGCCCCTTTGAATCAATAAGAGAAGGAGAAGAAACAGTCCTTAAATTTGATTGCCGAAATTGTCCTTATTCTCCCTCAATTGAAGACAACAAATCCTGCATGAAAAATGTACTAAGAGCCTTAGGGGAAACAGAACTTTCTACAAAAATAATAATGAACAAGCACAGGGACTACGAATACGATTTCCATCAAACAATAATGCTTGTTGAACTAGTAAAACTCTATATCAAATTTCAAAAAAATAAAAAACTAACATCATTTATTTCAATCTCAAATGATTTATCTAACCCCTATAGAGAAATAAGTGATAATTTTGTAGAATTCAAAAAGATAATCCAAGAATATCTCTTAGAAGACCCAATAGGTGCTTATGTAAGACTCCTTCGTCAATCAAGAGAACTAAAAATCCTTCAAAAAAACTCTGAAGACGAAAACAAAAAAATATACCTTCAAGAATTAATCCAAAAATTTGACTTAGTAATTGGCGAACTAAAAAAAACAAGACTAATAATCTCAGCAAACCCATATCTTGCAGGAATTGAAATTGGAGATAGAACAATCTATAGAAATATCCTAAACCCAAGTGTCAAGCCTGATTTTATGTACACAAAGCTAATGGCATCATATCCAAAAGATGCCTTAGCAATTGATTCTTATGAACTCCCAGATGGCACCGAAGTAACAGTCTTTGAAGAACCTAGTTCAATCCAAAAAATGTATCATATAATCCCGCCTGAATTCAGGCTTTCAGAAGAAAAATACTCAATCCTTGAAACCGCAAGAAACATAATCTCTGAACACAAACCTAAAAAATCTGAATTTGTTGATCCAAAAAGAATGAGAGAAATATTCTTTCAGATAGGAAGAGGTCTAATAGAAGAACTATCAGAATACAAACATCTAAACTTCACAGAAGAAGAAATTAACGAAATCGCAAAAATTCTAGTAAGATACACAGTAGGTTTCGGACTAATAGAAGTAGTAATGGGAGATATTAAAATCCAAGATCTAGTAGTAAATAGTCCGCAAGGACGAACACCAATATTTCTAATTCATGAGCAATACCATGAATGCACTACTAACATAATACCCACAATAAACGAAACAGAATCTTGGGCTTCAAAACTAAGAATGATTTCAGGAAGACCCCTTGATGAAGCAAACCCCATTTTAGATACTGATATCGCATTAGAATCCTCAAGAGCAAGAGTAGCCGTGATTTCTGCACCTCTAAATCCAACAGGCTTAGCATACGCATTTAGAAGGCATAGGGACAAACCATGGACACTTCCATTATTCATCAAAGCAAGGATGATAAACCCTTTAGCTGCAGGCATAATTAGCTTCCTAATTGATGGTGCAAGAACAATACTTGTAGCTGGAACAAGGAGTGCTGGAAAATCCTCATTTTTAGGCTCCATGATGACTGAAATAATGCGCACACTAAGAATAATCACAATAGAAGATACACTAGAGCTTCCCACAGATTCCCTAAGGGATTTAAACTATAACATACAATCAATGAAAGTTGCAGCGGCTCTAACAAAAAACTCTTCTGAAGTTCCAGCAGACGAAGGAATAAGAACAACGCTTCGTCTTGGAGACTCCTGCCTTATAGTAGGCGAAGTAAGAAGCACAGAAGCAAAAGCACTTTATGAAGCAATGAGAGTAGGAGCACTTGCAAACGTAGTAGCAGGAACAATTCACGGAGATAGTCCTTACGGAGTTTTTGATAGAGTTGTAAACGACCTTCAAGTTCCAAAAACCTCATTTAAGGCAACAGATATAATTATTGTCGCAAACCCAATAAAATCTGCTGATGGGCTTCACAAATGGAGAAGAATTACCCAAATAACTGAAGTAAGAAAAAACTGGGAGCAAGACCCTTTAGCAGAAAACGGATTTGTAGACATAATGAAATATGACTCAAAAAGAGATGAATTAGTGCCTTCAGATGACCTAATCCATGGAGACTCTGAAATACTCAAATCCATCGCATCCAATGTAAAAGAATGGGCTGGAAACTGGGACGCTCTATGGAGCAACATAATACTTAGAGCCAAAATCAAAGAAGAAATTGTAAAAATCTCAGACAAATTAAATAACCCCGATCTCTTAGAAGCCGACTTTGTAATCCTTGCAAACGATGAATTTCACAGATCCTCTGATTACGTGCTCTCAAAACACGGAAAACTTGATAGCGACAAAATATTTCAAAGATGGTCTGATTGGCTAATCGAAGAAGTTAAAAAAAGCAAATGGAAGAAAAAAATCTTATCCTAACAGATTTTTAACATTAGTTTTTTTCAAAATAAAAACTTAATTTCAAATTGGTCTTAAAATATTTTCACTTTAGATCTTTGCACATCGCTAAGGCATAAAAAGACTCATACTGACTTAAAAAAGGGCTTTTACAATGAACCAAGATGAATACACAAAAGAGATAGCAGCCAAATACAAAAAGAGAATTGCCTCTCTTATCTCAAACAGCCCTGAAGACAATGCAGAAAACATAATCTCCGCAGATTACAAAGAATTTAAAAAAGAGATGGAAAAACCAAAGCTATCATTTTATGAAAAACTTTGCAGTCTATCTGAAAATCTTTTAAAAGTAGCTCCTGACAAAAAAACAAGAAATCAACTTGAATACGATATAGAAACATGTCACCTAAACATTACACCTGAAGGTGCCACAAGCTTTTCAGTATTCTTCCCACTTATCGGGATGCTTTTAGCAATATTCACAATTGCCCTAGTCGGTTTTCTAAATGAAAATTATGATTTTTTCATGATATTTTTCTTTTTAGCATTAGGGATGTTTGCAATGATCCCCTTGCAAAAAATCCCTTCAATCCTTGCAACACGCTGGAGAATGAAATCATCAAACCAAATGGTTCTCTCAATATTTTATATTGTAACCTACATGAGACACACCTCAAATCTTGAGCTTGCAATAAGATTTGCAGCAAACCATCTAATCCCGCCATTATCAATAGATTTTAAAAAAATCCTTTGGGACGTAGAATCCGGAAAATTCAGAACCCTAAAAGATTCCCTAAACAACTATTTAATGAGATGGAAAGGATATAATGATGAATTCATAGAAGTATTCAGGATAATTGAAAGCTCCCTTTACGAAGGCTCTGAAACCCGAAGAATAGAAATCCTAAACAGAGCCCTATCATTCATACTTGATGAAACATATGAAAAAATGCTTCATTTTGCCCAAGACCTTAAAGGTCCAATAGACTCTTTAAACATGATTGGGATTGTGCTTCCCATACTAAGTCTGATAATGCTTCCTTTAGTTGCCGGACTAATGGAAGGAGTAAAATGGTATCACATACTATTGCTATATGATGTTCTTTTGCCATTTGCAGTATTTTACATGGCTATCCAAATCCTTTCAACAAGACCCACAGGTTATGGTGGTGGAGGAATAGAAGAAGAGCTTTTAATCTCTGCACCTCCAAAAAAGCAGATTAACTTTGCAGGCCTTAAATTTTCAATATCCCCTATCCTTGCAGCCATAAGCGTATTCTTGGTTCTTTTCTTAATAGGTTTAAGCCCGCTCATAATGCACGCAATGGATCCAACATTTGATATTGAAATAATCCCTTCAGTAATGAACTTTTTAGGATATACCTTAAATCAGCAAACTGAGCAATACATAGGTCCCTTTGGCATAGGTGCAGTAATACTATCTCTTTTCATATCACTAGCATTTGGACTCTCAATTGCAATCTACTTTAACATAAAATACTCAGCAATCAACAAGCAAAGAGAAGAAGCAGCACTTCTAGAAAAACAATTTAGCTCAGCATTATTTCAATTAGGAAATAGGCTTGCAGATGGAATCCCTGCAGAACTAGCAATAGAAAATGTAGCAACAATTGGTGGCGATAACCTAATCGGAAGATTTTTCAGAATAATAGCTGACAACATAAAAAGGCTTGGAATGGGGATAAACGAAGCTATCTTTGATAGGAAACACGGTGCTATTATGTATTACCCTTCAAACATGATAGAAAGCTCAATGAAAGTATTATCCCAAAGCGTGACCAAAGGACCACTAATCGCATCAATTGCAATGCTTAACGTTTCAGAATACCTAAAACAAATCCATAGAGTCAACGAAAGACTTAGGGATCTATTATCCGATATCATAACAAGCATAAAATCCCAAATGAACTTTTTGACACCTGTAATCGGCGGAGTAGTCGTAGGTATTACCGGGCTTTTATCAAACATAATCAACCTAGTAAATGAAAAAAGCAACGCAATAAACTCTGCAGGGCTTGGAGGCGAAAGTGTTCCAGGTGCTGCAGGACAGTTCCAAAGTATATTCAGTATTGGCATTCCAACATATTTCTTCCAAATAGTAGTAGGTATTTATGTAGTAGAAGTCATAATCATCATGTCTTACCTTGCATCAACCATAGAAAAAGGTGAGGATTCAGTATATAGAAAATACACCCTAGGAAAAAGCCTATCCCGAGGAATAATTCTTTATTTCTTAGTTTCAACAGTAGTCTCAATAATGTTTAGCCTGATAACAGTAGGGATAAGTCAGTTTATGGCTTAATTATATGAATCTGTAATTCCCATACTTTGGTTAATTTTTAAAGCTGAAAGTTTGACTAGACTGATTAACATAACGTTTAACCTCGACTATCCCTGAGATACTTGGGGAATTTACGCCGAGATTTTTCATTTGAATAGTAGTACAGTTGAGTTTTTAAATGGCAACCTCTAAGATACTCTAAAACGCAAAATTTCAAAAATTAAAAAGGCAAAGCACGAAAGATTATGATAATTTTTTTATTAAATCTAATAAACCTTAAAGCCATCTCATACTGTTTCATTTCCTTGTCATAATCTCAATAACATCCCCATTTGAAAGCACAAAATCTCTTCCAACAGGCATCTTCTTTTTCACATCAATCGCCTTTACAAAATTATCTCCAATATCACTATGAACCTTATATGCAAAATCTAAAGCTGTAGAGCCGGGTTTCATTAAAAAGCAATCCGGAAGCACATTTCCGTATTGATCCTCAAGTTTACTAACTCCCCCTGGAAAAACATAAACATATCTTAAAACATCAAAAACGCAAGTATTTAATATCTCTTGAACCCCTGTAGAGCCAAGCCTTTTCAAAACAGAATTTCTAATAAACTCTAAAGCCCTCTTTTGTTTTTCATCAAGACTATCCTCTTTTAAAATCCTGAAATCTGATTCTCCGGGAATATACTCAATAAGCCCTTTTTTCCCTGCCTCTCTTAAAGCAAGTTCAGCCTCACTTGAGCATGGAATGATCTTATAATCCGAAAACTCTTTTCTAAGCCTCTCAATATTCTCCATTGCACAAGGTGTATCTGCCTTATTTGCAGCAATTACCATCGGCTTAGTTCTCCTTCTAATTTCTTTAACAAATCTGCTAAGATCCTCATCACTCCAAGAAGTAATAGCCTTCTCTTTCAAAGACAAAGAATTAGCAATATCTTTAATCATATCCTCATCAGCACCAAGCCCAGTAAACTGTTTTGCAATGGCCTTAGAAATCTCCTCATGTTCCTGCATAACCTGCCTTGAAAACCTACTCCAAACCTTCTTAAAAATCCCTAAAAACCACATATCAATCTCTGTATCCAAAAATCGAATATCATTTGCAGGGTCATAAGAATTAATTTCTACACTCTCTCCTTTCTCATTAGTGCTTCCTGAAGCATCAATAATATGAACTAAAGCATCCGCTTGCCTTAAATCATCCAAGAATTGATTACCCATTCCCTTACCTTCAAAAGCTCCGGGAACAAGACCAGCAACATCAATCATATCAATCGGAACAAACCTGTTATGATTAATACAATATCCATGTTTAGGCATGCATTGCACATTAAAAAACTCATCAACACATTTAACCTTGACAAAGCCTACCCCATGATTGGGCTTAATTGTTGCAAACGGAAAATTCGCAATATAAACATCCGCTAAAGTCGAAGCCTTAAAAAAAGTCGATTTCCCAACATTTGGTTTTCCTACAATGCCTATCAACATATTACCAAAGCATTTTTTCTAATAATATTTATCTCTTTCTATTTGCAAGTATCCCTAACTTTGCGCACAACAAAAACATTATTTCATACTTGTCTTAATCTATTCCTTTTGAAGCTATATGTTTTTTGAAGGTGTATAAATTTCCTTACTTTACATTTCTTACCTCAACATCTCTTCATTTACCCTATCTTTCTTTTCTCAACATCTCTTAACTCAACTTATATCTCAATCTTTAACATCTCTTCATTTACCCTATACTTCTTTTCTCAACATCTCTTAACTCAACTTATATCTCAATCTTTAACATCTCTTCATTTACCCTATACTTCTTTTCTCAACATCTCTTAACTCAACTTATATCTCTATCTTTAACATCTCTTCATTTACCCTATCTTTCTTTTCTCAACATCTCTTAACTCAACTTATATTTCTTTCCTCAACACCTTTTCATTTACCCTACCTTTCTCTTCTCAACATATATTTTCCTCATTTTTTTATCTAATATGCTCTACTCGACAAACTGGTTATGCTCACATTAAAACAAAATATTCAAGAACAATATCCAAAAGAACAAATGAAACTAAACAAAATAGAAAAAACACTCTTTTAGTGCACTTTTTTATTAGATTTTAAAATAAAAAGCTTTAAATAATCTTGTTTTCAGGATAAAACGTAGTGGTCTATACATTACTTCATTTAATAGTATCTTTACAATCAAATTATACACTCAACTAAATATCAACACAGTCAAATTTAGGTAACATTAAAAGGAAAATAAACATTAGTACAAAATCATAATGAAAAAAATTGGCATACATATCGAGGTATCCCGCGAATAATTGAGGTTAAAGGTTATGTGAATCCGTTCATTCAACCTTTTTGCTTGAAAAATCAACAACCTCCCCCTAAAGGGCGAGGCATATAGGTAATATAAAAACATGCACTGTATTAAAGCTAGGTTGTTGATTACAAAAAAGCGTACCAAACCCTCTTATTGAAACACGCGGTATGCTTTTCTATTAACCAAAGTATACAAAATGAACTAGGATTTCATGAAATCAAACTAATTTAGAGTTTCAAACTAATTCACAATTGAATTTCAAATCTATTTAAAATCTTTGAAAAATTCATAAAAAACCTTTTTACAATAAATTAACAAAAATAAAAAATCAGCACCCAAAGAAGGATACATCATGACAAATTTAAACACAAACATCTCAAATGAGGTTAAAACAATAGTACACAATCACACTAAACAAAAAAGGCTAAACCTATTATCTTTACTAATAGAAATTCAAGAAAAACAGGGATTTGTATCCCCAGATGATGCAGACTTCATCTCAACAGAATTAAAAATTCCCCTATCAAGAATATTTAGCATACTATCATTTTACAGCTACTTTAGTTTTCAAAAAAACGGAAAAATATCAATTCAAGTCTGTGATGGGACTGCTTGTAGAGTGAAAGGCAGTCTTGAAATAATAAAAATATTTGAAACCGAACTTGGAATAAAACTTGGAGAAACCACAAAAGACTTAGCATTTTCTCTTCAGGAAGTAAGATGCCTTGGAGCTTGTGCACTTGCACCCGTTGCAATGATAAATGGAAAAATATATGGAAACCTAAACAAAGAGAAAATAAAAGATATACTAAAAAAACATTCTCTAAATAAAAAATGAAAAACCCAAAAAACAAAAATCAAAAAAAGAAAACAACAAAATTAAAAACTTTAACTAGTGATCCAGTAACTAATAATACTACTCCTAATAATAATAATGCTAATAATACTAATCCTAATAATCCTAATAATAACCCAATCACTAATACCCTTGTCACTGATACCCTTGCGATTAAAAACACAACAAAAAAAATCAAAAGAACAAAAAGCCCTCATATAAAAAAATCTCATATAAAAAAACCTAGTTCAAAAGAAAATACATCAAAAAAGAATATAACAAAAAAACATACCATAAGCGAATACACCATCTGTGTTTGTGGGGCAACGGGTTGCAAATCCCGCGATTCATTAGACATAATTTCTGCAATAAAAAAAACAATAATTGAAAACAAATCCCTTCTAAACTCAAAAAAAATTTCCATCCAAATCAAACAGACTGGGTGTCATGGCTTTTGTCAAGTAGGTCCAACGGCAATAATACAACCACAAAACATATTCTACTGTCATCTCAAACCAAGTGATGCAAGTTCTATTATCGCTTCGATCATAGACAACAAAATACTCTCAGAAAAAACATTCTCAGATGAAAAAAAATCATATCCCTACTTTGCCGATATACCTTTTTTCAAACATCAAAACAGGGTGATACTAAAAGATTGTGGCTTTATCAATCCCTTAAACCTTGAAGAATATATTCATCTAGGTGGTTTTATAGGCCTTAAAAACGCAGTATTTGAAGGAAGCGAAAAAACTCTATTAAACCTAGAAAAATCAAAACTGAGAGGAAGAGGAGGCGCTGGATTCCCAACAGCAAAAAAATGGAGGTTACTAAAAGATGCAAAACTTCCTTCAAATAACGATTTAAACAACACACCAGATAACACTTCAAAAACAAATCCAAATAAAATTGATAACAATCGCATAATACCCTTAAAATACATCGTATGTAATGCCGATGAAGGCGACCCTGGTGCATTCATGGATAGAGGCATTCTTGAAAGTAACCCTTACTTACTACTTGAGGGTATGCTAATCTGTGCTTTCGTAACAGGCGCGAAAAAAGGCTTCATCTACCTAAGAAAAGAATACCCTTTAGCAGAGTCAACCCTTAAAAAAGCCATTCAAACCATGTATGAAAGAGGATTTCTTGGAGAAAACGTATTAAACTTAGGTTTTGATTTTGATCTTCAACTTATGAGTGGCGCAGGTGCATTTGTATGCGGTGAAGAAACTGCACTAATCCATTCAATTGAGGGAAATAGAGGCAATCCAAGACCAAGACCACCTTATCCTGCAAGTCAAGGAATATATTCAATGCCAACAAACATAAACAATGTAAAAACATATTGTTGCGTAACTCTAATCCTAAAAAATGGTGCAGAATGGTTTTCAGAATTAGGAGATGAAAATTCAGGTGGCACCCTAGTCTTAGCACTAAGTGGCAACATAAAAAACACAGGTCTCATCGAAGTAAATTTCGGTGAAAAATTATCAGTAATTATCGAAAAAATAGGTGGTGGTTCTCTTAACGGCAGTCACATAAAAGCAATACAGACGGGAGGTCCTTCTGGAGGTTGTATCCCCTATTCACTTAAAAATCTCAAAATAGGATATGAATCATTAAAAGAAGCCGGTTCAATAGTTGGAAGTGGTGGAATGATAGTGCTTGATGAAACAAACTCCATATTAGAACTCGCCCATTATTTCTTGGATTTTACATCAAAAGAAAGCTGTGGCCAATGTACCCCTTGTAGAGAAGGAACTAGGCAAATGAAATATATGCTTGAAAGAATCATATCAAAAGATGGTTCAATTCAGGATATCCAAAAAATAGAGAAACTCGCACATTATGTAAAGGAAAACTCCCTTTGCGGTTTAGGTCAAACCGCTCCAAACCCAATACTGTCCTCATTAAAATATTTTAAAGATGAATATCTATCAAAAGTAGCCAAATCAAAAATCACATACAAAATAATTGATAGCTGTATAGGTTGCCATAATTGTTATTCAGTTTGTCCTGTGAACGCTATCTATGGTCAAACAGGAAAAAAACACATAATACTCCAAGACAAATGCATTCATTGCGGAAAATGCGTTCAATCATGTCCTATAAATTCAATAATAAAAGTAGATATGACCGGAAAAGAAGTTAATTAAAAAAAATAATATTATAAAAAATAACGATATGAAGTATAATAATATAAAAAAATAATATAGTAAGAAATAGAGAAAAAACGAAATAAAAATTCAAAAAATAAGATATTCAATCAAAAAAAGGTGTTTATTTGCGAGTAATAATAAATGAACTGGATTATGAATTTAATGAAAAACTTACAATACTTGATGCTGCTAAAAAAGTGGGAATTGAAATCCCAACATTTTGTTATCATGAAAAATTAGAACCTAGAGCAGCATGCAGACTTTGTGTTGTAGAGGTAGTTGGCAGAGAAAATCTCCTAACCGCCTGCTCTACATATATCCAAGAAGGAATGGTTATTAACACTAACTCCCAAAAAGTTATTCAAGCAAGAAAAACAAATCTTGCACTCTTGATATCTGATCACCAATCTGATTGTTTACTTTGCAATAAGATGATAGATTGCAAACTTTTAGCCTATGCAAATGAACTAAACCTATCAATCACCCCTTATTACAATGTTCCTGACGAAAAAACTTCTTATTCATTTACAAAAATAGATGACTCATCACCCGCCTTTATCAAAAATCCTTCACGTTGTATAAAGTGTGGACTTTGTGTTCAGGTATGTGATCAGTTGCAGGATATTGATTGTATTGATTATCGAAACAAAGGCGGAAATTTTGAAGTTGGTCCAGCATTTAACAAAACTATAATCCAGACCAATTGTACCCATTGTGGCCAGTGTGTAATAAACTGCCCAACTTGTGCTCTTGAAGAAAAAAGCGATATTGATAACGTATTAAAAGCAATAAACGACAAAAAGAAAATAGTGATTGCACAGGTTGCACCATCAATAAGAGTTTCATTAGGCGAAGAATTTGGCATGCCTTTTGGAACTATAGTGACTGGAAAAATCCCAACCGCTCTTAAGATGCTTGGATTTGATTATATATTTGATACCGAACTTGGGGCTGATTTAACAATAATCGAAGAGGCAAACGAATTATTAGAACGGTTATCTAATAAATCAAACAATCCCCTTCCAATGTTTACATCTTGCTGTCCATCTTGGGTAAAGATGGTTGAAGACTCATATCATTTCCTAATACCAAATCTTTCAACCTGTAAAAGCCCACATCAAATGCTTGGAAGTATCGTTAAAACTTATTTCTCAGAAGTAATAGGGATAGATTCTAAAAATATAGTTTTAGTTTCAATAATGCCTTGCCTATCAAAAAAATTTGATATCGCAAGACCTGAAGTTAAAGGGCAGGTAGACTATTCTCTAACAACTAGAGAACTTGGAAGAATGATAAGAGGTGCTGGAATAAACTTTCCAATACTTTTAGACTCTCTATTTGACAATCCATTAGGCAGATCTTCTGGGGCTGGAACTCTCTTTGGCTCAAGTGGAGGAGTAATGGAAGCATCATTAAGGACAGCTTACGAATCTGCAACAGGAAAACCCTTAGAAAAAATAGAATTCAAAGAATTACGTCAATTCACCCAATCAAAATACGGTGAAATAAACCTTAACGAAAAATTGTTAAGATTTGCAAGCATAAATACACTCTCAAAAGCAAAAGAACTAATTGAAATGATTTTATCAAAAAAAATCGAGCTTGATTTTGTAGAAATAATGGCCTGCCCTCACGGTTGTATAGGTGGTGGAGGTCAGCCTATACCTTCTAGCGAAGAAATAATTTTAGCCAGAGCAAAAGCAATATATCAAAATGACTCAAAAAACCCAATCAGAAAATGCCATGAAAATCCACAGATAAAAAAACTATATTCTGAATATCTAAAAAAGCCTGGAAGTGAAATTGCTCATAACCTACTCCATACTAAATATTACAAAAGAACCTACTAACATAAGAATTTATTTAACAAGGAATTAATCAAAACAACTCATCAAAACAACCCAACAAAAGAACTAATCAGACAAATCTCCTATTTAAAAAGCCCTCCCATTCTAAATCAATCCGTATTTATTAAGAATTATTAACATAAATATTGTTAACATAAATATCATTAATACAAATATCATTAATAACATTAATATATATATAGCATAAATTGGTTCGAATTATTTGAAATCGCTTATTCTGAAATCATTTTGTGAAATCACTTAGTATGAAATAACCTAGTATGAAATAACCTAGTATGAAATAACTTAGTATGAAATAACTTATCACTTATCTGTGAATTATGAGATTAACAAGTTTCTAGAATAAAATATCCATTATTTAAGTCGAGAAATAAAAATCTCAAAATAATTAAATCTATATTCTGATTTCATTAAATCCAGTTCATTCGCATACATTGGTCAATAGAAAAGCATACCTCGTGTTTCAATAAGAGGGCTTGGTACGCTTTTTTGTAATCAACAACCTCGCTTTAATACAGCGCATGCTTTCATATTACCAACATACCTCGCCTGTTAGGGTAAGGTTATTGATTTTTCAAGCTAAAGTAAGAATAGACTGATTCATGCAAGGATTAATCTCGAATATTCACGAGATACCCAGGCATTTATGCTGAGGTTTTTCATTAATAAATTAAACTCCAATTTTAAAAAATTTCATTAAATTAGCTTTTAAAATAAAACATCTTCCAATCGAAACGTTTATAAATGGGACAAGATTCCCCTACAATTACTCGACAATTATCGCCACCAAGTTTCATAGCAAATATTTTTGTTCGGGGTCTATGTATGCTTAACTTTTTTCGTTAAGTATGAATCAGGCTGCTTTAAGATTTCTAATAAATTAGCTTTGCGACTAAAAAACTTCATACCCGTTTATCCTGCGGGAGATCGCTGCTATAGGGATTCGACTTAGCCATGCAAGTCAGAGAGTCTTGTGCTCTCGGCAAACTGCTCAGTAACACGTCGTTAATCTGCCCTTGGATTGGAGATAATCTTGGGAAACTGAGGATAATATCCAATAGGAGATTGATTCTGGAACGAACAATCTCAAAAAGTTCACGCGTCCAAGGATGAGACGGCGGCGGATTAGGTTGTTGGCGGGGTAACGGCCCACCAAGCCGAAGATCCGTAGGGGCCTTGACAGAGGGAGCCCCGAGAAGGACCCTGAGATACTGGTCCTAGCCCTACGGGGTGCAGCAGGCGCGTAACCTTTACAATGCACGAAAGTGTGATAAGGGAATCCCTAGTGCTTATGGAAACATAAGCTTTTGGCAAGGGTAGGAACCTTGTCGAATAAGCAGTGGGTAAGACCGGTGCCAGCCGCCGCGGTAACCCCGGCGCTGCAAGTGGCGATCAGCATTACTGGGCCTAAAGCGTTCGTAGCCGGTTTTGTAAATTCTTTGTGAAATCGTCAGGCTTAACCTGACGGCGTGCAGAGGAGACTGCATTACTTGAGATCGGGAGGCGTTAGAGGTATTTTGGAGGGAGCGGTAAAATGCTATAATCTCTAAAAGACCACCTGTGGCGAAGGCGTCTAACGAGAACGATTCTGACGGTGAGGAACGAAGGCCAGGGGAGCAAAAGGGATTAGATACCCCTGTAGTCCTGGCAGTAAACTCTGTGGGTTAGGTGTGGGCTGTCCTTCGAGGACATTCCGCATCGTAGCGAAGGCGTTAAACCCACCGCCTGGGGAGTACGGTCGCAAGGCTGAAACTTAAAGGAATTGGCGGGGGAGCACCACAAGGGGTGCGGCGTGCGGTTTAATTGGATTCAACGCCGAACATCTCACCAGGAGCGACAGCAGAATGAAGGTCAAGCTGAAGACTTTACCAGACACGCTGAGAGGAGGTGCATGGCCGTCGTCAGCTCGTGCCGTGAGGTGTCCTGTTAAGTCAGGTAACGAGCGAGACCTGCGTCCACAATTGCTATCGGGGTGAAAACTGACTGGGCACATTGTGGGGACTGCCTGGGAAACCAGGAGGAAGGTGCAGGCAACGGTAGGTCTGTATGCCCCGAATCTCCTGGGCTACACGCGCGCAACAATGGTACGGACAATGGGATGCAACTCCGAAAGGAGAAGCTAAACCTCTAAACCCTATCTAAGTTCAGATTGAGGGCTGCAACTCGCCCTCATGAAGACGGAATCCCCAGTAATCGGAAGTCACCATCTTCCGGTGAATTTGTCCCTGCTCCTTGTACACACCGCCCGTCAAACCATTCGAGCGGGGTTTGGGTGAGGTTTAGTTCTGCAAGGACTAGGACGAACCTAAGCTTCGTGAGAGGGGTTAAGTCGTCACAAGGTAACCGTAGGGGAACCTGCGGTTGGATCACCTCCTTTTTATTTTCAAAATTAAATTTGCAAAATAAAAAATTCATACAATCATCAGTTAGATGAAAAATATGATAAAATTAATCTTAAAGCAGCCTTTATTCATATTTTTAGAAATTTTACAAAAATCATAATCAAATTACCTAGCGATTTGGACTAAGCAATTAGGCTGATACGCTAAGCAAAGACGGGCCTGTAGCTCAGCTGGTAGAGCGCCGCCCTTGCAAGGCGGAGGCCTCGGGTTCGAATCCCGACGGGTCCATTTAAAGTTAATGTTTTCAACAAATTATGTTTTCAATGTATCATATGGTATCGTCCAGAATTACTTTGGATGATGCTTATTTGAAAATGCAGTTCGGCATATCTATTATGCCGGATCAAGGGCTAAGATGCCAAATTACCCAAATTTGGCTTTGGCTTAAATATCACTTAAGTCATGTTGATGAGGCCGTGCATAGGAAGGAAGCGTAGAGATTAATCCTACTACGCCATCAGGTGGATGACTAGGCTTGAAATGCTGAAGAAGGACGTGGCAAGCTGCGATATGCTCCGGCGAGTTGCATGCAAACATTGAACCGGAGATTTCCTAATGTGACTTCATATCCTTTAAGGATACTTCGAAAGAAGGGGGAACGCGGGGAATTGAAACATCTTAGTACCCGCAGGAAAAGAAACCAATTGGGATGCCGTTATTAGGGGCGACCGAAAACGGTTTAAGGGCAAACTGAATCTGGTATAGCAATATATCAGAGATGTGGTGTTGGCCACTTTCGTATTCTTGATATTTGGGAATCAGAAATTTTCTGGAAAAGGGATACCATAGAGGGTGAAAGTCCCGTATGAGTAACTGAACAAGAATCTAGTGAGTCCAAGAGTAGCGTCTATTGGAAATTAGGCGTTAAGACGGGGGGCATCAACCTCCAACCCTAAACACATTTCAAGACCGATAGCGAATAGTACCGTGAGGGAACGTTGAAAAGAACCCTTGATAGGGAGTTAAAAGAACCTGAAACCTGATGGTTATACCTCGACAGGGCACGTAATGTGTTCTGTCGTCCGTTTCGAATAACGTGCCAAGGAGTATACTTTTGTGGCGAGAGTAATCTGTTTTCACAGAGCACTCGTAGGGAAACCGAAAAGTCCGCAGCTGATAAAGTAAGGGACTGGGTATTAATGTGCCCGAAGTCACAAGGGTTTGACCCGAAGCCGCACGATCTACGCCTGGGCAAGGTGAAGCGGGGGTAAAACCTCGTGGAGGCCTGCAGAGGTTCTGTGTACAAGCGTTCTTCTGACCTGGGTGTAGGGGTAAAAAGCCAATCGAGTGCGGGAATAGCTGGTTCCAGTCGAAATTGGCGGTAGTCAAGCCTTGGAGGAGGTGTCAGGCGCTGTAGAGATACTGATAGGGGATTTAGGGGGAGAAATCCCTCGGTTTTCTGTCAAACTCCGAATGTGCCATGAGCCTTAGATTCCAAGAGAAGGCAATACGGGATAAGCTTGTATTGCGAGAGGGGAACAACCCAGACTATGGTTAAGGTCCCTAAATACTGGTTAAGTGTTAAAGGGTGAAAGGTGTTTATTGCCTAAGACAAAGAGGAGGTTGGCTTAGAAGCAGCCATCCTTTAAAAAGTGCGTAACAGCTTACCCTTCGAGGCAATAAGCCCTGAAGATGGACGGGGCTAAATCAGTTACCGATACCATAGACAAGCCAAAAGCTTCGTTGTAGACTGGCGTTTTGCAAGGGCAGAAGCATCTTTGTAAGAGGGTGTGGACCTTGTTTAAATGAGAATCTTGGCGGTAGTAGGATCTAAGCAGGGTGAGAGTCCCTGTCGCCGAAAGGGCTAGGGTTCCTTGACAATGCAAATCAGTCAAGGGTTAGTTGGTCCTAACCGGATGCCTAACTGGCAATCCCGGGAAAGGGAAACAGGTTAATATTCCTGTACTACTTAGATATTTGCGGTAACGAAAGGTAAATTTCTGACTCTTCAGGGTAGGTCTAGTCAAGCCGTCGCTTGATTCAAGAACAACATGTTTTTCGAGTATCGTAACGATGAGAAAAAAACTAAATGTTCGATGAGCAGCTTATGGTTGTTAGGCTGAGCCCAGGAGACAGTGAAAAGGGAATTTACATAGATTCTAAGTAACCATACCGAGAACCGACACAGGTGCCCCTGGGTGAGTAGCCCAAGGCGTGAGGGATATAATCTAATCGAGGGAATTCGGCAAATTGGCCCCGTAACTTAGGGATAAGGGGTCCCTGTGATTGTTTTCTTAAGAATGCGATTTCAGGGCTCAGTGACTAGGGGGGTCCGACTGTTTAACAAAAACATAGCTAACTGCTAATTCGAAAGGATTTGTATAGTTGGTGAAGTCTGCCCAGTGCCAGTACTTCAAACTTCGGTTCAACGGAGCTAAGAGCTGGTAAACGGCGGGAGTAACTATAACTCTCTTAAGGTAGCGTAATACCTTGTCGTTTAAATGGCGACTTGCATGAATGGCGTAACGAGGCCCCCACTGTCCCCGGTTAGAATCCCCTGAACTCTCTTTACTGGTGTAAAGGCCAGTGTCTTCCAGTGGGACGTGAAGACCCCGTGAAACTTTACTGTAGTCTGTGGCTGTGGAGTGAGTTTTGATGTGCAGGCTAGGTGGGAGTTGCTAAAGCTTGGTCGCTAGGTCAAGTGTAGACAAAAGTTGAGAAACCACCCTTCAGAGCTTACCCCACTAACTAGAGAAATCTAAGACACCCATTGATAGACAGTTTGACTGGGGTGGTCCTCCGCTGAAAAGGTATCAGTGGAGCCCAAAGGTTGGCTCATTCGGGTTGGAAATCCGAAGTTGAGTGCAAGAGCATAAGCCAGCTTGACTGGATCCCGAACATGAACGGATCCAGAGACGAAAGTCTGGTCTAGCGAACCTCTATATCTCCTTGATGGGGGATAGAGATGACCGAAAAGTTACTCCGGGGATAACAGAGTTGTCTAGCCCGAGAGTTCATATCGACGGCTAGGCTTGCTACATCGCTGTCGGCTCTTCCTATCCTGGTCGTGCAGAAGCGACCAAGGGTGGGGGTGTTCACCCATTAAAAGGGATCGTTAGCTGGGTTCACAACGCTGTGAGGCAGTTGGTTTAATATCTACTGGAAGTGCGAAATAGTCTGATAGGAAGGATCCTCTAGTACGAAAGGAACGGGGAACCGAGGCCTCTGGTCTACCGGTTGTCTGACAAGGCACGCCGGGCAGCTACGCCTTAAGGGATAAGTACTGAAAGCATCTAAGTACGAAGCCCACCTAGAAAAGAGACTTAGGACACGGGAAGAAGACCCGTTTGATGGAGTCGGTGTGTAAGTGTCAAGCTCACGCGAGACATTCAGCATGCGACCACCAATAGTCTATTCTGGATTTAATCTTAAAAACACGTTTCCTTCCTATGCATTGGTTTCTTCTTTTTTTTATTTTATTTATACTTTGATATCCTAATAAATTCTAATCCCATTGAAAAACCTTATACCTTATAGAAAAACCTTATACCTTATAATATGGGAATAATTTATTGGAATAATTATTAAACCTATTAAAAAATATAATCCCAAAACAAAAATATCTTTAATCCCTACGCTTTCTCCTCTATAAATTTAAAATTTATATTATAATTTCAATATTTTTTATAGAAATTTTTATAAATGGATTAAATTACCCCTAAATATTACTTGTTTAAGAAAAAAACGAGGGAAAATGGATTTGACCCAAAAAGGAAAAAAACAAACTTCCAACAAAAAAAAATCAAAAGACAAAAAAATTCTTTCAATACGGGGTCCTTTCGCAAAAATTTCTCAAAAAAAATCTTTTAAAAAATCAACTCTGAAAGGTTCTAAGAGATATATTAATAACAACAAGGTCAATAAAGATAACAACAAAAATCAATATAACAAAAATCAAGAACCCAAGTTGTTTAGTGAAGTATATTTTCCAAGAGAAGATAGCACCCTATTAAAAGAATCTTCCAAAAGCATTGTAAAAGGAATAGTCCTTGAAATGGGCTGTGGCAGTGGTTATGTCCTTTGTTCCCTATCTCCTCAAATAGAATTTGGGATAGGTTTAGATATCAATCCTTTAGCAATCAAAGCCTCAGAATCCTACTCACGAATAGAATCAAAAGGAAACCTTTGGTTCTTCCAAAGTAACCTATTCTCTTTTCTTGAGAACTTCTCAATTGATATTTTTATGAATCGTATGTGGCTTAGAAAAGGAAAAACCAAAAAGATATTTGATTATATCATATTTAATCCGCCGTACCTTCCTGATGAATCTGATTTAACACTAAATGATATCGCTTTAAATGGTGGTAAAATAGGAACCGAAATAATAGAAAAATTTTTGAAATCATTCAAAGAATACCTAAAACCAAATGGTAAGGCACTAATCATTGTATCAAGTATAATACTAGATAAATTCTTAGTTCTACTTTCTAAACATAAAATTAATTTTTTATTAATAAACAAAAAAGCTGTTTTTTACGAAGAGCTTTACTGCTATAAAATCTGGTAACTTCTAATAACACAAAACAGTATTAATCCCATAAAATAGTTTACTTATTTGATAAAACACTTTGATTTAATGAATCCGTCATGTGCATACTTTGGTTAATTTATCACATCTTGTAGTACTCACGAATAATTTTAATAAAAAAATTCAGATAAATAAGAATAATGCAATCAAAAAGACATATAACCTGCTTTTATATATTTGATTGAACTTGAAATTGAATAAAAGTGCCCTCTGAGTCCGATATGAAAACCTTTAAAAACTAACTTCTTTTACCGATAATGAGTTGGTCAAATTGGATATACAAAAAGCAAAACAAGAATTAATTGAATCAAAACGTCCAATATATTTCTTTGATGATGATCCAGATGGTCTCTCATCATTCCTACAGTTTTACAAATTCAAAAAAGAAGGAAAAGGTTTGGTAGTTAAAAGTAGTCCAGAATTAAAATACTCTTTCCTAAGAAAAGTTGAAGAATACAACGCTGACAAGGTATTCATACTTGACAAACCAATGGTTTCAAAACAGTTTATAGAAGAATGTCAAGTACCTATCATTTGGATAGACCACCATGAGCCAAGTAAAATTACAAAAGAGACTCTAACATATCTAAACCCAAGAATTAATGAGCCTTCAATAACAAAATCTGTATCCGAAATATCTTATGAAATATTTAAAGAAAACCTTTGGATTGCAATGATAGGTTCAGTAGGAGACTGGACACTTCCAAAGTTCTCAAAAGAATTCTCTGACAAATACCCAGATCTTTTGGACGCAAGCATAACTGACCCTGCAAAAGCACTTTTCTCAACAGAACTTGGTAATCTAATAAAAATAATATCATTTGTCTTAAAAGGTAAAAGTCAAGATGTCAACAGAGCAATTAAAGTTCTAATAAAGATAGACTCACCATACGAAATACTTCATCAAACTACCTCAAAAGGAAAATTAATACATAGGCATTACTCAAAACTAAACGAAGAATATATAGAACACTTAACTCAAGCAAAAAACCTATCATCAAACACAAAAAAATCAAATGATGAAAAATTCTTATTCTACATTTACGATGGCACAAAAACAAGTTTCACAAAAGAACTATCAAATGAGTTACTCTATTTATACCCTCAAAAACTGATTGTCGTAGGAAGAAGAACAAATGGTTTTGTAAAAATGAGTGTTCGTTCTTCAATAGCAGTACTTCCATCAATTTTAGAAAAAACACTCAAGAACTTCCAAGGAAGCAATAGTGGTGGTCATGAACATGCCTGTGGTGCTCACATAAAAGAACAAGACTTAGCTGATTTCATCCTTCAATTAAAAAAAACCTACAATGAATCATTCTAAAATAAAAGAACAACCCTTAAAAGATAAATACCATGGGGCATCTTGCAAATAGTAAAAGTAATTTTTGTCTGAAATATCATTTTTAATCCTTAAATCAAAAGCTTTCTTCTCACTTAAGACCAAAAGATCAGACCATTCAAAATGAGTGAGAATCTCACAAAATCAACTTACTACAATTTTTTTCAATTGATACCCTTAAAAAACCCATCTAATAAAAAACCCTCTATAATAACATAAAGAAAAATAAAATCACTTAAATATAACTTTCTTTCTTAAAACAATCTCTTTTAAAATATTTATTTCTAAAATCAATTACAATCTATCTAGTATAAAAGTAATTTTTATAAATAGGTAGTTAAATAATAACCAAAAAAGAGGTGTAATATACAAACAAATAAGTGTTCATTAGGTTGCACCACAAATATGGAGGAATTAGAAATGAGAAAAACATTGAATAAATTTTTTGTAGTACTGTTAGTTTGCATATCCCTAATTACATTCCAGGGATGTATAAGCCAAGACGCAAATAATGGCGATGGAGCCAACAAGGACACTATTTCAGAGTTAGATTCAACTCCAAACACAGATGAGTCCCAAACTCCCATTGAAATTATTGATAATGAATCAGACGAACCTATAACCGAAGAATCTGAGATTGAAGAAAAAGAAGAAACAATTGAACCAGAAACACCCGATTTAGAAATTCCAGAAGAAACTCCAGAAGAATCTGATGAGCCAACACAACCTGAAAAAGAAAATACTCCCGAAGAATTATACGAACTCTTTGGAGAATATTGCCAAAGCGATGAAACAAGAAATATTATGCCTTTAGATGAAGCAAAACAAATAGCCTCTGAAAAATGCATTCATGAAGGAACAATAGCTCAAATAATAGAGGGAACTCAACAGTGTAATCCTATCACCGGAACATGGTGGATAGATGTTGCAATTGAAATGCAAGGTTGCTCTCCTGCTTGCGTAATTAACATAAACACAAACGAAGCAGAAATAAACTACAGATGCACAGGAATTGCTGAATAAAAACTTAGATAAAATCACTAAACGCTTAATAATTTATCTAACAAAATAAAAAACAAATAGCGTTATTTTATCTAAACTTTTTCATTTTTTTTATTCTTCACTTTTTATCATTCTGGTCAATAACAATTCACTCATTTGAAAATAGCTCTATTAAAGTTATCATATAAACAGTCTCAAAATGATTCTCAAATCATCTAATCCATTAAACTTTAATCTAAGAAACAGTTTACAGTTACAATCACCCAATTCATCAACAAACCACTGAAAACCCATTTACAACCCAACATAGTTTTTCATAAAATGAAAAAAACATTTATAAGTTCTTTCAAACCAAAATCCAATAATCACAAAATAAATTAAAAAAAATAGACTCCTAGAATATACACTTGAAATTTACACTTAAAAAATTTAATCTCCTAAAAATTCATATAAACATCAACACATTGATAAATTTAACAATAACTTACCAAACAAAAAGATAATATTAAATACCAATTAAACATTTTTTAAAATAATAAATATCAACAAACATCCCAATCAATCAAAAAAACTCCAATCAAAATACAAAATAAGAGGTGTAAAAATGGATGAAAAAGAACTTTTCTTTGATGAAAACGAATCTTGGATAAATCTTGACTCTGGTATTGCAACAATAGGAATCACCAAAGAATCCGCAAACAAGGTAAAAGAATTTATATTTATAAACCTTCCAAAAATCTCTCAAGTCATAAAAAAAGGGGAGGTCTATGTATCACTAGAAGCTGTAAAATGGTCTGGACACCTTCAAAGTCCATTGTCTGGTGAAGTAATTGAGATAAACCAAAAAGTTTTTGAGGAACCAAGTCTAATTAATAAATCTCCTTATGAGGCTTGGATAGTTAAATTAAAACTTTCAAATCCTCAGGAGAAAACATCACTTTTAACCTATACCCAAAAAAAAGAGCTAACCAAAAAATAAAACATTTTTACTCAAAAGAAATACTAACTTAATTATCAACCAAAGGGTTTACAAGAATTGCAGGAAAGATTATAAACTCGCAAAATAAAAACCAATTTCGTGATTAGCCAAACAAAAAAATTTATTATAACCTAATCAAAAAGGAGATCAAAATGAATTCATCAAAAAAATCACTAAACTACAAAAAACTAATCGAACAGCACGTTAAAATCCTTAAAGGTTTACGACACAAATCTGGCCTTTTTTTAGCAAGCAAACCAAGCGTTACAACAGGATATGACAAAGCTTGGCTAAGAGACAATTTTTATGAATGCATGGCATTTGAGGTATTAAATGATTGGGAAACAGTTCGCCAGACATATAGAGCAATACTTGACATATTTCACAAGCATGAATTTAAAATTGATCACGCAATCAAGAAAAAACCAGCTCATGTCTATGAATATATTCATCCTCGCTATAATCCTGAAACATTCGATGAATTCTGGGAAGAATGGGGAAACAAGCAAAACGACTCAATAGGTTGTATCCTCTTTAAAATAGGAGAACTTGAGCATATAAAAAAGATTAAAATACTTGATTCTCAAGAAGACTATCGCGTCATTCAAAAGCTTGTAAACTACCTAGCAAGCCTTGAATACTGGCAAGACCCTGATTCAGGAGTATGGGAAGAAAATCAAGAGGTTCATGCCTCAAGCATAGGCGCATGTGTTGCAGGGCTTGAGATGATAAAAAACATAGACGGAATAGAGGTTCCTGAAGACTTAATAAAAAAAGGATATAGTGCCCTCGCAAGGATTTTACCAAGAGAATCTGACAAGAAATTTGTTGACCTTGCTCTTCTTTCACTAATCTGGCCTTACGAAGTAACAACAAAAAGGCAAACTCAAGAGATATTAAAAAATGTAGAATACCACTTACTTAAAAAAAGAGGAGTAATTCGTTACAAAGGCGATGCATATTACAACAAAAATCCTGACAACTTCTCAGAAGAAGCAGAATGGACTTTTGGTCTAGCTTGGCTCGCAATAATATACTCAAAAATAGGGGATGACAAAAAAGCGCAAAAGTTTTTGAGTAAATCTATTCTAACTCAAACAAAGAAAAATGAGATCCCAGAACTATACTACTCAAACACAGATAAACCAAACGAAAATACCCCTTTAGGGTGGAGTGAATCACTATTTATCACAGCACTATATGAAGTGAACCACATCCATATGAAAATGAAAAATCAAAAGGCTTCAGGCTCAAAAAAGCCATTAAAAACTTTAATAAACCCCTCAAAAAATAGCACTTTAAAAACCAAAAATAAAAAACAATAAAGTACAAAAAATAGATTCAAAAAAACAAAAGGCACTAAGTCAAAAGAGATAAGTAAAAAAGGTGCAACTTAAAAAACTATTTAAACACAAAAATAAGTAATTCTAGAAAAGGCAAAGGCTCTTTTGTATCACAATCGCAAAATAGATTTTTAAAAAGTTTATCGACAATAGGAAAATGCTTTTGGAGCCCTTATTCAAGGACTTGCTTTACAAACCAATATTGTGCTCTTAAATGTTGTGAAATCAAAAATATTATACGGTGTAAAAAATGGATGAATACAAAACAATGCTAAAAGAATCTAAAAAAGAGCTTGAAAAACTTTCAAAAAGCAATCCTAAAGAGATGTCCTCGTTTATGGAATTTATTCATCAAGCCGAAAAAGGAGGCGCAATAAACGAAAAAACAAAGGAATTAATTGCAATAGCATGTGCCGTAGTACTTAAATGTGATCCTTGCATCGCATTTCATGTACAATCCGCTATAAAAGCTAAGGCTACAAAAGAAGAGATTTTAGACGCTGGAATGGTCGCAGTAGTTATGGGTGGAGGTCCCGCTCTTATGTATCTGTGTCATTTAAACAAAGCAATAGATGAATTTATTAAATAATAAACCCAGCACATATTTAAAAAAGTATATTAACAGTGTTAATAAAACTCTGAAATTAAACCTCTGAAAGTGCAAAAATGAAAATAGTAATAATCGGTGGTGGGACCGCAGGAACAACCCTTGCATTTCAAATCCGCAAGATAAACAAGGAATGTGAGATAGAGATAATAGAATCATCAGATAACCTTCAGTATTCTCCTTGTGCTCTTCCCTATGCAGTTTCTGGTGAAATCCCTTCCTTTGAAGACATATTCATCTTTACAAAAGAACAATACGCCCAAAATAATATAACCTACAAAAAAAACTCAAAGGCAATAAAGATCTTTCCAACAAAAAAGCAGGTAGAAATCCTCTCAAACTCAAATAAAGAATTACTATCATTTGATGTCTTAGTTTTAGCCACTGGCGCAAGCCCAATAATACCTCCAATTCATGGCTTATCAAAAGAAAACTCACAATTCTTAAAAACAATTGAGGATGCAAAACGAATAAAAGAAATAGTAACACTTAGAGAAACAAGCGATAGCTCTCAAAAAATACAAAAAAACATAACAATAATTGGCGCAGGTCTAATAGGTGTAGAATTGGCAACTTCCTTAAGTGACTTGGACCAAAAATTAACACTCATTGATTCAAAAAACATATTATCTTCAAATCTTGATAAAGATATGAGCTCAATAGTAAAAGATTACCTCACAAAAACAGGAATAGAGGTATTTGAAAACGTAAACATTGAAAAAATAAAGGACTCAAAAATCTTTCTGAATAATACTACTATCTCCTATAACCAATTAATAGTTTGTACTGGAGTAAAACCTAATTTAGAATTGGCAATGAGATCAAAAATAAAGACTGGCAAGGGGATAATTGTAAACCCTTTTATGGAGACTAACAAAAAGAAGATATATGCAATCGGAGATTGCGTAGAATCAAAAGAATTCTACACCAATGAAACAGTATTAAGTCTGATGGCAACCTCGGCAGTAAGACAGTCAAAAGTAGTAGCAAAAAACATATTTGGTGCAAAAGAAAAATTCCCAAAAGTTCTTAACACAACAATCTCAAAAGCAAAAGACCTAATCTTTGGCTCTGTTGGAATATCTTCAGAAAGAGCCTCATCACTGGGAATAAAAACAGTATCTGCTAAATATTACGGCGAAACAAGGTCAGAATATGTTCCTCAAAGAAAGTCAATCACAATAAAAATAATCGCTGATATGAACGGAACAGTCATAGGAGCACAGATCATTGGCTTTGAAGAGATCGCGGGAAGGCTTGACTTGCTTGCACTTGCAATATCTAAAAAAATGAATCTATCAGATTTAGAGGAGGTAGAATTCTGTTATAACCCTATGACTGCGCCAATATTTGAGCCAATCTCAATAGTGGCCCATCTCTGCAAAAAAAAGCTTGATTCTCTCTAAAAACAAACAAAAGATTTAAAAACTAAAGCAAAATCCCTTAACTATAACATTTTCAATATACTCAAGATATAAAACTTGGTGAATTATATGACAATAATACAGTACAGGTCCAAAAGAAAGGTTTCAAGTGGAAGATACAAAAAAGCCCGAAAAAATAGGGCTTACGAAAAAGGAAGAGAACCTACATTCCCAAAGGTATCAAAAGACACCAAAATAGTTAGTATTAGAACTAGGGGTGGAAACATAATCTCAAGGCTTTTAAGGACTCAGTACGCAAATGTTGTTTCTGGAAAGGATAGTAAAAAGGTAAAGATTCTAAACGTATTAGAAACTCCTGCAAATAGAAACTACCAAATAAGAAACATCCTTACAAAAGGCGCTGTCATTGAGACTGAATTAGGAAAAGCAAAAATAACCTCTCGTCCGGGACAGGAAGGTTCTGTAGACGCTGTTTTAATAGAGAAAAAATAATTTCTTAATTTTCTTCTTATTCTATTAGGTATAGCTCTATTCATCTTATTAAATGGATAATACCAACATAAATACACAGTTATCTCACAGACAGTCGGTGTAAATTGTTTAGTCACTGCGTATCTTCAAACTTTAGGCATCAAAACCAAAGTATGCAAAATAATCAAAATATGCGAAATAATCATAGATTTCACGATATCAATAAAAATCCTTTAATGTTAATTCTGATCTTCTTTTAAAGACTTCAGTCTTTTAAATTATTATCCTCTAAAAAACAATTATCATCATCAAACATACCACTAAAAATAACATTTTCAAAAATATAAGCTACCCAAACAATAACTTTTTATTGAAAACAATAATTGCATTACAAAAATGTCTAATTTAAACAAATCTTTACCTGAAATATCTGCTCAATTACTAAATTCAATATTTTCACATGATATATTCCTGGAATTAGCTGTTTCTCAAATGTATTCAGCAATTTTAAAAAATTCTTCAAAGTATTTTATAATCCCCAAAGAATTCGGTTCAAATACAATAGGATTTCCAATATCTCAAACCCACTTAGATGTATATGATCTATATGAATTTGATGGACAAGCACTTAAATACTCCGAAAAGAATAACCTTTCATTTACACATAACAAATCATTGGAAAACTCATACCCTTTAATAATACACTTCTCTAATCCAATCTTAAGCAATCCACTGCCCCAAATTGATATAGAATCTGAAATGCTGAGAAATGATTTACTAGATTTATTCCAAGTATCATTAAACTGGCAAATCAAGAAAAATGAAAAAATACTTCCGATACTTGCCATGAGCCAAACAATAGATAATACTTTAGATAAAATTAATTTACTTTTACTTCAACAAAAAAAGCTTTTTAACAATAATCAAATAAAAAAAATCTTGAAAGAATATGTCCTTATAACTGAAAGTACAATTGACTTTTCATTAAAACCCTATGAATACCAAATCATTTTAGGGTCTCTTAAAAAATATTACAATTGGTCAATTCTTCATTACTCCTCAAAATCTAACTCCTTTAAAGACTACACTTCATATTACAAAAAATCTCAAAAAAACTTTACATTAAAAGAAATCCTTAATTTTGAGTCTATTGAGTCCTCAATAAACTTAAATCATTTTGTTTTCTAATAGGTTTTTATCGTAAAAATCACGAAAAACAACTAATTAAATTCTTAAAAAAAATAAAACATCTAGATTATATCATGGAAAGAAAAAAATCTCCTGACCCCTCTAAAAAATACAATTTAAAAGAAGCTACTCAAGAAGAAAAAAACAAAAACGAAGAAAATAAAACAACTGATTATATAAACTCAAAAAACTCAGAAGAATATGACCTAAACAACTACAAATACAAAGATTATCGCACAAACTGCACAATCCCTGAACCATTAGAACAAATACTTGCAAGGTCTGTGAAAGAATCAAAGAATGGATTTGAGGCAGTAAGCAAAGCAATTGAAGAAGCATCGATGCAAAAACTTTTATTTCTCCAAGACCTTATCGCAAGATCCCAGCGAGTCAATATGATGATTTTAGAAGGAATTTGTAATCTTGATAAAAACTATAATTCACTCTCCGGTTCTTTAGAAGAATTAAGAAAATATAAAAAAGAAGAATAAACAATAAATAAAAAAAACAATACAAAAAAGAAACTTAGTCCAATAAAAAAGGTTCAATATCACAAAAGAGCACATCTACTTAAAGCACATATTTTCAATAATCTATTGAATGAAATGGAGATATCGCTAAAATTCTTCCAATAGAATCAATAACAGCGTCAACACACCTCTTAGTAGCCTCATAATAATGCATAATATTTAACTCTTTAAATAAACCAGCATAATTTTCCTTACCTACAATCATAAAATTTAAAGTCTTATTAGGGTCACTATCTAGATATAAAAAAAGTTTAATTGCAGATAAACAATCACTAAATCTATGCTCAAATGCTACCCTTTCAATAGTGCAGGCAACAACCTGACTATCTGAAACTCTTGAGCAAATCTCATCAATTCCTTCATCTGAAGTAGTTCTTGTATTATAGTAAATACTCATTTTTATTCCTCCTAAAATCACATTAAAAATCTACAAAACGGAAAATAGAACAAACATCAAAAACTATATAAGATTTTCTGCATCACTGTGATAATATGGTATAAGAAATTAGCTTTACACTTTTTCTTATGTACAGTAACAAAAAAAATAAAGGTGAAGATTCACAAAATCAAAAATATTAAATATGAATTAAACATACTAATTCCAATATGGTGTTCTTAAGTCTTTACGAAATAATATCTCTTGTAATCATGAGCTTAGCCCTTGGTTTTATATTTTCAGACTTATTCTCAAAATATAGGATTCCCTCAAAAGACCCATTAACTATTATGAGACAATCAAATAAACTAAACGAGATACTATTCGCAACAATGATAGTTGCACCAGCCGTAGTTTTACATGAACTTGGTCATAAATTCGTAGCAATGGCTTTTGGTCAATTTGCTCAGTTTCATGTATCTGTTACAGGACTTGCAATAGGTACACTACTAAAACTCATAGGATTTCCATTCATAATCTTTGTGCCTGGATACGTAAGTATATCAGGGCAAGCCCTTTTAGGTTGGCAAAACTCACTAATTGCCTTCGCAGGTCCGGGAGTAAATCTCTTAATGTGGCTGACCTTCTTATTAATATCAAAAAAAATAAAAGAACCACAAAAAAAGATTATATTTCTTATAATGGCAAAGATAAACCTATTTCTTTTTGCATTCAATATGATCCCAATACCCCCTTTTGATGGCTATCAGGTAATGACTGGATTCTTTAGATTTTTTAGTTAATCCTTTTAATCTCAACAAACAAAAAATTAAAATAAGCTTCTAAAATCGTTTCCTAAACTTGTAATATTTAATAAAACTCTTTATTTCAAAGACTACACTTTCAGCAAAAGTAAGAAAAGACAAATTTAGATACAAATAACCTAGAATTATAGCCTAAAAAACATAGTCTTTAATTGTCCAATTTAACTAATTCAAACACTCAAGAGCACAAATCAAATCCTCAATTTCAAAACCAATAATCTTTGGCGAGTACTTTTCATACCAACTCAGAACTGACTCCCTATAAGTTTTTCCACTAAGAATTTCCTCTTCCAAAAAAAGAACACTTTCCTCAGGATGAATAAAAAAATCCCCACAAACCTTTATTCCTTTCAATTTGCCATTATCAAACTCTCCAATAAGCCTTATAAGCTTTCCATTTAAAACCTTCAAATCCTTTTTTCTTATTTCCAATTTAACTCTATCTCCAAAAATTCCATTCATTTGTGCAATACTTTTCTTTTGAAAACTTAAGTGCTAAATCCATCTCTTCTGGTTGAAGTAAACCTTCCACTAAATCGCATTCCATTGCTTTAGAAAAGCCCTCAATAAGGCAATTTTCAACATCTTTTAATCCAATATCTTTACCAATCTCTCTTTTCACCCAAGTAACCCTCTCCCTAGCGTTATCAATATCCTTGTCGCTTATTTTTTCTTTGCTAACCTTAAGTAAAGAAAACATCTTATTTAAGTCAACATCTATTAAGATTGTGCCATGTTGAAGCAAAACACCCCGTTTTCTTGTTTGAGCATTACCTGAAATCTTTTTATTATTAACAATAATATCATTAATAGGTTTAAAACTAGCATTTAGTCCCAAATTATTCAGCCCAAAAATAACCCCTTTGCAAATCTTAGAATAAGACTCAATAATATCGCTTGAAACAAACCTTTCCGGCAATATTATAGAATAAGTAATCTCATCATGATGAAAAACTGCGCCCCCACCAGTATATCTCCTAACAATATCAACGCCAAGTTTTTTGGCCATATCCAAATTAACCTCATCATTAATAGATTGAAAAAACCCAATTGAAACACAATTAGGCTTCCAGCCATAAAACCTAATAGTAGCTTGAGACTTTTCATCAGACACAAGGTTAATCAAAGCCTCATCAATAGCCATATTCAAAAAACCATCATTTTCGCTATACCTAATAAGCCTTAAATTATCCATTCTCACCAAATTTTTAAAAATATACTCTCAAAAAACAATAAAAAAATTTTCAAACATATTCATATTAATCAAATCCCTTTTATATAACTTTCTGCCATAAAAGAGCTTCTTACATATCTTCCACATTTAACATGTAAAAATCCTTGATTCAAAGCAAATATTTTAATATCCTCAAACTCCTTATCGCTATAAAATTTAATAACTCTCGCATGTTTTTCTGAAGGAGATAGGTATTGCCCTACAGATAAAAAGTCGCATCCAACATATTTTAAATCTTTAATGGTCTCAAAAACCTCAGTGATGCTTTCTCCAAGTCCCACCATAAGCCCTGATTTTACATACATTTTCCGATCTAAAGATTTTGCAAATCTAAGAACTTCTAAAGAAGTATCATAAAATCCTGCCTTCCTAAGAATAGGAAAAAGTCTTTTAACAACCTCGATATTGTGATTAAAAACAACTGGTCCTGATTTAACAACCGCTTTAATTAAATCAAGATTCTTACAAAAATCAGGAACCAGCACCTCAACTTTTGTGTTAGGTGAAATCTTTCTTATCTCATTAACACAATCAACAAATGCATTAGCCCCAAAATCCTTAAGGTCATCTCTTGAAACAGAAGTAATAACAACATAGTCTAACTCAAGCATTTTAACAGCCTTAGCTATCCTCTTAGGCTCATCATAATCAATCTCTTTAGGTTTTCCTGACACAACATTACAATAAGAACAATTTCTTGTGCAAATATTTCCCAAAATCATAAATGTAGCATTGCCCTTAGAGAAACATCCATACCTATTAGGACAATTTGCCTCAATACAAACAGTATTTAGATGATTCTCATTTAAAAAATCAACCATTGATGCATACCTTGCCCTATCTATTTTATTGAATTCCATTCTTTTAAAAATCATTCACACAAATTATTTAACAATAGCTATAAAAAGAAAGCTTTAGTTATTAAATTTTCGGATAAATTATACATATTTCTACATATTTCTTAAACAAAGATGAGTATATTCTTTTGGCTTAAATAATTATTATAAGATTCTCTTAATTTTTCTTAATAAAAAATTATAATGAAAAATCTCGTTGTAAAGCCGAATTATCCTACGGATAGTAGAGACTAATCATTAAGTGAATCATCCTCTTCTTACTTCAATCTAAAAGCTAAATAAAGACCAAATTATACAAATAAACAGAATTACACAAGATGAAAAACCTCGGCATAAATCCCGAGGTATCTCGTAAATAGTCGAGGTTAATCCTTGCATGGATCCGTCCATTCTTACTTTGGCTTGAAAAATCAACAACCTTGCCCTAAAGGGCAAGGCATGTTGGTAATATAAAAGCATGCGCTACATTAAGCTAGGTTGTTGATCACTGAAAAGTATACCAAGTCCTCATGTTGAAACATGAGGTATGCTTTTCTATTTGCCAAAGTATGCGAAATGATGCTGTATTTCATGAAATCAAAGAAAAAAACTGGAGTTTTTATACTCACAAAAATTCCTTTTTAAGCAATTTTGTATATACTTTGGACTATACTTTTTACCTTTCAAATAGCCTTTAAATCTAAGCAGTTTATCCTCCGAGAAATAAATAAAGATGGGGCAGGGGGGACTTGAACCCCCGACCCCACGGTCTTCAGCCGTGTGCTCTCCCAGCTGAGCTACCGCCCCACCGATACTCAAGAAAAACCCAACTGATTTAAATAAGTTTTGTTTTATTACCTCTAAACAATTCAAACTAAAAAAAACTTAATCAACATAACCAAAATGAAAAAAGAACAAAAAACCCAAACAGATTTAGCGTTTGACTTTAAAGACAAATTAGTCCTTGCTCCAATGTCTTTATATAACGATACTGCCTTTAGAAAGCTATGCTTAGAACTTGGAGCAGACCTAACATATACGCCATTACTATCAGTAAAATCCATAATATTTCAACCCAAAAAAGCCCAAGAGTTATTTTCAATAATCTCAAAAGTAAGACCCGTTGCAATCCAGCTTTTCGGTTATGATGAAAATGATTTCTTAAAAGCTTCAACCCTTGCCAAAGATTACTGTGATCTAATCGATATAAATTGCGGATGCCCTGCTCCAAAAGTCTTAAAATCAAAAGGTGGCTCATATCTTTTAAAAGAGCCTAAAAAAATCGCCTCAATAATAAAAACTCTAAAAAAGTCATTAAATATCACCCTAACAATAAAAATAAGGCTTGGTTTTGAAAATAACATTGTAACAAAAGAAGTAGTAAAATTATCCGAAAAAGCAGGGGTCGATGCAATAGCAATCCATCCAAGAACAGTCGAACAAAAATACTCCGGAATTGCAGATTGGAATGCTATAAAAGAAATAAAAAATATCTCAAAAGTTCCAATAATCGGAAACGGCGATGTTAAGAATAACTCTGATTATCAAAAACTAAAATCCGAAACACTTTGCGATTCAGTAATGATCGGAAGAACTGCTGGGACAAATCCATTAATATTTAATGAAATCAAAACAAAAATAGACTCAATAAAAGAACCCTACAAGATATTTAATATAATCGAAAAATACAAAAAATACCTCTCAGAACTAAAAGAACCAAGACAAAGAGAGATTAACGCGTTAAAAACCCACATTCTTTCATTTCTTCAAGGTGTAGCTAACTCAAAACAGTTCAGATATAAAATATCTATTGCCCAAAACGTAGAAGAAATAGAAAAAGAACTAAAACAATTTAAAAATTCTTTAGAGTAAAAAGCAATGCTATGTGCTCATTAGTTTTTTTAACTCGTGTCTAATTATGGATATGACCATGCTCAATTTCTTCTTTACTTGCTTCTTCTACACTAATAATCTTAATCTTAAAATTAAGGGTTTGGCCTGCTAAAGGATGATTCATATCAATAGTAACAGTTTCTCCTTCAATATTTATGATAGTCGCAAATCCCATATTCCCATCAGGAAATTTAATCTGCATTACAACCCCAATCTCTTTAGGAATCTTTTCAGGTATCGCGTTTAAGGGAATAGTCTGAACCAACTGTTCGTTTTTTTCGCCATAAGCATCTCTTGGCTCAATCTTCACCTCTATCTCATCATCTTTACTTTTACCAAGCACAGCATCGTCAAATCCTTTAATAACCATGCCTGTCCCTGCAAGGAATTTAAGTGGTTCTTTTCCTACATTAGAATCAAAAACAGAGCCATCCTCTAATGTTCCAGTATACTCAACACTAACCTTTGAATTCTTTTCAATTTCCATAAATTACACCTATTTTATATTTTTCCTTAAGCAGGCCCAGACGCCAACCACAAAAACAATAAACGCTGAGGCTGGGATTTGAACCCAGAACCCCCGAAGGGACAGGCTCTCAAGGCCTGCGCACTACCAAGTTATGCGACCTCAGCATATATTGCTAAACAAACATTATCTTGTTCTACACTCAATGTTAAAGCTTTTTCGAGGTCGCGACAAGACGAGTGAAACGAGTCTTCGTATGCGACCTCAGCATATATTGCTAAACAAACATTATCTTGTTCTACACTCAATGTTAAAGCTTTTTCGAGGTCGCGATAAGTGGAGCATCAAGCGACACTTCGTATGCGACCTTTAGCATATACTGCTAAACAAACATTATCTTATCTTGCATATCATTAAATTATAACCCCTAAAAAATAGTAATAATCTCATCGGGTAAATTACCTAAGATGAATTGCGATTATGATGCTACTTATCTCGAGTGATAGCCCTTAATTTATATATTTTGTGCAAAAACTCAGATAAAAATCATAACCAACAAATAAAAAAAATTTATATTTTCTTACACCTACACGCAGAACTCATATAGCAATCAGGGTAATATCCAGATGCACAAGCCACATTCCGTGGGTCCCATCCTGAGCAATAACAATAGTTATTAACACAAGCACCATCTTGACATATTCTTCCACTACCGCAACTGATAGGGGTATTACTTTCATTATGATAAGTGCATCTGTATCGGTTGTCTCTTCCCAAAGTACAAACATAATTTTCAGTTACGTTTAAAATTTCAGTTCCATCAACCGAACATTTTGTCCTTGTAACACTATCACATCCCTTGCAAATTCCTCCACATCCATCAGAATCTCCACATTTTTTCCCTTCGCAATTTGGTTTACAATAAGCAACACATTCTCCAGATTGACAAACGCTACGAAAACAATAATTTCTGGTCAATGTATAAACTTCACCATCTACACATTTACTATCTACACAAGACCTGTTTTGATATTTTTGCACAACTTCTTCATTACTAGCACAGTATTTTTGTCCAATTGGTAGGTCTTCACAATCATCATCATGAACACACTCTGACACGTTTGTTAGACAAACTCCGTCTTGACATATTTCGCCATGACAATATGAATCTAAATAAGCTATATAGAGAGTTCCACTAGTATAAGCTTGCCTTACATAATGTTTTCCATCTCTAGAAACAATACATTCATCAGGGTAATCAGAATCAGATTCATAAATTTCACCCCCCACCTTTGAGAAACTTTTGATTGTTCCTCTTTCAAATTCACTGTATTCACAATCTCCTACTCTTTGGCGTTTAAACTTCCAATCACAACCATCACAACTCCCATTCAGACCACACAACTGCTCTTGGTGTATGTAGCAAACAGGAGTACAACTATCATCTGATTGTATTTCTTGTTGTACATGATCTTTTAAACAAACACTATCATTACAACTATATCCTGTTTGGCAACTACCACAATTATAATTAATACCTAAAAGATTCACCACACCACACTCTTTGTTTTCACATGCAACTTCTTTTAAGCTTATACATTTACCATTAACGCAAGAATACCCATTTCCACACTTAGGTCTATTCGTACATCTTCCAAAAATACATCTATCCGTAGTGCAAGGGTCATTATCATTGCACTGAAAACTAAAAACACAAGATTTTGCAGTAGCCATTCCTGTGATCTTATCACCTTCATAGGTTGTTTTCGTTGAAACATTCTCATACGCCAAAAAAACAGCAATCACTGCAAATATAATCACAATTGAAGCAACAATAACATTTCCTTTTTTATTCAATTTTACCACCTTTTTAAATTCAGCAACATTAATTCAATGATTTTTCATTTTCAAATATATAAATATTGTCATAATTTAGTCTAGGACAAAAGTAAAATATAACTAATGTAACTATTATTATTGTTATTCTCCTTCTCATCTTCTAATTATCATTCTATTATAATCATTATCATTACCTTCTTATCATTACCATGATTAACCCTATTTATTTCCATGTAATTATCATTACGAGCATCACTACCCTTAATTCATACTTTCAGATGTTATGAGTTATTTTTGAATTTCGTAAAAATCCTTGAAAATCTCGCATACTTTGATTTCATGAATCCGTCTATTCTTACTTTGGCTTGAAATGCCAAAGTATGCGAATGACGAATTCCTGCAAGGATTAACCTCGAATATTCACGAGACCCCTTATCATTATGCCGATGTTTTTCATTTTTTGGGCTAAAATAAGAAGATACTGATTAAATAGGTAAATTAACAAAAATAAATTCAATAAAAGATTAATCTTAAAACTATCTATTTAGGATGCTTTCTATAATTTATGGATTAAAGATTTCACTAAAAATTCTAGACTAAAAAATTAATATAACCAACAAATAAAAAAAATTTATATTTTCTTACACCTACACGCATAACTTACATAGCAATCTAGTTTATAATCATATGAACAAGCTACATAATCACTCACGCATTTCACTCACGCACCTAATGATGAAAAGGCTATGGATTAGGTTGTAGTAGTCATATTCACAAGTTAAATACTTACCATTCTATACTATTGTTGCAATAATATTGAAATAATATTTAGAACATAAATATATTAAAAAATAAATCTATCATCTTAAAAATTATCATGCCAAACAAATATAACCCTTTCAAATTTTCACAACTCAAACAACACAATTTATTTAAGGAATCCTATCCAAATGTTTAATCATAAGATTTTCCTTGTTTTCACTTGAATCAATAATCTCAGTTTTTCCCTCTGAAAAAACCTTCTTGCTCTCCTCTTTTTTCACAAAAAGTCCTCCACAGGCATTCTTAAGTTTCAATTCAACCATTGAAAAATCCTCTTCTGACAAAGACCTTGGGGTCCACACAAGATTAAGATTATCATTATCAAACCTTGGAATAATACTAATTCCCGTATGAGAAAACTTCTGACCTGCAGGTTTTCCACTTTGCACCAAAAGATTTGTTCCTGTGCACTTCAAAGCATCCACTAACACCAAACTTGCCTTATTTGCAATATCACAAAGATTAGCACAAACATCATCAGGTAGATTTTCAAAAATAGAATGATGCTTAATAGGCGTAACAAAAAGATGGCCATCACAAACTATCTCTGGCGGTATAATAATAGCAATATCATTATCACTATAAACCACACCAAGACCTTCACTAATCCTATCACAAATAATACATTTTTCGCTCATTTTAAAAACAAATTAGCAATTTTATCAATATCTATCTCTTTTTTATCCCTTTGCTCTCTATCAAACTTAGATTCCAAACCATCATCTTCTTCTTCATTATCATCATCTGGATCTTTATTACTGTCTATATCTTCACCACCATTATCATCTTCATCTTGATTCTCATCATCAGGTTTACTATCTTCTTCCATTTCATCAACGCTGTCATCTCTAATAACATCATTTTCCTCACTTTTTTCACTCTTGGTTTTTTTATCCAAAACCCCTTTTCCCTCAAAAACCTTAATTAAAGATTCACTAATCTTGGATTGAATTTTATCAATATCCTTATCAGTCACCTCAAAAGTCTCTGGGACAAGACCAATATTATCTGCTTCAAACCTTGCAATTACATGCATAATCACATGTGGCGCCTTTTGCCCCGCAGACATGCCATTTGCAATTAAATAGCTTGTTCCTTCACTTCCAATCTCAGAAAACATGACCATAGAAATCTTTTTTGCAATATTATACATATGACCAACAACATCACTTGGGACCATTGGTAGAATCTGATAGTGCTCTTTAGGGATAATAAGCACATGCCCTGGATTTGCAGGGTTAATATCTAAAAAAGCGCATATTATTTCATCTTCAAAAACCTTCCTTGACTTAATCTTACCAAGACCAATATTACAAAATATACATTTCTCATCATTAGCCATAATATTCATACATACATACCTAATTTAAATAATTTGCCATTACCCCAAAAAACACAATAATACTGCACTAATTTAAAAAGAAAAGGCTTATATTTATAAAACCAAAAATATTACAATTAAAAATACCACTACTAAAACCCAAAACAGATTTTTCAAAGAAAATTTAAATAAAAAATTAAAAGATGATAAAAAATGAACAATGAAGAACTAAAAGAGAAGATTTACATCTTTTCACTTGAAAACGCATCCAAACATAATGGTAACGCAAACAAAGGAGCTATCATTGGAAAAGTAATTGCAATTGACCCTTCACTTAAAGACACTATATCTACATGGCAACCTCTAATCGATGAATCAATATCCCTAATCTCATCACTCACCCCTGAGCAAATAAAAGAAGAGCTAAAAGCAAAAGACAAACAGCGATTTGAAAACTTATCAGTAAAACACAAAAAAGACTTTAACGAGCTCCCAAACGCTGTAATGGGAAAAGTAGTAACTCGAATCCCTCCTGAGCCATCAAAATATAGCCATATAGGGCATGCATTATCATTTCTCATAAACTATATCTACGCAAAAAAATATCAGGGTAGAAGTATCCTTAGATTTGAAGACACAAACCCAGGGAAATCAAACTGGGATTACGTAAACGACTGCCTTGCAAGCCTTGAATACATTGGAATAACTCCAGATAAAACTGTTTATGTCTCAGATGATATGGAAATCTTTTATGACTATGCAAAAAAGGCGATAGACACTGACAAAGCGTACGTTTGTTTTTGCCAAAAAGAAACAATCAGTGATTTAAGAGCCAAAGGAATCTCTTGTGAATGTTCAAAAGCATCAAAAGAAAAAAATCTTAGCGATTGGGGAAAAATGAAAAGCGGAGAATACGAAGAAGGAAAATGTACACTTCGTTTAAGAATAGATATGAAATCTAATAATTTTGTAATGCGAGATCCAAGCATCTTCAGAATAATAAAAACCCCTCACTACAAACAAGGCACAAAGTACTTTGCTTGGCCAATGTATGACTTTGAAAATTCAATTGAAGAACATCTTTGTGGCATCACTCACGTTTTGAGAAGTAACGAGTTCGGTTCAATGAGAATAGAGCTTCAGGATTACATAAAAGATTTATTTGGCCTAAACAAACAAACAATAATCCAATATGGGAGGTTTAATGTTGAGGGCGCAACAACCCAAGGCCGTGAAATAAGAGAAATGATAGAATCAGGAAAGCTTTTAGGTTGGGATGACCCAAGGCTTGTTACAGTTAAGGCCCTAAAAAGAAGAGGAATAATAAAAGAAACATTCTTGGAGCTTGCAAAACAAGTAGGCCTATCCCCAACACCAACAAATCTTAATTGGACCTTAATTAGCTCAGCAAACAGAAAGTTCCTTGATGCATCCGTTCCAAGATTCTTTCTAATAAAAGAGCCCATAAAAATCAAAATATCAAACGCACCCTCAGAGATTATAAAAATAAAAAAACATCCAGCCAAAGATATGGGTGAAAGAACATTTGAAACAAACGAAGATTTTATCATAGAAAAATCTGACTTCGAAAAGCTTGAAGAGGGAAAAATATACAGACTAATTGATTGTATAAACTTCATCAAAACAAAAAACGGATTTGAATTTCACTCAAAAGAATACGATAAATTTCCAAAAGATTCAATCATAATACACTGGTTACCTGACAATAATTCAAATATAGATGTAGCAGTAATGATGCCTGATGCCAATAAAATAAAATGTGTTGCAGAAAATTCCATCAAATCATTAAAAACAAACGATATAATCCAATTTGCAAGATTTGGATTTTGTAGGCTAGATAATGATGACTTAGATAAAATGCTATTTTACTACAGTCACAAATAACTTCATATTAATAAATAACTTAAAATTACCTTTTAGAGTAAAAATACCCACTACTGCGATTATACCAAAACTAATCATTTGTTGTTGAAAAATTAAATTTGAATTTAAGGTATTACTTTGAAAGCAACTGTTTAGGGTCATTCCAAGTAACAGTAACTAATTACTATCATCATTATTATTATTACTACTACTACTACTACTACTACTACTACTACTACTACTACTACTACTACTAC